>NZ_JAWXXK010000020.1:0-730 GCF_034335015.1 Neglectibacter caecimuris | reverse complement strand
TAAGCTTTCCACACTTTGAAATTGCAGTTATTACCTTTGTCAAATCGTTAGACTTGATTTCCTGAAATAACTTCTCGATTTCTATCTGCTTCTGCTTTATTCAGTTTTCAAGGTACAAATGGAAACCTTTCGGTTTCCTTTGCGCTTTACAGCGCTGGTGGGCTGAAAACTCAAGTCACTCTCTGCCTGATGGCTTATGCTTCGTTGAAGCGTTTGTGACCTTCGTTTCCTTCCCCTGCGCCTTGCGGCGCTGGTGGGCTGAAGTGGACTCGAACCACCGACCTCACGCTTATCAGGCGTGTGCTCTAACCTGCTGAGCTATCAGCCCATGACAGTACCTGTCAGGCATGCTCCCTTCGGCCAATAAGGGCGGCCTCGCTCGAAGTTGCCCTTCGGTGCTTTCTTATCCTTCCTGCCCGCTTGCCTCGCCTTTCTGACTTTTTGGCCAGGCCTGGTGGAGATGAACGGGTTCGAACCGATGACCCCCTGCTTGCAAAGCAGGTGCTCTCCCAGCTGAGCTACACCCCCATATTTTCTTCCTGAAGGCGTCCCCTTCTTCTCCCTGAGGTTCCTTTCCCCTTCTAAATAACTCGGAAAGGGAGGAATTGCCTTTGGGCAATTCCAAGAAGATCGCCCTCAGGCGATCTTTTGGACCCTCAAAATTAAACAACGATCTGATTTCCGGACTCGCGCCGACCTTGGATGTTAGATAAAAGCCTCAGCCTTTATC
>NZ_JAWXXK010000019.1:0-947 GCF_034335015.1 Neglectibacter caecimuris | reverse complement strand
CCCAAGCTTCGGTGTACACTTTAGCCCCGTTAAATTTTCGGCGCAGGGTCACTCGACCAGTGAGCTATTACGCACTCTTTTAATGAATGGCTGCTTCTGAGCCAACATCCTGGTTGTCTAGGCAACCCCACATCCTTTTCCACTTAAGCGTACTTTGGGACCTTAGCTGTGGGTCTGGGCTGTTTCCCTTTTGACAATGAAACTTATCTCACACTGTCTGACTCCCGTACATCGATTATCTGGCATTCTGAGTTTGATAGGCTTCGGTACCCTCTCGGGCCCTAGGCCATTCAGTGCTTTACCTCCAGTAATCTAATACAAGGCTAGTCCTAAAACTATTTCGGAGAGAACCAGCTATCTCCGGGTTCGATTGGAATTTCTCCGCTACCCACACCTCATCCGCTACCATTTCAACGGGAGTCGGTTCGGTCCTCCATGGAGTTTTACCTCCACTTCAACCTGGACATGGGTAGGTCACCCGGTTTCGGGTCGAATACAACTGACTTCCTAACGATCGTAAGATCGTTTGCGCCCTATTCAGACTCGCTCTCGCTACGGCTCCGTGCCTGAAGCACTTAACCTTGCCAGTTACATTCACTCGCCGGACCATTCTACAAAAGGTACCCGATCACCCATTGACGGGCTCTCGGTGCTTGTAAGCACAAGGTTTCAGGTTCTATTTCACTCCCCTCCCGGGGTGCTTTTCACCTTTCCTTCACAGTACTATTCTCTATCGGTCACTGGGTAGTATTTAGGCTTGGAGGGTGGTCCCCCCGTATTCCCACCGGGTTTCACGTGTCCGGCGGTACTCTGGATACAGCTAGCTCTGCTTGCCTTTCGCATACGTGACTCTCACACTTTCTCGTCGGCCTTCCCATGCCGTTCTGCTAGGCTTACAGATACACATCGCTGTCCAAACCCCGGAGATATTACTACCTCCGGTTTGG
>NZ_JAWXXK010000018.1:0-1685 GCF_034335015.1 Neglectibacter caecimuris | reverse complement strand
TTGGGCAATTCCAAGAAGATCGCCCTCAGGCGATCTTTTGGACCCTCAAAATTAAACAACGATCTGATTTCCGGACTCGCGCCGACCTTGGATGTTAGATAAAAGCCTCAGCCTTTATCAAGTCTCCATAGAAAGGAGGTGATCCAGCCGCACCTTCCGATACGGCTACCTTGTTACGACTTCACCCCAGTCGCCAATCCTACCTTCGGCAGCGCCCTCCTTGCGGTTAGGCTACTGACTTCGGGTATTACCGGCTCCCATGGTGTGACGGGCGGTGTGTACAAGGCCCGGGAACGTATTCACCGCGGCATGCTGATCCGCGATTACTAGCAATTCCAACTTCATGCAGGCGAGTTGCAGCCTGCAATCCGAACTGAGACCATTTTTAGGGTTTTGCTCCACCTCGCGGTATTGCTTCCCTCTGTTAATGGCCATTGTAGTACGTGTGAAGCCCAGGTCATAAGGGGCATGATGATTTGACGTCGTCCCCACCTTCCTCCGTTTTGTCAACGGCAGTCCTGCTAGAGTGCTCTTGCGTAGCAACTAACAGTAAGGGTTGCGCTCGTTGCGGGACTTAACCCAACATCTCACGACACGAGCTGACGACAACCATGCACCACCTGTCTCAACTTTCCCCGAAGGGCACCTGACGTATCTCTACCTCGTTAGTTGGATGTCAAGACCTGGTAAGGTTCTTCGCGTTGCGTCGAATTAATCCACATACTCCACTGCTTGTGCGGGCCCCCGTCAATTCCTTTGAGTTTCAACCTTGCGGTCGTACTCCCCAGGTGGATTACTTATTGTGTTAACTCCGGCACGGAGGGGGTCAGTCCCCCCACACCTAGTAATCATCGTTTACGGCATGGACTACCAGGGTATCTAATCCTGTTTGCTACCCACGCTTTCGTGCTTCAGCGTCAGTTAAAGCCCAGTAGGCCGCCTTCGCCACTGGTGTTCCTCCCGATCTCTACGCATTTCACCGCTACACCGGGAATTCCGCCTACCTCTACTTCACTCAAGATAAACAGTTTCAAAAGCAGTTCATGGGTTAAGCCCATGGATTTCACTTCTGACTTGCTTACCCGCCTACGCACCCTTTACACCCAGTAAATCCGGACAACGCTCGCTCCCTACGTATTACCGCGGCTGCTGGCACGTAGTTAGCCGGAGCTTCCTCCTCTGCTACCGTCATTATCTTCACAGAGGACAGAGGTTTACAATCCGAAAACCGTCTTCCCTCACGCGGCGTTGCTGGTTCAGGGTTTCCCCCATTGACCAATATCCCTCACTGCTGCCTCCCGTAGGAGTCTGGGCCGTGTCTCAGTCCCAATGTGGCCGTTCAACCTCTCAGTCCGGCTACCGATCGTCGACTTGGTGGGCCGTTACCCCCCCAACTATCTAATCGGACGCGAGCCCATCTTTCAGCGGATTGCTCCTTTGACCCCTCTCCCATGTGGAAGTGTGGTCTTATGCGGTATTAGCGTTCGTTTCCAAACGTTATCCCCCTCTGAAAGGCAGGTTGCTCACGCGTTACTCACCCGTCCGCCACTAAGCTATACAAGAACTTCCTTCAGCAAGCTGCTCTCCGTTCAGCGCATAGCTCCGTTCGACTTGCATGTGTTAGGCACGCCGCCAGCGTTCGTCCTGAGCCAGGATCAAACTCTCTAAAATATGATATCTAAAAG
>NZ_JAWXXK010000017.1:0-1937 GCF_034335015.1 Neglectibacter caecimuris | reverse complement strand
GATTGTACCCTAAAAACTGAATAAAGCGGGGGAAGCGAATAGAAGGTGAGGTAGGTGGGAAAGGCCAGTTGCCAAAGAAGGCAATGGTCAAGCCCTCGGCCTATTAGTACTGCCAAGCTGAACATGTTACCATGCTTACACACGCAGCCTATCAACCTTGTAGTCTACAAGGGGCCTTACCAGCTTACGCTGTGGGATATCTAATCTTGGAGGCGGCTTCACGCTTAGATGCTTTCAGCGTTTATCCGTTCCACACATAGCTGCCCAGCCGTGCTCCTGGCGGAACAACTGGTGCGCCAGAGGTGTGTCCATCCCGGTCCTCTCGTACTAAGGACAGCTCTCCTCAAATATCCTGCGCCCACGACAGATAGGGACCGAACTGTCTCACGACGTTCTGAACCCAGCTCGCGTACCACTTTAATCGGCGAACAGCCGAACCCTTGGGACCGAATACAGCCCCAGGATGTGATGAGCCGACATCGAGGTGCCAAACCTCCCCGTCGATGTGAACTCTTGGGGGAGATCAGCCTGTTATCCCCAGGGTAGCTTTTATCCGTTGAGCGACGGCAATTCCACTCTCATACCGCCGGATCACTAACTCCAACTTTCGTTTCTGCTCGGACCGTCATCCTCGCAGTCAGGCCAGCTTATGCGTTTACACTCAAGGGCACGGTTTCCATCCGTGCTGAGCTGACCTTTGAGCGCCTCCGTTACTCTTTTGGAGGCGACCGCCCCAGTCAAACTGCCCGCCTAACAATGTCCCCCGACCGGATTCACGGCCGCAGGTTAGAATTCCAACAATCTAAGGGTGGTATCCCAAGGGTGGCTCCCTACAAGCTGGCGCCCGTAGTTCCTAGCCTCCCACCTATCCTGTACATAAATTATCGAAACCCAATATTAAGCTGCAGTAAAGCTCCATGGGGTCTTTCCGTCTTGTCGCAGGTAACCGGCATCTTCACCGGTACTACAATTTCGCCGGGCGGGTAATTGAGACAGTGCCCAGATCGTTACACCATTCGTGCGGGTCGGAACTTACCCGACAAGGAATTTCGCTACCTTAGGACCGTTATAGTTACGGCCGCCGTTTACTGGGGCTTCAATTCAATGCTTGCACATCTCCTCTTAACCTTCCAGCACCGGGCAGGTGTCAGCCCCTATACTTCATCTTTCGATTTAGCAGAGACCTGTGTTTTTGATAAACAGTCGCCTGGGCCTATTCTCTGCGGCCACATCGCTGTGGCATCCCTTCTTCCGAAGTTACGGGATCAATTTGCCGAGTTCCTTAACTACCCTTCTCCCGTTGGCCTTAGAATCCTCTTCCTGTCTACCTGTGTCGGTTTGCGGTACGGGCGCCTAAGATATACACAAGACTTTTCTCGCCCTAGTCCAAGCATGCTTCCCTACTTGATTTCGGTCCCTTACGCCCGGGGCAACCATCGCCCGGGTCATGCCCTTTCCAGATGTCCTCTTGCTTAAATCTTTTGGCGGCTACGGAATGTCCACCGTATGTGCATCGACTACGCCTTTCGGCCTCGCCTTAGCTCCCGGCTAACTTGGAGCGGACGAACCTTCCTCCAAAATCCTTAGACTTTCGGCCAATATGATTCTCACATATTTCTCGCTACTCATTCCGGCATTCTCACTCGTATAAAGTCCACCAGCGCTTCCGCTCTGACTTCACCCCTTATACGACGCTCTCCTACCACTCTCAGTTATTCTCTAAATCTTCGTTCCACTTTAACTAAAAGAAATTTAACTCGCTTCGCTCGTCTAATTCCTTCTTAAAGCTTCCTGAAAACTTAGAGAATAACTGAGAATCCCAAGCTTCGGTGTACACTTTAGCCCCGTTAAATTTTCGGCGCAGGGTCACTCGACCAGTGAGCTATTACGCACTCTTTTAATGAATGGCTGCTTCTGAGCCAACATCCTGGTTGTCT
>NZ_JAWXXK010000016.1:0-3392 GCF_034335015.1 Neglectibacter caecimuris | reverse complement strand
AAAAGAAGCCTCTAAAGCTCTTTTATGGTTTTAAGGGTCTGAGTCTCTTCACGACTGTATGAGCTGAGACTCTGAAGGTGAAGGGGAACAGAGAGGAGGATCTGATTGGTTAACACATCTGCATAACTATAACATCATTTTGATTGTATGTGTATTGATTTACCTTCTCACAACAAACAAAAAGCAAACCTCTACCCTCAAACCTTAATCAGGAACTGACTACTTGAAGAAGAAAAGTCTTTCTAACCAGAAAATATTGAGAAGGAAAAATAAATTTCTACAAATACGTTTAATGTTAGTTAAAAATCTGTTTTAAAGATTCTGATTGAAAAAAGTAGCTGTTTAACTGTGAATTACCCAGACTTAGGAAAATCAGGCTCATTGTGACACGACGTCATTAATGAGATCTGATCTTCAGCTGCTGATTCACTGCACAGGACGGATCTTCATGCTGAAGGTCTTCATGGAGTAGTCATGACCCTTCCATGGGTACCAAGAAACTCCAACAGCATAGAGAGCGCCGTCAGCCCCCCAGCGATAGACCCCGTTGGGATTTGCGCTGTGACAGTTACTGTACCAGAATGCCCCCAGGAAGGACCTGGCACAGTTGTTGGGCCAGGTGTCCTGGTCTCTGTCAAAGGTGGAGAACTTAAATCCACTGATGTGACTCAGGGCGTCTCCTGCCCCTCCGTTACTGAATCCAGACACATGCAGCCTGTATCCCTCAGACTCTGAGTCGATGGAGAACGAGGAGTAATAAGCAAACGCTGTGTTTCCACTGAAGTCCTCCATGTCGACCCGCAGCTCGTATCTCTTCCGCTGGGTCAGGTGGAACAGACTCTCCAGACCCAGCCAGTACTCTCCTGCTGCGTTCCCAAAGCCAAACTTGTAGTGGTCCCAGGGTCTGTAGAAGTTCACCGAGCCGTCCATCCTCCTCTGGAACACCGTCCAGCGTCCTCCATGAAACTTCTCCTCCTTGTGGCGCTTACTGGGGGCCTCGCCACCGTGTTCGCGGCCCCCGCTGAGAAGGTGAAATGGTGCGTCAAGTCGGAGCCTGAATATCGGAAATGTTTGGACCTGGCAGCCAAAGCCCCAGCCTTCTCCTGCGTGAGAAGAGACAACACCATCGACTGCATCATTGCAATTAAGGCTGGTGAGGCAGATGCCATCACTTTGGACGGAGGGGACATCTACACTGCTGGACTGAACAACTATGACCTGCATCCCATTATTGCTGAGGACTACGGTCCCAATTTTTCAGACACCTGTTACTTAGCTGTTGCTGTGGCGAAGAAGGGCACACTATTTGGTTTCAAAGATCTGCAGGGGAAGAAATCCTGTCATACAGGGCTGGGAAAATCTGCAGGCTGGAACATCCCCATAGGAACCCTGGTGTCCATGAATATAATTCAGTGGGGAGGCATTGAAGACAAACCTGTGGAGGAAGCGGTGAGTGAATTCTTCCAGGCCAGCTGTGCTCCAGGGGCAACGAGGGGCAGCAAACTGTGTAAACTGTGCAAGGGAGACTGCTCCAGGTCTCATGCAGAGCCTTACTATGATTACGACGGAGCTTTCCAGTGTCTGGCGGAGGGTGCTGGAGACGTGGCGTTTGTAAAGCATCTGACTGTGCCTGAGGCTGAATGGAGCAAGTATGAGCTGTTGTGCAAGGACAACACCAGAGCACCAATGAGCATGTATGAGTCCTGCAACCTGGCCCGGGTACCTGCTCATGCTGTTGTCACCCGCAAAGACTCACAGCTGGCTGAATTGATCTGGACAAGCCTCAACTCAGTACAGGGCTTCAACCTCTTCTCATCTGAAGGCTATGGACCATCCAAGAACCTGATATTCAAGGACTCAACACAGAGACTGGTGCAGCTGCCCCCAAACACAGACTCCTTCCTGTATCTGGGTGCTGAATACATGAGTGTGATCCGTTCTCTTAAGAAAGAGCAGGCCACCGGCACTTCATCGACTGCCATTAAATGGTGTGCTGTGGGCCACGCTGAAACCGCCAAGTGTGATGCATGGAGCATCAACAGTGTGGGTGATGACAGCGCCTCCATTGAATGCCAGAATGCCCCCACAGTTGAAGAGTGTCTGAAAAAGATCATGCGTAAAGAGGCTGACGCAGTTGCAGTAGATGGAGGACAAGTGTACACAGCTGGGAAGTGCGGTCTGGTTCCTGCTATGGTGGAGCAGTATGACAGTGATCAGTGCAGCATCTCTAATGCAAAATCCTCCAAATATCTTGCTGTTGCCGTGGTAAAGAAAGGCTCAGGGGTGACCTGGGACACCCTGAAGGGCAAGAGGTCTTGTCACACAGGCATCGGAAGAACCGCTGGCTGGAATATCCCCATGGGTCACATCCACAATCTGACTAATGACTGTGACTTCACTAAATTTTTCAGTTCCGGCTGTGCCCCCGGAGCAGACCCCAGCTCCCCATTCTGCTCTCAGTGCATCGGCAGCGGCAAAGCTGTAGGAGACGAGTCCAAATGCAAAGCCAGTGCTGATGAGCAGTACTATGGCTACGCTGGAGCCTTTAGATGTCTGGTTGATGGTGCTGGTGATGTTGCCTTCGTCAAACATACAATCGTTCAAGAAAACAGCGATGGTAATGGCCCAGCATGGGCTAAAGGCGTTAATTCTGCTGACTATGAGCTGATCTGCCCTGGGAAGGGTCCAGTGCCCGTCACTGATTTCGCCTCATGTAACCTGGCTGAAGTGCCTGCACATGCTGTGATGACTCGTCCAGAGAACCATGGCGAGGTGGTCCGCATCCTCCAGGGGCAGCAGGCCAAGTTTGGACCCACTGGCAGTGATTCCACATTCAGATTGTTCCAGTCAGAAGGAGGAAAGAACCTCCTCTTTAAGGACTCGACAAAATGTCTCCAGGAGATTCCAGATGGAACAAACTATGAAAAGTTTTTGCAACATCAATACATACTTGCCATGAATTCACTCAGACAGTGCAGTGAAACTGCTCCAGATCTGGAGAAATCTTGCACTTTCCACAACTGTCAGACAAAAAACTAGTGGTGACCATGGACCCTGTGGTGCCTCAGATGCCTCTCAGCAATTCGAGCACCTTACCCACACTTCTCACACTCAACCTAACAACTGCATTTTGTGTTTTTCTGCTGATCTTGTTGTAGACCTGTTTTTAGAAAAACAAACATATATAATACTGCAACCTACAAATCAAATAATACGTCACCAGTCATGTCCATGTGTAGCTATTTTCATGCTGTGGAAACATAATGTTACACTATCTTTATTACATCAACTACTGTATGTTTTGGTAACACATGCCTCACTTTTCCCAAATAAAGTCTTTAATGCTCTTTTGTGGTGACAGTATCATATGCCTTATGTGATTGTGTAACGTC
>NZ_JAWXXK010000015.1:0-5206 GCF_034335015.1 Neglectibacter caecimuris | reverse complement strand
CGCTCTGCGCTCTGGTTGGCCCTGATTCTCTCCTCCTCGGTTGTCGCCGCGTTGTAATCTATCTTTGACTGCAAAATGCTCATGCCCGCGTCCGGGTTTTCCTGGGCCAGCTTCCAGTCCGCCTCGGAAAATCCATTCCCCAAGCCCCAGCCCTGTTCCTTTTATTGCATAACAAAAGCCAGCAGCACACCATTTCTGGTATACTGCTGGCTTCCGTAATACTATTTTGTAAACCCATTTCCGGGAATACAGCTACACGGATTTTTTAAGTACTCCATTTCCCGTTTGTACTTTTCGACTCTGGCAAAATCCTTCTCTGTGGGAATGGGAATTCTCCCTAAATCAGAATTGTGGCGTAGGTCGGAAATCTTTACCGCTGTGGCAAGGGAATCGCTTTTGATCCGTGCAAGATATGCTTCCCTTGGCTCCCCTTCTCTGTGAGTAAGGCAGTCCACCGCCTGAACCACACGCTGGGAGAAGCCCTGCTTCAGAAGTTCTTCCAGAGTGATCGGCGTGTCCTCCACCACATCGTGAAGCAGCGCGACAACCTGTTCTTCCTCCGTTTCCAGCGCTTCCGCAACAGCAATGGGGTGGTTGATATAAGGGGAACCGCCTTTGTCTGTCTGCCCCTTATGGGCGGCGGCCGCCAGCTGATGCGCTTTCCAGACCTCTTTGGATTCGAGCAATAATTTCATGTAACTGCGCCTCCGTGATTTCTTCTACTTCGATATCTCCTGTGTAGATTTGAAACAACTCTATATTATATTCCCAAACACCTGTCAGAAAGTTGTATTTCTCAAAACCACCTTCACATTTGCGGCATACACGCCAGCATTCCTCCAGCGTTTCTCCGGGATAAAGTATTGCAAAATATTTTAGTGACAGATCTTCACTCCTCGCATTATAAAATTGTCATTGCAAGTACTTCTTATCAATATCGAAATCAAGCCCTATTTCTTTCAAAATGTCGGGGTCACATGCGTCGCGAATGATACATAAAGACTCTGCATAAGCTAAAAGCTGCCCATAATCCTGACTATCTTTGCTCCTCTTCGCGTTGATTTCATCGGCAGCTTCTTTAATAGCAGCTACAATATCTGATAATCTTTCAGTACTCATTTCCGAATCTCTCCTTCCAAACTTCCATTTCTATAGATGCCTGTTCTGCATTTCTCTGTAAATCTTTTCTCCATTTATTTAGCAAGCCTTCTTTAGCACGTTGATCTTTCTGCGCCCACCCAGAATCATAAGACACAGGGTCGGCAACTTTTCGAGCGTGCTCTTCTACCTGCATAGTATGGGAAATAATTGATTTTTTCAAGGGGCCTTCCTTGTGTTTCATTGCATCATTATAGATTCCCTTATGTTTTCCACCGTTTTTTGCTGTTTGCCACACCACTTTTGTGTCGATATCAGCATATTTTTCTACAATCTCATTGTACTCTGAAATATCAAAATTTTCAATTCTTTTCCCATTGCTGAGAGCTCCCTCTCCCACTCCTGGCAACTCAAGCATTTCTCCTGATAAGCCCTGGTCTCTTTGCAGCAAGTCCTCCTCGCCATCGTCAAGCAAATCCGGAAGTTGGAAAGTCTCCTCCCAGCCATTCTCGAGAAGATTTCCATTTGGCCCGGAGTCAAGCTCTGGCGTGTATCCGGTCTTTTCGGAAATCCCCTTCAGGGAATACCCGTTACTTTCCAGCAGATACCACGAAGTTTCAGGGCTGAAGCCCTCGGTCTTCAGAATATGGTAGGCCTGCTGTGCCGAGGGACGGGCCAGGGCGTTTTCCATGGAAAAGCCGTTGTTTTTCATCAGGCCCTGGAATACGCTTTGCTCCAGGCCCACCCTTCCCAGCGT
This sequence comes from Neglectibacter caecimuris, assembly GCF_034335015.1. Classification (NCBI taxonomy): domain Bacteria; kingdom Bacillati; phylum Bacillota; class Clostridia; order Eubacteriales; family Oscillospiraceae; genus Neglectibacter; species Neglectibacter caecimuris. The sequence goes on along the minus strand of NZ_JAWXXK010000015.1, from coordinate 3,351 downwards.
GGTGGAAAGAGGCTCGTAAGCGGAGGCTCCCGGAAGCTCCAACAGGTTTTCGGGGAGATACCCGCTGTTTCCCGGTAAGCTTGAGAGGGCTTGTGAGCTCAGACCGGCAAACTGCCAGCACTGCTCTTATCTTTCTTATCTTGAACAAAAAAGCCAGCAGTACACCATTTCTGGTATACTGCTGGCTTGTAAAAGAAATTATATTTGGCTTTGAAATTTTCCGGCAAGGGGCAAAATTACAGGTTTAATCTGCAGCAAACCAATCTGTGTATTTCTTTTGGTTCCTATCCAAAATAATATCAATGACTTTTGAATATTCTTCCCAAACCTCCTCCATTTCTTCCTTCGTTTTTTGATCTACCAAGGTATAAAGAAGGGTTCTTGCTTCGTTTGCCGTCATGTCCTCATGAAAATATTTGTTCATCCTTTTCCTCCTTTGATCGTCCAGCCAAAATGGCGAGCAATTAGATATGTTTTTTCTCTGATAGCCATATAATTTCTTTGGGGAGGCGTCCACTCCCAAAAATCGGGATATTCCATTATTGCGGCATTAGCTTCTTTCTCTATTTGTTTTTCAACCGCATCAAACTCTTCCTCCGAAGGACGCTCACCACTTCCAACACTAACAGTATATATATCTCCATTCGCTGTAATGACTCCTATTTCAGATACATTTTCAATGGTAAGCTTTCGCAAATCGGCGCCGGAAGGCGTTGTGCAATTCGTATGGTTATGGTAAATTTTCACATTCTGGTTATTCTTATCCAGAAGTTCCGCGGGGATCTGAACTTTGTCCTCAAGCTCACCTTCTTTCATTTCCGTCCTGCGTCCATCGATAAAGCCCAATATATTTTCCTGTCCGTTTTCACTTGCTTTATCGTGAAGAGAAAAAAATGCATCTGCTTCCTGCTCGGTAAGAGTCAACTCCTCGTAATCACTGAAGTCATTACGATATAGTTCGGGGATATCCGCTTCCTCTTCGATTTGGCTGAAGTAATCTCCTTTTAGTATATCCGAATAGCCGCGTTTTTCAAGTCTTTTTTCGCCATTGCCAAATTCTTCTCCGATTTTCGGCAGTTCAAGCATTTCTCCCGATAAGCCCTCGTCTCTCTGCAACACCTCCCCCGTATCGTCCCCAAGCAAATCCGGAAGCTGGGAGGTATCATCTAAACGGTATCCGTTACTTTCCAGCAGATACCGCGATGTTTCAGGACTAAAGCCTTCGGCCTTCAGAATATGGTAGGCCTGCTGTGCCGAGGGGCGAGCCAGAGCGTTTTCCATGGAAAAGCCGTTGTTTCTCATCAGGCCCTGGAACACGCTTTGCTCCAGGCCCACCCTTCCCAGCGTGGTGGAAAGAGGCTCGTAAGCGGAGGCTCCCGGAAGCTTCAATAGGTTTTCGGGGAGATACCCGCTGTTTCCGGGTAAGCCTGAGAACGCTTGCGAGCTCAGACCGGCGCCGGTTCCCGCCGCCGGGGAAAGCTCCAGCAGGTTTTCCGCGAAGTACCCATTGCTTTCCAGCGCCTCCTGGATCATTTGCGGACTTAAGCCTGCGGACTGCAAGACGGCATAGGCCTCCTCTACCGAAAGCCCGCTCAGTTGGCCGGAATTCGGCAGAGTTAGGGAAGCGCCCTGCTGTGAGTCACTTCCCGGCTGCCAGGAGAAGCCGCCGTTCTGCCCGTTTCCTGCCATTTGAGACGCGTTTTCCAAGAACATTCCCTGCGCCGCTCTGTTTTTCCCTTCTTTCAGCGCCTGTTCCGTCGTGGCTCCCTGTGAGGCCGCTTCTACATAACCGTCGGTTCCACGCACCATGCTTCTGTAGGCCATTCCCAGCCCCGGAGTCCCCAGCGCGTCCAGTACAGCGCCGGGGGCCATATCCACCACGTTATACATATAGTTTGCAGCCTTTTTTGCGCCCGGATTTTCGATGCTGTCCAGCCCAGGCTGCCTTGCCGCCCAGATCCCCCTGGTCATGCTTTTCCCCGGTGTATTCGGATCTGACAGCAGGCCCTTTTCCGCTTCCGGGCTTGTCCAATCCTTCAGCATGTCTCCGACAGTCAAGGCCGCCGCGGTCGGTCTAAACAGCGTGGAAGTGATTCCATATCTGAAGGGCTGTTCCTCCGCTCCTTTCTGAATTCGCTCCAGATACTCATCGCTCCTTTTTTGGTTGATCTGACGCTCCAGGGAGTGCTTATAGCTCTTCGCGGCTGTCTCGTTTCCTTCCTTTCCCCAGAGGTAGTAATATATTTTCTGATCAATCGGCTCCATTGCTCCTGTATCTTCGAAGGGCTCCAATGCATTTATCGGAAGAATTACACCGCTTTTTTGTAAAGCGGCTTGATTTATCAATGTTTCGTGGTAAATCCCCTTTTCAGCCGCTTTTCCCAGCTCCACATACTTCTGGAAGTCCGGGTCTCTTATGGCCTCCAGCCTTTGCCGGGATCGCTTTTTCTCCCCTTCCAGCAGATACTTTTCCGTCCGCAGGGCCGCCGCCTCATTCTCCAGGGCTTTCCGCTTTTCTATCGCGTTCCCGATCCTTACGTTTCCTATCAGAGCGTTCTCCGGATCGCTTTGATACAGCTCTCCCGTTTTCCTCTCTGTTTCCGTTATTTCTTCCCCTATTTCCTTGAGCCGCCGGTTGATTTCCGTTTCCACGTACTCCCAGCTGCCCTCCTGAAATTCCTGCCATGCGGCCAGCGCCTCCTCGGACAGCTCCTCCATATCGTTTCCACGGTAGTCGCTCAGCAGCTTGGTATAAAGCCACCGGTCGCTTTCCCAGTCCTCGTAATCCCTCCGGCAGGTTTCTTTGTCCTGCTCCTCCTGCATGGAAAGACCTGTGTACTCCCCCGCCATATTCTGACAGCTGTTTTCATAGACCTGCAGCGTGCCCTCCCGCCTGTTCACGTTTCCCACCAGCTCGTCGTGATTCCGTTCCAGCTCCGGGTTCTCCGGCTTCTCTATCAGATCCTTTTCCATTTCCTCCGCCACTGCCCAATCCGCTTCGATATCCGCCTTGTACTGCACCCAGCTCCGGCTCGCCTGGATCAGGGTATCCTCCGTCGATTTTCGTTGCTCTCCGCTTTTTTCCAGATTCTTCGCCGACCACGCCAGCTTTTGGGATTTTTCAATGTTCCGCGCGCACGCTTCGTTTATCTGCCGCGCCGTGGGCCCGGCGCCTCCGGCGTTATAGGTTTCCTGATACCGCCTTTTTTCTTCCTGCTCTTTTTGCCACCTCGGATCCGCCGTATTCTCTCTATGCTTCCCGTCTGTGCTGATCCGCGCCATCTGATCCCTCCCTTTCCCTTTTTCTACATTTCCTCCTTACGGAAACAGCCCCTTCACCAGACGATCCAG
>NZ_JAWXXK010000014.1:0-12540 GCF_034335015.1 Neglectibacter caecimuris | reverse complement strand
GCAGAAAGCCATGGCTTTCTTGGCGCATTGTTCTGCACCGACCGAACCGACAGGTGAGACCGTTGCTGGGCGTGCCCCACCGGGGCACAGCAACCGAGCCGACAGGCGAGAAAGCCAAGGGTGTGTGATAATTTCCAATTTGGCAAACTCTGTCCTTGTCCTCAATAATTGCTCATTATCTCCACGCCATCGTCCAGTACCCAAAAAGGCGGCTGCTGCAAACTTGATGTTTTGCAGCAGCCGCCTTTTTTCTAAAAACTAAAAACGCCCTTGCTAACAACTAACTATTAACAACTAAATTCCCAGCAAACCGGGAACAGCGTCCCTCATTTTGGCAATGACCGCTTCGCTTTCCTGCCGGGTCTTTCCCTTGCCGGAAAGGTAGATCTTGATCTTGGGCTCGGTGCCGGAGGGGCGCACGATCAGCTTGCAGCCTGTTTCCAGCCTGTACTCCAGCACATTGGACTTGGGCAGGTCGATCTTTCCCTCCCTGTCGCCGAAGGATACGGATTCCTGATAATCGCTGCGGCCTATGACCTTTGCCCCGGCGATCTCGGCGGGGGGATTCTTCCGCAGGGTGTCCATGATGCCGTTCATGGTCTTCATGCCGTCCTCGCCCTCAAAGGCGAAATTGCACAGGTCGTTTTTATAATAGCCGTATTTCTCATACAGCTCGTTCATTACGTCTACCAGGGTCTTTCCCTTGCGCTTATAATAGGAGGCCATTTCACAGATGAGCATACTGCCGTCCACGGCGTCCTTATCCCGGACATAGCCGCCGGAAAGGTACCCGTAGCTTTCCTCAAAGCCCAGAAGATAACGGTCCGCTTCTCCCGCCGCTTCCAGTTCGGCAATGATATCGCCGATATACTTAAAGCCGGTCAGGCAGCGGCGCAGCTCCACACCGTACTCTTTGGCAATGGGATCCACCATATCGGTGCTCACAATGGTGGTGACCGCCACAGGACGGGCGGGGAGCTTTCCCTGCTCCTTCTTCACCCTGGCGATGAAATCCAGCAGCAGAATGCCTACCTCGTTGCCGCTCATCAGTACATACTCGCCGTTTTGGTTCACGGCGATACCCACCCGGTCACAGTCCGGGTCGGTGGCCAGCAGCAGATCGGGCTTTACCTTTTCACAAAGCTCCAGACCCTTCTGCAGGGCCTCCCGGATCTCCGGGTTCGGATAGGGGCAGGTGGGGAAATTTCCGTCCGGCTCGCTCTGCTCCGGCACCACGGTGATATCCTTTACGCCGATACGGTCCAAAATTCGGGTAACGCACATTTTTCCGCTGCCGTTTAGGGGCGTGTACACCAGCTTCAGGTTGCCGGCGTCGCCGATGAGGCTCTCCCTGTACACATCGTCCAAAAAGGCGCTGACGGTCTCTTCGCCGATATATTCAATCAGCCCCTGCTTTATGCCCTCTTCAAACTCCATCTTTTTCACGCCGGAGAAAATATCCAGGGAATTGATTTCCCGCATAATGCCGTCCGCCATATCCGCCGTTACCTGGCAGCCATCGCTGCCATAAGCCTTATAGCCGTTGTACTTGGCGGGGTTATGGCTGGCGGTCACACAGATCCCCGCGTCGCACCGCAAATGCCGCACCGCGTAGGAAAGAGACGGCGTGGGCATCAGCTGCGGATAGAGATAGGCCTTAATGCCGTTGGCGGCCAGCACCGCCGCGGACTGCTGAGAAAACAGCACGCCCTTATTCCGGCTGTCGTGGGCAATGGCAACCGACTGGGGCTTTCCGTCCGCGTGCTTCAATAAATAATTGGCAAGGCCCTGGGTGGCCTTCCGCACGGTATACACATTCATGCGGTTGGTGCCCGCGCCGATCACACCCCGCAGGCCGCCGGTGCCGAACTCCAGATCCCGGTAAAACCGGTCGTTGATTTCCTCCGGCTGATCCTTTACCGCCAGAAGTTCCTCCTTTAGATCCTTATCGTCCAGATCCTGCTGCAGCCATCTTTCATACTCGGTCATGTGGATGCATCCCTTTCCTGTTTACTTGCCTGCCGCCAGGCAGTTATATTAGTCTAAGATTACCATTTTTTGGCGGTACTGTCAACTCGAAACAGGGCGAAAGGACAATAGAAAAACTTCTCAAAGCTTGATGATATTCGTCACGATCCCCTGGGGGGTGATATCCAGCGTTCCGTAGGTTGCGGGTTCTCCCAGAGAGCCGCAGTTGGCGGAGCCGGGGTTCATCAAATACAGGCCGTCCTCATAATCGGTAAGGGCCTTATGCGTATGGCCGAACAGCAGCACCCGGGCCTTCTGCTCCCTGGCGGCGCACACCGCCTGGTACAGCCCGCTTTTCACACTGTACAGGTGCCCGTGGGTGTAGAAGATCTTTACGCCCTCCGCTTCATAAACGCCCCGGTCCGGCAAAGTGGAGCCCCAGTCACAGTTTCCCCGCACCTGCAAAAACATTTTTTCCGGAAAGCTGTGCCGCAGCAGCTGCACGTCCTCCTCCACATCTCCCAGGTGGATCACAATTTCCGCCGTGGGCTGCTGAAGCAAGGCCTCCCGCAGATTTCGTACATTCCGGTGAGTGTCGGAAACGACCAGAATACGCATCGAACAATTCTCCCTTCCGAGGATCTTTTCATCTTTCCCGCCCTTTTCGCATAGTATGGAATACGCCATAGAAGGGATGGGATCTTATGGATCAAAAACAGCCAAATTTGAACGAAAATCAACTGGAAGCTCTTTTGAAGCTGACCTCCCAGCGCCTGGGCACCACCCCGGAGGCACTGAAGCAGGCGGCGCAGAACGGCACGCTTTCCAACATGCTGGGGCAGAATGAGTCCGCCGCCATGCAAAAGGTGTTGAACGACCCGGAGGCGGCGAAAAAGCTGCTTTCCTCTCCTCAGGCTCAAAAATTGCTTCAAATGTTCCAAAAGGGAAACAAGTAGCGGTAAAACAGGCCTTCGGAAAGGAGGGACGGTATGGACGACCTGAGCCAGCAGCTGAATCAAATTTTATCAGACCCTCAAAGCATGCAGCAGATCCAGGGAATGATGAGCGCCCTGGGCCTGGGCGGCAATTCCGGCAACCAAACAGCTCCTGCGCCGCAGCCAGCTCCGGCGGAAGTACAGCCCGCCGCCCCGCAATCCGGGGGCTTTGACCCTTCTATGCTGGCCGGTATGCTGGGTTCTTTGGGGAAGGCTTCTCCCCCGCCGGAGCCGGCGGGCGGAGCCACCCCAGAGCTGCTGCAAACTGTGACCCGCCTGGCCCCGCTTTTGAGCCAGGTCAACCGGGAGGACGATTCCACCCGGCTGCTTCGGGCCCTGCGCCCTTTGCTCAGCGCCCAGCGGCAGAAAAAGCTGGACGAGGCCATCAAAATTTTGCAGATGATGCGGCTTTTGCCCCTCTTAAAAGACAGCGGCCTGTTTTCCGGGCTGCTGTCGGGGCTGCTGTAAGACCTGCCGGAGGTTTGGAAAATTCCTGTGGAATAAGGAGGGATCTTCATGCCGGGCGAATACGATATGGATCAAATGCGGGAGGAAGCCGTGCGCAGGGCCAGGGAAATGCAAGCCCGCGCCCATCTTCCGCCCCGCCAGACCCGGCAGGGAAGAAACACGCCCCAGCACCGGGAGCAGCCTCCCGCGCCGGAGCCGGAGAAGGCCCCCCAGCCGGAGCCTGTACAGGAGCCTCTTCTATCCTCCCCTGCGGAGGAGTTATCCCCTTCCTCCGCAGGCCTGCTGGAAAATCTGTTTCAGGACAAGGAGCGCACCATCATTTTAGCCCTCCTGATCCTGCTCAGCGGAGAAGAAAGCAACCACGAGCTCATGTTCGCCCTGATGTTTTTACTCATTTAGTTGTTAGTCGTGAGTAGTTAGTTGTTAGAGAAGGGCGAAAGGGCAATTAGTAATTAGTAGTTAGTAATTAAGGGCTAGTTCGATAAATTGGAATATATATGGCACCCTTGGCTTTCTCGCCTGCCGGCTCGGTTGCTGTGCCCCGGTGGGGCACAGCAACCGAAGCGAAGCGTAGAAAGCTGTCAGCCGTAGGCTGACTGAGGGGTTCCATGGTGATGTGGCAGAAAAGTCAAGTTTTATGCGGGTCGCCAGCAAGCTGGAACCTCTCCACCATGCAAAGCATGGTCCCCCTCCCCTTTCAGGGGAGGCAAGGGTTGCTGCTGGTCATTAGTCCGCCCAATTTCAATTTATCGAACTAATCGCCCTTGACCTTCTAATTGCTAATTACTCATTATCCCACAATCCTCCCCCCGCCCACCACGGTGTCGCCGTCGTACAGGACCACGGCCTGGCCCTTTGTGACGGCCCGCTGGGGCTGGTCGAAGGTGATTTTCAGTTGATCCGGCCCGGTCTGCACTACGGTGGCTGGCTGCTCTGCCTGGCGGTAGCGGACTTTAGCCTTGACCTTCATGGGTTCTGAAATTTCAGCGTGGGAAATCAAATTGATCTCCTCAGCAATCAGTTCTGTAGAGAAAAGCCGCTCATGCTCCCCCAGCAGCACTTCGTTTGCCGCCGGGTCTATTTCGCATACATACATGGGCTGGGGAAAGGACAGGCCCAGGCCCTTCCGCTGGCCTATAGTGTAATGAATGATCCCTCTGTGCTGCCCGTAAACCTGCCCCTCGGCTCCCACAAAGCTGCCAGGGGCAAAACTTTTCCCGGTATGCCGCTCAATAAAGGCAGCGTAGTCTCCGTCCGGCACAAAGCAGATGTCCTGGCTGTCCCGCTTTTTCGCGTTGACAAAGCCGTTTTCCTCCGCAAGCTGCCGCACCTGCTCCTTGGTAAGCTCCCCCAGAGGAAGCAGAAGCCGGGAAAGCTGCTCCTGAGTCAGGGAATACAGCACATAGCTTTGGTCCTTTGAAGCGTCCAGGCCCTTTTTCAGCAGCCAGCGGCCGGCGCTTTCGTCCCGGGCCACCCTGGCGTAATGCCCGGTAGCCACAGTATCACAGCCGATCTCCTTTGCCCTGCTCATCAGCTTTTCAAATTTGATATACCGGTTGCAGTCGATACAGGGGTTGGGGGTTTCCCCCCTTTCATAGGCCTCGGTAAACCGGTCCATGACCTCCCGGCGAAAGCTTTCCTTGAAGTTAAAGACGTAAAAGGGAATCTGAAGCCGGGCACAAACCGCCCTGGCATCGTTTACATCGTCCAGGGAGCAGCAGGTTTTTTCCCGGGAAAGCCCCGCGTCCTCGTTATCGTACAGCCGAAGGGTAACGCCCATGGCCTCATACCCCGCCCGGCGCACCAAAAGCGCCGCCACGCTGGAATCTACCCCGCCGCTCATGGCGATCAGCGCTTTCCTTTCCACAAAGATCCCCCCTTTTTTTCAGGCTGACCAAAAACGAACCTTACGAAACATCTTTTTTCTCTTCCCGTACCATCACGGAAATGCCGTTGGGGATCACCACCAGGTGAGCGTCCGCCCCTTTCAGCCTTCGGGCCAGAGCCAGGGCGGTATCCACATCGGGGGCCCAGTCCATTTTCATCTCCCGAAGCTTTTTTTCCTGCTCCGGGGCGGAAACAAAGATCACCCTGTGCTTTGTCAGGACCCGGGCCATGATCTGGTACTGCCACTGATCCGGCTTGGTCTTCTCCTGGGGAGTAGCCCTGACTTCGTCCAGCAAAGCCTGGGCCGAAGCACAGTTTTTCAGGGCCTCATAGAAATCGACGCCGCCATGGCCGTCTCCGCATTCGCTTACCATAATGAGCACCGCCCCTTCGGCGGCAGCGGCCTCAGCCGCCGTGATCCCCTTCACGCTTTGATAGATGTTCTGATCCAATGGATAGCCCCCATTGGAGGAGATGACAATATCCCCCGGCCTTTCCGGTTGAACCTGGCAGTAGTCCAGCAGCAATTCACAGCCCCTTCGGTGGGCGGCTATGGGGTCCCCCGCAAAGGCGGCCGCTATCCGTTTATCCTCATCAATGATCACGTTGACAATATAAGCCAGCCCGGCCATTTTTACCGCGGCCAGCATATCGGCATGAATGGGGTTATTCTCCAGCACGCCTGTTCGGGCATAGGGAGAATCAATAAATTTTGCGCAGTGGTTGCCCAGCACGGTGACCTTGTCGCACACTCCGGGCAGAACACTCTTGCGCCCTCCTGAAAAGCCGGCAAAGAAATGAGGCTCAATAAAGCCCTCCGCCACCAGCAGCTCTGTTTCCGCCGCCAGCCGGTCTATGACCAGATCAGCCCCGGAAGGGAGCACCCCCACCTTTACATTGCCGGAAGGATCCTGGCTGTCGTGGATCACAATTTTTTCCTTCGCCATGATCTTCGGCCCCAGCTTAGCCGCCAGCTCTTCTGCGGAGGAAGCCCGGTGACAGCCGGTGGCCACCAGCAAAGTAATCTCAATAGCCGGATTTCCCTGCCGCAGCTCCTCCAGAAGGAAGGGCAGAATATGGCGGCTGGGCACCGGCCGGGTATGATCGCTGATGATCACCGTGCAGGTTTTCTTCCCCGCCGCCAGTTCCCGCAGACGGGGGCTGGCAATGGGCTCAGCCATTGCCGCCTGCACCAGCTCGTCCTCCGACTGAGCGGCCCGCAGCCTGTCGATATTCGATTCCAAAACCTCCGCACGGGTCAGCTCTTCATGAAGCACCATGCCCACTGTGCCAAAGGGAATTGTGATCGCCATAAAACGGTCCCTTCCATGCTGTGAAATCTATTTCGCCATTTTGGGATAGTATAACACACTTTTCCGGAAAAGGGAAACAAAAAAGGAAACCGCAAAAGGCTTGGCGATTTTCTTTTTGTCCTATTCTGTTTCCAGCTCTTTCAAAGCCGCCCGCACCGCCGCGATCACGGAGGCGGAAAAGGTGCAGTCCTTTCCCTGAATGGCGCCCTCCACCTGCTCGATTACATCGTTCGGAAAGCGAATGATCTTATTGGTGGTGGGCGGAATAGAGGGGATTTTGAAGCTCTTTTTTCTTCCCCCCTTTTAAGGCTTTCTTCCCACCGCCAGAAAATGGGGGCTGACGCCCAGCAGGGAGGGCTCCTGCTCTGTCATGCGGACAAGCCTGAGCAGCCGCTCCCGGCTTTCGGGGCGTTCCCATTTTTCCTGCAGGGTGGGGCAGAACCAGATACAGCCCTCCACCGCATACAGTCCTTCCGGGGAAAGGCCTCCCTCCGCAAGCTCCTCCCGCAGTCCCTCCGGTGTGTGGAAATAGGCGCGGGACAGGAAATTGGGATATTCCCTAGGCCGAATATGCCGGTTTTCCAAAATTTCCCCCTCCAGCATGCCGAAGTAGACCTCATCGTCTAGAAAATCATTTTTTCGCCGTACACGGACACCGCCCAGGTGGCGGAGCTGAATTTGGAGATCCCGGCGGCAATCAGCAGTCCGCCAGGCTTCAGCATGCGGTGCGCCTCCCGCAGGGCCAAAAGCCGTTCCTCCCGCTCCAGAAGGTGGTACAGCGGGCCCATCAGCAGCGCCGCGTCCATGCTTCCGCTTTCCAGCAGGGAAAGATCTCTGGCGTCACCCGTTTCCGCCCGATAGGGGGCGGTCTGATGGGCCCGGGCATATTCCACCGCCGAGGGGGCAAGCTCCACCAGGGTCACCCCGTGGCCAAGTCCCGCCAGCCAATCGGCATAATACCCTATTCCGCCGCCGATATCACAGAGCCGCAGCCTTCCTTCGGGCAGCAGGCGGGAAAGCAGCTCCTTTGTTCTTGCCGCCTCCACCTTTCCCAGCCCCCGCTCCAGCCTGCCGATCTCCGCGCCGTTTTCGTAAAACTCCTAGGTTTCCCGATCGCTTTCGCGCATGATGACCGCCTTCCTTTTGCGTTTTTCCACAATACGCCTTCTATTTCTCCAAAAAATCTTCAGCCGGAAGATGCTGCCGCAAGGTCAGATACCAGCGCACCCCAAAGCGGTCCCTGACTCCGGCGGCCCAGGGGCTCCAGGGCAGCTCACAGGGCTCCAGCTCCACGGCTCCGCCCTCCTTCAAAACGGCAAACGCCCTTTCCAGCGCTTCCCTCGTTTCAAAGGTGAGCCCCAGCTCTACCGGGTTTTCCCATTCCGGCTTTGCTTCCACCACGGAAAGCACCTCCTGCTCCCTCTGAGTCAACTCTGAGTGAAAATAGGTGCCGTTCTCGTTTTTCACATGATAACCCAGCTCCAGCCCAAAGGCCTTCCGGTACAGCTCCACTGCCCGGGGGCTGTTTTTTACATAGAGTCCCACGCCCACATAGCTTCCCGCCTCTGCCTGCACCAAATCCCCGCTTTTTTGATACAGGGAAGCCTCCGTATTTTCAAACAGATCATAGCCTGTAATGGAGCGGCAATCCTGGCCGGAAAATTCGAATTTTACTACCCAAGGCATCAAATCAATGATTTGCGCAAACTGCTCGAAGCCGAATTTGGGCTGATAAAAATTGACGATGCTGGAAAGGGCCGTGCCATGGGTGCCCACGGCAATGGTTTTTCCCTGATACCGCTTCAGCACCTCTCCCAGCGCCGCAAGGTTCCGGGCCTGCACCTGCCGCAGGCTTTCTCCGCCGGGCTCCCGGTAGTCTCTATTTTCCCAATGGCGTTTGACAAAGGCCATAAAATCCTCTACCCAGCGGTCTCCCACGGCCCTTTCCCGGAAATCCTCCACGGCTTCGATGGAAAAACCGCGCGTATCGGCAAAATCCCGCACCGTATCCATTGCCCGGCGGTAGGGGCTGGAAAGCACCGCCTCAATGGGCTTGTCCCTGAGAAATTCCGTGACGCGCCTGCTGTCCTCCAAGCCCTTGGGGGTCAGGGGCCTGATTCTGTCGTCGTGGACCGAATGGTCCGATTGGCAGTGGCGCACAAAATAAACGGTGGTCATTGTTTGCTCCCTTCCGCCCTGCGCTGCTGTGCCAGGGCCTTCCCTTCTTTTCCTGTCATATGCTCAACGGTCAGCCGGATCACAGCGGTGTAACCCTGCGTGCCGGTGGATTTTTCCTCCCGGTGTGCGGGCGTATCCGCCGGGCAGTATTTCTCCGCCAGCAGCAGCAAAGCGTCGTGCTGCTCCCGCGGGTCGCTGACAAGCTCCGCCTGCCCGAAGGTGATCACGCTGCGGTAATAGGTGGTGTATTCCTCCGGCACCAGCTTATCCTGGTCGATCACGCAGAAGGACGCTTTCCGGCTGCGCTGTATCGCGTCCAGCTTATGCCCCTCTTTGGCACAGTGAAAATAAAGCAGCCCCTTGTAATACACAAAGCTCAGAGGCACCGCATAGGGATATTCCCCATCGCCCAGCACCGCCAGCACGCCCGCCGTGCTCCGTTGTAGTATTTCCTCACATTCCTTTTGGGAAATATCCTGATTCGTTCTGCGCGTCTTCCGAAATTCCATGGAATTTTGCTCCTTTTGCTTTTAACAGCCGCAGACCTCCAGAAGCCAGGCCCGGCACCTGTTCTCCAGCTCTTCGGTTTTCAGCCACTCCCGCAGGGTGGCAAGGCCCATTTCGTTTTTCGGACAGGGGAGCCATAAATGAAGGTAACCGCCCTCTCCGTATTTCTCCCGGACATGCTCTACTGTGCGGCGGATCTGCTCTTCGTCTGATAAGCCCGGGCATTTTTCTACTCCGTATTCCATGCAGCGCCGCACAATGCGTTCCGGCTCCAGATCTCTGTCCGCTTCGCTGACGATCCGCCCGTAAAGATTCCGAGGCGGCTCCTGCCGGGAAGCCCGGTGATCCTCCACGGCCTCCCGCATGGTTTGCCGCTGTTCCTCCGTAAACCAGCGCTTCAGGGCCTCGTCCTCCATCAGCCATTTTCCGGAAGCGGCCTCGTGATTTTTCCTGCCATACCGGATCCCCACATCGTGGTACACCGCCACAGTGTAGACCATGTCAAGGTCCACGCCACGGCATTCCGGCAGTTGCTCCGCCAGCTCCAGGCTGTTTTGGATCACCGTATGGACATGCTCCGGCCCGTGGGCCTTATCGTGGGCCAAATACAGGGGCAGGATCTGCCCTTCACAGTATTCCAGCAGTGCCTTCGTCATTTTTTCCATAGCGTTTCTCCATATTAAAGGGATCAGGTATCCAGCTTGCAATAGTACAGGGTTTGGGTCGCCGTATCATAAAGGCCCAAGGTAAGGTTGAAGGAGCTTCTGTGCAACATATCCGCCCCCGTGGCTTTCCCGGGCTCCGCCTGCCGATCGATCAAAAGATAGTAGCCCTCCCGGATCTCCGGTACCAGGGAATTGCCTTCCTCATCTGTCAAAAACGGCCCGATCCGGCTTGTTCCCTCTTCTATTCCATATACCAAAGCCTGCACGGTTTCCTCCAGGGGAAACTTCCTCCACTGACCGCTTTTTTCAATTTGCTCCAGCGCCCTTGCATCGGAAAATTGCAGGGCAGCACAGGCCACTCCATCTCCATGAAACCCGCCGTGGCTGTCAAAATCGATGGCCACAGTGCCTTGAGATACATCGATCCCAAGCTCTTTAGAAATAGTTTTTTGCGGTTCTTGCGGGCCGCAGGCGGTAAGAAGAAGGGCAAGACCGAAAAGCAGGCCGGCCGCCGCAATCATTTGCTTCATTCACGAAAGCCTCCTTCCCGTCGGTACGCCTATCGTATCACACTTTTTAGAGAAGTTCAACGGAAAGTCTTCGACAAGCTTCCTGACAGCTCCCTGTTCCCTTTGCCAACAGCCGCGCCTGATCAGGGAAAATCCGGGTTTTATGGGCGGCGGACATATCCGGTCAGCGCTTGGAGGCTCTGGCCGCATTTGTCCTTGTCAAGCAAGGCTGAATTCTTGTATACTATGATTTAGGAGCTAATACACGACTTTTGGCTATTTCAGCATTACGGGGGATAGAGCTTATGGCATCAAAAAAAGAGCAGCCCGTCCTTACCCTGATGGTAGGCCTGCCCTGCTCGGGGAAAACCACTCTGGCAAAGAAGCTGGAACGCGAAACAAACGCAGTGCGCTTTACGCCGGACGAATGGCATATTTTCCTGTTCGGCAACGATTTTCATGTGGACGACGGGCACGACCAGCGCCATGACCAGATCGAAGCGCTGATGTGGAAGTTGGGCCGTGAGCTGCTGACAAAAGGGATCAGCGTGATCCTGGATTTTGGCTTTTGGGCCAAGGAGCAGAGGGACGAAAAGCGCGCAGAGGCAAAAGCTCTGGGCGCAAAGGTTCAAATTTGCTATTTAGACACGCCCCTGTCAGAGCTTCTGCTCCGTCTGGAACAGCGAAACCAAACGGGAACTGAGGTTTTTACCACCATCACTCCGGAGGATATAAAGGAATGGAGCAGCATATTTCAGCCTCCTGAAAAAGAGGAGCTGTAAACGGCGGCGGCGAGTTGCACTGGCACTCGATGGCTGAACCACAGGCAGTCAGGAATCCACTTGGCGCAAAATGGCAACTTCTGACCCGACGATAAAGATTGTTAAATTATAGTTTACGGCGAGGCGCCGCACCCACTCGTGCCCTGCTTGGTGCGGGCGTTTGGGTTCCGACCCGACCGGAAGTAAATCGGAAAATTTTAGTTTAGTGCCCTTAGGCTCCCCTTGCGCGAGTAAGGGGTGCTGGTCTCACCTGTCGGTTCGGTCGGTGCAGAACAATGCGCCAAGAAAGCCATGGCTTTCTGCGCTTTGCACCCGGAGCGAAGCGGAGAAAGCTGTCACGGCTTTGCCGTGACTGAGGGGATTCTAACTAGCGATTCTATGCCACTTTCTGCGTGTGACTATCCCTTCCACCGTTCTCGCCTGTCGGCTCGGTTGCTGTGTGCCGGTGGCACACGTCCAGCAACGACCGAGTTGACAAACGAGAATGGGTCAGAGCGGTTGCTGTGCCCCAGTGGGGCACGTTCAGCAATGTCTGAAACGACAGCTGAGTTCTCCACTGGAGACCTTCTCCCCACCGGGACGCGCTCACCGCTCGGCGGTCCCCGCAGACTGCGAAGCAGTCTGTTTCCCCTCTATAAATAAGGGGATGCAAAGGGCAAATGAATTCCAATTTAGCGAGCTACTTTCCCCTCTGTTATTCTGAGGAGCATAGCAACGAAGAATCTCGACCTTAATTCCTGAAGGACGAGATTCTTCACCGAGAAAGCAAGATTTCCTTGCTTTCTGTTCAGTAATAACAGGTGGGAAGTAAGCACCTCGCCGTTGGTCGGGCTGGAAACCAGTGTCCTGCACCAAGTAGCTTCACGAGTGGGTGCAGCGGCACAAGCGTTGTGACCAACGCTGCAAATTCTAATTTATCGAACTTATTTCCCCTCTGTCATTCTGAGCCGCTGGCGAAGAATTTCGACCTTTTCTAACGACTAACTACTTACAACTAATAACTAAAAACCGGGATCCTTCCCCGAGAAAACAAGGCTTACCTTGCTTTCTTTTCAGATAACAAGCAGTGGTTCACTGCATTTCTAACGCATGAGAAGGAATCCTGAAGACACAAAAAAGCCTATCCGTTTGGATAGGCTTTTTATTTGGGATTGTACCCTAAAAACTGAATAAAGCGGGGGAAGCGAATAGAAGGTGAGGTAGGTGGGAAAGGCCAGTTGCCAAAGAAGGCAATGGTCAAGCCCTCGGCCTATTAGTACTGCCAAGCT
>NZ_JAWXXK010000013.1:0-26267 GCF_034335015.1 Neglectibacter caecimuris | reverse complement strand
ATTCCAATTTACCGAACAGTTCCCCACTGTCATTCTGAGGAACATAGTGACGAAGAATCTCGACCTTTATTCCGGGAAAAGGAAGAAGGACGAGATTCTTCACTTCGTTCAGAATGACAGGGTGGAGAGTGAGCGAATAACCGCTAAATTCCAATTTAGCACAACTGGGGCCTTGACCTCTAACTGCTCATTCCTCATTGTTTATTGTCCTTACGTCCTTTCCAAGCAACTGATTTCTCACAACTAACGAAAAAACAAACGGCTGCCTGTTGGCAGCCGTCCGCTTTTCAGTGCTTATTGTGTTTAAGCCGTAAAGGTGAAATCACCTGTGAAATCCACCAGTGAAATTACTTGTTCAGCTTGTAAACGTCATACTCGGCGCTGTAGGCACTGAAGCCCTGAGCTTCGATGTTGGCGTCGTGCTTGGCCTGGAAGACCTTGCACACTTCGTCGGACTGGCCATTGCTCTTCATGAAGTCGAGGGTTTCCTGCACGAGTTTGTCAAACTCGGCATCGTCCTTCGCCATGATGATCTTCGGCAGCATTTCCTTGGACTTATCCTTCAGGCTCTGGAACGCAACGCCCAGGTCGGTCTGAGGATCGATCTCGGAAGCGAGGCCGGTGTTCTCATCGGTCATAAACTTCTGGCCGATCTGAGGATTCTCTTCATCATAAGAGCACAGGTGAGCCTGAATGTCGATAACCCAGTCTTTCTTGTCGTCGGGCAGCTGATCGTTCAGAGCAAACTTGGTGCCGTCAACGTAGTCGGACTGAGCAGGCTGAGCCCAGAACCAGGCGCCGGTGGCGTCCTTTTCAGCAGTGCTGAACTCAGACTCATTCTTCTTCAGAACGGGAGCGCCGTTCTCATCGATATGATCCAGCATGGTGCCGCCTTCGGGACCATACTGCAGAATAACAGAGAACTCAGGAGTGAGCATGTAGGTCCACAGGTCGAAGATACGCTGAGGATCGGTAGCCTTCTTGGTGATGCAGTTTACGTTCCAGCCTACACCGCCGGTCTCATCGCCGTAGCAGAACTCAACGCCCTCCATGGGGGGGAACTGAGGAGAATCGGGGAACTGACCAAGCTTGTGGCCCAGAACTTCATAAGAAACTTCATTGTTGGTGTTCTCATGAACGATCTGACGGAAACGCTCGATCGAATCCTGGGAGAAATCGTACCACAGCAGAGCGGGACGAGCATTGGTCACTTTCTCCAGGAACTGGTCATGGTTGTCGGTGAAGACTTCTGCAGTGAACAGGCCCTCGTTAAACCACTTGTTGGCTTCCTTCAGAGCCTTGATGAAGTTCTCGCTCTCCAGGCAGTACTGAATGGTGCTGTTCTCCTGGGTGAAGAAGGTCTCAATAATGTTGGGCATACCAGTGGCACGATAGAAGGGCTGGTATACATAGTATGCGTTATCGGTCTGGGTGCACCAGAAGGGATATACGCTCTGGCCGCTGTAGGAGGTAGGATTGAGCTCCTTCACCTTCAGGGCATACTGATGCAGATCCTCAAAGGTCTCCAGCTTGGGAGAGCCAGCCTTCTCGTAAGTATCGGTGTTTACGATCCACTGATAGTTACCGCCGGTCGCGCCCTTACGGGACCAGTTGGGTACGCCGTATACAACGCCGCCAACAGCCTGCATGGCGCGGGCACCTTCGGTAACGTCCTGCTCAAAGGTGTTGCCCTCATACATATACTGAGCCAGATCCTGCAACAGACCAGCACGGGCGATCTTGTTCAGCATCGGGCCACGATCCAGAATGATGGACTCGGGCAGGTCGTCGGAAGAAACCATCAGGTTCAGCTTCGCGTCGGGGTCGGAGTCAGGTCCGTACCAGTTGACGGAGATGTTGAACTTGTCGCACAGGTACTTGGAAGTCTCGTCCTGTCCGAAGGTCTTGTTCCAGCCGGTGTAGTTGTAATACACGGTGAAATCATAGGGCTCACTGCAATCCGCAGGGCCGGTGGATACATTGGTATTCACCGGATCAGCCGCGCTGGACTGATTGTCGTCAGCCGGCTTGCTGGGGGCGGTGCTGGAAGTACCGCCCTGGCTGCTGTTATTATCGCCGCCGCAGCCCGCGAAAACGCCGGCTACCAGAGCGATGACCATCAGCAGAGCCAAAACTCTTTTTTTCATCTTTCTGATCCTCCTAAATTGGTTTCCTTCTCTGTATTCCAGAGAATGGATAAAAAATATTTATTCCAAGGGCTTGTGCCCTAAGAACCGAAAAATTGACAGCCTGTCGATTATAACAGAAGCCTTTTCAAAAAGCAAGACATATTACAAGAATGTCATTGCGGGTTACAACAGGCTTATCCCTTGATGGAACCGATCATAATACCCTTAATAAAGTACCGCTGCAAGAAGGGATAGATGGCAACGATCGGTACGATAGAGGTGATCATGGTGGCCATAGTGATAGAACGCACATTGGTGGCTTTGCCCAAGGCGGCGTTGCCTATGGCGGAAGCATCGGCGCCCATAGCAGCCAGCCTCTCTGCGAACTGCGCCTCGTTTACGATCTGCAGCAGAATCGAGGTCATGGGCTTCAGGTTAGGATCGGTAATATACACGTAGGTGGTATACCAATCGTTCCAATGGTACACGCCGAAATACAAAGCGATCGTGGCAATGATAGGCGTAGAAACCGGCCAATAGATCTTAAAGAAAATCGTAAAGTAATTGGCTCCGTCAATACGAGCTGATTCTTCCAACGCATCCGGAACCGAAGAAGAGAAATAGCTTCTCATCAAGATCATATTCCAGATATTGACCAGAGCAGGAAGAATATATACCCAGAACGTGTTATTCAAATGCAGAGTCTTGATCAGGAAGTAACTGGGGATCAGACCGCCAGCGAAATACATAGGGATCAAGCATAGCATGGTATACACTTTTCTGCCCGCCAGAACCTTTCTGGAAAGGGCAAAGGACATAGCGCCGGTGATCAGCAAACCGCCGATCGTACCGATCAGGGTACGGGCGATGGTGATGCCGTAGGCCATCCAGATGGTCTGCTTGCCGAAAATATTCTTGTAGTTATCAATGGTGAACCTTCTGGGGAAAATCGTAATGCCGCCCAAGGTGGTATCGGAAGCATAGTTCAAGGAAATTGCCAGAGAGTTCAGGAAGGGATACAGAGTAGCACAAAACACAACTACCATGATCACAACCATGAGAATGATGATCACATAATCGCTGGCTACCTTTTTGACTTTCATTTTATGATGCTTATTTACTTTTACATTTTCTGCCATTGGGTAGAACCCCCTTTCTCTCTTATTCTGTTAGAACAGCGCACTTTCACCGGCCTTATCCGCGATCCAGTTTGCACTGAGCAGCAGGACAAAGTTGATAACCGCCTTAAAGAGGCCGGCCGCGGTTGCAAAGGAGAAGCGGCCCATAGAAACGCCATAGCGGAACACGAAAGTATCGATGACGTCGGCATACTCAGTAAGCAGAGCGTTGCCCATATTCTTCGTGAGCATCATGATCTGGTCAAAGTTGGCGTTCAGCACGCCGCCGACATTCATAATAAGGAGAAGGATAATGGTGGGCTTGATTGCCTTGATGGTGATGTGCCACATTTTCTGAGCGCGGGTGGCGCCATCGATATCAGCAGCCTCATACATCTCGGCGTCTACACCGGCCATGGCCGATATGTAAATGATGGAGTTCCAGCCAAGCTCTTTCCAAATATCGGTAAAGAGAGCCAGTCCCCAGAAATAACTTCCGGTTTCAAAGAAGCCGATCGGTTCCTTGATCAGGCCGAAATTCAAAAGCATTTCATTTACCGCGCCTTCTCTTCCCAGAAAGTCAAACATCAGCAGTGCGCATACGGTCCAGGAAATGAAGTGAGGCAGATAACTGACGGTCTGCACCACTTTTTTGACTCCCTGCTGATGCATTTCATTCAGAAATACCGCAAATACAATAGGGCAAACAAAACCGATGGTCAATTTCAAAAGGCTGATCGCCAACGTATTTCTCAACGTTTTGAAAAAGTTTGGATCGCTAAACAAAGATTGGAACTGCTTGAGGCCTACCCATTCGCTGATACCGGGGAAATCACCGAGATGGAATTCCTGGAAGGCCATAACCAGGCCGTACATGGGCAGATAGCTGAAAACCAACAGCAAGATAATGCCCGGCAGAACCAGAACCTGAAGGTCCCATTGCTCCAACGCCCTTTTGAAAAAGCTGCGCCTTTTCACTGGGGCCTGCATCACAGCAGCGTTTTCTTTCTTCAATCTCATCACTCCCAGAGCTGCTTCCACTCTCAAAAGGAACACAGCTGTTTTTCGTAGTACAGGGGAAGATCCCCCTCCAGCATAAGGTAAAGTTCTTGGCAATCCCTCCTCTGTACTCGGTAACAAGGTGACCAGGATCCCATAACAACGGCAAAGCCGTTGTTATCCGGAAAACCCCTGCAGGGGTTCTGTTCCGGACGTCTGTAAAAAACCACAGCAATTTTCACAAACGTTGTTCACTTCTACAGGTAATTATATAGCGAGGGGGCTGAAAAGTCCACCCTTTTCTTGAAAAAAGTAGTTACTTTTTTGTTACTTTTCTCTAAATCCGCTTAAAACCTAGCATTTTTTGCCCTAAAAACAGCAGAAAAACAGGTCATATTCTCCAAAAAGCAGAGATCTTGATGCCTGATTTTTGAATTTGTGCAATTTTACAAGGTTAGATCGCGACCCCGGATGAAGTTCTCCGAATAGAAGATCGCACACTGGCAGATGAGCCGCCAGTGGTGAGGGAAGATAATGAGCAGCTGAGAAGGCCAGTTGTTAGTTGTTTAGAAAGGGGAAAAAGGGCGAGATTCTTCGTCGCTATGCTCCTCAGAATGACAGGAGGGGACTTGTACCTCTCTAACGACTAACATCTAACAACTAATTACTAAAGGGCGAGATTCTTCGTCGCTATGCTCCTCAGAATGACAGGAGGGGACTTGTACTTCTCTAACGGCTAACATCTTAACAACTAATTACTAAAGGGCGAGATTCTTCGCTTCGCTCAGAATGACAATAAGGGGACTTGCTCCTCTCTAACAACTAACATCTTACAACTAACGACTAGAGCGTTAAGCTATAATTCACTGTTTTACTCTTATCAAAAAAACAAACGAACCTGAAGCCTAAAAATGCCTTCAGGTTCGTTTGTTTCCTAATAAAAACGCTATTCCTTCCAGGTCTCCGTGACAAGCTCCAGAAGATGAACAGCCTTTCCCCCGCCTGTCACGACGCCTTTTACACAGCGATTGCAATAGCAGACCGCCAAAGGACAGGGATGTTTTTCCACCTGTTCCCGCATCAGCTGTTCTTCCGCTTCCGACGGAAGCTTGTAGAGCGGCGTATCGGGGAACCGGGCAAGCAACTCCCGGTTTTCCGGATTTCTCGGCACAAAATGAAGATTGCCGCAGAATACGGAGCTTTCCCGGTTTTCCTCCATTTCCAGAACCGCTATGCCCATTTTTCGCAGGCAGCTTCGCACCGCGTCAAAAATTTCCGGGTGCTCCCGATCCCGCCAGCAGTCCTGCACCGTGACAGTCAGGCCGCTGTAATCGGGCCAGGAAAATTCCGTATCACGATCCAGGTATACGAAAAGGTTTTCCGCTTTCTGCCTTCTGTTCCCCTTCTCCTCCAAAACTTCACGGCAGGCCTGGCAGAAATAAACCACAGTTTTCTCAGAATAATCTGTTTGATCTACGCGGCAGCAGCCCGCCACCGGCATTCTTTTTTCCAAAAACGCCTTGATTCTCTCAGCCGCCTCTGGGCTTGCCGCCGTGAAATTACAGCTTGGGAAATATACATAGCTCATACAAAACCTCTGGAAGTATCATCAAACAAAAAGCCGCTAACCCAAAACGGTTTTTACCGCATTTTTCAGAATTTCCAGACCCTTACGCAGGGTTTCCTCGTCGATCAGCAGCTCGGGCATGACCTTGATCACCGCGTTGCCACGGCCTACCCGCTCTACGATCAGGCGGTTTTTGAAGCACTCGTCCAGCACCGCTTTAGAGGTTTTGCCGTCCGGGTCGCAGTGCCAGAGGTCTACTCCCCACACAAAGCCGATGCCCCTGGTTTTAATCTTTTCCGGTGCGATGGCCTTGATCTCTTCTAAATACCGGGCGATGATCTTTTCCTTTTCCCGCACCTTTTCCTCCACATGCTCCTGAAGCATCACTTCCAGGCCGGCCTTCGCCGCCACCATGGAAAGCTGATAGCCCCGGAAGGTGCCGTTGTGCTCACCGGGCTCCCAGATATCCAGCTCCGGCTTAAAGAGCACCAGGGCAAAGGGCATGCCGTACCCGCCGATAGACTTGGACTGAGTCACGATATCCGGCACGATGCCCGCCCGTTCAAAGGAGAAGAACCAGCCGGTTCTGGCACAGCCCACCTGAATATCGTCCACGATCATCAAAATATCGTGGCGGTCACAAATGTCCCGGACGCCCCGCAGCCATTCCACAGAGAAGGGATTGATGCCGCCATCCGCCTGAACGGTTTCCAAAATAATGGCGGCAGGCTTTTCCACGCCGGAATGATCGTCGGTCAACAGAGTTTCCATATACTTCAGGGTATCCAGCTCCGGGAACATATACGGGGCGGGAAGATGGGTCACGTTGGTCAGGGGAACGCCCGCCCCCGCCCGGGAAGAGGCGTCGGTAGTCAGGGCGATGGAACCCAGGGTCATGCCGTGAAAGCCGCCCATCATGGCGAAAATGCCGGGGCGCTTTTTCACCTTTCTCGCCAGCTTCAGAGCCGCCTCTACCGCATTGGTGCCGGTAGGGCCAGGAAACTGGATCTTATAATTCAGCCCCCGGGGCTTTAAGATCTTTTCCTCGTAAAAAGTAAGAAAATCCCGCTTGGGCGCCGTGTACATGTCCAGGGCGTGCATCACGCCGTCGCTTTGGAGATAGGAGACCACCTTTTCCTTGATGTAATCATTATTGTGGCCGTAATTGAGGCCGCCGGCGCCGCAGAAGAAATCGATATACTCCTTCCCCTCTTCATCATAGAGGAAGGGACCCTTGGCGGTGGTAAACACCGTGGGGAAGTTGCGGCAGTAGGAGCGCACCTGGGATTCGTACTCTTCAAAGGGCCTTGTGTTCATTTCCGTGCTCATTTTGTTACCATCCTTTCTACCACGGACGCTGCCCGTGATTCAGCGATCTACGCCTTCGACTGTTCTGCCGGAAGCGGGGCTGTTCGCAGGAAAAGGCCGTTTCAGCGTTTTCCTGCCAGCGGCAATGGGCCAATGCTGTTTTTCGTTTTATTTTGGCCCAGTTCAGGGCATGTTTGAAAAATCGCAGCTATCGCTTTTCACTCTTTTCAAACAAGATTCAGTTTACCATAAATTTTCCAAAAAGGAAACCCTCTTTTCCGAAAAAACCGGAAAAGAGGGAAAAGTTTAAGAATTCACCTCAAAACTCAGCTGGAAAAGAAAAACACGTCGCCGGGGGTGCCGTCGGAGTAGGCGATCTTTCCGCCCATGCTTTCCAGATGGAAGCTTCCCTGGGTATACTCGCCCACCACGCGGTCCCAAAACGCCACGGAGGGCAGGTTCTTCGGGTGGCGCTTCAACTGCCAGGTACCCTTGAACCTGTCAAACAGCTGGAAGGCCGCCCATTTGCCCAGACCGCAGCGGCGGTATTTGTGCATCACGAAGAATTCCGACATGCAATAATCGGTCTTCCCCGCCTCGGGGTAGTTGTTGACCATGGCAAACCCGGCCAGCTTTCCGTCCGCCTTTAAGAAGAAGGCCCAGCGGCCGTCCTCTGTCCAGTAGCCGTCCAGATAGGAATAGCCATACAGCCCCAGCGGATTCACGTCTTCCAGTTCAAACTGAGAAAACTCATACAGGTATTTTTCCAGCAAATTGCGGAGGATCTCTTTTTCATCTTCCTTTACTGATACGATTTCAAATTTCATACAATTTCCTCCTTTTTCACTTTTGATACATAAACGCGCTGCCTCTTTTTCAGAAAGCGGCAGCGCGCCAGATCATTCGATATTTTCTCCCAGGGTGCCCTGACTCTTCGCCGCCAGGTAAGCGTTGATAAAGCCATCCAGCTCGCCGTCCATAACGGCGTTCACGTTGCCGGTTTCAAAGCCAGTGCGGTGATCCTTTACCATGGTATAGGGCATGAACACATAAGAGCGGATCTGGCTGCCCCAGGTGATCTCCTTCTGCTCGCCCTTGATATCGGAGATCTTTTCCAGGTTTTCCCGCTCCTTGATCTCCACCAGCTTGGAGATCAGCATTTTCATGGCCACGTCTCTGTTCTGGTACTGGCTGCGCTCCACCTGGCAGGACACCACGATGCCGGTGGGAATATGGATCAGCCGCACGGCGGAGGAGGTCTTATTGACCTTCTGGCCGCCTGCGCCGCTGGCACGGTAGACCTCCATTTTGATATCGTCGGGATTGATCTCTACCGAATTGTCCTCCTCGATCTCCGGCATGACCTCCAGAGAGGAAAAGGAGGTGTGGCGGCGGCCCGCCGCGTCAAAGGGAGAGACCCGCACCAGGCGGTGAACGCCCGCCTCGCTTTTGAGATAGCCATAAGCGTTCTCCCCCTCCACCAGAATGGAGGCGCTTTTCAGGCCGGCCTCATCGCCGTCCAGGTAATCCAGTGTGGAAACCTTGAAGCCGTGGCGCTCTCCCCAGCGGTTGTACATGCGAAACAGCATTTCCGCCCAATCCTGGGCCTCTGTTCCGCCGGAGCCCGCATGGAAAGTGAGAATGGCGTTGTGGCTATCGTATTCCCCGGTGAGCAGAGTGGAAAGCCGCATGGTTTCTGCCTGAGCCTTGATGGCGTCGATCTCCTCCTGGGCTTCCGGCACCAGGGACAGGTCCTCGGCCTCGTCCCCCATTTCGATCAGCGCCATGGCGTCCTCCGCCCGGGCGCAGAGCTTCTGATAGGTCTCGTCCCGGCCCTTCAGAGCGGCCATGCGCTGAGTGATCTTCTGGGCTTCAGCCATATTGTCCCAAAAGCCGGGCTCGGCGGACTTGTGTTCCAGCATCTCCACCTCTTCCCGCAGCTTCTCAAGCCCCAGGGCCTCTCCCAGCTCTTCAAGAAGTTTCTCCTGCTCCTCCAGCTGGCGTTTTAACTCTTCAAATTGTAGCATAAGCTTCGGCAACCTTCCTTTATCGCTAAAAGTCAAAAAAGAGAATTTTTCGATATCCTGTTCTTGTCATGTTTTCAGGAAAATAAAGTTATAGTTATTATACCGAAAATTGCCGGACTTGTAAACATTTTTTCCCAGAGTCTTCACCGCTTTTCTTTGATAATTATTAACAATCTGAAAATTTGCGCTTATGCGCATTGCGCTTTGAAAAAAAAAGTGTAGAATAAAAGGTAGAAAACGGCATCATGGGAAAACACGGACGCCGCAAAAATCGTTTAGGAAAAGGAATGGCTTTCGCTATGTTTGATTTCACCGGCATCAAATGCCCTGTGTGCGGCGTACCCTTTGGGAAGGACGACGATATTGTAGTCTGCCCGGAATGCGGGGCGCCCTATCACCGGGAATGCTATCATCAGGCTGGAGAATGCATTTTTGAAGACCTGCATAAGGAAGGAAAGGAGTGGGCTCCGCCCGCCCCGCCGAAGGCGCCTGATCCCACGGCGGAGATCAAAGATCGGGAATGCCCTGTATGCGGCACCCTAAACGGGAAAAGCTCTCTCTTTTGCAGCCGGTGCGGTACTTCTTTGCTGGGGGAGCCGCAAAAATACAGCAACACGCCACCCACGGGCTCTGTTCCCGGCTCACAGCCGCCGCCCTTTTCCGCGCAGAGAACCGCTTATTCCAATCCTGTGATGCCTCCCTTTGGGTTTGACCCCATGGGCGGCGTCAGTCCGGCGGAGGTGCTGGACGCCGATATCACCTTTGGAGACGCCTCAAAGCTTGTCAAGCAGAACACCGCCTATTATATGCCCGTATTTCAATATATGAAGAGAACCGGAAAAAACAAATTCAATTTCTCCGCTTTTCTCTTCTCCGGGGCCTGGATGCTGTATCGTAAGCAGTACAAATACGGCGCGGTGGTCACCGGGCTGATGTTTGCTTTGTATCTCGCGTTCCAATGTGCCAACTGGCTGGTGGCTTATCCCGCCATGACGGCATTGGCTGCCCAGGCGGGACTTGATCCAACGCAGATCTATTTATTCACTGACGAGCAATATTTTGCCATCTCCACTTTGGCGGCACAAAATCCCACCGTTCTTTTTCAGTTGATGCTGCCCCTTCTGGTATTGCTGCTGATCTTTGCCTGTATGATCTTTGTGGGGGTGCGGGGCAATAAAATGTACATGAATCACTGCGTTTCCACCACACGGGAGATCAAGGCGGAGGGAACAGACGGCGATCCCGCCATGGCCCTGCAGATCAGGGGCGGCGTAAATTCTATGGCCTCCCTGGGCGTGGCTGTCGCTTATTTTGTACTGCGTACCGCCATTCTTCTGCTGCTTTGAGAAAAAACGCAGCACATTTCAAAAATCATGCATTTCCGAAAGCTGCGCGGGCATGGGAGAATTTTTTCCAGGTCCGCCTGTTTTTTCTCATTTTCCTTGACTTTTTCCCTGTTTATGGTATAATAGTCAAGCTGTTTGAAGCTGTGCTTCAAGCGGCGTGGAGTTTCCAAAAAGCTCCTTGCTCCGCGCAAAACTGAAAGTGCGGGGCCAAAAGACCAAAAGGAGGTGCAATACAAATGGCAGATGGAAAGAACCTGTATGAGACCGTTATCGTCACTTCCGCCAAGCTTGGCGAAGAGGGCAACGCGGAGCTCGTAGAGAAGTTCAAGTCTCTCATTGAGAGACACGGCGGTACTGTGCAGAGTGTTGACGATTGGGGGAAGCGCCGCTTCGCCTATCCCATTCAGAAGCAGACCGAGGGCTACTACACCCTGATCAATTTCGAGTGTGAGCCTGACTTCACCGCCGAGCTGGACAGACGGTACCAGATCACTGACGGTATCCTGCGCACGCTGATCGTGAAGCGGGATCCCCGCCACCTGAACGCCCAGAAGCCTCAGAAGCCCCAGAAGGCTGAAGAGAACCACATCGACGTGGAGGCCATCGCGGAAGAGGCTGTGGAAGCCGCTCCTGTGGAGACCGCTCCCGCCGAGGCCGTGGAAGCCCCTTCCACGGAAGAATGATCCGCTTTTAAGAAAGTGAGTGCCTGATTATGCTGAATATTGCCGCTATTATGGGAAGGCTCACCGCCGACCCGGAACTGAAAAACACACAGACAGGCGTTTCCGTTACCAGCTTCACCCTTGCGGTGGATCGCTCTTATGCCAAGGCCGGCACAGAGCGGCAGACCGATTTTATCAATGTGGTGGCGTGGCGGAGCACTGCCGAGTTTGTTTGCAAGTATTTTACCAAGGGACAGATGATGGCTGTTTCCGGCCCGATCCAGACGAGAAATTACGAGGACAAGCAGGGCAACAAACGCACTGCCTTTGAGATCGTGGCAAACGACGTCAGCTTCACCGGCTCCAAGCGGGAAAGCGGCGGTTCGGCGGCAGGGGCTTACGATGGCGCTCCCGTGGGACAGCGGCCGGCATTTTCCGAACCGGCTCCCGCCTATTCCAGCGGAAGCAATGAAGATTTTGAGGAGATTTTGGGAGACGATGATCTCCCCTTCTAAAGACTTCTCAAAGTAATTTTGTGATAAAGGAGGCTTTTAGGCTATGGCTGATAGACCCGAAAGAGAGATCCGCCGCGGACGCAAGGGCCGCAAAAAGGTTTGCGCTTTCTGTGTAGACCGCGCGGAATTTATCGATTACAAGGACGTTGCTAAACTGCGCCGCTTCATCTCCGAGAGAGGAAAGATCCTCCCTCGCCGTGTGACCGGCACCTGCGCTTACCACCAGCGCGCCCTGACTGTCGCGATCAAGCGCGCCCGTCATCTGGCGCTGCTGCCTTACACCAGCGACTGAGCACCGTAAGCGCGGTTTCTCTGTACAGATCAAAAGAGCTTCCCGGGTTTTCGGGAAGCTCTTTTTTCTTTTCCATTCAGGCATGGTTTACAAGCTTTACGAAGGCTTCGGCGGACATGGCGGAACGATAAATCACCGGGGAGGCTCCTGCCGTATCGATCTCAGGCAGGTAAAAATCCACATAGTCTCCGTTGACGTCCACAATGGCAGTGAGAGACAAGCCTTCGCCGGTTTTGAGAGAAGCCTCCCGCATGACGCCGGCATCGTCTAAGGTATATTCCAGCCCTTTTCCGGTGATTTGCAAATAGTAATCCGGATAATAGGCAAACATGGAAAAATCCTTTTCAAGGGGCTTGGCGTCCAGCAAAACGCCGGCAAAGGCGTCCATGCGCTCCCGCTTTTCCTCCGTGCTGGCATTCAAATGGATCAGCTTCAGGTTTTCTCCGTAGCCCCGGGACAGATCCAGCTGCAGGGAATCGGGATTTTTACAGCCTGCCAAAAAGCAAAGCATACAGCCGGCCAAAAGCGCGGCAATCAGTTTTTTCAAGAAAATTCCGCCTTCCAAAGTAGCAGTGTTACAAAATGATGCTTTTAAGGCAATACCGTACTTTGTGCGGTATTGCCTTATTATTCTACCCGGATTTTGCGGAAAAGTCAACTTACGGCGGCAAGAGCCTTTTACTAGGGGTTGTTTGAAAATAGAGGAAATGCCGAATTTTTGTACAAGGCGAGACGGTTTCAAGGCGGAGGACCACAAGACGGGCTGATGCCCGTCTTGGATTTCCAACGCAGGAATTCATCCGCTTTGGGCAAAAAGACGGCGTTTGCGTTTTTTCAAACAACCCCTAACCGCCGATCACCGACCTTTTCAGCTTCCCGCCGCATTTACAGCGGTAGCGCCAGGGCTGCTTGACCGCCTTTGATAATCGGGAGCGGTAGATTTTTGCTCCGCAGCTTTGGCATTCCAGCACATATTTGATGGGATCCCGGCGCAGGGGGCCGCTTTCCCCCTCCACGGGCGCCAGCCGCTGAATGGAACAGCCCAGGGCTTCCCCCGCTTTTTTTGCATAGGCCTTCCAGCGCTCTCCATGGTTCCGGCAGCCGGGGCAGGTATGCAAAAGCTCATGGATCAGGGTCT
This sequence comes from Neglectibacter caecimuris, assembly GCF_034335015.1. Classification (NCBI taxonomy): domain Bacteria; kingdom Bacillati; phylum Bacillota; class Clostridia; order Eubacteriales; family Oscillospiraceae; genus Neglectibacter; species Neglectibacter caecimuris. The sequence continues at coordinate 13,166 of NZ_JAWXXK010000013.1, read as the reverse complement.
GCCTGAGCTTTTCCGGCTGCGCTAGCAGCATGGCGGAAATCTCAACGGCATAGCGGCCGTTTTGAAAATAGCAGCAGCCCAGCCGCCGTTTGGCCCGGCTGTTCACGCGAACCTCCGGCTCTATTTGATGAGAAACAGGAAGGCCCAGGCCCCGAAGGGTCTCGGCCGTCTCCGCTAAAGCGGCGTTCAGTTCTTCCCGCGTCATTCCTCTCTCCCCTTTTCCTTCCTATAGTATAAGAGGAGAGAAGAAAAAACTCAAGAATGTTTTTCCCGCTTTTCCTGTTTTTCCCGATACTGCCCCAAAAGTCCGTCGTACTTTTTCGCACTGACCCAGAAGCAGAACTCAAACCCAGCGCAAATCAAAACAAAGCAGACGAGGAAAATCGCATAGAACAGAATCCAGGCCGAAAGATTTCCGGCCGGAACCCAGCCAAACCACACTGCGCAGACTGTGACGATCAGCAGCATAGGCAGAATGAAGAGTACAAGCCGCAGGGAATACCGCATTTTTTTAATGACCCGGCCGGAGAAAAAAATGAACTGCAAGAGCGTGATCCCCGCCGCCATCAGAAAAATCTGAAACAGACTGACGATCTTTACTGTTTCCTCTCCCACCAACCAGCTGACGGTGAGAAAGATCAGCATGGCGGCGGTAAAGCACAGGCAAAGCCAGGACTTGAATTCTACTACAAATTGAAAAAATTTTTTCACTGGAATAACCTTTCCTTTCTTCTCAGGTTTGGATTCTTGAACAAAAATTCCCGGCAGGGCTACAGGCCCAGCTTTTTTCGGATATAGGGCACATATTGCCGGGAGACGATCAGTTGTTCTCCATTGCTCATGGTGAGCTGCATTCTGCCGCCGAAATCTGGCCGCAGAGAGCGGATCTCGTTAAAATTTACGATGGAGGACTTGGAGGCACGGAAAAAATCACCAGCGGAAAGACGATCTTCCAGCTCATACAGCCGCAGAGGCGTTTCATAGACACCCTCGGCCGTATAAAGAAAGGTCCTTTTATCCGCCGTATCGATATACAGCACCTGCTCCATTTCCAATAAGTAGGTCTGCCCGTCCTTCTGACCGGAAAGCTTTTTGTCAAAGCTTTGCAGCAGGCTGATGAGCCTTGTAAGCTGTCCTTCGTTTTTCCGGCAGCGAATAACGACCTCGGTTTCTGTAAATTGTTCTCCCTCTTCAATGGAAAGCCGCATGGCCTTTCCTCCTTCCTGTGATCACAATTTCAGTATATCCGGGAAGCTATTCGAAATCAACCGATTTTTCCCCACCTGCTGAAATTGGGGCGTAAGCTGCAAAAGGAAGCGCCGCAAAAGACTTTCCTTCGCGGCGCTTCCTTTTTTAGAGGCTGGGTATTGGATTTCGCAGAGATAATGAGCAATGAGTAATTAGCAATGAGCAGTGAAGGGCAGGCAAGTCCCCTCTTCTGTCATTACTAAGCAAAAAGTGCTTCGCACTTTTCTAACGAAGAATCTCGTCCTTAGTGCCTGAATAAAAGGGCAAAGGGCGAGATTCTTCACCGAGAGAGCAAGATTTCCTTGCTTTCTGTTCAGCAATGACAGGAGAAAAGCAGGTGGATAAGCGCTAAATTACAGTTTATCGCACACCCATGGCTTTCTCGCCTGTCGGCTCGGTCGGTTCGCACCAGCGTCCCACCGGGACGCGCTCACCCCTGAAAGGGGAGCTGTCACGGCTTTGCCGTGACTGAGGGGTTCCGACAGTATAGCAGAAAAAGCAGGTTTTATGCAGAATTCCAGCGAGCTGGAACCTCTCCACCACCTATCGGCGGTCCCAGAAGGTTGCAAAGCAACCTTCTTCCCCTATTCAGGGGAGGCAAGAAGGTGCTACTATTCGTTAGCTCTGCAAATTCCAATTTGGTGCCTTTCAAGATATTTGCTCAAGCGCTGGGATACGCCCAAAATGCGGGAAATCACCAGATGAATTTATAGACCAAGGCGCATACGACCCAGCCCAAATAACCAATAAAAAGAGGAAGATGAGTAAAAGCAAAGATAATCATATAAAAATCGAATCCGCCTACTATGATGGCAATAATCTCAAAAGCTTCTCCCTTTTGCCTTTTTGCACATCTGATTTTCTTTGCCACAGGCGGCAATATCACAGAAGCTAAGCTAAAAACAAAAAAAGCAGCTATGAATATTCCCCCGCCAACTTTAAAAAACAATTCAAGAAACACAATTCCCAATATGGCGACAGTCAGTGAAACGATTGACCAGACCGACAGTTTGACAGATTTATTTTCCGATACAGGCGGCGGCAGCGCTGCCCCGCACTGGCGGCAGACTTCTTCCCCATCGCCGCAGACCGCACCGCAGCTTTGACAGTTTTTAGACATGAGAAAACCCTCCTGATTTTTCCTTGTTTTGCAACTTCCTTTAAATTTTGGCTGTGCGTATTACATATTTCTATTATAAACTGTTTTCTAAAACAAGTCAATTATTTTATCGTTGAATATTTGTATAAAACGAACTCAGAAATGGCAATTCTATTTCATTTTAATGTAAAAATCAGTCTTGCCTGACAAGGGTAATCAAAGCTATCGCAGCAGAAAACCACGCCGCGGGCTTTTGAGTCCGACAGAGTGGTTTCACATTTTGGTATTTTGTTGTTTTGCTTATGGCGGCTTCCCATGACAAGGGTAATCACGCCCAAAAGGGAGTTTTGCAGAAGCAGGAGGTGTCTCCGGGCCTTGCGGAGCAGCTCTCCCTCACTTTATTCTGCTTTGACCGCTACATACCGGTCATGGGGCATATCCACGCCCCGGTAGTGCTTTGTCCAGCTGTCCTTTACGGTCATGCCGTTTCGGAGGGCCACCCTCTGAGAAGCGGTGTTTGTGTCCCGAATGATGGAACACACCTCATTGGCCCCCAGCGTTTCAAAGGCGTACTGCTTGCAGGCTGTCGCCGCTTCTGTGGCATAGCCCTTGTGCCAGCAGTCCCGCCGGAAGAGATAGCCGATTTCCAGCACCTCACTGTCCTTCCAGGGCTGCATGGTAAGCCCGCACTGCCCAATCAGCTCTCCGGTTTCCTTCAAAAGCACCGCCCACAGGCCAAAGCCGTACTGTTCGTAACGGCCAAGCTGCCTGTCCAGCCATTCCTGCACTTCTTCGTCCGTAAAGGCCCCCTCGTAGGCGTACATGGTCTTTTCGTCCTGTAAAATTTTGCAGAGAGCGGAAAAATCAGACTTCTTCAGCTCCCGCAGGGCCAATCGCTCAGTTTCCAGTACCATCAATATCTCCTTTCCTTTAGGGGGATCACGCCTTAAGAACCGGTGGATTTATAATGCCGCACGCCGATCCGCCATATGAGGTAACAGGGAAGAAGGAACCACGCCGCGCACAGGGGCAGGAAAATGAAAAAGGAGTTGGTTTCCCGGCCCAGAAGATACAGCAGCGGGTAATACTGGGTGAGGGCATAGGGCACCGCAAAGGTGGTAAATTGCAGCACCCGCTTTCCGTACACACTCCAGGGATATTTTCCGTGCTCCTTTCCCCCATCGGTAAATACATTAATCACTTCCAGCCCCTCGGTGGTAAAGAAGGAAAGGGCCGCGCACAGCACGAAAATGGCGGAGAAGAGCAGCGCCCCGCCCAGCACCATGAAAATCACCGTCAGCGCCTTGGGGAAATTCCAATCCACCCCGCAGGTGGCGATGGCATAGGGCAGCAGGATCGCCACCTGAAGCACCCGGCCCAGCCGGGTAAATTCGATCCGACCGGCGAGAACCTGAAACACCGTGTTCCGGGGACGGACCAAGATCCTGTCAAACTGACCGTTTCCCAGCATGACATCGAACCGATCAAAGCCCCGGGCGAAGAACTCTGCCACATAGAATTGCAGCAGAACCACCGTATAACACAGCAGCACCTGGCTGTAGGTAAAGCCCTCAATAACGTGGAACCGCTGGAAGAGGAAAAAAATTCCCAGGAACATGTTGATGGTCACCAGGGCCTGTCCCAAAAGCGCCAGAAAGAAGGAAGCCTTATACTGCATGGCGCTTTTTAAGTGAATGGCAAAATATTTTCGATATAATTTCATGTAGTCCTTCCTTTCTCAAAAGCCTTCTCTCGCTCTTTTGATAACGCCGTGAAAAACCCGGTGCTTTTCCGCAGGAAAAGACGGCCTTCTCAAGGCCGAGGGTCTTTCACAGAGGTTTTCCCATGGAAAACCTCTTATCCTCCCAACAGCACGGTGCGCTTTATGGCGGCACGCTCCATCAGCTTTCCGATGAGAACAAGGGCAAATAGCCAGAACACCTGCAGGGCCACCGTTTGATAGAGATAGGCGCCGGCAATGTCCCCGGCGTAAATGCGCAGAGGAGCGTTCATGGTAGAGGCAAAGGGCAAAAGCTCCACCGCCTGCCGGACGCCGTCAGGCAGAAACGGCAGGGGGATCACCTGGCCGCAGAGGAATTCCGTCAAGGTTGCCGCAATGGCCCGCACGCCCTCTACCGCCACGGTAAAAAAGGCGGTAAAGTAAATGAGCTGGCACAGGGCGGCCGCCACCAGCGTGCCCAGCACTGTGGAAAGCAGTGCCCAGAGAAGTTGGACCAGATCGGGCGGCGGCGCGATGCCGTAAGGAGCGGGCAGAAGCGCCGCCACGAGCAGCACCGGAATACACCGCAAAGATGCCTGTGAGACCCGCCTCGCCACCGTGCGGGCGAACCACATATTGTAAACGCTCACCGGACGGCAAAGCTCGTATGCCACGCTCCCGGTGCGGACAGACTCAAAGATATCGCCTTCAAAGCCCCAAGGCTGAAACAGCGCCAGAAAGGCCTGCTGAAGCCAAATGTAGGTGGCCGTGGCCTGAAGGGTCATGGGAAATGCGTCAGGGTCGGAACGATAAAACGCCTGATAGGCCAGAATCAACAGCCCGCCCCACACAAACTGGGTCACCAGCCCTGCCAGGGCGGCGATCCGGTATTGCAGGCCTGTGACAAACCGAAGCCGGAAGAAGGAAAGATATTTTTTCATTTCCCCGCCTCCTATAGATCCAGCTCGTGGTACATCTCAGCCAGGGCCTGGTCGATGCTTTCTCCCCCGCGCTGAATGTCGCTCAATGTGCCGTCCAGCAGAATGCGCCCTTTCCCGATCAGGATCACCCGGCTTGCCAGCGCCTCAATATCCTGCATGTCGTGGGTGGTAAGGATCACCGTGGTCTTTTCTTCCCGGTTCAGTTCCTTGATAAAGTCCCGCACCGCCAGCTTGGATACTGCGTCCAGGCCAATGGTGGGCTCGTCCAAAAACAACACCCTGGGACTGTGCAGCAGAGAAGCCGCGATCTCACAGCGCATTCGCTGGCCCAGAGAAAGCTGACGGGTGGGCGTGCGCAGCAGCTCGGAAAGGTCTAAAAGCTCCGTCAGCCGGGAAAGGTTCTTCCGGTACAGCTCTTCGGAAACGTCGTAGATCTCCTTTAAGAGCTCAAAGGAATCGATCACCGGCACATCCCACCAAAGCTGGGAACGCTGGCCAAACACCACGCCGATCTGCTTTACGTGCTCTCGGCGCTCCTTCCAGGGGATCCTGCCATCGATGCGACAATCGCCTCCGTCCGGGGTCAAAATACCGCTGAGGATCTTGATGGTGCTGCTCTTCCCGGCTCCGTTGGGGCCGATATAGCCCACCATCTCCCCCTCCCCGATGGAAAAGCTCACATCGTCCAGAGCGTGGATCTCCTCGTACTCCCGGTGAAACAAGGCCTTTACCGCCTGGGAAAACCCGGCGTTTCGCTTTGCCACCCGGAAGGTCTTTCGCAAATGGGAAACCTCGATCATGAAAACACTCCTTCCTCGTTCTGCAAACTGCTTTTTTCAGAAGTGGTAACGGCACTCCAACAGGACGTGCCCCGGAGGAATTTTCCCCCAGGGTAGCCAAGCGTGTTCACATAAGATGAGTACGCGCCTTGAATATCACCCGCCGCTTTCCGCTTTTTTCGCTGACACGGCACGAAAGAGCGCAAAATCGGCAGGGTATTCATTATAGTGGGAGCTCAGGCGTTTGTCAATCTATTTTTTGCTTCCCGCTAAAAAGCGCAGGGCACAAGGAAAATTCCCCCGGCCCCGCGCCTTTTCCTATTTTCACTTTTTCCGCCTGTCAATTTTCCCGAAAGATCTGCTGTTCCTTCCGAAGGGGAAATTCGATCAGCTTTGAGCACTTCAGATTTACGTTACGCAGACTGACTGCTGTGATTTGATGGTTGGAATAGGTGGTGTAATAATAAATTCCCCTTTCCGCGTCGATACAGCAGCTATAGGTGGTGATCTCGTATCTGCCGTCCGGCACAATCACCGCCCCGCGCACCATGGAAACAGAGCCGAGCAAATGAAAAAATTGAGTAAGACTGCTTTCATCGTCCTTTTTACAGTCGGAATTCAGTAACAGGTAGGAAGCTTTTACAAATCGTGATGGGGAAGAAAAATCTCCCGGCAGCCCAACGCTGCCCTGCCCCAGGCTGAAGGGCTTCAGGCCCGTCACCGTATGAAAGCAGTTATCCGGCTGCTTTGGCGTGAGGTTCATATACTGACAGAGATTTTGCATGTGAAATTCAAAGGGCGGATTGTTAGTCATGATCCCCACCGGGTTTTCGTAAATACGCATACCGCAAGCGGTGGCCTCCAGAACAATGGAACCGGTTTTGTCCGCAATGTGCCAGTGCAAGGTCGCAAGAGGTACCTTCTCGCTGAAGGGGATCGCTACCAGGCAGGTATTTTCCAAGAGCTTTCTTGCTTCCGCAAGACTCGCGCACCTCCCCAAAAGCCAAGGGATCAATTCAAAGGGAGAAATATTGGCCTTACTGCTGTCCATGACGGTGGAATAGTAGGCGTTGTCCGGGAAATTCAGACCCGCTATACAAAGTCCCTTTTCATTGGCAGCTTCCGCATACATCGGGTAGCCCCCCATTACGGTAGCCATGCCGATCATAGCATAATGGCTTTTCATTTCTCCCGCCTTGCGAAAGGAAAAGGGATAGTTGCAGGGCGTGATCACGATCCGCTCTCCGAATTCATACTGAAGATCCATATTCCTGCCGAAATAAAAATGATCACGCTTCATCGCAATGCTGGTGCACATAAGCTTCCCTCCGTTTTTTGCTTTTTTCTGGACTTTTTGCCAGTCTGAAAAGGATTTTTCTCAAATACTTCATATTCTTTATTATATCCACGGAAAGTGCTCAGTATGCCGAAGGCGCGCTTAGGCACACGGCAAACATGTAATCCGGGCACACAAATGCCCATTCCATGGAATGAGCATTTGTGTTTTCCATATTCTGCAAACTGGGCTTTATTGAAAAGACGGCGGTGTGACCGCTGTTTGTGAAAAGCTATTGTCCGCTGGTGACGGCTCAGACATACTGAAATACATCTTCGCCGCCCTGGTCGTGCCAAAATCACAGTTTGAACCGGTATTCTGCACCTTGTTGAAGGCTTCCCGGAACATTGCGTTGTGGGCTTCTTCCCGATTCAAAAGAAAATCAATGGTCTCTTTCACCTTTTTATCTTCGATTTGCCGGTACAGATATTCGTAAACCACCTTTGCCCTTTGTTCAGAGGCGATATTGGAAAGCAGATCGGCACAGAGATCTCCTGTTACCGTAACGTAATCGCCTGTCCAGGAGTAACCGGAAGCATTGATCAGCCCGGGGTTCAATCCCAAAAGCACGTGGGATTGTATTTCGCCTGCGGGCACCGCCGCCGCGTCTATATCGTGACCGTTGAGAAGATTTATCGTCTGGGCTACCATTTCCATATGCCCCAGCTCTTCCGCCGCGATATCCAGAAAGAGGTCCTTGATTTCCAAATCTTTGATCCGAAAGCTTTGAGACATATACTGCATCGCGGCCTTCAGCTCACCGTTAGCTCCGCCCAGCTGTTCCTGAAGCAATGCCGCGTATTGGGGGTTCGGACGTTCCACCTCAACCGGGTGGAACAACATTTTTTCATGCTTAAACATCGTCTTTCTTCGCCTTTCGCTTTTCTTCCTATTGTTCCTGACTTCTCCGTTTCTATTCCGGATACGCTGCTTCAAAAAAGAAAAGCCGCTGAAAGAGCAACTTCTTTACCGACTGAGCCTGCCAACAAATATTCTATTTCAAGATATCTTTTGGAGCTTCGGGGCGTTGTCTTGTTCTCCGCATGGCCCTGACCCACTCGCTGTAGGGCATGCTGAGAAGCAGCAGACGGCAAAACAAAATTACTGAACCCAGCAATACGATCCCCGTTACCATCATCGCGATCCACATAGTTCTCACCTCTAACAGGCTTTGTACTGCGGCTCTTCTCCGAAGATCAGCGGGGCCTCCGCTTCCAAGCGGTAGCCGACACCATGAACGGTAACGATGTATCTGCCAAAGCTGCCCAGATCCCTGCGCAGCTTTTTGATGTGAGAATCCACCGTGCGGCTGCTGCCGGGAAACGCATAGCCCCATACTTCCCGCAAAAGGCGTTCACGGCTCAGTGCCGTGTTGGGATATCTGAGAAAATACAGCAATAAATTTCGCTCCACGGGCGTGGTGGGAACCCTCTCGCCGTCTACCTTCAAATATTCTTCGGTGCAGAGAAGGCTGTGGTTTTTACTCAGAAAACTAATCATGGAAAATCCTCCTTAACCGGGGTTTGACAAACGGCACACATGGTTTTGCAGAACATCGTTGTCTTTGCCAAGTGAAGCGGTTATTCTCTAAAGTAAAGGTCATGGTGACGCTGCCGCTGCCGAAGGCCTCCAAAAGCTCTTCTCTTGTTACATTCGGGATCTTTCCCAGCCGGATAAAGTTCCAGTGATTGGTATCGTAATATACGGTAATGGAGCTTCCCTGATAGAGGATCACATCTCCCGGCTCGGTGGTGATGGGCTCATCGTTGGTGGGAAGGCTGGTTCCCAAAGGGCCTACCTTCTCGAAATTTCCGTAGTCCTGCATTTCAACGGTAACCGGGCCCTGCTCCAGCAGCTCCCGAAACGCTTTCGCGGAGGAATTCTCCACAAACTCGACGGAAAATGAAATTCCGTTTGCTGTAATTTTCATAACCGCTTCCTCCCATTCTCGTTCTGAATTTATGCTGCTTTCCAAAGACTCCGCCGGTTTCGACTCTGGGACAGACACAGCCGGCAGCCGCTCCGTATCCAGTATTTCGCTTTCTGACCGCGAAAAGGCCACGCTTTCTGTGGTGCTTTGGCCCCTTTCTGTTATGGAACTCTTGCTTTCCCGATCGTTTCCGCCCGCTTTCTCCGCACCGCAGGCACTCAGCAAAACCGGCAGTAAAACCGCGGTCAGCAGCAAAATAAGCTTCTTTCCCACGGCGGATCACTCCTTTCCCTTTTTCTGCTGCAAATCCATTTCATAAAGCAAGTAGTCCAGGCAGTCAATACGCTTCTGCACAATGTGCAGCTCCTCCAGCAGCCTGCGGCGTGCGCCCTGTTATGGCCCTCTCCTTCCGCTGTTTTGCTTTCTTCTATTGTAGCGCTGCTTTACACAAATAACAAATACTTTGATTTTATAAGCAGCCATGCTTTACAAGCATAGCGATTTTTGCTATACTGATTTTACTTTCTATAGAAAGGCTGATCGTTATGGAGCTTCGAGTGTTGCAATATTTTCTGGCAGTGACCAGAGAACAGAGTATTTCCGGCGCCGCGGAGGCGCTGCATTTATCTCAGCCCACGCTGTCGCGGCAGCTGCGGGATATGGAGGAGGAGCTGGGCAAGCAGCTTTTTGTACGGAGTAACCGCAGAATCACGTTGACCGAGGAAGGCATGATCCTGCGGAAACGGGCTGAAGAGATCCTGGAGCTGGTGCAAAAGGCGGAGGACGAGATCACCGCCGCCAGTGCGCCGATCGCCGGGAGCATTACAGTGGGCGCTGGAGAGTTGGACGGGGTGCGGATCCTTCCGCGGGCAATTCAAAGGCTTCGGGAAAAATATCCACTGGTGCATCTACATATTGTCAGCGGCGACCGTGTTACTGTGACAGAGGAGCTGGATCGGGGTCTCATTGATTTCGGACTTCTGTTCGGAGTGATCGATACAACCAAATATAGCGCCCTGAAGGTTCCCTGCACAGAGCACTACGGCGTGCTGATGCGGAAAGATTCTCCCCTGGCCAAATACGAAATTCTCGACCCGAAGGAGCTTTGGGATAAGCCGCTGATCGTATCCCGGCAAAGCTTGCACGATGAAACCGTTGCCGATATTCTGCACAGTGAGGATAGACCGCTGAATATTGCGGGCTCTTACAACCTGCTGTTTAACGGCTCCCTCATGGTGGAGGAAGGCATGGGCTACGCCCTTGACCTTGACAGGATCATCAATGTAAGCGGGAACAGCCCCTTGACATTTCGGCCCTTGAAGGATCAGACGCCATTTTCCCTGCATCTGGTTTGGAAAAAATATCAGCATTTGACCAAGGCGGCGGAAAAATTTCTGGAAACTATTTCCGAGCTGCTAGCACCGGAGCCATAGGCTTTCCAGTTCTGTTTTCCCCAAGGGTTTTACCAGAAACACGCCTCCACAGAATGACCCCCAAAGGAAGCGATAAAAGCTCGGCTGCGGCAAATGCCAGCCAAACAAGCTCCAGACTGTGAAGCGAGGCTGCCGCCAGCACAAAAGCCGTTGGCAGGATCGCCTGCTTTGTCAACGTAAGCGCCATACTGCACCCGCCTTTACTCAGGCCCTGAAACGCTGAAGCCAGCACCATACCGGGAATGGAAAAAAGCCAGGTCAGGGCAAAAATGCGCAGGGCGGAAATGCCCGCAGCAAACATTTCCGGAGAAGCGTCAAACAGTCGCAGGATCGCGGCAGGAAGCAACTCCAATGCCAGTAGAAACACGGAAAATATTCCAAAGCCATAGCACATGGCCCATTTTACTGTCCCGTGGACCCGCTCAGGCTTCCTCGCGCCGAAATTGAAGGCGATCAGCAGGATCTCTCCCAGCGTGATCCCATGAACTCCCACAGTAGCTAACCCCTGAATTTTAAGACAAACACCGTAAACCGCTACCGCGGTGGTGGAAAATCCAATTAAGATAGAATTCATCACAATTCCCAGCAGCGAAACAACACCTTGTACCAGCATAGTGGGAATACCCACCTTCAAAATGGCGAAAATGCTTTTCCAGCTGGGCTTCAGCGTAAAGGCAATGGGAATTTCCCGATTCAAAGTGCGGTTGACCAGAAATCCGGCTGCACAGCCAGCACACTGGCCGATCACAGTGGCCAATGCCGCGCCGGCAGTACCCATAGCAGGAACGCCAAGCCAGCCAAAGATGAGAATGGGGTCTAAAATCAAATTGGTAATGGAGGCGGCGGAAAGCGTCAGTAAAAACAAGCTGGAACGTCCGCTGGCGATCACCATACGGTCAAACACCCACTGCCCCATCTGACCAATGGAAAAGAGCATACAGATCTGTAGATAGGCGGTCCCATATTCTTCGATCACAGCATTGCCACCGGCCTGCCACTTAAAATACGACGCAACGATGGTCAGCCCAAGTACAGCCAACAGAATTCCGGCGCACAACGCCAGAAACAGCGATGCGGAAGCGGCCCGCTTGACGCCTTCCCTGTCTTTCTCCCCCAGCGCTTTGGAAATCACGGCGTTTAAGCCCACCGCAATACCGCAGCCCACCGCCGACATCAGCATCTGCACAGGAGAGGCCAAAGAAAGGGCAGTCAGCGCATCCTCCGACACGTGGGATACAAATACGCTGTCTACAAAATTGTACAAAGAATTGATCAATAAGGATAGCATCAGCGGCACGCCTGTCTGAAGCACAAGCCTGGATATTTTCCCGGTCCCCATTTTATTTTCCGTATTCGCCGACATTGCAACTCCTCCTTGAGCTCCTTCTGTTCCGATACTTTCATTTTACACAGAGGGGTTGTAAATGTCTAATACTTATATAGCATTTGTTTGAATGCTCAAAAAGCATGGGGAATCGCAGCGCTGGATACAGCGAGGTTCCAACTACCTTTGCCAGTTTGATCTGACAAAAGCGCCCAACCGCAGAGGAAGCCAAAAAGTTTGCTCCTGCTTGTCATTCCTGAAAAAGCATCTTCTCTTTAAGAACACCTCGCCTTTCAAACCCATAGAAAGGGCAAAAGGGCGAGATTCTTCGCCTGCGGCTTAGAATGACAATAAGGAAGCTATCCGTTAACAGAAGCTACCACATGCTTAATTCCGTCCTTTATGACTAATCTACACGCTTTTATCTTGAACTCTTAGCTATATGTCCTTTTCATTCTGAAGATCTTTTTTCTTTTCTCTCTTTGTGGTGTCCTCTTCTACCGTACAACTTTCCTTAATGAAAAGTGAAAAAGTAAAAACCGCCAAGTCTCTTTGAGGCTTGGCGGTTTTTGGTGGACCATCAGGGACTCGAACAGGTGCTACGCACCTGCCGGCTCAGCGACCGCTAAATTCTTAGCGGTACCCGCTTCGCCCCTCTTCGGGGGAGAATATGCCGGTGGCATATTCTCCTATCCCTCAGACCCTCACGGGTTCGAGTCTCTGAACAGGAAAAACAGCCGATTCGCCCAATGGGCGAATCGGCTGTTTTTGGTGGAGCATAAAAAGCAAAATCCGAACTCTTTGAGTTCGGATTTGCACTGTTTGGTGGACCATCAGGGACTCGAACCCCGGACCGACCGGTTATGAGCCGGTTGCTCTAACCAACTGCGCTAATGGTCCAAATATAAAAAAGCACCGCCGCTCATTTTCAATAGCGGCGGCACTTTTCTTTTGGCTCCCCCTGTTGGACTCGAACCAACGACCCTGCGGTTAACAGCCGCATGCTCTACCGACTGAGCTAAGGAGGAATATCTTGGCAATCAAAAGATTGCCGATGGTGACCCGTGCGGGAATCGAACCCACGTTAACGGCGTGAGAGGCCGCTGTCTTAACCGCTTGACCAACGGGCCATAAACTGGCTCGCAGCCAGCTTGAGTGGTGCACCATCAGGGACTCGAACCCGGGACACCCTGATTAAGAGTCAGGTGCTCTACCAACTGAGCTAATGGTGCATAAAGATTGTACCCTAAAAACTGAATAAAGCGGGGGAAGCGAATAGAAGGTGAGGTAGGTGGGAAAGGCCAGTTGCCAAAGAAGGCAATGGTCAAGCCCTCGGCCTATTAGTACTGCCAAGCT
>NZ_JAWXXK010000012.1:0-92322 GCF_034335015.1 Neglectibacter caecimuris | reverse complement strand
TTTCTTGGCGCATTGTTCTGCACCGACCGAACCGACAGGTGAGACCGTTGCTGGGCGTGCCCCACCGGGGCACAGCAACCGAGCCGACAGGCGAGAACGGTGGAAGGGATAGTCACACGTAGAAAGTAGCATAGAATCGCCAGTTTCGATCCCCTCAGTCACGGCGAAGCCGTGACAGCTCCCCTTACTCGCGCAAGTGGAGCCTAAGAGCACTGTTGAATTATAATTTAGCGGGTTGCCGAATAGCACTAACCTCTTGCTTCCCCTGAATAGGGGAAAAAGGTTGCTTTGCAACCTTCTGGGACCACCGTCAGGTGGTGGAGAGGTTCCAGCTCTCTGTAACCCCGCAGTTTTATCAACTGTTCGAGCAGAACCCCTCAGTCACGGCTCCGCCGTGACAGCTTTCTCCGCTTCGCTCCGGGTGCAAAGCGCAGAAAGCCATGGCTTTCTTGGCGCATTGTTCTGCACTGACCGAACCGACAGGTGAGACCGGTGCTGAACGGTCTCCACCGGAGACCAGCACCCCTTTCAGGGGAGCCAAGGGTGACTGCTAAACTATCATTTAGCGGAGACTGTCATAAAGAAAGCAGGGAACAAGAACAGAAAAATGTCCTTGTTCCCCGCTTTTTATCCTTCTTCAGCATCTAACATCCAGTATCTGGAATCCAGCCTCATACATTAAACCGGAACAAAACGATATCGCCGTCCTGCATGATGTATTCCTTGCCCTCGGAGCGAACCAGGCCTTTTTCCTTGGCGGCTACCATGGAGCCGCATTCCATCAGCTCGTCAAAGCCGATGACCTCCGCCCGGATAAAGCCCCGCTCGAAATCGGTGTGGATCTTTCCGGCGGCCTGGGGCGCTCTGGTGCCCTTTTCGATGGTCCAGGCCCGCACCTCGTCCTTGCCGGCCGTAAGGTAGGACATCAGGCCCAGAAGGGAATAGCAGGCGGTAATGAGCCGGTCCAGGCCGGATTCCGTGAGGCCCAGATCGGAAAGGAACAGCTCCTTTTCCTCCGGGTCAAGGGAAGAGATCTCCGCCTCGATCTCCGCACAGATGGGAAGCACCGCGGCATGCTCCTTTTCAGCATATTCCCGCACGGTTTGCAGGAAGCGGTTTTGCTCAATGCCGTTTTTGAAATCCTCCTCGCTCATATTGGCGGCGAAGATGATGGGCTTATTGGTCAGCAGGGAAACGGTGGAAAGCAGCGCGGCCTCTTCCTCGCTGCACTCCACGCTGCGGGCAGAGCTTCCGGCCTCCAGCGCGGCGTGTACCCGCTGGAAAAAGTCCAGCTCTGTCTGGTATTTCTTATCGGCCTTTAAGAGCTTTCTGGTTTTATCGATGCGGCGGTCCAGCACCTCCAGGTCGGAAAGCACCAGCTCCAGATCGATGGTTTCAATATCCCTTCCCGGATCGATGCTGCCCTCCACATGGACGATATCATCGTTTTCAAAGCAGCGCACCACGTGCACAACGGCGTCTACCTCCCGAATATTGGAAAGGAACTTGTTGCCCAGCCCCTCGCCCTTAGAGGCCCCCTTCACCAGGCCCGCGATATCCACAAATTCAATGGTGGCGGGGGTGAACTTGTTGGGCTCGTACATATCCCGTAATTTTTCCAGCCGCTTGTCCGGCACGGCCACCACGCCCACATTGGGCTCAATGGTGCAGAAAGGGTAATTCGCGGACTGCGCGCCCGCATTGGTAATGGCGTTAAACAAGGTGCTTTTCCCCACGTTGGGAAGCCCCACAATTCCTAATTTCATGTTTGCTTTTCTCCTTCGCAGTTACGGGGTCTTTTACGCTTTAAGTATAACAAAAGCCCCGCGGTTTTTCAATACTGCGGGGAAAGGTCATTTTTCCGGAATTTTTCAATAGACTTTCCGCAAGCTATCTGCCGAAGGCCAGCTCCGGCTGCCCGTTCTTACAGAAGGGCATGGGCGGTAATACTGTTTGCGCCTGCCTGTGTCACAAACCCAAGAGACCGATACAGCGCGATCGCGGCGGTATTGTTCGTATTGACCAAAAGCGTCATGCCCCGGGGCCGGTTTAGTTCGATCGCCCTTGCAAGCATTGCCTTTGCGTAACCCTTTCTGCGGTATTCTTCTTTTACAAATACGTCAAAGGGCTCATTTTCCTCATATTGATATGTGATATCCACATAGCCGACCACGGCTTCTCCCTCTATCGCAAGGAGAATCCGGAATCGTTCAGGCGCATTCAGCACCTTTTCCGCTGTCCAGTACCCCTCCTTAGAGTGCAAAGAAAGGTATTGTTCCCGGTATTTCGCGCTGTATAATTCTACTTTTCGGTGGATTTGGCAGGGAAGCGCCTCTTGCAGCACCATTTTCTGCTGCTCCGGATCGAATTCCGAAGCTGCCTGGCGCAGCTTCCCATAAAGCAAACGGTTTTGCGGGTTAAAAACAAAATCAGCGCGATACCCTTTGAAGTTTTCCTTCAGAAAGGAGAATATCTCGTCATATGCCTGCTCACTGCGGGACAACCCGGCCAGCATTTCGAGATACGCTTCCTCTTCCAAAACCAAAAAGACAAACAGCCCGATGAGCTCTTCCCCGTGAAAGCACCCGAAGATCTGTTCTGCAGGATTGCCCGGAGCTTTCAATAAAGTGCTGCGCGCCTGTTCCCTGCTGCCGAGCGTTGGGTCACAAAAGCTTACGTCCCCGTTGATCCTATCTGCAAAGTCCAGATATTCTTTGACATTGTTCAGTTTTTTCAGCATGCCGTTTTTCTCCATTTCCTATACCGCAGGCGCCCCGTGCAGACAGGACAGACTTATAAAGAATATGTCAAAATTATACCCGGTTTTCCTTTCTTTTACAAGCTTTCGTGTCCTGTATTTCGAAAGCTCATTCCATGGAAGGGTCGCTGCCGGAAGGAGCCAAAGCTTTTTGCCAGCTGCCGGTTCGGTAGAAGAGAATGGATAAGAGCCCGCCCACGATCCAGCCAATAGGCCAGGCAAGCCAGATCCCCAGCGCCCCCAGGGGGGCGGAAAGCAGCTTTGCCAGAAGCACCCGCAGAACAAGGTCGGTAAAGGTGGATATCATAAACTGATTCATGTTTTCCGTGCCCCGCAGAACGCCGTCCGCCACAAGTTTGGCGGCCACAACCACATAAAAGGGAGAAAGCACCGATAGAATTTGAATGCCCGTTTCCATGGCCTTTCCGGTAGGCGCTTCCAGGAAAATCCCCACAAGGCTTCGGCCCAGAAAAAGGTACAGCAGGGTGATGGGAACGCAGAGAAGCCATACCAGCTTCAGGCCCGCCCGAAACCCCTCTTTGACGCGGTGCGGCTTTCCGGCCCCGACATTTTGGGCGGTAAAATTGGAAATGCCGTTGCCAATGGTGGTCAGGGAGGTGATTACCAGATTATTCAGTTTGATAGAGGCGGAGTATCCGGCCATAACGGCGGAGCCGAAGGTATTGATGATCCCCTGAATGAGAATGTTCCCTACGGAAACAAAGCTTTGCTGTAAAATACTGGGAATGGCTATTTTGGCGATTTTTCCCAGGATCCGCCAGGAAAACAGACGGGGCGGCGCCTCGGTTTTGATCTTCGTGAGCCTGCCGAACATAAATGAGACAGCCAGAACACAGCTTATCCCCTGGCAGAGCAGGGTAGCCCAGGCCACTCCGGCCACTCCCATGGAAAAAGCGGTGACAAAGAGGATATCCACCGCAATATTCGACAGGGAGGAACAGGCAAGAAACAGAAAAGGCGTTTTGGAATCTCCCAAAGCGGAAAAAACACCTGTCGCGATATTGTAATAGAACACGAAGGGCAGCCCCAGAATGTAGATATCCAGATAGAGCTTGGAATCCCCGAGCACATTTTTAGGGGTGTGGATCCAGGAAAGAAGCTCCGGGCAAAGCAGAGCTCCGGCGCCCATCAAGACGGCGCAGAGGACGCCGCCCGCCAGAAAGGTGGTGTACACAGCGGTTTTCAGCTCGCCGTACTGTTTTCTGCCGAACAGCTGGGATACCACAACGGAGCAGCCGATATTACAGCCAAAGGCAAAGGCGATAAAAATAAGCGTGACCTCATAGCTGTTTCCCACCGCCGCCAGGGCATCTTCCCCGATAAATTTTCCCGCCACAAAGCTGTCGGCGATCTGGTACAGCTGCTGAAACAGAATACTTCCAAACAGCGGCAGGCAAAATTTCCAGAGCACGGTGGAGGATTTGCCCACTGTCAAATCCTTATTCATGAAAAAGACCTCCTGCTTTTTGTTTTTCGGAAAACGATTGACACAGGGACCACCCTCTTTTATAATCGGATAACAGAAATATGTAAAATGTATGATTGATATAGCTGGAATGCTGATTTGATATGATAATTGAAAGAAGGGGTTTCGTGTATATCAACTATGAGTATTACCGGGTCTTTTTTTATGTGGCCAAATACCGGAATTTCACCAGGGCGTCGGAGGCCCTGCTGAGCAACCAGCCCAACATTACCCGTACTGTAAAAAAGCTGGAAAATGAGCTGGGATGTACTCTTTTCGTTCGTTCCAACCGAGGCGTTACGCTGACACCTGAGGGAGAAAGACTGTATGTCCATATTCAGGCCGCAGTAGAACAGATCCAGGCGGGAGAAGAAGCGGTTGCCCTGGAAAAGGGACTGGAAAGCGGGACGGTGTCTATTGGGGTAAGCGAGGTGGCTCTGCGGAGCTTTCTTTTGCCGGTACTGAAAAAATACCGGCAGCAGTATCCCAGAGTGAAGCTGAAAATTTTCAACCACTCCACACCCCAGGCTATCGCCATGCTGAAAAGCGGCAGGGCAGATTTTGCGTTGGTTACAACGCCTACTGGAGAATTAAAAGCAATGAAGGCAAAAGCCGTAAAGGGAATCTGTGAAACGGCAGTCTGCGGCTTAGCGTACCGCAGGCTTTCGGAAAAAAGAGTTTCCTTGAAAAAACTTGCCGAGGCTCCTTTGATCTCCCTTGGAAAGCTGACAAAAACCTATGAATTTTACGCCGAGTGGTTTCTGGAGCATGGACTGGAGTTCAAGCCGGATATCGAAGTGGCAACGGCCGATCAAATTCTGCCGATGGTAAAGAACAATTTGGGCATCGGTTTTGTTCCCCGGGAATTTTTGGAGGGAGAAGAGGGACGAACGATCCTGCCGATTGAGCTCAATGAACAGATCCCCCGGAGGTCTATCTGCCTGGTCAAAAGAACAGATCAGGTGTTGAGCATTGCCGCCAAGGAGTTGGAAAGAATGATCCTGAAAGGCTAAGCTTCAGGCAAACAGAATGCCCGGAACGGGTTTTCCCGCTCCGGGCGTTTTCACTTCTGTGCCAGGTCTTACATATCTCATTTCCGTTTCGCATAGGTATAGCCAGGTAGTGCAGCCATTCAAACAGAAGGAGGGCGTTTTATGGAATTGAAATTGCCTGTAGCCGATGCTTCTCCCTATCCCCAGATCCAGGTGCGGGAGACCAGCCAGCTTTGTGCCAGAGCCATGCTGTCCCAGTTGGGCGGCAGCGCCTCGGAAATGAGCACCATAGCCCAGTATTTCTACAACAGTACCGTTCTGGCCGCCAAATACCCGAAAATAGCGGAATATTTTCACCGGATCGCCGTGGTGGAAATGCACCATCTATCCGTTTTCGCTCAGCTGACGTGCCTTTCGGGCGGAGACCCCCGGCTTTGGAGCTACCGGGAGGGGCGAACTGTTTATTGGAGCCCCAGCGCTCTTTTTTATTCCAATGATCCGGCCGCTCTGTTGAACCGGGCTGTTATGGGGGAAAACAGAACCATTACGGAATACCGCCGTCTGTCGGGGGAATTGCCGGATCCTTGTGTGAAAGCGCTGCTGGAACGTCTGATTTTGGATGAGGAGCAACATGTTTTGATTTTTCGCCAGCTGCTGAAGGAAATGGGGAAAGGCGGCAGGAAATGAGCAATGAGGAATGAGCAATTTTAAGGGCAAGGGCAGAGTTTGATAAATTGGAATTTAGCGGTTAGTGGATAGCAGAAACCTCTTGCCTCCCCTGAATAGGGGAAGAAGGTTGCTTTGCAACCTTCTGGACCGCCGATAGGCGGTGGAGAGGTTCCAGCTCGCTGGAAATTCGCATAAAACCAGTGATTTTCTGCTCTTCTGTCGGAACCCCTCAGTCACGGCGAAGCCGTGACAGCTTTCTACGCTACGCTTCGGTCAGTGCTGGACGTGCCCCACCGGGGCACAGCACCCGAGCCGACAGGCGAGAAAGCCAAGAGTGTGTGCTAAACTATAATTTACCGGTTATTCACTCACCTCTCTCCTGTCATCCTGAGCGAAGCGAAGGATCTCGTCCTTTGTTCTTTTCAGGGATTAAGGACGAGATTCTTCGTCACTTCGTTCCTCAGAATGACAGTTGGGAACTGTGTGATAAACTATAATTTAGCGCACTGACAAATAGCAGTAACCCTTGCCTCTCCTTATTTATAGAGGGGAAACAGACCGCTTCGCAGTCTGCGGGGACCGCCGGACGGCGGTGGAAGGGATAGTCACACGCAGAAGGTGCCATAGAATCGCTAGTTTTGATCCCCTCAGTCAGCCTATTGGCTGACAGCTCCCCTTGCTCTCGTAAGTGGAGCCTAAGGGCATTAAACTATAATTTACCGGTTATTCACTCACCTCTCTCCTGTCATCCTGAGCGAAGCGAAGGATCTCGCCCTTTGCCCTTTTTCCGGAATTAAGGACGAGATTCTTCGTCAATTCGTTCCTCAGAATGACAGTTGGGAACTGTGTGATAAACTATAATTTAGCGGCGTCCCTGTGGTCGGGTCGGAAACTGCCTTCCCGTACCAAGTGGGGGCTCGAGTGCCTGGGGCAAAAATCCCGCGATCCTTTTGAACTGATCGCGGGATTTTTTTAATCAAATCATTCGGAAAGAGCAGGAAGGCTTTTCAGGAGTTTTTCCAGAAGCGCCTGAAACTGCGCGCTTACCCGGTCTGCCGTTTCCTGTACTTCCCGGTGGGAGAGGGGCGTTTTGCCAAGGCCCGCCGCCAGGTTGGTGATGCAGCTGATGCCGCAAACCTCCATGCCCAGGTGGCGGGCGCAGATCGTCTCGCAGGCGGTGCTCATGCCCACGGCGTCCGCCCCCAGGGCGCGGTACAGGTGAACCTCGGCGGGGGTTTCGTATTGTGGGCCGGTGGTTTGCAGGTAAACGCCCTGCTTTAAGGGGATCTCCAGCTCCCGCGCCGCCTTTTCGGCCAGCTCTCGCAGGCGGGGACTGTATGCCGTGGAAAGGTCGGGGAACCGGGGGCCGAAAGCGTCTTCGTTGGGGCCGAGAAGGGGGGAGGGGACAAAGGAGGCAATATGATCCGTGATCAGCATCAGGTCACCGGGGCGAAAGCCTTCTCCCATGCCCCCGGCGGCGTTGGTGAGGATCACCCGCTGCGCGCCCAGGGCATGCAGCACCCGCAGGGGGAGGACGACCTCCTCCATGGAATACCCCTCGTAATAGTGGATCCTTCCCTGCATTACCACCACCGGCTCCTGCCCAAGAAAGCCGAAAACGAATCTGCCACGGTGCCCCGGCACCGTAGAAACAGGGAAGCCGGGGATCTCCTGGTATTCCACCGAAACCGCCCGCTCTATTCTTTCGGCGAAGGCTCCCAGCCCGGAGCCCAGCACCACCGCCGTGCGGGGGCGCAAGCCTGCCCTTTTTTGAAGATACTCCGCGCAGGC
This sequence comes from Neglectibacter caecimuris, assembly GCF_034335015.1. Taxonomy (NCBI): domain Bacteria; kingdom Bacillati; phylum Bacillota; class Clostridia; order Eubacteriales; family Oscillospiraceae; genus Neglectibacter; species Neglectibacter caecimuris. Next base: position 84,626 of record NZ_JAWXXK010000012.1, on the reverse strand, counting down.
ATTGACCCGATCCAAAACAGCGCCCATGGAAATTCCCCTTTCGGTTTAGGCAACACCGCACAAAGATTGTGCGCAAGTTGTACAGTCAGATTTTTCGTCAGAGTGCACAGATTGAGTGCGGCCAATCTTGCGATTGGCAAACGAAAGCTGCGTGCTATGACGGAAAATATGCAAGCAAATTGTGTACAAAGGCCTCTGGCCGATCTTTGTGCGGTGTTGCTTTTAGTTATCTGTATTGTAAGGGGAAAAAGGTTGGCCTGTCAAGCCTCCTCAATGCGCAGCAGGCGGTTGTATTTCGCCACCCGCTCGGTACGGCAGGGAGCGCCGGTTTTGATCTGCCCGGCGTTGACCGCCACCGCCAGGTCGGCAATAAAGGTGTCCTCCGTTTCCCCGGAGCGGTGGGAAATGATGGTCTTATAGCCGTTGCGGCGGGCAAGGTCGATGGCGTCCAGGGTTTCCGTCAGGGTGCCGATCTGGTTGGGCTTGATGAGAATGGCGTTGGCCGCCCCTTCGTCGATGCCCTGCTGCAGGCGCTCCATATTTGTGACGAACAGATCGTCCCCCACCAGCTGCACCCTGTTTCCCAGACGGGCGGTAAGCTCCGCCCAGCCCTCGAAATCCTCTTCCCCCAAAGGATCTTCAATGGAGAAAATGGGATATCGATCCGCAAGGCTTTCCCAGTATTCCAGCAGGCCCTCCGTTTCATACTCCACCCCCCGCTTGGGCAAACGGTAGTGGTGATCCACCGCCCATTCGCTGCCCGCGGCGTCCAGGGCCAGCTTTACCTTGCCGGAATAGCCCGCCTTTTCCACGGCGTTCAGAATTTCCTCGATGGCTTCCTCGTCGGAGGCAAGATCGGGCGCAAAGCCGCCTTCGTCTCCCACGGCGGTGGAAAGCCCCTTTTTCTTAAGCTCCGATCCCAGGGTATGGTAGATCTCCGCGCACCAGCGCAGTCCCTCCCGGAAGCTTTCCGCCATCAGCGGCATGATCATAAATTCCTGAATATCGATGTTGTTTCCCGCATGGGCGCCGCCGTTTAGAATATTCATCATGGGAACGGGCAGCTGATAGGCCGCCGCGCCGCCCAGATACCGGTACAGGGGCATGCGGTAATGGGCGGCAATGGCCCGGGCGCAGGCCAGGGACACCGCCAGGGTGGCGTTTGCCCCCAAATGGGCCTTGTTGGGGGTGCCGTCCAGCTTGCGCAGTACGCCGTCGATCTCCCGGGTGGTCAGGGTGTGCACCTTTTCCAGCGCCGGGGCGATGATCTCGTTTACGTTTTTTACCGCTTTCAGAACACCCTTGCCGCCATAGCGCCGGTCGTCTCCGTCCCGCAGCTCGATGGCCTCAAACTTGCCGGTGGAGGCCCCGGAGGGGGAGGCCGCCGTGCCCAGCGTGCCGTCGGAAAGCTGCACCGTGGCGCTGACGGTGGGATTTCCCCGGGAGTCCAGAATTTCACAGCCGTATACCTTTTGGATCGTTACCATAAAAATGACCTCGCTTTTCTTTTTTGCTTCCAGATTTTGCCCTTCCCGGTTAATATTGACAGACAGAACAGGTTTTACTCATCTTGCATCGATTTTCTGATAGCCTTTGGAAAAACGGTGTGATATACTAGACGCTAGATACTAGATTCTAGATACTGGAAAAGGAGTTGTATGATATGGAATTTCAAAGGGTGACGCCGGAAAGCGTGGGGGTTCCCTCCGGGGCGGTTACGGCCCTGCTGGACGAGCTGTACCGGTGCGGTACGGAAATGCACAGCTTTATGCTGCTGCGCCACGGAAAGGTATACGCGGAGGGAAGCTGGAAGCCTTACCGGCCGCAGGTTCAGCACATCATGTTTTCCTTCAGCAAAAGCCTGACCTCCACCGCTATCGGCTTTGCCAGGCAGGAGGGGATCTTATCTCTGAAGGAAAAGCTTGTGGATATTTTCCCGGATAAGCTGCCGGAAAACCCCAGCGAAAACCTGAAGAAGGCGGAGATCCGCCACCTGCTGATGATGGGCTGCGGCCACGAGACGGAGATTCCCAATCTGGGGCTTGGAGACCCGGATTGGATCAAATCGTTCCTTACTCACCCCTTTGTATACGAGCCGGGAACCCATTTCCTGTACAACACGGCGGGAACCAATCTGCTTTCCGCTATTCTTACCCGGAAGACCGGGCAAACCCTGACGGAGTTTCTGCGTCCCAGGCTGATGGAGCCCCTGGGGCTGACAGACATTCCCTGCCAGCCCTTGCCGGACGGCACGGAAATGGGCGGCGCGGGCTGTTCCATGACCATTGAGGATATGGCAAGGTTCGTGCAGTTCGTGGCGAACAGGGGAAAATGGGAAGGCAGGCAGCTTCTGGAGGAAAGCTGGTTTGAGGAAGCCACCCGGAAGCAGATCGAAAACCGGGGCGCGGGCTGGGACGGCGATCCGGACTGGCAGCAGGGCTATGGCTACCAGTTCTGGCGCTGTGAGCCGGAGGGCGTGTTCCGGGGGGACGGCGCCTTTGGACAGTACGGCGTGGTGTGCACCGGACAGGACGCCGTTGTGGTGATCCAGTCGGCCTCCATGCAGCTGCAGGCGGTGCTTACCGCGGTGTGGGAAAAGCTGCTTCCCGCCATGGCGGAGGGCCCCCTGCCGGAGGATCCCCAGGCCCTGCACAGTTTGAAAAACCGCTTAAAGCGACTGGAACTGAACCCCGTGTTGGGCATGCGGAACCCCTGGGCGGAGAAATCTTTGAACAGCGCGGTATACCTGCCGGAAAAGCCCCTGCCCGGCATGGAGGATCTGATTGGCGGGGCGGGCAGCTTTCAGCCGGTGGGCGGAAGGCTGGTTTCCCTGAGCTTCCGCTTTCGGGGGGAGGATGCGGCCCTGCTGTGCAGGCAGGACAATGGCTCCTTTGAGATCCAGCTGGGATTAAACGGGCATTTTGTGACCTCCGATATTCACGGCGTTCCCTATGGGGCCAATGGGCGCTGGAAGCCCGGCGGCGCTTTGGAAATAGAGCTGCGCGACACCCGCAGGGCCACCGGAAAGCGGTTTACCTTCCGGTTTGGAGAAAGCAGCATGGTGCTTTCGGCGGAGTCCACCTTCCCCATGGAGGGCGGCTTAAACGACGAGCCCACGCCGGAAATGACCTTTACCCTGGCGGACGGAGAGGTCACCACCAAAACGAAAATGTACTGGGAAACCGAAGAGCGCTAAAAAGGAGAAAACGGCCATGGAAGAGAAAAGCTTTGCGTACCCTGTCAATGGGGGAAGTTATCATGTGACAGACCGGTTTTACACCAGGCTGCGGGAGCTGGTGCGGGAAAAAGTGATCCCTTATCAGTGGGAGGCCCTGAATGACCGGATAGAGGGCGCGGAGCCCAGCGGCTGCATTCGGAACCTGCTGGCGGCGGCGAATGGTGAGAAAGCGGAACATTACGGCTTTGTCTTTCAGGACAGCGACCTATATAAATGGATGGAAGCGGCGGCCTTTTCCCTGATGTGGGCTCCCGACAAGGCCCTGGAGGAAGAGCTGGAGGAAGCGGTTTCCCTGGTGGCCAAGGCTCAGCGGGAAGACGGGTATCTGGATACCTATTATATTCTGGGCGATCTCAGCCGCCGGTGGACGAATTTGAAGGATCACCACGAGCTGTACTGTGCGGGGCATTTGATCGAGGCCGCGGTGGCCCACTTCCGGGCCACCGGGCGGAGGAGCCTTCTGAGCGTGGCGGAAAAGCTTGCCGGCCATATTGACTCCGTGCTGGGGCCGGAGGAGGGAAAGCTGCACGGCTATCCGGGCCACGAGGAGATCGAGCTGGCTCTTTGCAAGCTGTATGAGGTCACCGGAGAGGAGCGATATCTCCGGCTGGCCCGGTATTTCCTTTCCCAGCGGGGAAAAGAGCCCCTGTATTTCCGGGAGGAGACCCAGCGGGAGGGCAACGGCTTTTATTGGAAGGACGGCCCTCTGCAATACGCCTATTACCAGGCCCACAAGCCCCTGCTGGAACAGGAGGAGCCGGTGGGCCACGCGGTGCGGGCCAATTACCTGTACGCCGGGGCGGCGGCAGCGGCCCGCTGCGCCAGGGACGATGCGCTGTATGAGCACCTGCGCCATATCTGGAAGGAAATGACGGAAAAGCAGATGTATCTCACCGGGCAGGTGGGCTCCTCGGAATATGGAGAAGCCTTCACTTTCCCCTACGACCTGCCCAACGATACCGCCTATGCGGAAACCTGCGCCGGGCTGGCCCTGGCCTTTTTCGCCAATCAGATGCTAAAGATCGAACGCCGGGGAGAATATGCCGATGTGATGGAGCGGGTGCTCTATAACGGCGCCATCAGCGGCATGGATCTCAGCGGAACGGCATTTTTCTATGTGAATCCCCTGGAGGTGCTGCCGGAGGCCTGCCGGCGGGATCAGAGAAAGGGGCATGTAAAGCCGGTGCGCCAGAAATGGTTTGGCTGCGCCTGCTGCCCGCCCAATTTGGCCCGTACCATCGCCTCTCTCACCGATTACGCGGTGAACCGCACGGAAACAGAGCTGTTCCAGCACCTGTATCTGGCGGGGAAATACACCTGCACTTTTGCGGGAATTCCCGTGACGATCTCCCTTCAGGGGAATTACCCCTGGGAGGGAGACTTGAAAATTGCCGTGGAGCCGGAAAAACCGGTAAGCTTTGCCTATGCTTTGCGGATCCCTGGCTGGTGCGAGGGGAAATACTCCCTGAAGGTCAACGGGAAAGCGGCGGCGGAGCAGGCGGGTAACGGCTATGTGAGCCTGCAAAGGGAATGGACGTCCGGCGATGTGATAGAGCTTTCCCTGCCTATGGAGGCAAAGCGAATCTGGGCCAATCGGCAGGTGCGGGAAGACGCCGGAAAGGTGGCCGTTCAGCGGGGGCCCTTGGTCTACTGCCTGGAGGAGGCCGACAACGGCAGGGAACTGCACCGGATTTTGCTGCCCAGAGACAGCGCCTTTACCGAAGAGTATCGCCCGGAGCTGCTGGGCGGCGTCACCGTGCTGCGCTGTATGGGCCGCGCGGAAGAAGGTGAGCGGGAGCGCCTGTACACCACCCGCCCGCCGGAGCTCGGCGAAAAGCGGGAGCTTCTCTGGATCCCCTACTACGCCTGGGCCAACCGGAACGAAGGGGAAATGCTGGTATGGGTGAGAGACTCCAGATGCTAGATGCTGGAGAAGGGCGTATGGAAAATTAGGAATGAGCAATTAAGAGCAAAAGAGTAGTGCGCTAAATTGGAAGTTAGTGGTTATTCACTCACCTCCCTCTTGTCATTCTGAACGAAGCGAAGAATCTCGTTCTTTGGGCCTTTTTGAAGGGCTTTCAGGGCGAGATTCTTCGTCACTTCGTTCCTCAGAATGACAGTTGGGAACTGTGTGATAAACTATAATTTAGCGGTGTCCCTGCGGTCGGGTCAGAAATCATTTTCCTGCACTAAGTAGGGGCACGAGTGGCCGCGGCACCTCGCCGCTAAACTATTATTTATTGTTTTCCCTTACCCTTCATTTCTCCTTGCTCATTGCTAATTCCTCATGGCTCGTTGAATATGCCGCCGCTATCTGGCGTCCAGCGTCTAAAATTTCCCGTTCCGCAGCTGGACTTCAGAAGGTTACAAAATTGCAATCACTGTGTTTGGTTTATGCAAACGAGAGTGACGGAAAATAGCTTAATTTTTTGGTAAAATTGCTAAAAACTGCATAGGAAAGCGCTTTACATTTTCCTTGACTTTTGAGGCTTTTTGCAATATAATTTAGCAAAAGCAAGACGGAGCGGTAAAAATTGCAGGAGCCAGGCAGACAGCCTGCGCGGTTCCGCGCCACTTCGGCTTGTGAAAGCTTTTTGGTACCATGGCGTATCCGTTGGGGTTCTCAATGGGTACGGTTTTGCTTATCAAAAAACTGAACAAAAGCCCTAAATTTTCAAAAGGAGATGCAGAACATGAACATGAAACGTATTTTGTCTCTGGCGTTGGTTGCTGTGTTGGTGCTCGGCCTGGCTATGTCCGGCTGCAGCAACAGTAAAACTCCCAACAGCAGCGCGGCGTCTACCCCCGGCAACGAGAGCTCTTCCACCGCTCCCGTTTCCTCCGATGTTGCCAGCAACAGCGGCGAGGAAAAGATGGCTGAGGATCAGACCATCTATGTCAACCAGGAGCTGGCAGCTACCTTCGACAGCACTCAGGTTCAGGACGTTCCTTCCGGTACGATCGTAAACATGACCCAGGAGGGCTGGTTCCGCTACAGCTTTGACGATGCCGGCACCGCCACCATAAACAAAGCGGCCTGCGCGGACTACACCATTTCTGATGATGGCCTGACCTACACCATGAAGATGATCGATTATAATTGGAGCGATGGCAAGCCCGTTACCGCCGATGACTATGTATACGGCGCTCAGTGCGCGCTGGATCCCGCTGCGGCCGCTCCCTACTCCTTCTTCCTTACCGGCATTGTGGGCGCTGCCGATTTCAATGCCGGCAAGACCACCGATTTCTCCACCGTTGGCGTAAAGGCCATCGATGAGAAGACCGTTGAGTACACTCTGGCTGCTCCCGACGCTACCTTCCTGAGCAAGCTGGCGAACTCCATTTTCTTCCCCAAGCGTCAGGACATTGTTGAGGCTGCCGGCGGCGAGTACGGCAACACCAACAACTGGCAGTCCCTGGTTTACTGCGGCCCCTACACCATTACCGAGTGGACCGATAAGGATCACGGTGTTCTGGAGAAGAACGAGGCTTATTGGGACGCCGAAAATGTATTCCTCACCACCATTGATATGACCTATGTGGCCGAACAGGCCACCTCCGACCAGCTGTTTGAGGCCGGTCAGCTGGCCTTCACGGGCGCCAGCAGCGAATACTTGCAGAAGTACAAGGATAAGGCCGCTGCCGGCGAGTGCGAGATGGTAAACGCCGATTCTACCATGAGTGTTTTCTATCTGCTGTACAATACCAAGCGTGATCTTACCTCCAACGCTAAGATCCGTAAGGCTATCGGCTACGCTGTGGATAACGTGGCTTTCTGCGATACTATCATGGGCCGCTACACTCCCGCTGAAGTGCTGGTACCCGGCCCTGTGGCCATGGGCGAGGGCAACTACCGCGAAATGGCCGGTGTTGATCCTTGGAGAGCCGGCCGCGAGGAGTACGGCAACAACCCTGAAAAGCTGCAGGCCCTGTTCAAGGAAGGCCTGGAGGAGCTGGGCAAGGATTCCAGCGATCTGAGCCAGTACACCCTGACCTACCTGACCATGAACGACAGCTCTCAGGATGCGCAGATCATCGAGTTCATTCAGCAGGCTCTGGAGACCAACCTGGGCGTGAAGATGGAAGTGAAGGTTTCCGCTGACTGGGGAACCTTCCTGAACGACATGGAAGGCGATGAGTGGGATTTCGTGCAGACCGGCTGGTCTCCCGACTACAACGACCCCATGACTTATCTGGATATGTTCGAGACCGGCAACGGCTCCAACCATGGTAAGTATGAGGTTGCCGAGTATGACCAGATGGTGCGCGACGCTTATGCCGCCACTGATGAGACCGCCCGTTTCGAGCTTTACAAGCAGATGGAGCAGAAGCTGGCTGACGACATGGCCCTTACTCCCCTGTTCATTCAGGACGTATGGCAGTTCCGCCAGAACAATCTGCGCGGTCTGGGCATTGCCACTATCAACACCAACTGGGAGCCCAAGGGCGTGTATCTCGTTGCTGAGGAATAAGCAGAGCGGGAAGCCTATAAAATGAAATAGTAGGGCGTTTGGGACCTGTGTAAGAATGCCCAAGCCCCTGGTTTGGGAAGCGTGCGGACGGCCGATGGGCTGTCCGCACCTTCTTTCTTTTTGAATGCAGGATTTCACATTGAAAAATTCATTTTCTCTTTGTTTTTGAGGGGAAAGATGTTGCAAAATACGGAAGTTCATGGTATTCTAAGTAAGTATACTTTATTCATAAATCTGAAATTATTGAAGGAGGTGGGGTCATGGCGAAATTTGTCGCGAAGCGTTTTGTTTATATGATCATTACGCTGTTTTTAGTATTTACCGCCACATTCTTTTTGCTGGCGTCCATTCCCGGCAACGCCCTGACTATGAAGATCCACAAGCTGCCTGCCCAGGCGCAGGAGCGCATTCTGCAAAAATACGGATACGATAAATCCGCAGGAGAGCGGTATCTGCTCACTCTGAAAAATGTGGTCACAAAAGGGGATTTCGGCGAGTCCATTGCCAAGTCCGGTGATACGATGGGAAGCATTTTGCAAAAGAGGCTGCCCCCTACGATCCGCCTGAATGTTCAGCAGATGATCGTAGGCGTTACCCTGGGGCTGATCCTGGGAATTATCGCCGCCATGAAACGGGCAAAGGCGCCGGATTTCATTATACTTATTTTCTGTATGTTTATGACCTCGGTACCTTCTCTGGTGATCGCGCTGATTTTACAGCTGACGATGACCGGGCCGGACAGCCTGTTTAACTTACCCATTATCGGCTGGCCCAAGGGAAAGGACCTGTGGTTCGGCGGCTGGAAGTTTACCATATTGCCCACCTTCGCGGGCGCCTTGTTCTATGTGGCGGGTTATGCCCGTACCACAAAAATTGCCATGCTGGATTCTATCTATCAGGAGTGCACCACCACTGCCCGGGCCATCGGTATGTCCGAGACCCAGGTGATGATCCACCATGTGGTGCGCAATTCCTTTATTCCCATTGTTACCTATCTGCCCGGCACCATCGCCGGTGTGCTGTCCGGCTCGCTGTTCATTGAGCGTGTGTTCTCCGTTCCCGGAATCGGCAGTTATTATGTAGAATGCATTACACAGCGCGATGTTCCCATGGTTTTGGGCTTTACGGTATTTTACAGCGCCATTACCATTATTTCCATCTTTGTTTCCGATGTACTCTACGGCATTGTAGACCCGCGCATTAAGCTGATCAGCGGGTCATCCAGGTAAGGGGGGAAAAGCATGAGCACAGAGACTATAAAGAGGCCGGAGGATCGTTTCGCGTTTGTGGATCAGGATACCCTGTACGCCGATGAGATCACCCGGAAGAATATCGGCTTCTGGGCCGATGCCGTTCGGCGGTTTAAGCAGAACAAGGTGGCCATGGTTTTCCTGATCATCCTTCTGCTGCTGGTGGTCATGTCCCTTTTAGGGCCTGTGATTTCCGGCAAGGATTACATCACCATTAACGGACAGGATAAAAACCTGGGGCCCTGCTCTCAGTACTGGCTGGGTACGGATAATATGGGCCGCGATCTGTTCACCCGTTCCTGGGTGGGCCTGAGAACCTCTCTGGTCATTGCCGTTGTAGCCGCCGGGATCCAGCTGATCGTCGGATGCCTGTACGGCGCGATCATGGCCACGATCGGCGGTATTGTAGACGACGTGATGATGCGTATTGTGGAGGTTATCAGCAGTATCCCCAACCTGATTTTGTGTACGCTGCTGCTGGTGGTGTTCGGCAACGGCTATATTCAGTTGCTGTTTGCTCTGAGCATCACCTCCTGGACGGGCACGGCCCGCTTGGTGCGCGGCCAGATCCTGAAGCTGCGGGAAAGCGAATACGTGCTGGCCTCCAAGGCCATGGGCGGCTCCAACATGCACCGCATTTTGAAGCACCTGCTGCCCAATACTCTGGGTCTTTTGATTTTGGAGCTGGCCCAGGCGATCCCCAGCGTGATCTTCTCTGAAACCAGCCTTTCCTTCCTGGGTATCGGCCTGATGCCCCCGAATTTCAGCTTGGGCACCATGCTGCAGCAAGGACAGAGCACCATGAATTTCTATCCCTTCCAGCTGCTTGTTCCCTGCGTGCTGCTAAGCCTGCTGGTGCTTTCGTTCAACGTGGTGGGCGATGCTCTCCGCGACGCGCTTGACCCGCAGCTGCGTAATTGAGGAGGGAAATACAATGGCAGAAGAAAAAGTAATGACTCCCGAGGTGGAGGAAGAAGCCAAGGAAATTGGCAAAAACTGGAAAGCAAATCCCCATAAATGGACTGGAGACCCCAACCAGCCCCTGCTGGAGGTCAAAAATCTGCGGGTCTCCTACAATACCTACGCGGGCGAGGTACAATCTGTCCGCGGCGTGAACTTTGACGTAAAGCACGGCGAGATTTTGGCCGTGATCGGCGAATCCGGCTGTGGCAAAAGCGTAACTGCCCGCACCATTATGTCTTTGATCCGTCACCCTGGCGTGGTCAAGGAGGGAAGCGAGATCATCTTCGAGGGCAAGAACGTGCTTTCCATGTCCAAGAAGGAGCTTTCCCAGTATCGCGGCGGAGACTGCGGCATGATTTTCCAGGACGCCCTTGTGGCGCTGGACCCCACCATGCGAGTGGGCAAGCAGATCATGGAAAACCTGCGGATCCACAGCAAAATGAGCAAAAAAGAGGCCAAGGAGGAAGCCATTCGTCTTTTGGACGTGGTGGGTATTCCCAACGCCGAAACTCGCTTTAAGCAGTATCCCTTTGAATTTTCCGGCGGCATGCGCCAGCGCGCCATGATCGCCATGGCGGTAGCCTGCCAGCCCAAGCTGGTCATTGCCGATGAGCCCACCACGGCCTTGGACGTGACCATTCAGGCGCAGATCATGGAGCTTTTGAAGCGTCTGCGGGACGAGGACGGCACCTCCATTATTCTGATCACGCATGATTTCGGCGTGGTGGCCGGCTTTGCGGATAAGATCGTGGTCATGTATGCCGGCCAGATCGTGGAACGCGGCAGCAGGCAGGAGATCTTCTATCACCCCCAGCACCCCTATACCTGGGCGCTGCTGGGCGCGGTTCCCCGGCTGGATTGGGAAAATAAGCAAATGCTCCGCACCATTCGCGGCACGCCCCCGGATCTGGTGGCGCCGCCCAAGGGCTGCCCTTTTGCCCGGCGCTGTGAGCTGTGCATGAACGTCTGTCTGGAAGAAATGCCTCCGGTAAAGGAATTCCCCGGCGAAGATCCGGAAAATCATGGGCACAGCGCCATGTGCTGGCTCTATGCGGACGACGCTCCGGCGGAGGTTCGGGAAAAGGCCGAGGCTCTGCGGGTGAAAGGAGGAGAAGGCCATGAGTAATGAAGTGGAAAAGACCACTGCCGCGGCTGGCGCAAAGCCGCTTTTGGAGGTCTCTCATTTGAAAAAATACTTCAAGGTGGGCAAAAAACGCACCCTGAAGGCTGTGGACGATGTTTCCTTTCACATCATGCCCGGTGAGACTCTGGGCGTGGTGGGGGAATCCGGCTGCGGAAAAACCACCTGCGGCCGTACCTGTGTGGGCATGTACGATCCCACAGGCGGCACCGTGCTGTATAACGGCAAGAATATTCATGAGCTCAAGGGCGCTGAGAAAAAGGCCTTCACCAAAGAGGTACAGATCATTTTCCAGGACCCTTATGCCTCTCTGAACCCCCGTATGACCGTTGCGGAGATCATCGGCGAGGGCATGGACGTGCATGGGCTGTACACCGGCAAGGAAGAGCGCCAGGAGCGGATCGGCCAGCTGCTTCGCATGGTGGGTCTGAACCAGGAGCACGCCAACCGCTTTATCCATGAATTTTCCGGCGGCCAGCGCCAGCGAATCGGTATCGCCAGGGCCCTGGCGGTAGAGCCGAAGTTCATTTTGTGCGATGAGCCCCTGTCTGCTCTGGACGTGTCCATTCAGGCGCAGATCGCGAACCTGCTGATCCGCTTCCAGAAGGAGCTGGGCCTTACCTATATGTTTATCGCCCACGATCTGGCTATGGTAAAGCATATTTCCGACCGGGTGGCAGTGATGTACCTGGGTTCTGTGGTGGAGCTTGCCTCCGCCGCCGAAATTTACAGCAACCCCCTGCACCCCTACACTGAGGCGCTGATGTCCGCTATTCCCATTGCGGACCCGGATATTGAAGATAACCGCCAGCGCATTATGCTGGAGGGTGAGGTCACCAGCCCCATCGATGTGCCCCCCGGGTGCAAGTTCCAGAGCCGGTGCCCCCGCGCTCAGGAGTGCTGCCGCAAGGACGCTCCCGAACTGAAGGAGGTTTCTCCCGGGCACTTTGTGGCCTGTCACTTTGCCGGAAAATAAGACGGCGGACTGTGTAAGAGTCTGCTAACCCGTCTTTTTGCCGGTTTTACAACAGACCCTGGGAAGGAGGCATTTTCAGCATGGAAAAGAAAAAGCGGGCTACCGCTTCCGATGTGGGTCATGACCTGCTGCGCTGCCTGATCGCGGGGATCTTGGTTTCCGCCATTGCCGCGGCGGTAGGAGCCACGCTGGGACTGTTGCTTTTTACGGAGGAAGTGGCTTTTCCGCCTTTGCAGGGAGCGGTCAGCGCCCTAATGCTGGCCGGCAGCTTCAGTATGCTGTGCTCTGCCTTCTTCTTCGCCAAATGGCGCAGGAAAGAGGATTCCGGTATGAGCAAATTCTGGAGCCGGAAATTCCGGTGCTTCAGCTACCAGGTGGGTTTTCTGCTCATCAGTGTGTTCGTTCTGATCCTGGGCTGTGTACTGGATATGGTTCTCCTTGCGCTGTGACATTTTTAGAGATTTTATAAAAATGAAACCCCGCCCTTTCGCTTCGGCAGAAGCGAAAGGGCGGGGTTGTTATGCCTTCATCAGATGCCGGATACTGGGTTTTAGACGCTGGACGGTGGAAAAGAGCAGATACAATGAGCAATTAAGTAATGAAGGACAGGGAAAGAGCAGTAAATGATAGTTTAGCGAACTAGTCGTTAGCTGTTAATAGTTAGTTGTTAGAGAAGAACAAGCCCTCTCTTTTGTCATTCTGAGGAACGAAGTGACGAAGAATCTCGTCCTTAACTCCAGGGCAAAAGGGCAAAAACGAGATTCTTCACTTCGCTCAGAATGACAGGAGGGAGGCGAGCGGATAACCGGTAAATTCCAATTTATCGTACTAACCGCCCCCTTGTCATTCTGAGGAACGCAGAAAGCTATAGCTTTCTCAACGAAGAATCTCGCCCTTAATGCCTGACTAAAAGGGCAAAGGAGCGAGATTCTTCACTTCATTCAGAATGACAAGAAGGATAGCCTCTGAGCTTACCATAAGAAAGCAATAAATTGTAGTTTACAGGCTGGAAAATAGCAGCAACTCTTTCCGCCCCTGAAAGGGGAGGTGGCGCAGCGAAGCCGTGACAGAGGGGTTATAGGACACTGGAAATCCGCATAAAACCTGAGCTTTCTACCTTATCACCACGGAACCCCTCAGTCAGCCTGTGGCTGACAGCACCCCTTTCAGGGGAGCCAAGGGTGCCATGAAAATTATAATTTAGCGTCACTCTTGACTTTCTCGCCTACCGGCTCGGGTGCAAAGCGCAGAAAGCCATGGCTTTCTCGGCGCTTGCCCTGCACCGACCAAGTTGACAAACGAGAACGGGTAGGGCGGTTGCTGAAGCGACAACTGACTTCTCCACTGGAGACCTCCCCCCTCACCGGGACGCACTTTCTCTTCTATCGGCTCGGTTGCTGTGTGCCTATGGGACATGCTCACTCCCCTGATGGTTTTCTCTCATTTTTCTTGCGTTCCTTATGGTCAGAGGATTTATTGATAGAGCTGAGCTTATTTTCTAAAAGACGGACTTTTTTTGTAACAGCGCTCCCTCTTTTCCCGGTTGACTTGCCTTCGGCTTTATGGTAAGGTTATCAGCGGAAAAGGGGGCTTTCACATGGCTGAGATCGTGGAAATTACAGAGTTCGCCGCGCCGGAGCTGGATATTTACGCCCGGCTTACGGAAAACCAGTTGCTGAACCGGGCGGATCCGGAAAACGCGCTGTTTGTGGCGGAAAGCCCGCTGGTCATCGGCAGGGCGCTGGACAGCGGGTGCGTTCCGGTCTCCTTTTTGATGGAACGGAAGCACGCCGAGGGAAAGGGGAAGGAGCTTCTGCTCCGCTGCGGGGAAATTCCCGTGTTTGTGGCGGAAAAGGAGGTGCTTTGTCAGCTTACCGGCTTCCACCTGACCCGGGGCATGCTCTGCGCCATGCGAAGGCCGAAGCTGCCCTCCGTGCGGGAGATCTGCGAAAACGCCCGGCGGATCGCCGTGCTGGAAAATGTGATGAACCCTACCAATATCGGCGCTATTTTCCGTTCCGCAGCCGCGCTGAACATTGACGCCGTGCTGCTGACCAACGCCGGCAGCGATCCCTTATATCGCCGGGCCGCCCGGGTGAGCATGGGCACGGTATTTCAGGTACCCTGGACGTATCTGCCGGAGGAGCGGCCCTGGCAGGAGCTGTTACAGGAGCTGGGCTTCCAAACGGTTGCCATGGCCCTGCGGGAGGACTCCCTGAGCATTGAGGATCCCCGGCTGGCGGCGGAAAGGAAGCTGGCCATTGTTCTGGGCACCGAGGGAGACGGTCTTGCGCCGGACACCATTGCCCACTGCGATTACACCGTGCGCATTCCCATGTCTCACGGGGTGGATTCCTTAAACGTAGCAGCTGCCAGCGCCGTGGCGTTTTACGAGCTGACGAAGTAGATGAGAAGGCATGTTGCAAAATGCGATCGCGGGTATCGTGAGCAATTAGGAATGAGAAATGAGCAATTAAGTTCAAGGGCATTGCAAACAGCGCTCGGCTGCAAGCAGCACAGACATTGTAACTAACACAAGCGTTGTGACCAACACAAGCGTTGTGACCAACGCTGGTAAATTGGAATTTACCGGTTATCCGCTCGCCTCCCTCCTGTCATTCTGAGCGAAGTGAAGAATCTCGTTTTTGCCCTTTTGCCCTGGAGTTAAGGACGAGATTCTTCGTCACTTCGTTCCTCAGAATGACAAAAGAGAGGGCTTGTTCTTCTCTAACGACTAACTATTAACAGCTAACGACTAGTTCGCTAAACTATAATTTAACGGTTTCCTTGTGGTCGGGTAAGAAATTATCTTCCCGCACCAAGTAGGGACACGAGTGCCTGCGGCGGCTGGCCGCAAACTACAATTCATCGTACTAACTGCCCTCTTTGCCATTGCTGAGCAAAAAGCGAAGTAAACTCCGCTTTCCCGGCGAAGGATCTCGACCTTATTTCCTGGGAAAAGAACCAAAGGGCGAGATTCTTCATAAAGAAAGCAAAGCTTGCCTTGCTTTTTGTTCAGTAATGACAGGAGGGAAGCGAACACCTTGACGCCAATTTCAATTTCTGCTGATTTTCTTTTGCTTTTTTCTTGCATGAAAGCATCTGAATCACATAAGGAGGTTTTTTTACTGCGCAACAGTGCTGCCGCTGTCCAGCGTCTAGAATCCAAAAGGAAATTGAAAATCATTTTTCATTATAATGTTGATATTACAAAATAAACGGGGTAAAATAAGAGTATAAATTTAATTAGGAAAAGGTGATGTTAGTCCGGCGTACCAGATGCTACACGATCAGTAACATGGGTATGACTGGCAAAGAGTAGATAAAATCAATTCAATAGGGAAAGAAAAAGCTGTGTAACAGTTTACTTTTTGTACCTAATGCTTGATTTTATTTTACTCTTTAACTAATCGTCTTTCAAAAGATTAGCCGTAGAGTAAAAGCTACGGCTTTTTCTTTTGCACAGAAAAGGAGAAAAAATGAATCACAATCTCATTGCATCGTTAAGAAAACCTTCTATTTACACAAAGTCAACGGCTGAGTTTTGGAATGATGAATACATTTCAAAGCAAATGCTCAAAGCGCACTTAGACCCGGACTTTGATGGAGCAAGCAGAAAATTAGATTTTATTGAAAAATCCGTTGCGTGGATTACAGAACAGATCCCGCCTGCCGATTATCCTTTGCTTCTTGATGTTGGGTGCGGCCCGGGGATATATGCTGAGCGGTTTGCCCAAAGGGGGTATCACATTACCGGAGTAGATTTTTCAAAACGCTCTATTGACTATGCGCAACGATCCGCTTTCAGCAGGAAGTTAGATATTTCATACGTGTATCAAAACTACTTGGAAATGGATTTGAATAAGAGCTTTGATTTTTGTACCATGATATATTGCGATTACGGCGCGCTGTCAACCAAGGACAGACAAGTAATTATGAAAAAGATTCATCATCATCTGAAGCCCGGTGGGAAATTGTTATTAGATGTATTTTCCATGACAAAGTTCTGGAATTTTCAAGAGCGGCAAACTTGGGAAATATGCCCTAACGGTGGTTTTTGGCGTCCAGATGAATATATGGTGTTGAGTGGATTTTACAAATACTTAGACAATGTAGCACTGGATTTCATAACGGTTGTTTCAAAAGGGGAAGTAACTCCCTACTATTTGTGGAATACATATTTCTCAAAGGAAAGTTTAATACAAGAAGCGGAAAGCGTTGGTTTTAAGATATGTGGGCTGTTTAGTGATGTTGCCGGGCGCAGCTATCGATCTGAAAGTGACACGATCGCAATCATTCTGGAGAAATAGCAGCTCTGAAAATGCAGCTTCACAAAACTCGAAAAAACGCGCTCAGAGAGCTTCGAAAGGAACGCGGGCAACGTCCTTGTCTTGTCATTACTGAACAAAAAGCAAGGAGAACCTTGCTTTCTCGGTGAAGAGTCTCGTTCTTCGAGCCTTTTTGAAGGGCTTTACGGGCGAGATTCTTCGTTGCTTCGTTCCTCAGAATGACAAAGGAGGGGGCTTATTATTCTCTAACAACTGAGGACTTATGGCTAACAATCTGCATGGAAAATTAGAATTTAGTGGTTATCCGCTTACTTTCCATCTGTCATTACTGAACAAAAAGCAAGGAGAACCTTGCTTTCTCGGTGAAAAATCTCGTTCTTCGAGCCTTTTTGAAGGGCTTTAAGGACGAGATTCTTCGTCACTTCGTTCCTCAGAATGACAAAGGAGGGGGCTTATTATTCTCTAGCAACTGAGGACTTATGGGTAACAATCTGCATGGAAAATTGGAATTTAGTGGTTATCCGCTTACTTTCCATCTGTCATTACTGAACAAAAAGCAAGGAGAACCTTGCTTTCTCGGTGAAGAGTCTCGTTCTTCGAGCCTTTTTGAGGGGCTTTAAGGGCGAGATTCTTCGTCGCTTCGTTCCTCAGAATGACAAAGGAGGGGGCTTATTATTCTCTAGCAACTGAGGACTTATGGGTAACAATCTGCATGGAAAATTGGAATTTAGTGGTTATCCGCTTACTTTCCATCTGTCATTACTGAACAAAAAGCGATAGCTTTTTTGTGAAGAATCTCGTTCTTCGAGCCTTTTTGAAGGGCTTTACGGGCGAGATTCTTCGTTGCTTCGTTCCTCAGAATGACAAAGGAGGAAGTTTACCCTTCTCTAACGACTAACAACTAACGGCTAACAACTAATACGCTAAACTACAATTTACCTGTTAATTTCCTTTTGTCTTCTTTTTCGCTGCTATGCAGCGCCACCGCCGTCCGGCAGCCTTCTCAGCGGAAATTTTCTGCTGGTTTCCTTCATTGCCCGGGAGACCTCTTCCGGGAGCTCTCCGTGCAGCTGGCGCAGCCCCAGCACGATCGCGCCCATGACGGGCTCGTATTCCGCTTCCACAATATCGGCCTTCGGCGCCAGCCGCAGGATTTCTTCCTTGACTGTTTCCTGGAACTGTCGGAACCGGCACTTGAAAATGCTGCCTGAAAGCACCACGTCCACAGGCTCTTCGGCAATCCCCATTTTTTGCAGGCGCGCCGTCAAATACCCCGCTATGGTCCTGCCGAAGTGCTTCCAGATCTCCCCGGCCACCCGGTCTCCGGCCAAAGCCTCCTCCTCCAGAATGAGGGGGAGCCGCAAGTATTCCCGGCTGCTGATTTTTTCCTTTACCCGCAGGAAAAGCAGGTCGTCCACACTTTTCGTCTGAAAAAAATCCAGCAGTCTTTTTGTCAGGCTGGTGTCTGGAAGCAGGCCCATATGGGAATCAAACACGGCCTGTACCGCTCTTTTTCCCAGGCTTCCGCCGCCCTGGTATTCGTCTGGAATGTAAAAGCCGTAGGCAAAGCTTTCCTGTCCGTTTTGCACGGCGCAGTTTAACCCGGAGCCGGCGCATAAAATGCCGCAGCGGCTTTTTCCCGTGGCCGCGCGCATGGCGATGATGCAGTCATTTACCACGGTGTTCTTCGCCCGGGGAAAGTATTTTTGAAGCTCCGCTTCTAACAGCTCAGCTTCGTAATCCCAGTCGATCCCAGTCAGGCCGCCCACTGTCGCCGTTATGTTTTCCCGCCGCAGCCCGGCGTGCGCAAGGGCACGGTCGGAAGCCTCCAGAATGGCCTTTACCGCATAGGCGAGGCCTTCGCTGGAATGGCAGGCCCCGTAGCTTTCCCCCATGCCCAGGATCCTTCCCCGCTCGTCCGATACGATGGCGTGGGTCTTGCTTCCTCCCTGATCGATCCCCAAAATATATTTCATAGGAGTTCTCCCGGCTTACAGATGAAATTGGGGCAGGTATTCCCTGTTGGCCTCCAAAAGCTCCGGGACCAGCTTTTCCACATACTCCCACTGCCGCACCAGCGGGTGAGCCAGCAGGGCAAGCTTCATTTTGCGGAGATCGCCCTCTACCGCGGCCTCTACCGCAAGCTGTTCATAGTTTTTCACCGCCGCGATCAGGCCCCAGCACATTTCCGGAACCTTCGCCACATGCAGGGGCTGCATGCCGGTTTTATTCACCAGGCACCCGATCTCCACCACCGCGCTGTCCGGCAGGAAGGGGACCGCGCCCTGGTTCGGCACGTTCACTACCATTTTGGTATCCACATTGTTATACACCGCGTTCACAAAGCTCATGGCCACCTCGGAATAGCCGCCTCCGCCTCTCTTGGCCAGGGCCGCGGGCTTGTGGCAGTTCGTCTTGTCCCCGTAGGCGGCAAAGACCTCTTTTTCCAGCTCCTGTACATATTCCCCTCTGGTTTGGGGGGCTTTTTTGCAGCGCGCCACCCGTTCATCGGTGTGGAAATACCATTGCAGATAGGGGCTTGGGATCACGCCCAGGAGCTTGATCAGCTCCAGATCCACATCTCCGTTTTCCGCCGCGATCTTCAGGAATTCCTCCTCCGTGGCCGGACGGCCATTCAGAGTGATGTTGCTGATGAAATTCATATGGTTCAGGCCCACATAGTCGTACTGCACCTGCTCATAGGGGACGCCCAGGGCCGCCTTTGCCCACATCTTCGGGAAGATGCCGCCGGAACAGAAGCCGGCAATGCGGGCCTTGGTGTACCTTGTCACGGCCTCTGTCACCAGCCCGGTAGGGTTGGTATAGTTGACCAGCCACCCCTCGGGAGCCTCCTGCTCCATTTTTTTCGCGACCTCCAGCATTACCGGAATGGTGCGGAAGGCCTTCATCATACCGCCGGCGCCTGTTGTTTCCTGCCCCACCAGGCCGTACCGCATGGGGATCTTTTCGTCCTTTACCCGCTGTTTGTTGCCTCCGACCCGGATCTGGGTATCGGCAAAATCCGCCCCGTAAAGCGCTCGGCTTAAATCGGTGGTACTTTTGATCTCCAGGGAAAGCCCCAGCTTTTCCGCAAATCTTCCGCAAAAGCCCTCCATGATCTCCAGGCGCTTTTCATCGATGTCATAGAGCATCAGTTCCCGTACCGGAAGCTGTTCCCTGCGAAGGGCCATTTCCTCCAGCAGCTCCGGCGTGTAAGAGCTTCCTGCTCCTACAATGGTAAATTTCATTCCCTGCATGCTTTGTTCCTCCCTTTGAAAAACATTCGGAAATTCTGCCTGATTTTTACAGGGTGAACCTGCCGGAAGTCCACCCGCCATACTCACGATCCATTATAGCCGATTGTTTCCCGAAAATCTACAGCAAAACAGTGAAAAAAGAGAGCACAAAAGCAAGTGACGCTGTGAATAGAAAGCGCCTGTATTTGCCCCAAATACGCTATTTATGATTTTTCAAATAAGCTTTAACTTTCTGTTTTCCAAAAATTGATCCAGGTTGTCAGAAAAAATGAAGAGTGAAAAAGTAAAAATCGGTAAGCTTCGTTTTGAAGCTTACCGATTTTTGGTGGGGACAACAGGACTCGAACCTGTGACCTCCTACGTGTGAAGCAGGCGCTCTAACCAGCTGAGCTATGCCCCCGTAACAAGAATATAGTATAGCAGGTTCCCGTCGGTAAGTCAAGAGTTGGGGGAGGAAAATCTTTCTTTTTGTTGTAGATATTACAATGACGAGCGACAAGAAGGGATAAAAAAGGTGACGAACAGGAAGAAAATATGCCAGGGTCCAGTTGGCAGGACCGAACCGAAAGCAGGTGTCCCTATTTGCTATGAAATTGAGTGCGTTTGACCCGGCAGCGGTGCTGAATTTACCAACCACCCCACCTCTTCCGGCCGCCAGACTCTTTTGAGAACTCCTGAAGGAGCCGGAGATCCGCCGCAAGCCGGTCCGTCCCTACACTCCGCGGCACGGGGGCAAAATCGGGTGCAGCCACCGGAAGGATAACAAAATTTTCCCTTTTGTCCTCTTAATTGGCTCTCCCCGAAGCTTCTCCTCGACTCCTTTGCTCTTTTTGTAACTCATCATTGACCTACAGCCGGGACTTTTTCCGGGCGGAAGGCGAGTTGACTTTATCCGGGCCCCGTGCTATCATGGCCCTGTTGGCCGGGTGTTCGCCCGGCTGTCCGGCGGAAGCGGGAAAATCAGCTTGAAAGAGGGCAAATAAATGAGAAAAATCATCGTCAACGCTTTGGAGAAGAAAAGCAGGATCAACAAAAACATCTACGGCAATTTTTCCGAGCATTTGGGCCGCTGCGTTTATAACGGCCTGTTCGTGGGAGAGCATTCCGATATTCCCAACGTCAACGGGATGCGCACCGATGTGGTGGAGGCGCTGAAGAACATCAGGCTTCCCGTTCTGCGCTGGCCCGGCGGCTGCTTTGCCGACGAGTACCACTGGAAGGACGGTATCGGCCCCAGAGAAGGACGGAAGCGCATGGTGAATACCCATTGGGGCGGTGTGACAGAGGATAATTCCTTCGGCACCCACGAGTTTCTGGAATTCTGCCGTCAGGTGGGCTGCGAGCCTTACATCAACGGCAATGTGGGCAGCGGCACCGTGCAGGAGATGAGCGAATGGGTGGAATACATGACCTTTGACGGCGTATCTCCCATGGCGGAGCTTCGGGAAAGGAACGGCCGCAAGGAGCCCTGGAAGATAAAATACTTTGGCGTGGGCAACGAAAGCTGGGGCTGCGGCGGCAATATGCGGCCGGAATATTATGCCGACGAGTTTCGCCGTTACCAGACCTATTGCAGAAACTATGGCGATAACCGGTTGTTTAAGATCGCCTGTGGCCCCAGCGACGGAGATTATGACTGGACGGAAAAGCTGATGAAGATCGCCGGGAACTACATGGACGGACTTTCCCTGCACTATTACACCGTTCCCACCGGCGATTGGAACGACAAGGGCGCCGCCACCGGCTTTACCGAGGCGGAGTATTACGCCACCCTGAAGACGGCCGGCCGCATGGAAGAGCTGGTCGCCCGTCACAGTCAGATCATGGACAGGTACGATCCCGCTCACAAGGTGGGGCTTGTCGTGGACGAGTGGGGTACCTGGTACAATGTGGAGCCGGGAACTAACCCGGGCTTCCTCTATCAGCAGAACACCATGCGGGACGCCATGGTGGCCGCCCTGACGCTCAACATCTTCAACCGCCACAGCGACCGGGTGGTCATGGCCAACATCGCCCAGCTGGTAAACGTGCTTCAGTCCGTGATTCTCACAGAGGGCGGCAAAATGGTGCTTACCCCGACTTATCACGTTTTCGATCTGTACAAGTGCCATCAGGACGCCACCCTGCTGAGCTGTTTTGCGGAAAGCGGGATCGTAGAGGGCGTTGCCGATCTCTCTGTTTCCGCCTCGGAGGACAGCGAGGGCACAGTCCATATTACAGCGGCGAACCTGAACGCCGGGGAAGCCTGCCCGGTGGAGATCCAGTTGCTGGGGAAGGAAACCGACAGCGCGGCCGGAAGGCTGCTGACAGGCGGTATGGGCGCTTATAACGACTTTGACCACCCCCATGACGTACAGATCACGGCGCTTGATGAGATAGAGCTGGAAGCGGGCAGGGCACGTTTCACGCTGCCCCCCTGCTCTGTGGCGGAGATCGCCCTGAAATGAACCGGAGAGTATGCAGGCGCTGTCTGCTGAAGGAGCTGGACGGGGAATACTTTCAGTCCGTCTACCGGTACATCGAAAGCATTCCATTAGAACAGAAAACGCCGCCGGAGGAGTATCGCCGCCGCCTGGAGCTTTGCAAGGCCTGCGGCCAGCTGCAAAACGGCATGTGCGCCCAGTGCGGCTGCTTTGTGGAGGTTCGGGCGGTAAAAAAGAAAATGGGCTGCCCGGTGGGAAATTGGAGCGGCATAGAATAGGATGCGGAAAGGAGCTTGAAGCAGGCAATACTTTTTAGCAATAAAGTTCCCTTTGAATGCCGGATAAACAGCGAGGTACTGCCGGGAATGGATGAACCCGCAGCTCTTCAGCCCCAACATACCGGCTGCCGGGCGCGCCTGCCAAATGGGTCATGGGGCGGTCTGCATACAGGAAAGACCGCCGGCGGCGGACAACTTTTCTTCCTTTTGAATACCATAAGAGTGGGGTATCGAGCATATACTCCAACAGAAAGAAAAGGAAGAAGGTGTAAAACAGCAGTATGGCAGCATTACCGGTAACAGGCATTGATATTTCCGAATTCAACGGCGATGTTGATATTGCCGCTCTGAAGGGGCAGATCGGGTTCGCGATCATTCGCTGCGGCTATGGCAGCGATTATTCCAATCAGGACGACAGCCAATATGAGGCCAATGTAAGAAAATGCGAGGCGGCCGGACTTCCCTACGGAGTGTATCTCTATTCCTATGCCAAAAATACGGCTATGGCGGAAAGCGAGGCGGCCCATACCCTGCGCCTGCTTCAGGGCAAGCGCCCGCTGTACGGTGTGTGGTATGACGTGGAGGACAGCTCTCTGCCCACGGGAGAGCAGCTGATCGACAACTGCGTGACCTATTGCAGGGCCATCGAAAAAGCCGGATATTACTGTGGGATCTACGCTTCCCTGTATTGGATGGAAAACCGGCTGAACAGCCCTCGGCTGGATCCTTTCGACAAGTGGATCGCCCAATGGAACGACACCCTGGACTATGAGGGCCCCTTCGGCATTTGGCAATACACCAATAACGGGCTCTTAAACGGCAGAAGGTTTGACATGGACCGGGCCTACAAGGACTATCCGGCGATCATTGAAGGAATGGAGGGAACAGATATGACGAGAGATGAAGTGGCGCAGCTTGCCAGGCAGGAGGCGCAGAAGGTGGTGGCGGAAAACGAAAACCGCTATAAAACGGTGGATTCCGTGCCCAGATGGGCCAGAGAAGCGGTACAGCAGGTCTATGATGATTTAGAGCTTACGGGTACGGAAAATAAGGAGAACGGCACTATC
The DNA here is from genome assembly GCF_034335015.1 of Neglectibacter caecimuris. NCBI lineage: Bacteria > Bacillati > Bacillota > Clostridia > Eubacteriales > Oscillospiraceae > Neglectibacter > Neglectibacter caecimuris. Next base: position 61,272 of record NZ_JAWXXK010000012.1, on the reverse strand, counting down.
AGGATCGACGCCAGCCCAACCTATGTGCGGGCGCTGTATGTGATCGCGAAGGTGCTGGACCGCATGGACGAAAAGGAAACGCAAAAGCTTGCGGAAGAAATTCAGCAGGAAGAAGCGGCGGAACAGGAAGAGGCAGAGGAAGCAATGGAAGCGTCTGAAGAAGCAGAGAAATAAAAATACTGTTAACAGCCTTTAAACGCTGCCGCCTGGATCGTTTCAGGCGGCAGTTCCTTTTAAAGGATATTTTGGGGAAAAGGACAGAAAATCGTTGTGGAACAGTTGACAAGAAAAGGGGAGAGGAGTAAGATAAGGAGCGTTGGTTTTCAAGGGGTCGAAAGGGGAGCGTACCGCCTGTGCTTACAAGTTCAGGAGAACTGCCCGGAAGGACTTTTTGTTTTTTGACAGGATAAAAATGGGAAAAAGGTGTTCAAAATGACAGAGCTGTTATGTATTTCCGTTGCGCTGGTAGTGGGCCTGATGATGACTCGCCTGCTCAAGCGTTTGCATTTGCCCGATGTTACGGCATATCTGATCGCCGGTGTGCTGCTGGGGCCCTGCCTGTTGGGGCGGCTGGGGATCACGGGCATCGGTTTTACCTCCTTTGAGCAGGTAGAGGTGCTTTCGCCCATTTCCGATGTGGCGCTGGGCTTTATCGCTTTTGCTATCGGCAGTGAATTCCGCCTTTCCTCCCTGCGCTCTACCGGCGGGTCGGCGGTGGTAGTAGGTATTTTCCAGGCTGTGACCGCCACGGTTCTGGTAGACGTTGCGCTGCTGGTCGTTCATATTTTCCTGGGCGATAAATTGCCGGTTTCGGCGGCAATCACCCTGGGAGCCATTGCCGCCGCTACCGCCCCCGCCGCCACCCTGATGGTGGTACGGCAGTATAAGGCCAAGGGTCCCGTTACGGATATCCTGCTGCCTGTGGTGGCGCTGGACGACGCCGTGGGCCTGGTGGTCTTCGCCATTTCCTTCGGCGCGGCTCAGGCCATGACCACAAACGAGGCCAGCGCGGTTTCCATTATTGCCGAGCCGCTGCTGGAGATCGTGCTTTCCCTGCTGCTTGGCGCGCTGCTTGGCTGGGTGCTCACCTTTATGGAAAAGTGGTTCCGCTCCAACCGCAACCGCGTGGCAATGATCGCGGGATTTGTGGTGCTGGCGGTGGCCCTTTCCATGTCCTCCCTTCAGTTCGGGGGAGTGCACATGAAGTTTTCCTCCCTGCTGGTGTGCATGATGCTGGGGACCGTGTTCTGCAATACCTGTCCCACCTCGGAGGACCTGATGAACCGGGCGGATAAATGGTCCGCGCCTTTGCTTACCCTGTTTTTTGTGCTCAGCGGCGCGGAGCTGCGGCTGGACGTGTTTCAGGATCTGGCCACTGTGGGGATCGGTCTGGTGTACATTCTTTCCCGCTCTGTGGGAAAATACCTGGGCGCGCGGGCCAGCAGCCGAATGGCCCACTGTTCCCCGGCAATTCAGAAGTATCTTGGTATTACACTGCTGCCCCAGGCCGGTGTGGCTTTGGGCATGGCCTCTCAGGTGGGGGCTTTGGGGGAGATCGGCTCCACCATTCGCAGCATCGTGCTGTTCGGCGTGCTGATCTACGAGCTGGTAGGCCCCACGCTGACAAAGCTGGCGCTGACTGCCGCCGGAGATATCCAGCCTAAGGAAGAAACTGCCGCTTCTGTAAAAGCTTGAAGTAGAATAAATATGTGATAGAAGACAGAGGACTGAAAGCAGAAAAGCTTTCAGTCTTTGTTTTTTTGCTGTCTATCTTGCTTCCTTCTGGAAAATGATGTAAAATAAACAAAATAAAATAAAACCGGAAGAGGGGTATCTATGAACGTGGTGGAGGTAAGCCGGGAAATCAGCCGTCTGGTTCGGTATGGGCTGCAAAAGGGGCTTTTGGCCCCGGCGGACGAGGCGTACGCAGTGAACAGGCTGTTGGCCGTGCTGGGCGCGGCTTCCTTTGAAAAGCAGGAGGTGGAAGAAACGCTGCCCTATCCGGCGGAGCCCCTGGAGCGGCTGTGCGATCACGCGGCGGAGCAGGGGCTGCTTTCCCCCGATACCCGGGACGCCAGGGATCAGCTGGATACGGAGCTGATGAACTGCCTCATGCCCCGCCCCTCTGAGGTGATCGAAAAATTTTACGCTTTGTACCGGCGGGACAAAAAGGCTGCTACCAATTACTATTACGGCTTGAGCAAGGCCTCCAACTATATCCGGGTGGACCGGGTGGAACGGGACCGAAAGTGGACGGCCCCCACGCCCTATGGAGATCTGGTCATCACCATTAACCTTTCCAAGCCCGAAAAGGACCCCAAGGCCATCGCGGCGGCCAAGAACGCCCCGCAGACCGGCTACCCCAAGTGTGCCCTGTGCCGGGAAAACGAGGGCTTTTCCGGCAGCCCCAATCAGGCGGCCCGGGCAAATCACCGGCTGATCCCCCTGACGCTGTGCGGCGAACCTTGGTTTTTACAGTATTCCCCCTATGTTTATTACAACGAGCACTGTATCGTGCTGAGCGCGGAGCACCGCCCCATGAAGGTGAGCAGGGCTTCCTTTGAGCATTTGCTGGATTTTGTTACGGTGCTGCCCCATTACTTTATCGGCTCCAACGCCGACCTTCCCATTGTGGGCGGCTCTATCCTGTCCCACGATCATTTCCAGGGAGGAAGCCATGAGTTCCCCATGGCCAAGGCCCCTTTGCGGGAAAGCCTTTCCTTTCCTGGCTTTGCGGAGGTGGAGGCGGGGATCGTCAACTGGCCCATGTCCGTGATCCGCCTGCGCAGTGAAAAGAAAGAGGCGCTCATAGAGCTGGGGGACCGTATTTTACAGGCCTGGCGGGGCTATTCCGACAAAAGCGCCGGCATTTTGGCCTTTACCGGCGATACGCCCCACAACACCGTCACGCCCATTGCCCGCCGCAGGGGAGAAGCCTTCGAGCTGGATCTGGTGCTGCGGAACAACCGCACCACAGAGGAGCACCCGATGGGGCTGTTTCACCCTCACGGGGAGTACCACCATATCAAAAAAGAAAATATCGGCCTCATCGAGGTGATGGGCCTTGCCATTCTGCCGCCCCGGCTGCTTTCTGAGATGAAGCTGATGGAGGAGGCCCTCTCCGCCCCGGAGCAGGCGGAAAAGATCTTTTTACGCCCGGAAATGGAAAAGCACCTGGCCTGGTACAGGGAGCTGAAGGCCGCGGGCGTTACGGCGGAAACCGCGGAAAAGGCCGTTCAGGACAGCATTGGCGAAATTTTCGGGAAGATCCTGGGCAACGCCGGAGTCTACAAGGATACCGAGGAGGGCAGAAAGGCCTTTCGGCGGTTCTGCGAAAGCGTATGAGAGAACGAAACGCCGGGCTGGGGGAATGGCTGTTACAGCTGCTTTTTCCCGCCCGCTGTTTGTTTTGCGGAGCGCTGGTTCCGCCGGAGGAAAACCATCCCCTTCGCAATGTCTGCGAGGCGTGCGAAAAAGAACGGCTGCAAACGCCTCTTCTCCGGCGGTACAGTCTGCCGGGAGCGGGAGAAGCGGGCTTTTCCGTTTTTTCCGCCGCGGCCTATGAGGGCGGCTTTCGGAAAACGCTGTACCGGTTTAAGTTTCGGGGAGAAAAGAGCCTTTCCAAGCCCCTGGGAAAGCTTTTGGCGGAAACGGCCAGGCAAACCGGACAGAGCTTTGACGGCGTGGCCTGGGTGCCTATGACAAAGGCCAAAAAGAGAAAGCGGGGCTATGACCAAAGCGAGCTTTTGGCAAGGGAGGCGGCGAAGACGTTGGGTCTTCCCTGTCTGCCGCTTTTGGAAAAGAGGAAGGAAACGGAGACTCAGCACCAGCTTCCCCGGCGGCAGCGGCTTTCCAATGTAAAAAATTCCTATGAGGCAAGGCCCGAGGCACGGGGAAAGGCGTTGCTTCTGGTAGACGATATCGTCACTACAGGCGCTACCCTGCGGGAGTGCGCGAAAGCGCTGTACGAAGCCGGTGCGGCGAGAGTAACAGGCCTGTGCGCGGCAGACTGCGCGGCGGTAAGAACAGAGGAGGAAGGAAGCCTATGATCCATCGGTTTTCCCGGGAGGAATTGCTTTTGGGCCCGGAAAAGCTTCAAAAGCTAAAGGCCTCCCGCGTGGCCGTATTCGGCGCGGGGGGCGTGGGCGGCTACGCCATAGAGGCCCTGGCCCGCAGCGGGATCGGCGCGCTGGATCTCATTGACGGCGATACCGTAAGCCTGACAAACATCAACCGCCAGCTGTTTGCCCTGGAAAGCACCCTTGGCATGCAAAAGGTGGAGGCGGCCGCCCGGCGGGTAAAAGAGATCAATCCCGATTGTGAAGTCGGGGCCTATCCCCTGTTTTTCACGGCGGAAACGGCAGAGAAATTCGATTTTTCCCGGTACGACTATGTGGCGGACGCCATCGATACCGTCACCTGGAAGCTGCTGCTAATCTCCCGGGCAAAGCAGGCGGGAGTGCCGGTGATCTCCTGCATGGGAACCGGAAATAAGCTGGATCCCATGGCCTTTCGGGCGGCGGATATTTCGGAAACCGCCGTGTGCCCCCTGGCAAGGGTGATGCGCAGGGAACTGAAAAGGCGGGGGATTTGTGGGGTAAAGGCGATATTTTCCACAGAAGAAGCAAAAACGCCCCTGCCTGTGGAGGCAGGGGACGAAAAGGGCATGGGCGGCGCCGGGGAAAGCCGCACCGCCACGCCGGGAAGCCTGGCCTTTGTACCTGCCGCCGCGGGCCTGCTGCTGGCGGCGGAGATCGTGAAGGAACTGACAAAAACTGCCTGAAGGGAAGAACAAAATGAAAAAGGTGTTTCTCATTCAAGTGCTCTGTCTGCTGGTGCTGGTATTGGGCGTGCTGCTTCTGGGGATCGAGATCTTTTGGAAGCATCCGATGGACCCGGACCGGATCACTCTCTTTGCGGTATTCACAGGCGCGGGCCTGCTTGGAACCTGCGGCTGCGCTTTGTGGAGGGTGGTTTTTCAACAGAAAAAGCAGTAGAAACGGAAGGATTACGGAGAGCTTTTTACAGCCAGGAAATTTTGTCGCTGCTTTGGGCCGGCAGAAAGCCGATCCGGCCTAAAATGGGCAGTAAAGCGGCAAACAGCACCGCCAGCATCGCCGTTTGGATCGGAAGCATTACCACGTTTTTTACGAGACTCGCAGAAGCATAGTAGAGATATCCCTTTCCGTACAGGATTGCGCTCCACAGGGCCCCCAGGGTGACGTTCAGAATATTGGTGGAAAGCTTCGCCAGGAAAATGCGAAGGATCGTTACCCTTGCGCGGTACAGAAACAGAGCGTACAGCAGCGTGCCAAGCATGGTGGTGAGAGTATAGCCCGGGAAATACGGCCCGGTGGGGTGGAGGAAAAAGGAAATGGTATCTTCAGCCGCCCCAAATACCAGGGCGTTTACAGGCCCCCCGACCATACCGCAGAGAGCTCGGGCTAAAAAGCCCCAGGAAACCCGCACCTTATCCCCAATGGGAATGGAAGGGATCAGGGAAAGCGCCAGACAGGCGGCGATCATCACGGCGGAAAAGGCCAGGGTGGGAAGCTTGGCAAAATCTCTTAGAGCGGTTTGCCAATACGAACGGGAAAAAGGGTGCTTGTAGAGCATAAAAAATACCTCCTGAAATGTGGATTCGGCAGTTTACCCCGGCAGAAAAATTCTGCTTCGGAGCTATGCCGCACAACAGGAGGAAAAATCCGGTTCCGCGGCAGCGGGATGCGGGCGGCGCACTGCAAGCGAAAAAAACGGAACACGCTTTTCCGGCTTTTCGTCCGGCGGACAACTCCCCGTTCCGCCGGCACTGCTCCCAAAAGGGAAACACACGCCGCCCTACTCTGCCTATGTTCTGCCAGTATAGCACAGGAGAAGGGAAAAGGCAATGGGGAATTAGTAGTTAGTTATGAGTAGTTAGTTGTTAGAGAAGGGCGCATAGTTAAGTTAATGAGCAATTTAAGGATAAGGGCACAGTTTGATAAATTAGAATTTATCTGCCCTTTGCCTCCCCTTATTTATAGAGGGGAAACAAACTGCTTCGCAGTCTGCGGGGACCGCCGGACGGCGGTGGAAGGGATAGTCACACGCAGAAAGTATAAAATCGCTAGTTAGAATCCCCTCAGTCACGGCGAAGCCGTGACAGCTCCCCTTGCTTGCAAGGGGAGCCTAAAGGGAGTTAAACTATAATTTATCAGCTTGCCTCCGGTCGGGTCAGAAACTACTCTCCCGCACTGAGCAGGGGCACGAGTGCCTGCGGCGTGGACGCCGCTATCAGAAAAGAAAAGAGGAAAAAGGAAATGAACAGGAAAACAGGGAAACGGATTACGGCGGCGGTGCTGACGCTGGTGCTGCTTTTGGGAATGGCTGGTACCGCGCCTCCGGCGCGGGCGGCGGCGAAGAAACTTGCGGCCATTACCTTTGACGACGGCCCCGGGCCGTATACTGATCGCCTGCTGGACGGGCTGAAGGCGAGAGGGGTAAAGGCCACCTTTTTTATGCTGGGCAGCCGGGCGGAGGCTTACCCTGAGGTGGTAAAGCGTGTGTACCGGGAAGGCCACCAGGTGGCAAACCACAGCTACGGTCACCCGGATCTGACCACCCTTTCCGACGCCGGCGTGAGAAGCCAGATCCAGACCACCAATCAAATTCTGGACCGGGCCTGCGGCAAGGGGACAAGCTATCTGGTGCGTTCCCCCTACGGCAGTGAAAACAGCCGCACCCGTTCCCTGATCGGTGCGCCTTTGATCTTCTGGTCAGTGGACCCGCTGGACTGGAAGTACCGAAACGCGGAAACGGTGAAACAGAATATTCTGCGGGATACCTTCGATGGGGCCATCGTGCTGGTTCATGATATCCACTCCACCAGTGTGGACGGGGCCCTTGCCGCCATCGACGCCTTAAAAAGCAGAGGCTATGAGCTTGTTACGGTGCGGGAGCTTTTCCGCCGCCGGGGAAAGGCCCTGCAAAAGGGGGCGGATCACTATAGCTGCAAGCCCACCGGGAAGGACCTTGGCCCGGTCAAGGCCCCGGTGATCACAAACGAGGCGGAAAGTGGAAGGCTGAAGATCACGATCACCGCCCAGGCGGGGGCGCGGATCTATTATTCCATAGATGGCTCCGCACTAAACGGGGAAAGCAAGCGGTATACCGGGCCGTTTTATGCGGATTCGCCCTGTACGGTGCGGGCTGTGGCGGCTTTCGATATGAACGGAAGCCGCAGCGAGGAGGCTATGGCGGCGATCACCAGGCCAACGGCCAAAGCGCCCCGGATCCAGGTGGAAAACGGTGTCCTGACCTTGAAAAATGTCACCGAGGGCGCAAGGGTGTTTTACACCCTGGACGGCACGGCCGCCACCACGGCCTCCACGGAATACACAGGGCCGGTGGAGCTTTCCCCCGGCACGGTGATCTCCGCCTGCGCCGGCGGAGGGGAGCTGCTTTCCAGCGGGGAAGCACGGGCGGTGTATTCCCACCGGGGCAATTTCTTCCGGGATATTTTTCCTGGCCAGTGGTATTACAGCGATGCGGACAGAGCGGTTTCCGAAGGCTACCTCTACGGCATGGGAGACGGACTGTTCGCCCCGGAGAAGCCTGTTACCAGGGGACAGCTGGTAACATTTCTATATCGGTATTCCGGGGAACAGGCAGCGGCGGAGGAACTGGGGGCGCTGCCCTTTGCCGATGTGGCGCCGGAGGAATACTATGGAGAAGCGGTGGCCTGGGCCTACGGGCGGGGGATCGTCAGCGGTTACAGCGAAACGGTGTTCCGCCCGGAACGAAAAGTCACCCGGGAGGAAATGAGCGTGATCTTCGCGAAATTTCTGAGGTACCGGGGAACTCCCGTGCCGGACAGCAAAGGGGCCGCCAAAAAATACCTGGATTCCGAAAAAATCTCCCCCTGGGCGATGGAATCGGTGGAACAAATGACAGCCTGGGGGCTTCTGGCGGGAGATACCAACGGGAAATTTCTGCCCGGCGCGGGCTCTACCCGGGGGCAGGCGGCGTCGGTGCTGATGCGCCTTGCTGATTTAGTTGTTAGTTCTTAGTTATTAGTTGTTAGAGAAGGGCGGAGGTTTTTTGTGAAGATCGGGTGCTGTGTTTCTCTGTTTCACGATGCTGTTTTTACGCTTTCCGAGCTGGGGGTGGACTATGCTGAGATCGGCCTCAGCGAACTTTCTTTGCACAGCGGGGAGAAGATCTCAGAGCGTGCGGAGCGTCTTTCTGAGGCGGGGGTTCCCTGCCTTGCGGGCAACGTGCTGTTTCCCGGCGAGCTTGCCCTGACCGGCCCCCACACAGAGCTTTCCGCCATTTCCGAATATCTCGGGGCCACGCTGGAAAAGGCCGCCTTACTGGGAGTGCGAACGGTGGTTTTCGGCAGCGGCGGCTCCCGCCGGGCGCCGGAGGGTTTTCCCCGGGAGGCAGCCTGGGAGCAGCTGCGCGGTCTTTGCGCCGAGCTGCTTTCTCCCGCCCTGCAAAAGCATGGCATGACCTGCTGTATCGAGCCCTTAAACCGGAGGGAATGCAATATTTTGAATACCAGCGAGGAGTGCGCCTGTCTGGTGCGGGAGGTGGGAAAGCCTAATATCCGCCTTTTGGTTGACCTGTACCATTTTGACCTGGAGCGGGAACCCCTCTCCGTATTGGCGGGCTATGGGGATATTTTAGCCCATGCTCACATTGCCAGCGCCAAAAACGGCCGCGCGCTCCCCAAAGAGGGAGACGGAGAGGATTATGCCGCTTTCTTTCAGGCCCTGAGATCCATCGGCTATTCCGGAAGTCTTTCTCTGGAAGGCTCGGTTTCCGGGACCTTTGAAGATTGTATCGCGGAAAGCGCCGCTTATGTAAGGAAGTTTTCCGCTCTGAAGGCCTGAATTTGCTTCCGGTGGGGCACGCCGAGAGAAAAAGCCGTGAATGCCTTTTGCAACTGACGGTTGCGGAGGTTCCAGCTCCGCTTTGTGTTTCGTGGCCGGAAAAAGCGATAGAATAGGGAAACAATATTCCCCCGTTCGAAGTTGTTTTTCCGCCGAACGGAAAAAGGAGGCTTTTTATGAAATTCGGAGAAAAATTGCAGACCCTTCGGAAGTCCCGGGGCATGTCTCAGGAGCAGCTGGCGGAGCGGCTGGAGGTTTCCCGGCAGTCGGTTTCCAAATGGGAGCTGGAGGAATCCGTCCCGGAGCTGGATAAGGTGATCGCGCTCAGCGAGGTGTTCGGCGTGACCACCGATTATTTGCTGAAAGACGCCGCGGAGCCCCAGCCCGCTTTGCCCGCGGCCCGAGAGCCCTGCCGGAAAACAGTGGGGCAGGTGCAGTATGTGTGTTCCGCAGGTCTTATGGCCATTGGGCTTTTCGCCGCTTTTGCGGAATGGTACGAACAGCAGGCCGACCCCGCCATTTGGATGGGACTGACTTTCCAAACGGCGGGCGTTGTTTGGTACTTTGCGGGGAAGCTGATCTGCCGTCAGGAAGCCCCTTTTTTTCTGAAGCTTCTGAATTGGGCCCTGGGCCTGTTCTTACCGGTATCCATGGCGGCGAGCTTTCTTCTGGAAAGACGGCTTTGCCCCTATCCCGCGGAACTTCCAATGACCGCCCTGTTCCTGGCGCTGTACCTGGGGGCGTTGGCAGCTGCCTTTTTCCTGCTGAGAAAAGGGGAAAAAAGAAGGAGCTAGAAAGCGGCGGATATGTGTGAAGTGGGAGGGTAATTCCTAATCCAACCGGAAGGAAAGCGATAAATTATAGTTTAGCGAACTAGTCGTTAGCTATTAGTTGTTAGTCGTTAGAGAGGGGCGAGTTCTCACTTTTGTCATTCTGAGGAACGAAGAATCTCGTCCTTCATTTCCTGAATAGAAGGGAAAAGGGCGAGATTCTTCACTTCGTTCAGAATGACAGGAGAAAAATAAGCGAATCACTATTGGTCGGGTCAGAAACCGATTTCCCGCACCAAACAGCTTCACGAGTGGGTGCAGCGGTAGGCTGCAAATTCCAATTTATCGGACTAATCTCTTGCCCTTCATTCCTCATTTTTCTTTTCTCTTCCTCGTTGAGAAGCTTCACAAGTACTGGAGCTCCAACCTTTTCGCCCTTGCGCAGGCAAGGAGGTCTCCCTCGCTTTCCTGAAGCAGGGGGAGGAGATCCTTTTCCGCTTGCAGGGAGAAGCAGTCGATTTCCGCCCGCAGGGAAAGGCCCTGCTCGGTTTTTTCCTTGCGCATGGCGGAGAGACCGTTTTTGATACATTCGCCGAAGCGCAGCAGCCGCTGATCTGGGGCCTCGGGGCGTGGCCAGCGGGTCTGGTGCAGGGAAAGCTCCTGTCTGTTTTTGCGGAAAAGCTCCTGATAGATCGCCTCCGTAATGTGAGGAGCGAAGGGAGCGTACAGCTGCAAAACGGAAAACAGGCCGTGGTACAGCGCGTATTGGGCAGCCCTGCGGGGCTGCTCCTTTTGTTTTTCCGGGGAATACAGCCTGTCCTTTACAAGCTCGATATAGGTATCGCAGAAATCGTTCCAGAAAAACCGGTCGATCTCCTTTCTGGCCTGGCCCGCCTCGTACTGCTCCAAAAGGGAAACGGCGGCGCACAGCGTTTCGTCCCGCCGGGCCAGAAGCCAGCGGTCTGCCGGAAGCGGCGGGGCGGGGGAATCGGCGGGGGAAAAATCCTCCAGCAGGGAGGCGGCGAATCGGGCGGCGTTCCACAACTTTGTGAGCAGGCGCTTTTCCGGCTGCAGCTCCGCCGGGGAGAAAAAGGAATCTGTTCCCAGGCGGGCGTTTGCCGTCCACAGCCGAAGGGCGTCTGCCGAGTGCTCTCCGATGAGGGCGGAGGGGTCCGCTCCGTTTCCCTTGGATTTGCTGATTTTTTCTCCCTTCTTCGCCAGCACGAAGCCGGTGATCATCAGCTCCTTCCAGGGCAGCTTTCCGGTGTGGAACAGGCTGCGGGCAATGGAATAGAAAGTCCAGGTGCGAATGATCTCGTGGGCGTGGGTGCGCATGGTCATGGGATATTCCGCAAGGCCCCGGCTTTTGTGGAGCAGGGGCGTGATAGAAGAAGTAGCCCAGGTGTCCAGTACGGCGGTTTCCGGCAGAAATTCTGTACAGCCGCAGGCACATTTGCCCTCATAAGGTGTTTCCATGGGGTCTATGGGCAGGGAAGCTTCTTCAGCGAACGCGGGCTTTCCGCAGCTTTTGCAGTACCATACCGGGAAGGGAACGCCGTAGTACCGCTGGCGGGAAACGCACCAATCCCATTTCAGGTTTTCCACCCAATCCAGATACCGGTCCTTCATTTGCGCCGGGCGCCAGCAGATCTCTTCCGCTGCTTCCCTAAGCCCTTCCCGCTCCGGCAGAACGCGGATATACCATTGCCGGGAGGGTAAAATTTCCACCGGGGTGCCGCACCGTTCGTGCACCGCCACGGTGTGGGAAATGGGTTCCCGCTGAAGGATCAGCCCGGCTTCCTCCAGAAGTTTTACGATCTCTTTTCTTCCTTCCCTGACGGAAAGCCCGGCAAGCTTCGGCACTTCGGGGGCGAAAACGCCCTCCGGCAAAAGCACCTTTCGTATGGGAAGCTGATGCTCCTCCACCCACTGGGCGTCGGTGCTGTCTCCGAAGGTGGCGCACATCACAATGCCGGTGCCTTTTTCCGGGTCCGCCTTTTCGTCCGGCAGAATGGGGATCTCAAAGCCGTAAAGGGGCACCTTCGCCGTTTTTCCCAAGTAGTTTTGGTACTGCTTGTTTTCCGGGTGGATCAGCAGGCACACGCAGCCATAAAGCAGCTCCGGGCGGGTGGTGGCCACGGGCAAAAGCTCTTCGCCGCAGGAAAAGGGAAGGGTGTAAAAAACAGAGTCTGTTTCCCGGGTTTCCAGCTCCGCTTGGGCAATGGAGGTGCGGCACTGGGTACACCACAGCACCGGGGCCTCCCGGCAGACGGCTTTTCCCTCCCGGGCAAGCTCCAGAAACAAAGCCTGAGAAAGCCTGCGCGTTTCCGGGGAAGCGGTTTCGTATTGCAGGCTCCAGTCTACGGAAAAGCCCATGGAGGAAAAAAGCTCCCGAAAGGCTTTTTCGTACCGGGCGGCGGTTTCCCGGCACTTTTCGATAAACTCCCGGCGGGGCAGGTCTCTGGCCCGAAGGCCCTGCTCCCGCTCCACCAGCCGCTCGGTGGGCAGGCCGTTATCGTCAAAGCCGAAGGGATAGTACACGTTTTCGCCCCGCATTCGGTGAAACCGGGCGATCATCTCCGCCTGGGTGTAGGAAAACAGATGGCCGATGTGCAGGCTGCCGCTGACGGTGGGCGGAGGGGTGTCGATGGAATAAAGCTTTCCCTCCCTGTTGGGATCGAACCGATAGATCCCTTCTTTTTCCCAAAGTGCCTGCATGGCAGGCTCCCAGCTGTGAAAATCGTAACGCTTTTCCATAAAATGACCCTCTTTCTCAAAAATAGGTGGGAAACAAAAAACGCCCTAAGCAGCTTTACTGCTTAGGGCGAAAGAAATTCCGCGGTACCACCTAAGTTCGGGAGGCAAAGCTCCCGCGCTCATTTCCGTGCGGGGCCAAAGGGCCCGATACGGCTTTCCCTGTAACGGCGGAAACTGTTCCGGCGGCGCCTACTCAGGGGGGTCATCCCCTTTGGGGCCGCAGCTCCGAGGCTACTTCCGCGTTCCCTTCACGAAGGCTTGCACCAACCGCCTTCTCTCTCTGCTTCGGGGGATCGCGTACTCCTCCTCTTCTCAGCCTTTGCTCTGTTATTCGGCGAAATACTCTGTTTCCCATCGCCGTGCTTTCAGGTTTACCACAGGAATGGAAATTTGTCAAGCGGAAACTTTTGGAGCGGTACAGGGAAATCTCTATCAAAAAGCAAAATACCGCACATTTTTCCCTTTCTTTTCCAGGAAAAGGGTGTTATACTGAATTCAGGAGCTGGAACAGCCAGCCTCCACGCAAAATCAGAGAGGAGCTCTAATTATGGCAAAGATCATCGGCAGACCGGCCTTACCCAACATGCCCTGGCAGGACAAGCCCGCGGGGTACGATAAGCCCGTGTGGCGCTACACGGAAAACCCTATTATTCAGAGAGACGCAATCCCCACCTCCAACAGCATTTTCAATTCCGCCGTGGTGGTATTCGGCGACGCTTATGCGGGCGTGTTCCGCTGCGATAACAGAGGCGTGGAAATGGATATCTTTGCCGGCTTCTCCAAAGACGGCATTCACTGGGACATCAACCCCGATCCCATCGTGTTCGAAGGCGAGAAAGAGGTTACCCGCAAGGAGTACCGTTATGATCCCCGGGTGTGCCTGATCGACGGAAAGTATTATATCACCTGGTGCAACGGTTACCACGGCCCCACCATCGGCATTGGCTGGACAGAGGATTTCAAAACCTTCCACCAGCTGGAAAACGCGTTTTTGCCCTATAACCGCAACGGCGTGCTGTTCCCCCGGAAAATAAACGGCAACTTTGCTATGGTCAGCCGCCCCAGCGATACCGGCCACACTCCCTTCGGAGATATTTTCTACAGCGAGAGCCCCGACCTGTGCTACTGGGGGAAGCACCGCTGGCTGTTTGGCACCGCCAACGGCTGGCAGAGCAAGAAGGTAGGCCCCGGCCCCACCCCCATTGAGACCGATGAGGGCTGGCTGATGATCTATCACGGCGTGCTGAATTCCTGCAACGGCTTTGTCTACCGCTTCGGCGTGGCCCTTCTGGATATCGACCGCCCCTGGATCGTAAAGGAGCGCTGCAACTTCTATGTGTTCGGGCCGGAAGAGCAGTATGAGCTTACCGGAGACGTGCCCAACGTCACCTTCCCCTGCGCCACCCTCACAGACCCGGAGACCGGGCGCATCACCATTTACTATGGCGCTGCCGATACCGTAACAGGCCTTGCCTTTACCACCGTGGACGAGCTGTTCTCCTATATGAGAAAGTATCCCATGAACGTAGGCGACCAGGAAAATAAATAATTGACAGGAAGCCGCTTCGCAAAAGAGTCGTCATTTGTGAAGCGCGCAAAAAATACCCGCTGAGGAGCAAGGGCTTCTCAGCGGGTATTTTTTGATAAACTAAATGATAAATCAGGCGGAGAGGCGAGAACGGTGGAAGGGATAGTCACACGCAGAAAGCAGGATAGAATCGCTGGTTATAATCCCCTCAGTCAGCCTTCGGCTGACAGCTCCCCTTGCGGAGCAAGGGGAGCCTAAGGGCACAAACACCCCACAACTAATTTTTGATCTCCAACGGCTGCTTTTCTTCCGCGCACAGCTGGCCGCAGGCGGCGGAGATATCGGAGCCGAACTGGGTGCGGGCGGAGCAGCTGATGCCCATTTGCCGCAGCACCCGCAGGAATTCCCGGACGCGCTGGGGCTCCGGTGAGGTGAAAAGCTCTCCGGCGCGCTCTGCCGCGTTATAGGGGATCAGGTCAATATGATACAGGGGAAGTTCCCGGGGATTCCGCCGAAGCAGCTGCCCCAGCCTTCTGGCGTGGGCGGTGCTGTCGTTCAGGTTTTTCAGCAGGATATAGGCCAGAAATACCCGGCGGTTGGTGCGGCGGATATGGGCGTTCAGGGCGGCAAGGACCTGCTCCATGGGCCAGCGGCGCTCCACAGGCATCAGCCTTTTTCGCAGCTCCGGAGCAGGGGCGTGCAGGGAATAGGCCAGGTTCACCTGGGGGTATTCCAGGGTAAGCCGCCGGATCCCCGGCAGCACGCCTACAGTGGAAACCGTGATCCTGCGCTGGCTCAGGCCAAAAAGGGCGGGGTCTGTCAACAGGGAAAGGGCGGAAAACAGGTGCGGGTTTGCGAAGGGCTCGCCCATGCCCATAAAGGAAACGCTGTGGAGCGTATGGCCCTGCAAATGGAAGTATAAAAGCTGCTCCACGATCTCCCAGGCGGTGAGATCCCGCCTTTTGCCCATGCCGCCTGTGGCGCAGAATTTACAGCCGAAGGCGCACCCGCATTGGGAGGAAATGCAGAAGGATTCCCAGCCCTTGCGATAGTGAAGGCGCACAGCCTCCACCCGTTCGCCGTCCTCCAGGGCAAACAGCAGCTTATCCGCCTGGCCGGAAAGACTTTCGTGGACCGGGCGCAGGGTGAGAACGGTTTCCCCCAGCTCTTGTGTCAGCCTGTCCCGCAGCCCGGCGGGCAGAACGGTCATCTCCTGAAACCGGGAGATCCTTCGGTGAAACACCGCCTGAAGGATCTGGCGGTATCGGTAATCAGGCTGCTCCCAGCAGCCCAAAAGCTCCTTGCATTGTTCTAATTTTGTCATGATCGGTTCTCCTTTTACAGATTGAAGTACAAGGCACCGATCTTCCGGCTCTTAAAATAATCGCTGCGCGATCATCGCGGTTGACGCTTATGATAAGATAAGGCAGGCAAAGGCCGCCGGAAAAACCGGCTTTGTCTGCCGGAAGCGGCAGACGACGACTTTGCGGGAAGAAATTAACATGACGGCTCCTCCTTTCAGGAAAACGACAAAAAGAAAAGGCTGTGAGAAGGCACCTTCTCACAGCCTGGTTTTCATGCTACGCCGCCCAAAACGGTGGCGTCAGCGAGAAACAGGGAGAGACAGGACCTTTCTTACACGGAAAAAACCACCGCGAACTGCGGTGTGAGTTTCACAGGTAAGCAAAGTACTGTCGCATTTCTCCGTCCTCGTTTTTCTTTCAGTCTTTTCCGAGTATAGCATAGTAAAAAAGGAATTGCAAGTAAAAACAGCCGGGCTTTTTCGGAAGATGTTTTTACAAAAGAACCTGTTGACTTTTCCGCCCTGACGTGGTAGAGTGAAAATACCGTCGTTACCAAATGCCGGAAGGAACCGTGAACTCCTGTCCGGCGCAGAAGGATATCGAATAGATATCCTTCCTTGTTGGCTTGCCTTTTTCCATGTATATAACATGTGCGGCACATTTGTGCGCAACGCACGTTCTTGTAGCCAGACGGCGCGAATTTGAACCACGGTTTTGCCGGGCGTATTTTCGCCCGCCCGTTGTTAAAATGCTCGTGAATCCGAAAGGATTCACTCCGCTTTTGCCTAGGTTGGACAAAAATCCACTCCGGCAAAACTTCTTCGAACTGAAAACTGGTGAGATGTTGTTGATTTTCAGTGCAGAGAACGACGGCAGGCTGGCGCCTGCCTAGGCCGATAAACTGAAAAGCGGCAATATATCGCCTGTTTTCAGCGGGTTCAAATTTGCGCCGTCTGGCTACGCATGGAAAAGAAAAAGGATGCCCTGGGGGGACGGCAGGCTTTCGGGGGGAAAGTCTGCCGCCGCCCCTTTTTTAACAGCCGGATATTTTGCGCTGCCCGGCTTTGGGGATTCATTTTTGAACGGCACAGGCCATCAGCATGAAATACGAAGGATCGTCCGGCGGGGCTGCTGCTCCCGGCGATCCGGGAGAGGAGAGAACAATACTACTTTTATGAAAGAGCTTCGGAAAGAAAAACAGAAAAAATCCAGTATACTGCGGTTTTTCCCCTTTACAAAAGGATACCGGAAAAATTTTGTAGTAACGCTTTTGATGATCGTTGTTTCCGTGATCGCGAACTATATGACCCCGCAGGTCATTCGGGTGACGGTGGATTCGGTCATCAATGACAATCCCTTTAACCTGCCCGGCTTTTTGGTAAGCTTGATCGATTCCATCGGCGGCAGGGAAATGCTGCGCACGCATATCGTCATTTGCGCGGGTGTGGCGCTGTTGTTCGCGGTGATTTCAGGCCTTTCCAACTATGCCTACCGCATGAACCTTGCCAAGGCCTGCGAGAGTACGGTGGCGAGGATCCGCAACACCCTGTTTGACCACATTCAAAGGCTGCCCTATGCCTGGCACAATTCTCACCAGACCGGGGAGATCATTCAGCGCTGTACCAATGACCTGGATCTGGTGCGCAATTTTGTTACGGATCAGCTGATGGGCTGTATTCGCGTGCTGCTTCTGATGGTGGTTTCCCTGGGGCTTATGTTTTCCATGAACGCTCAGCTTTCTTTCATTGTGCTGTGCTTTATTCCCCTTTCCGTAGGAGCCTCCCTGGTGTTTTTCATCATTCAGGGCAAGCGGTTCCAGAAGGCGGACGAGACCGAGGGCGAGCTGACCGCCATGGTGCAGGAAAACCTCACCGGCGTCCGGGTGGTGCGGGCCTTTGGCAGAGAGCGGTTTGAGATCGATCGGTTTACGAAAAAGAACCGGGAGTATACGGATTATTGGGTGAAGCTTGGAAATATCATGGGTGTAAACTGGGGACTTGGCGATTTTCTTGCCGGGCTTCAGGTGCTGGTGGTGCTGGTGGCTGGCGTGTTTTTCGTGGAAAACGGCAGCCTGACAGAGGGCGAATACCTTGCCTTCACCGCCTACAATTCCATGCTGGTCTGGCCCACCCGCAGCTTGGGCCGCCTGTTGGGCGAGCTTTCCAAAACATCCATCAGCTCTACCCGCCTTTTTGACATTCTGGACGCGGAGGAGGAGCAGGACTGTCCCGACCCCCAGGAGCCCGATGTGCGGGGCGATATTGTGTTTGACCACGTGAGCTTCCATTATCCCGACAGCAATACCGGCGTGCTGGACGATGTGTCCTTTACCATCAAGGCCGGAAGCACCTTTGGCATTTTAGGGGCCACAGGCAGCGGAAAATCTACCCTGATGTACCTGTTGGACCGCCTTTATGATCTGCCCGAGGGCGCGGGTACGATCACGGTGGACGGTGTGGATATCCGAAAGATCAGGCGCTCTCACCTGCGGAAAAACATCGGTATCGTGCTGCAGGAGCCCTTCCTGTTTTCCAAGACCTTCCGGGAAAGCATTGCCGACGGCGCTTCCCGCCAGGATATTGAGACCGTGCGGCATTACGCCAGGCTGGCGGTGATCGACGACGCCATTGAAAACTTCGCCCAGGGCTATGAAACGCCTATCGGCGAGCGGGGCGTTACCATTTCCGGCGGCCAGAAGCAGCGTGTGGCTATTGCCAGAATGTTGATGCAGGATACGCCCATCAAGATCTTTGACGATTCCCTTTCCGCGGTGGATATGGAGACCGACCAGAAGATCCGCCAGTCCATCAAGGAAAACGTACATGGCACCACGATCCTGATCGCCCACCGGATCACCACCCTGATGAACGCCGACCAGATCCTGGTGCTGGATCATGGCAGGGTCTCGCAAATGGGCACCCATCAGGAGCTGATCCGGCAGGACGGGATCTATAAGCGTATCTTTGATATGCAAAAAGGGAATCCCGTAAACGGGATTCCCTCCTAAAGAAGCCCTGAAGCGCGAAGCGCTTCTCTTTTGCTTCGCAAGAAGCACAAAGCCGCAAAGCGGCTTGACTTCTTTACCCCTTAAATACGTTTAGATATAAAAATCCCGTAAACGGGATTCCCTCCTGAAAAGTAGTTAGTAGTTAGCTGTTAGAGAAAGGAAGCCTTTGCGTTGGCAGGGGCGATGGTATGATACATGGAACATATGACGCAGGAAACAAAAAAGGACAAGGTTTCTTCCCTGAAGATATGGGGGAAAATGCTTCCTTTTTTGAAACCCTATAAAAAGAAAATGGCGCTGCTGGTCACGGTGATGATCGTTTCCGCCGCCATTGATATCGGCTATACGCTGATGACAGGCTACGCGGTGGACAATTTTATCACCCCCCGCAGCCACGAAGGGCTTTTGCCCTTTGGCCTGCTGTACTTACTGCTGGTGCTGGTCGTTACCTGCTCTACCATGCTGATGGGCCGTACCGGCATTGGGGTGGAGGTCCGGCTGAACAGGGACATGCGGGAAAAGCTGTTTACCCATTTGCAGACCTTGAGCTTTTCCTACTACAACCAGACTCCGGTTGGCACCATCATGGCCCGGGTGATGAGCGACAGCAGCCGGATCAGCGATGCTTTGGCCTGGAGCCTTGTAGATGTGTTCTACAGCGGCATTTACGTGCTGGGCTGTATGGCGGTCATGCTGGTTCTGAACTGGAAGCTGGCGCTGCTGGTCATTGCGGTGGTTCCTTTCATTGTGCTTCTGACTCTGTATTTTCAGAAGCGCATTCTGGCGGTGAACCGCCAGGTAAGAAAGATAAACGCCGAAATCACCCGCCACTACAACGAAGGCATTTCCGGGGCGAAAACCTCGAAAACCCTGGTGATCGAGGATAAAAACACGGAAAACTTCAAGGAAGTTACCGGACGCATGAAAAGCACCACCATTCGCTCCGTCATGCTCAGCGCGGTGTATGTGCCTCTGATCGGCTTGCTTACCGCCCTGGCGGTGAGCCTTGTGATCACCGGCGGCGGCACCATGGTGCTGGGGGATTTTATCACCATCGGCGAGCTGACCATCTTTGTGAACTATGCGTTGATCATTGCGGACCCGGTGCAGAACCTGGCCGGAACCATTTCCAACTTCATTTCCACCCAGGCCAATATCGAGCGCGTTACGGCCCTGCTGGAGATGGAGCCGGAGATCACCGACACGCCGGAGGTCATTGAAAAATACGGCACGTCCTTAGACCCCAAGCGGGAAAACTGGGAGCCCCTTCAGGGGCGCATCACCTTCGACGATGTGACCTTCCGCTATCCGGACGGCACGGAAAATGTGCTGGAGCACTTTAATTTAGAAGTGCCCGCCGGTACTACTGTGGCTATTGTAGGCGAAACGGGAGCGGGAAAATCCACTCTGGTCAACTTGGCCTGCCGGTTCTTTGAGCCCACGGAAGGCAAAATTTTGATCGATGGCAGAGACTACAAGGAGCGCAGTATGCTGTGGCTGCACAGCAATATCGGCTATGTGCTGCAAACGCCCCATTTGTTTTCCGGCTCGGTGAAGGAAAATATCCGCTATGGCCGGCTGGACGCCACTGATGAGGAAATTATCGCCGCGGCAAAGCTGGTAAACGCTCACGATTTTATCACGCGCATGGATCACGGCTATGACAGCGATGTGGGCGAGGGCGGCGGCCAGCTCTCCACCGGAGAAAAGCAGCTGGTTTCCTTTGCCAGAGCGGTGCTGGCGAACCCCAAGATCTTTGTGCTGGACGAAGCCACCGCCTCCATCGATACCGAAACAGAGGCGCTGATCCAGGAGGCCATTTCCACCCTGTTGACCGGGCGAACCTCCTTCCTGATTGCCCACCGGCTTTCCACCATTCGGCAAGCGGATATGATCCTGGTGGTGCGGGGCGGAAAGATCATCGAACGCGGTACCCATCAAGAGCTGATAGAGCAGGGGGGCTATTACGCCGATTTGTACAATAAGCAGTTTGAATCGGAGTCGGCCGAAACAGTATTCGGCGCCCGATAATAAAAAGGAAAATGCCAGGTTAGCCGCCCGGCATTTTCTTTCGTAACAGCGGAAAAGGAGTGAAAATCACATGACTGAGCTTACGGAATACCGTGGGGAAGAAGCGCGGGCCGTGTCATTGATCCAGAGCTTCTGGAAGGAGCACAACGGGTACAATATGCCGCCTGAGGAGGCAAAGGAGGATCTTGCCGCCTGGACGGCTTCGGGCCACGCGTTTTATTTTATCTGCCGGGAGCAGGAGCCCGTGGGCTTTCTGCACCTGGGCAGCCGCGGCGGAAAGGTGGATTGGCTGGAGGATCTGTTTGTGCTTCCCACCTGTCAAAACCAGGGGATCGGCAGCGAGGCGGTGCGCCTTGCGGAGGAGATCGTAAAAGCATACTCTGAGAGTATGTATATTGAAGCCGCCGCCCGAAACGAAAGGGCCATTCGCCTTTACAAAAGGCTGGGTTACGACTGCCTCAACACCGTTTCCGTGCGCAAAGACTTTCCCGGCCATGAGTACCAGACGGTGCGGGAGGAAACGATTTACGGAGAGCGGTTTGAGATCAGAAAAAGCAGATGACACACCGGCTGCCGGAGAGGGAAGACAAGCAGCGTGAGGGTATTTGTATCGCCGCTGTTCTATATTCGGAAAGCACTTCTCTAAAAACTGAGCACAAAAAAGCGACAAGAGAGCTATAGCTTCCTGCGCTTTTTTGTTTTAGTAATGACAGGCGGAGAGTCTGCGGGGGGAAGCCGCTAAATAGATAGTTTAGCGAACTGGTTGTTAGCTGTTCGTTGTTAGTCGTTAAAGAGGGGCGGGCTCCCCACTGTCATTCTGAGGAACGAAGTGACGAAGAATCTCGTCCTTAGTGCCTGAATAAAAGGACAAAGGACGAGATTCTTCACCGAGAAAGCAAGGTTTCCTTGCTTTCTGTTCAGTAATGACAAAGAGGGACCTTTTCCCTTTCTAAACAACTAACTACTAACAGCTAACAACTAACACGCTAAATTCCAATTTAGCGCTCTGCTAATGGTCGGGTCAGAAACCAAATTCCCGTACCAAGCGGCTTCACGAGTGGCAGCGGCGCCTCGCCGCCAAATTCCAATTTATCGAACAGTTCCCCACTGTCATTCTGAGGAACGAAGCGACGAAGAATCTCGCCCTTCATTGCCTGAGTAAAGAGATGAAGAACGAGATTCTTCACAAAAAAGCTATAGCCTTTTGTTCAGTAATGACAGGTGGAAGGTAAGCGGGCAACCACTAAATTCTAATTTTCCATGCAGATTGTTAGCCATAAGTCCTCAGTTGTTAGAGAATAATAAGCCCCCTCCTTTGTCATTCTGAGGAACGAAGCGACGAAGAATCTCGCCCTTAAAGCCCTTCAAAAAGGCTCGAAGAACGAGATTTTTCACCGAGAAAGCAAGGTTCTCCTTGCTTTTTGTTCAGTAATGACAGATGGAAAGTAAGCGGGCAACCGCTAAATTCCAATTAGAAACTCATAATTTTACAGGTGTTTATCACACCTCATAGGGTTTTAATAAAATCCTCCGAAAGCCTTGAAAACAAAGGATTTATCGCAATCATCACACCTTATTTCTTTATATGATTTCACACCATGTTACCCTTGTTCTGCACAATCATAAGGGCAAAATCAAGGGCAAGAAAATCTCATAATAAGTTATAACAGAGTGTGGTAATCGGAGAACTGTGATATATGTGCGAATATATTATAACGGAGGACTTTTTAATGGATAAGTATATTTATGATGAAAGCAACGGTCTTTGGTATGAACTGCAAGGAGATTATTATATTCCTTGCCTTGCCTTACTTTACCAGCCGAAAAAGGACACAAGCCTATCGGCTTATGGGGGCAGCGACACAAACACTATTTGCAGGAACATAAACGGGCAGTTTACACCACGCTTCTCACAAGCGGAAAATTGAACTGTTATCTTGCTGATATTGACGAACAAGCAACGAAGATGATGTTTCGATTGGTCGAACAAATGGCTGACAAGGAGGGCGTGACTGAACAACTAAAAGCAGAAAGCATGATATTGTGGATTGGAAGAATGAATGAAATACAAGCGAGGGCGAGAGAAATTGTATATAGCGAACTGATTTATAACTAATGAGCGTAACGCTTATTGCCTTAAAATACAGTGGGTGGAGGATAATACTTCCCCTACTGTATTTTGGGCTTGCAGATAGTAACAAAACAAGGCTTCTCATTAGGCAATAGCGTTACATTGACACGCTACTGCTTATGCAAATGAACAACAGTATAGAAATCTTCACGCCTTCGTGATATACTTTTTATACAGGAACAAATTAGAATTTGATAAGGAGCGAAAAGAAAAATGTGTGAAGAATGTTACTCTGATGAAAATAGAATAACACCATTACTAAATCCCTTGGACTGCTTAGAAAACCACACTCAATATATTTGTGGAACTTGTGGACGTTGCATTTGTATTGAACATGACCCAAACAGAGGATTACAAAGATGGAATTTTCCTTTTAAGTCATTGGAAATTGCAAAACTTTATTTACGAACAGCCGATTATACAACGAAAAGTTCATGTGGTATTTATGAGATAGAGAACAGTAAAGGCAGAGTATCTTATAAAATATTCGCCGGGAATGAGGATTTACATCTATTCTTGAAAAAGAATAAAGACAAGAAATGCAAACAAATGACACCTGTGTTTAATGTTGGAGAGTATAAAGAATATTCACATACAGAAGTACGAAAATTGACTTCTGATGAAATAAAACAATATATGAGTGAACGTCAAATTCCAGTTTGTATGACGAATTTTTTCAAACAGCCTCATTGCATAGGAATGCCAAACAGATTATCCTTAAAGTAGGAGGTGGCAGAAATGGCAAACGAAGATAAAAAAGATTTTAATGCTATGTTGCACGATAATAAGGATATGCCAAAATGACAATTTAGCATACTACCTTTTGCCCTTAATTACTAATTATTAACTGCTCATTCCCATTGCCCGGAGCGCAAATTGCAAGCGCAACAAATTGTGCTTTTGCCCTTCTCTAATAACTAACCACTTACAACTAACGACTAAATACCTAAATATTGTACCGTGTCTGAAGACGTCCGGCACATATGCGGTATTTTGGTTTTTTCTGTGTTTATGTAAACTTTGTTGTTGAGAAACCGGAGAAAATGATGTATAATGAATTATAATTTCCCTGTTATCGGGTGAGCTTTTTTCTGTGTTTTGCGGAAAGAATCAGGCAGTTAGGAATTTTTACCGGAATTGGGAAACGATAAGAGAGAAGATACGATCCGTATGGGTGTGCAAAATCTGTGTACTGGGTGAAACCCGTTACCGTGGATCAGGCAGTCTGTGCGTGTGAAATCCGTTTCTTCGCGGATCAAATATGGCAGGCCCGGGGTATGGGCCGGAAAGGCAGAGTTTTCAGATGGCAGGGCTTTCAGGACTTTTTTCCATGTTTTCTATGTTTTCCAAGGATATCGGCATTGATTTGGGAACTGCCAATACGCTGGTATTTATGCGGGGCAAGGGCATTGTAATGCGGGAACCCTCCGTGGTGGCCGTGGACGTGCGTACCGATGAGGTTTTGGCGGTGGGTAAGCAGGCCAAGGAAATGCTGGGCAGGACCCCCGGCTCCATCGTGGCGGTGCGTCCCCTGAAGGACGGCGTGATCGCCGACTTCGACGTAACGGCGGCAATGCTGAAATACTTTATCAAAAAGGCGCTGAAATCCGGTACCTTCAGCCGGCCCAGGATCGTGATCTGCATTCCCTCCGGAGTTACGGAAGTGGAGCGCCGGGCAGTGGAGGACGCCGCCCGTCAGGCCGGCTCCAACAATGTGGATCTGATCGAGGAGCCCATGGCGGCAGCTATCGGCGCGGGCCTGCCCGTGGGGGAGGCTACCGGCAGCATGGTGGTGGACATCGGCGGCGGCACCTCCGAAGTGGCCGTGATCTCCCTGGGAGATATCGTTACCGCCGTTTCCGTGCGCATGGCGGGCGATAAATTTGACGAGGCCATTGTCACCTATGTAAAAAAGAAATATAACCTGCTCATCGGCGAACGTACCGCCGAGGAGATCAAGGTGAAGATCGGCTCGGCGTTTCCCACGGAGGATACCATCAATTCCTTTGTGGAGATCAAGGGCCGGAACCTGATCGACGGCCTGCCGAAGAATGTGACCATTCATGCCGACGAGGTGCGGGAGGCCCTGATGGACAGCGTGATGATCGTGGTGGACGCCATCAAGGATACTTTGGAAAAGACCCCGCCGGAGCTGGCGGCGGATATTATTGACCGGGGCATCATGCTCACAGGCGGCGGCGCTTTGCTGCGGGGCCTGGACAAGCTGGTAAGCCAGGAAACGGGGATCCCCGTTCATGTGGCGGAGCGGCCCCTGGACTGCGTGGTAGAGGGCACGGGCAAAAGCCTGGAGGTGGATCTGCCCAAGTCCTATTATCGCTCCAGAAAAAAGTGAGTGAAGCATCGGCAAAAAGGGAAAGAACAAGTTTTTGGGAAGTAGAGGAGGACTGCTGTGGAAGGCGGCAAGCGGCGCGGGCCGCGTTCCGCTCTGCGGCAGTCCGCCTTTGACTGAACGGGAAGAACCATATCTGCGGGAGATTTTCTGAGAAAGGGGGCTTGGGCTTGAAGGAGTTTTTCAAAAGCAGCTCGTTTAAGGTGCTGATGATCACCGTGTTCGTGCTGCTGGGGCTGATCATCTTTACTGCCACTGCGGGCGGCTCGTTTCTGGCAAGCCTGTTGGGCTTCGTTTCCTCTCCCATGCAGGGAGTGGCCACCACGGTAACGGAAAATGTTACGGAGTTTCTGGATCTGGACGGGCTTTCCAAGGACGAGCTGAAGGATATGGTGACAAGGCTTCAGGATAAGAACGCCCAGCTTCAGCAGAAGCTGGCGGATTTTGAGACCATCAAGCAGGAAAACGAGCAGCTGAAGCTGCAGCTGGAGATCACCGGCCAGCGCCCGGAAAATAAATCTCTGGCCGCCTCTGTGATCGGCCGGGACCCCAACGATGTGTTTTCCGGATTTTCCATTGACAAAGGCACCTTGGAGGGCATCAGCGTGGGGGACCCTGTGATCACCAGCCGGGGGCTGGTGGGCATTGTGACACAGGCCTATGCCACCACCAGCAAGGTCTCCTGTCTGCTTTCCGAAGATGTGAAGGTGGCGGCTGTGTGCATTGAGCGCCAGGAAAGCGGCGTGATCACCAGCGATATCATGACTGCCAGCTCCGGTTTGCTGCGCTTTAACTATCTTTCCGGGGACACCCAGCTGCAGGAGGGGGACATCGTGACCACCTCCGGCGCGGGCAGGAATTACCCGGAAGGGATTTTAATCGGCGAAGTGAAAAGCGTGGAAAAGGCGGAGAATGATATTTCAAAATACGCGGTGGTACAGCCCTGCGAGGATCTTTCCGCCGTAAAGGACGTATTTGTCATTGTCAGCTTCCCCGGAAAAGGGGAGGAGATCCCGGAGGTGGATCTTTCCTCTCAGCCCCAGGGCGGGGAGGATGCGGAATGAGAGACTTTAACCGTGTGATTCGGTACCTGGCCTATGTGCTGGAGCTGCTGGTGCTGTTTATGCTGCAGGAAACTCCCGGGCTGCTGCCCGCCGTGTTCGGCGTTCGCCCGGTGCTGATTTTTCCGGCGGCGATCACCATTGCCATGTTTGAGGAGGAGCTGCCCGCCATGGCCTTCGGCGTGGTGGGGGGGCTGTTCTGTGATTTCGGGCTGTCCGGTATTATGGGCTTTCACGCCGTGGTCCTGGCGGTGCTGTGCTGCTTTGTCAGTATTTTGAGCAAGGTTTATTTACAGGTCAATCTTGTCACCGCTTTGATCACCGGCCTCTGGACCATCGGGCTGACCGTTTGCGCCCAGTGGTTTTTCCTGTATTATTTTTCCTATTCCATGCCGGAATACGCCTTTCTGCACCACTATCTGCCGAAATACTTTTACACGATGATCTTTGTTCCCCTGGTGTATTTGCTGAACCGGGGCCTGTCTCAGGCGGTGCGCACCCAGGAGAACTGACCTTTTGAGAGGGCTTTCTGTATGATGAAACTGCCGAAAATCAGAAAAATAGGGAGATACGCGTTCTGTGTGCTGCTGCTTCTGGCGGTGTTTGCGGGGTATGAGCTCCGGCTGTTCCAGTGGCAGGTTTTGGAGGGAGAGCGCTTTGAGCAGGAGGCCCTGAACGACCGTACCGACACCATTGAATTAGATGCGGCCAGAGGCCAGATCCTGGACAGAAACGGCAAGGTGCTGGCGGGGAATCAGATCTCCTATGATATCGTATATAACGCCCTGCACATGGTCTACAGGGAGCGCAACGCCACCATCATCAAGGTGATCGACCTTCTGGAAAGCCGGGGAGAAAAGTGGCGGGACAGGCTTCCCATTGTGCTCACGGAGGAAAACGAGTATCAGTTTGCCGAAGGAAAAGAAGAGGAGATCGAGACTCTGAAGGGCCAGGATATGCTGAATATGGCGGAATACGCCACGGCGGAGGAGTGCATCGCGGAGCTGGCCCGCCGGTACGGCTGCGAGGGCTTTTCCAAAAAGGATACCAGAGACGTGGCCTCTGTGCGGTATTCCATGGAACGGGACGGCTATTCCCGAACCAACGCCTATGTGATCGCGGAAAACGTATCGGCGGAAACAGTGGGGGTCATCAGCCAAAAAGGAAACGACCTGAAGGGGATCGAGCCCAAGGTATCGGTGGCGCGTTACTATGGAGAGGACGGCGCTCTCGCCCCCCATGTGGTGGGCAACGTGGGCGCTATTTCGGAAGAGGAATACGATGCCGCCGTGGAAAATGGGACGGCCTATGACTATAAAAACAATATTTCCGGCTATAAATGGACGGACCGCTTGGGAAAGGGCGGTATCGAAGCAGCCTTTGAATCGGAGCTTCGGGGCCACCGTGGGGAGGAAACCATTTTCGTGGACGATACGGGGGAAGTGAAAAACACCGCCGTTACCGTGCAGCCGGAGGAAGGAAATACCGTTTATACCACGCTGGATTCCGACCTGCAGCGGGTGGCGAACCTGTCTCTGAAGAAAAATATCGAGAATAATACCAAGGCGAAAAACTGTACGGCCGGGGCAGTGGCTGTGCTGGACGTAAAGGATTTCGGGGTGCTGGTGAATTCCTCCTACCCCACCTTTGATATGAACCTTTATACCACGGACGACGCCTATATCAATGAAAAAACCAACGATAAAAAACAGCCTATGCTGAACCGCGCTCTGGGCGGCGTGTACACACCGGGCTCGGTTTTTAAGCCCATGGTGGCGCTGGCGGCTCTGCAGGAAGGGGTCATCGGCGCGGACACCACCTATGACTGCAACGGCGTGTTCGAGTATTATGATATGAAAACGAAATGCCTGAATGAAACGTTGGGGCCTAAAAATGTGTACAGCGCCATTGCGGAATCCTGCAACGTGTTTTTTTGCAATGTGGGCCTGAATTTGAAAATTCGGAAAATGGACGCCTATGCGGAGTATTTTGGGCTGGGCGAAAAAACCGGCGTAGAGCTGGGCGAGCGCACAGGCATTATGGCGAACCCCCAGGAATATAAGGAAAATCACGCCGGTGAGGAGTGGGTGGACGGCGTTACCGCCCAAGCGGCCATCGGCCAGGCGGACAATATGTTTACCCCCATGCAGCTTGCCGCTTACTGCGCTACCGTTGCCAACGGGGGAAAGCGGCTGGAGACCCATTTTCTCCACAAGGTAACAGACTATACCGGTGAGGAGACTGTCAGAGAATATCAAACAAAGGAGCTGTCTGACGCGGATCTCTCTTCCGATGTGCTGGGCGTGGTACGCGAGGCTATGTGCATGGTGGCAACCTCCGGTACGGCTTCCGATGTGTTTGGAGACTACCCGGTGTCCATCGCCTGCAAAACGGGAACCGCAGAAACCTCGGAGGACGACAGCACGGAACCGAACATTAGCTTTATCTGCTATGCCCCGGCGGACGACCCGCAGATCGCCATCGCAGTGATGATGGAATACGGCAATAAGGGGCCTTACGCCCAAAATGTGGCGAAGGACATTTTAGACCAGTATTTCGGCTTCTATACCTGGGACGAGGAAGGCAACCGCTATGACAGTGAGGGCAACCTGGTAGACGATGAGGGCAAGGTGCTGAAAACCAAGGAACAGCTGGCGGAGGAAAAGGCAAGGCAGGAAGAGAAGGAAAAGGATAAGTTTTTGTCTTCCGCTTTGGAAAATGGGGACTCCTCCATGGGAGAGAGCTCTGTCGGAGCAGGGAACGGAGAAACTTCTTCTCAAAAACCGGAGGATCCTGAGAATTCCGGTAGGGGAGATATTCCCACAACGCCCTTTACCGGGGAAACTTCCTCCTCGCCAGTAAGCTCAGCGCCGGAAAACGGAGTCTCTTCCACGCCTGGCGGAAGCTCTGCCTCCGGAGGAGAGGACAAAAAGAAGCCGGTATCGCCTTATTACAGCGGCGGATAACGGCCCATCGCGTAAGTGCCGAAAAAACGAAGAAAATTTTATTTATTATGCCTAAAATTCATTGAAATTAATATTTGTTTTTGACAAAGCCGTTCCGGTGTGCTAAGATGAAAAGAACGAGGTAAGCAGCTATGGGAATTTCAACTGTGATAACGTCCGGAAAAGGCGGCGTGGGAAAATCCACGGTGTCTGTGGGGCTGGGCAGAGCGTTGGCCCAAAGAGGCCGGCGTGTGCTGTTGATCGACTGCGACGCAGGCCTGCGCAGCCTGGATCGTATGACGGGAACAGAGGAAAACCTGGTGTTTGATATCTCAGATGTGGTATACGGCAGGTGCGCTCCGGCGGAGGCGATTTATCCCTGCGCCGATGCGGAAGGGTTGTTTTTACTGCCCGCGCCCTCCTCCGGGGAAAACATGATCCGCCCCGGGGTGATGCGAAAGCTGGTACCGCTCTTAAAACGGTATTACGACTATGTGCTGCTGGATTCCCCCGCGGGAGTGGGGGGCGGCTTTCGTTCGGCGGCCTGCGCGGCGGATCGGGCACTGATCGTTTGCAGTCCCGATCCGGTATGCGTGCGGAGCGCCAACGCGGTCAGCGGACTGCTTAGTAAGCTGGCGGTATCGGACAGAAGGCTTGTCATCAACCGCTTTAACGGTGAATTTTTCGATGAGACCGGCGTATACGGCGATCTGGACGCGGTGATCGACGCCGCCGGAATTCGGCTTTTTGGCGTGGTACCGGAGGATTTTTCCCTGGCGGCGGCCTTTCTGAAGGGAAAAAAGGCAAAGGACGCGTCAAAGGGAATGATGGCTTTACACAGAATGGCGGGACGGCTGGAAGGAGAAGGAATTCCTGTTCCCGCCTTGAAATGATTTCTTTTGGGAGAGCACGAAACATTTTAGGATGAAAAAAGAAGGAGGAGTTTGTTTTATGAACATTGCTTTGACAGCCCACGACGCGAAAAAAGAGCTGATGGTGCAGTTCTGCATTGCCTACTGCGGGATCCTCAGCCGCCACACGCTGTGCGGCACGGGCACCACGGGAAAAATGGTTTCAGAGGCCACCGGGCTGAAGCTGCAGCGGTTTTTAAGCGGGTCTCAGGGAGGGGATCAGCAGATCGCCGCGCGGATCGCCTGCAACGAGATCGATCTGCTTCTGTTTTTCCGGGATCCCTTGAATCCCAAGCCCCAGGAGCCCAACGACATGAACCTGCTTCGCCTGTGCGATATGCACAATATCCCCGTGGCCACCAATATCGCCACGGCGGAGGTGCTGATCCACGGCCTGGAGCGAGGGGATTTGGACTGGCGGGATATCGTAAGAGAGCCCTGATCACCGTAGCAGAGAGAAAAACGGCGTTTTCTGCGCTTTTGCGGAAACGCTTTTTTTCTTTCCTGCCTGAAATTAGGGCTTGCAAAATAACAGATCCTGCTTTATAATTTGAGGCAGTCAGTACGGTGACGACGCAGGAAGAGTACTTCGGGAGGCCCGCCAGAGAGCAGGGGTCGGAGGCAGGGAAGCTGCTTCCGGTTGGAAGCCCCTTCGGGACAGAACGAAGGAAAGACACCTGAAGAGCCGAAAACCGAATCAACCGAGGAAAGCGCCGCTTTATGACTTTAGAGCGAGTCGCTTTTGAAGTAGGGTGGCACCACGAAGATACCTTCGTCCCTTGTTCCGGCTTCGCCGGGGGGAGAGGGTTCTTTTTCTATTTAGTTATCTTCAGGTCTTGAGGAGGAAGCGCCCATGGAAAAACGTCAGCGGGAAGCGGCGGAATTTTTAAGGAAGCACGGCCTGGAGGCAAAAGCGGAGACCCGGCTTTTAGACCTGCTCTCCGAGCTGGGAGAGCTGTCGAAGGAATTGCTGAAGGCCTCCGATTATGGAACCCGGGAGCTTATGGCCGGGAAAGCCATGGAGGAGGAGCTGGGCGATTGCGTGTTTTCTCTGCTGTGCCTTTCCGAGGCTTTGGGAATCAACGCGGACAGGGCCTTTGAAAGGGTTTTGGAAAAATACAAGAGCCGCATGGAGCAAACAGGCCAGATCGGAAGTGGGAAATAAGCGAAAGCTTTTGATAGGGAAGAAAAAGAAGAAAGGAGATCAAATATGGAACTGATCACAAAAGCGCCGAAGGGCACCGATGATGTGATGCCCGGCACAAAGGATGGCTGCTGGGCTTCCTCGGAAAAATGGCAGCTGCTGGAAAGCGTGCTGCGAAGCGAGGCGGAATTAAACGGCTTTGGGGAGGTGCGCACCCCGGTATTTGAACACACCGAGCTGTTTTTGCGGGGCGTGGGGGACACCACCGATGTGGTGGAAAAGCAAATGTACACCTTTGAGGATAAGGGTGGGCGTTCCATCACTCTGCGGCCGGAGGGTACCGCCGGGGCGGTTCGGGCCATGCTGGAAAGCGGCCTGTACAACGGGGGGTACCCTGTGAAGCTTTACTACACGGATACCTGCTACCGCTATGAAAAGCCCCAGGCCGGCCGGTGGCGTGAGCTGCATCAGTTTGGCGTGGAGTTGTTCGGCGCGGCGGAACCCGCGGCGGACGCCCAGGTGATCGCCATGGGGCTTTCCGCCTTTCAAAGGCTGGGCCTGACCGATGTGGGCCTGCAGCTGAATTCCATCGGCTGTCCCCAGTGCCGGAAAGAATATCACAAGGCGCTGACGGAGTATTTTTCCGCCTACAAGGACAAGCTTTGCGAGACCTGCCTTTCCCGGCTTGACAGGAACCCCATGCGCATTCTGGACTGCAAAAGCCCCGTTTGCGGGGAGATCGCCAAGGGCGCGCCGAAAATCACAGATTACCTTTGCGAAGACTGCCGGGCACATTTTGAACAGGTGCAGAAGTATTTGACCGCTTTGGGGATCTCCTATGAGCTGGATCCCGGCCTGGTGCGGGGGCTGGATTACTACACCCGCACGGTATTTGAGTTCCCCTCCAGGAGCATGGGGCTTGCCCTGGGCGGCGGCGGCCGGTACGACGGCCTGGTGGAAGAGCTGGGCGGAAACCCCACTCCCGGCCTGGGCTTTGGCTTGGGGCTGGACCGCATTATGATGGCTTTAGAGAAGCAGGGGGTGGAGTTCCCGGCTCCCGTGCGCTGTGAGGTCTATGTGGCTTCCCTGGGAGAGCAGGCCCTGGAAAAGGCCATGCAGCTGGTGGATACCCTGCACAAATGCGGCATTCCGGCGGACTGCGACCTGTGCGGCAGAGGGCTGAAGGCCCAGATGAAGTATGCGGATAAGATCGGCGCCGCCTACACCCTGGTGCTGGGGGAGGACGAGCTGCGGGAAAACAAGGCGGAGCTGAAAAACATGAAAACCGGGGAAAAGAAGAAAATTTCCCTGGGAGATGACTTTACAGACGAGTACCTCGCCGCCTGCACCAGCCAGGAGGATTTGACGTTTTAACACTAAAATGAGCAATTAGCAATGATAAAGACGCGGAGAGATGAATTGGGATTTAGCGGTGAGCGAAAGCCTTCCCTTATTTATAGAGGGGAAACAGACTGCTTCGCAGTCTGCGGGGACCGCCGGACGGGTGAGCGCGTCCCGGTGGGGGGAAGGTCTCCAGTGGAGACCGCTCTGACCCGACCGAGCCGACAGGCGAGACCGCTGGTGCGAACCGACCGAACCGACAGGTGAGACTCGGTGGAAAGGATAGTCACACGCAGAAAGCGGGATAAGGCCGCCGGTTTCAATCCCCTCAGTCACGGCTATGCCGTACAGCTCCCCTTGTAAACAAGTGGAGCCTAAGGGCGCTAAACTATCATTTATCAGTTACTTCAACCAGGAGAAAAGTGAAAAAGGAGAAAATACCATGACGAAATACAGAACGCATACTTGCGGGGAGCTGCGGCTTTCTGACGCGGGGGAAAAGGTCACTCTCAGCGGGTGGATGGAGAACCTGCGGGAGGTAGGCGGCGGCATCGGTTTTTTGGTGCTTCGGGATTTTTACGGAATTACTCAGGTGGTGGTGGAAACTGAGGCGCTTTTGCAGCAGGTGAAGGCACTGAACAAGGAAACCACCATTCAGGTGACGGGTACCGTGCGGGAGCGCACCAATAAAAATCCCAAGCTTCCCACCGGAGAGATCGAGATCGTGCCGGAGACCGTTCAGGTGCTGGGCCGCTGCCGCTATAACGAGCTGCCCTTTGAGGTGAATTTCTCCCGGGACGCAGACGAGGCCCAGCGCCTGCGCTACCGTTACCTGGACCTGAGAAATCCTCAGGTAAAGGGAAATATCATCATGCGCTCTCAGGTGGTCTCCGCCCTGCGCAGGGCCATGGAGGAGCAGGGCTTTTTGGAGATCACCACTCCCATTTTGACCGCCTCCTCCCCGGAGGGGGCAAGAGACTATCTGGTGCCCTCCCGAAAGCACCCCGGCAAGTTTTACGCGCTGCCTCAGGCGCCCCAGCAGTTTAAGCAGCTGCTGATGGCCTCCGGCTTTGACAAGTACTTCCAGATCGCCCCCTGCTTCCGGGACGAGGACGCCAGAGGCGACCGTTCTCCCGGCGAATTCTATCAGCTGGATATGGAAATGGCCTTTGCCGGGCAGGAGGACGTGTTTGCCGTAATGGAGCAGGTGCTGCCCCCGGTATTCGCAAAATACGGCGCTTATCACATTGCTTCCAGCGCCCCCTTCCGCCGGATTCCCTATTTGCAGGCCATGGAGGAATTTGGCACGGACAAGCCGGATCTTCGCATCGATCTGCGGGTTTCCGATGTGACGGAGCTTTTGGGGGCCTGCGGTTTCGGCCCCTTTGAAAACAGCATTATCAAGGCGGTGCCGGTATCGGGCTGTACCCTGACCCGGAAGCAGATCGATAAGCTCTGCGAAGAAATTGAAGTGCAGGCCGGGCAGAAGCCCTATTGGTTCAAGCTGGATGAGGCCGGGGAGATCGCGGGGGGAATTGCGAAATTTATCAATGCTGATCCCGTTCTGGCCGCCGGAGTAAAGGAGGCCTTGGGCCTTACACCGGGCGCTTTGGTCATGCTTTCCGCGGGTTCGAAAAACGAGGCCAGAAAGACCGCCGGCGTGGCGGTAAAGCTGCTGGGCGCTTCCTGTGAGGGCCATATGGACAAGGAGCGCTATGAGTTCTGCTGGATCGTGGATTTTCCCATGTACGAGATCGGGGAGGAAAGCGGGAAGCTGGAGTTCTGCCACAATCCCTTCTCCATGCCCTCCGGCGGTGTGGAAGCCCTGGAAAAGGCGGAGCGGGGAGAGACCGATCCCCTGACGCTGCTGGCGGAGCAGTATGACCTGGTTTGTAACGGCATTGAGCTTTCCTCCGGCGCGGTGCGAAACCACGACCCGGAGATCATGGTGAAGGCCTTTGAGCTTGTGGGCCTGGGGGAAGAGGACGTAAAGCGGAAATTCCCGGCCATGTACAACGCCTTCTGCTACGGCGCGCCGCCTCATGCGGGCATCGCGCCCGGCGTGGACCGCATGGTGATGCTGCTTTCCGGCGAAGCCTCGATCCGGGAGGTGATCGCTTTCCCCATGAACAAGAGCGCCCAGGATGTGATGATGGACGCTCCCTCCACGGTGGAGCAGGCACAATTAGACGAGCTGAATATCCGCACTGTGGAACATAGCGCGCAGGACTAAAAAAGCCAGAAGATACCTGAAAAAGCCGCCTTCGGGAAAGTCGTGAAACAATCCCGGAGGCGGAATATTTTGGGTCAAAAAAGGAAAAAAGATGAAAAAACCACCATATATTGTATTGACATAATTTGATCCAGCGCATATAATAAGAGACGTTCTCCCCGGAAACGGGGAAGCCGAAATAGAGAAGAAGGGTTGGTTCGGGAATGTTGAAGTCCATCGTCAAAAGAAGCGGAGAGAAGGTAAACTTTGACGCGTCCAAAATTCGGGGCGCTATTTTTAAGGCCAATGTGCGCAACGCCACGGAGAAGTTCAGCGATGAGGAGCTGGACAGACTCACAAACAACGTGGTGGATAAGCTGAATAAAATGAAAAAGACTCCCACAGTAGAGCAGATCCAGGACCTGGTGGAGGAGGAGCTGATCGCGGCCGATTACCCCAAGACCGCCAAGGCCTATATTTTGTACCGGGCAGAGCATCAGAAAATCCGCGAAATGGACGATGAGCTGGTCAAGGTGTATTCGGCGCTGACCTTTGTTTCCGCCGAGGATTCCGACCTGAAGCGGGAAAATGCCAACATCAACGCCGATACCGCCATGGGCACCATGCTGAAATACGGCTCAGAGGGCTCCAAGAGCTTCTATGAAAAATACGTGATCCCCCCGGAGATCGCCAGAGCCGATATTGATGGGGATATCCACATTCACGATAAGGATTTTTACACGCTGACGGAAACCTGCTGCCAGATCGACCTGATCAAGCTGTTCAAAGGCGGTTTTTCCACCGGTCACGGCTATCTGCGGGAGCCAAACGATATCCGCAGCTATGCCGCCTTGGCCTGTATCGCCATTCAGGCAAACCAGAATGAGATGCATGGCGGCCAGAGCGTGCCGATCTTCGATTACGCCATGGCTCAGGGTGTGGATAAGACCTATTGCAAGGAGTATTTCAAGGCCCTTATCGAATTCCTCCGGGTGCACAACGGAATGTCCTATGAGGACGCCAAGGCTCTGGTCACTGCGGCAAAGGAAGAGCTGGGCCATACCGTTACCATGGACCAGGCCCAGGAATACGGGGAGAAATTTGCCGAATATCTGCCCAGGCATCAGAAGGAAAACGGCTTTGAGGAGATCACAACGGAAGAGGCCTTCGACTGCGCGAGTTATGCCAGGGAGACCGCCTGGCGGGAGACTGACCACGCTACCTTCCAGGCCATGGAGGCTCTGGTGCACAATTTGAACACCATGAATTCCAGAGCGGGCGCCCAGGTTCCCTTCTCTTCTCTGAATTACGGCACCGACACCTCCGAGCAGGGCCGAATGGTCATTCGGAACCTGCTGTTGGCCACAGAGGACGGCCTGGGAGACGGGGAGACCCCCATTTTCCCGGTGCAGATCTTCAAGGTAAAGGAGGGTGTCAACTACAACGAGGGTGACCCCAACTACGACCTGTTCAAGCTGGCCATGCGGGTTTCCGCCAAGCGGCTGTTCCCCAATTTCAGCTTTATTGACGCGCCCTTCAACCTGCAATATTACAAGGCCGGAGATTACGATACCGAAATTGCCTATATGGGCTGCCGCACCAGAGTCATGGGCAACGTCCACGATAGAAAGCGGGAAACAACCTGCGGCAGGGGAAACCTGAGCTTTACCTCCGTAAACCTTCCCCGTATCGGCATTGAGGCCAAGGGCGATATCAAGAAATTTTACGAGATCCTGGACGAGCGCATCGACCTGTGTATTGAGCAGCTTTTGCACCGTTTCAAGATCCAGTGCAGCAAGAAGGCCTATAATTATCCCTTCCTGATGGGCCAGGGTGTGTGGATCGATTCGGAAAAGCTGGGCCGCAACGATTCCGTGGCGGAGCTTTTGAAGCACGGCACCCTTTCCGTGGGCTTTATCGGCCTGGCGGAAACCCTGAAGGCTCTGACCGGCAAGCACCATGGCGAAAGCGAGGAAAGCTACAAGCTGGGCCTGGAGATCGTCACCTATATGCGCAAGCGCATGGACGACAAGTCCAAGGAAACCGGCCTGAACTTTACGCTGCTGGCCACACCGGCGGAGGGGCTTTCCGGCACCTTTGTGCGCATCGACCAGAAGAAGTTTGGAAAGATCCCCGGCGTGACGGACAGGGATTATTACACCAACTCCTTCCATGTGCCGGTGTATTATCCCATCAACGCCTTTGAAAAGATCAGGAAGGAAGCGCCCTTCCACGCCTTGACCAACGCGGGCCATATCAGCTATGTGGAGCTGGACGGCGACGTGTGCAAGAACATCGACGCCTTTGAAAGCGTGATCCGCTGCATGAAGGAAGCGGGGATCGGCTACGGCTCTGTAAACCACCCGGTAGACAGAGACCCGGTGTGCGGCTATAACGGCATTATCGACGATGTTTGTCCCCGCTGCGGCCGCCATTCCGGCGAGGGTGTGCCGGTCTCCAAGCTGGAGGAGCTGCGGAAGAAGTACCACGACGTACCGGACTATTCCTGCCTGATCCATTGATGGCATAATCGACGATGTGTGGTCTCGCCTGTCGGCTCGGTCGGCGCTGGATGATCCCCACTGGGGATCAGCGCCCCCGCTGCGGCCGCCATTCCGGCGAGGGTGTGCCGGTCTCCAGGCTGGAGGAGCTGCGGAAGAAGTACCACGACGTACCGGACTATTCCTGCCTGATCCATTACAGGAGATACCGCACAATTCACAGCTGCCGCCTTGGAAGTTTTTTCGCGGCAAAAATATTTGAAAAATTGGAAAATTTCTCTGGACAACCGGAGGAAAATCGGATATAATAAAAACAGTAATCATTTTCATTTTTATCTTTCAGGAGGAAACTATCATGGCAGTGAAAAAAACCGCAAAGGCTCAGGAAGCGTTGGTAGGTGAGGGAAGAGATTTTGAGCGGATCCGCCGGATCACCGGATACCTGGTTGGCACCATGGACCGCTGGAACAACGCCAAGCGTGCCGAAGAAAAGGACCGGGTAAAGCATACTATGGCCAAATGATTGCGGCGAAAAAGCGCCGCAATCATCCAGAAGAAGCTTCTGAACAAAAGAAAGGCAAAGCCTTTCTTCTCGCAGCGGTTCTCTTTTCCCTTCGGGAAAAGCACCGAGCTTCTTCCCAAGTGGGAAAATGAAGGCAATGCCTTCGCATTGCAATCATCCTGGAAAAGGAAAGCAGCGTAAAAGCGCCGGGATCATTTCCCCACGATAAGAAAAGAATTATTTCAGAAAGCCCTGGATCGCAATGCGATTGGGGCTTTTTTGAAAATAGGGGAAAATAATATGCATATTTTGTTGGTGAATGATGATGGGATCGAAGCGCCGGGGCTGCGGGTACTGGCACAGGCTTTGGGGGAAACGCACCGGATCACGGTGTGCGCTCCCGATGGGAACCGCAGTGCCGTAGGGCATGGCATTACCCTGCACGAGCCGCTTCTGGTGGGAGAACGGCAGGTTCCCGGCGCGGAAAGGGCCTATGGGATCTCCGGTACTCCGGCGGACTGTGTTCGGCTGGGGCTGGGCGCTTTACTCGGGGAGCCTGTGGACCTGGTGATCTCCGGCCCCAATATCGGGCTGAACGTGGGAATGGACCTGCACTATTCCGGCACGGTGTCCGCCGCGCTGGAGGCCGCCATGCAGGGGGTAAAGGCCCTTGCGCTGTCTGCCCCGCCCATGGCGGAGCCCCGGGAGGTGGTGGAGATCTTTCTGCGCATTCTGGAACAGCTGGATCCTCAGGCGGATATTTCC
Organism: Neglectibacter caecimuris; assembly: GCF_034335015.1. NCBI lineage: Bacteria > Bacillati > Bacillota > Clostridia > Eubacteriales > Oscillospiraceae > Neglectibacter > Neglectibacter caecimuris. The sequence goes on along the minus strand of NZ_JAWXXK010000012.1, from coordinate 23,139 downwards.
CATGCCTTAAATATCAATCTCCCCGCCCTGCCCCTAGCGGAGCTGAAAGGCGTAAAATGGGTGCCCCAGGGCCTCTTTTTCCCCTGGGAGGATACTTACGAGCAGCTGGATTCCTCCGGGCAGGAATTTCAGTATCATGTGAAAGGCGTGGAGGCAGCCGTTTCAGCGGACTGCGCTACAGACGTATCAGCCGTGATAAACGGCTGGGCGGCCATCACCCCCATCACCTTCCGGTTTACGGAAGCGGGGGAGCTGCCGCAAAAGAAATTTGTTTTATAAAGGACGGGAAAAACCATGAAGCTGAAGGTTTCCGGGATCGTAAAGGAATCGATCGTAGACGGAAAGGGGATCCGGTATACGGTGTTTACCCAGGGCTGTCCCCACCATTGCCCGGGGTGTCATAATCCTCAAACTCACCCCTTTGAGGGCGGCACGGAAATGGAAATTTCCGAAATTTTTGAAGATTTTCAAAAAAACCCCCTGCTGAAGGGGATCACTTTAAGCGGAGGAGAGCCCTTCTGCCAGCCAGCCCCGCTGGCGGAGCTGGCCCGGCTGGTGCACGGCGCGGGAAAGGACGTAACGGTGTTTACCGGCTATACCTACGAGCAGCTTCTGGAAAAGCAGGATCCGGAAATCGACGCGCTGCTGGGAGAAACCGATGTGCTCATCGACGGGCCCTTCCTGGAGGACCAGAAAAACCTGGAGCTGGTATTCCGGGGCAGCGAGAACCAGCGGCTTATCGACTTGAACGCCACCCGCCGGGAGGGCAGGGTAATGCTGTTGGAGCTGTAAGCGGCGAGCCGCCGCTGGCACTCGTGAAGCAGCTTGGTGCAGAAGGGTGATTCCTAACCCGACCGGAAGGAAACTGATAAATGAAGTTTAGTGACAAACCGCTGCTGGCACTCGAAAACTGGACAAAAGAGGAAGTAGGAAAGCTATAGCTTTCTTACTTCCTTTTTTCAGCCAATTTATGGTATGCTGCCAAAAGGCGTTTCTGGCCCGACCGGGGGCAAGTCACTAAATTATAGTTTAACACGCAGTTCCCACCTGTCATTCTGAGGAACGAAGAATCTCGTCCTTCATTTCCTGAATAGAAGGGAAAAGGTCGAGATTCTTCACTTCGTTCAGAATGACAGGAGGAAAATAAGCGAATCACTATTGGTCGGGTCAGAAACCGATTTCCCGCACCAAACAGCTTCACGAGTGGGTGCAGCGGTACGCTGCAAATTCCAATTTAGCGAACTAAGTTCTTGCCCTTAAATTGCTCATTTCTCATTGCTAATTTTTTATTGCCCTTTCCAAAGGCGTGTTACATTTTTGCCCTCTTCTGCGTCTAAATATATAGAAAACAGATGTAAAGGCGAAAAGGAGAAAAAGCGGATATCTTACAAAAATCATAAAATGTGTGAAACACTGTGACAAAATCAGATTTGTGTGATAAAATATTAACCATGGTTGAGCCGCACGAGGAAGGCGGCCGGCAAATTAAGGTTTCGTTGAGAAGCAGGGAAGGTAAGAGGAAAAATGAAGTTGTTATCCCGTTTGGGCTATGTGGGCAGGGTTTTAAGCGGCGTTCGGTTGGAGGAGCTGAATAAATCTCTGGAAAAGGCAAAGGAGCGGTCGGGAAAAAGCAAGGTCCGGCTGTTTTGTGATATGCTGTGGTGCTCCGCGCGGTATGGCGCGGGGTATCACGACTATGTGATGTTCGGCTTTTACGATATGGACGGCAAGCACCGGGATACCTATGTGACCAGGCTGAGGAACAAAAGGCTGATCACCATGGTCAACGACCCGGAAACCGCGGAGATCTTTGATCATAAGGTAAAATTCAACCCCAGGTTCCGGGAATACCTGGGCAGAGACTTTCTGGTGGTGGAGGATATGACGCTGGAGCAGTTCAAGGCGTTTCTCAGCGATAAGGAAAAGGTATTCTGTAAGCCGGATGTGGGCGAAAGCGGAAAGGGGATCGCACGGCTGGCAAAGGCCGATTTTGAAAGCGAGGAAGCCATGTTCCGCTATATCAAAGAGGGCGGCTTCGGGGTGATCGGCGAAATGCTGGTTCAGCACGACGCCATGAAGAAGCTGTACCCCCACTCCGTGAACACCCTGCGGATCGTGACCCTGCTTACCGGCACGCCAGAGCACTGGACGCCTCAGCTGATCTATGCTGTGGTGAAGATCGGCGCGGGCGGAAAATACGTGGATAATCTGGAAAACGGCGGAATGTTCTGCCCCATTGATTACGAAACCGGGAAGATCACCGGCGTTGGCCATACCTCGGCGCTGACTACCCTGACCCACCACCCGGAAACTGGCGTAGAGCTGATGGGCTATCAGATCCCCTATGTCAAGGAAGCCATCGCGCTGTGCAAAAAAGCGGCGCTGGAAGAGCCTGGCATGCGTTTTGTGGGCTGGGACTGCGCCATCACCCCCAACGGGCCCGCCATTATCGAGGGGAACGATTACCCCGGCTACGATTTCTGGCAGCAGCCGGAGCACACCCCGGACAGGATCGGCCTGTGGCATGTGTACAAAGAGCTGATCCCGGGGCTGAAATGATTTTTGCCGGATACCGGAAAGGAACGAAAAAGGAAAATAGTCTTTACATTGGAAGAGCTTTGTGATAGAGTATAAAAAACGGAGTCTGAAAGGGACCGGAGGAGAGTACGATGGGATATCAGTTGAAAAGCCAGCTTGCCAGGTGAGAAGCTCTGTACGATCGCTGCCGATGAGGCGTTGTACAGGGCATAGCAGGGTTCGCGTTTTTTAGTCATCGGGAAATTTGCGGAAGCGAAGGCGCTGTCCGCTTGTTTCCTTGTGTCTTTTCGGTGCGGAGGGCTATGGCCTTCCGCTTTTTTGTTTTTTGCAGGAAGCGGAGTGATCTGCTTTCTGCTTTTTTATTTAGAGCTTATCCCGAAATAAGAGGCGCGCAGATAGCGCCGTCAGATTTTCAGCCAGACAAGGCGTTTTTTCGCAGGCGAGCTGTCGCCCGGCAAGGAAAACTAACGATGTATGGTTGAAAATATGCAAGCAAGATGTGTGCCGATTATTTTGGGAGAGGCTCTTACTCTGGAGAGGATTGATTTTTATGAGCTATTTGGAAATAGAGGGGCTTTCCCACTCCTTTGGGGATACAGTGCTGTTTCGAAACGCCGAAATGGTGCTGAACCGGGGAGAACACATTGGGATCGTCGGGCAAAACGGCGTGGGGAAAAGCACCCTGATCAAATTTTGCACCGGGCAGCTGATCCCGGATCAGGGAACGGTGCTTTGGCAGCCGGGCGTTTCTATCGGATATCTGGACCAATACGCAGAGGCGGATGAAGGCTTCGCCATGGGAGAATTTTTGCGCTCGGCCTTTGAGCCGCTTTTCCTTCTGGAGCGGGAAATGGAAGTCTGTTACCGCAAGGTGGGAAACGGAGACATGGAAGCGCTTTCCCGGGCGGCGGAGCTGCAGGACCAGCTGGAAGCGGCGGGATTTTATGAGCTCGACACCCGAATCAGCCGGGTGATCTTCGGCCTGGGACTGGACGCCATAGGCCGGGAACGCCCGTTGGGGAAAATGAGCGGCGGACAGCGGGCAAAGGTGATTTTGGCAAAGCTGCTGCTGGAACAGCCGGAGGTTCTTTTGCTGGACGAGCCCACGAATTTCCTGGATAAGGAGCAGATCGCCTGGCTGGGAGAGTATTTGGCGCAGCTGCCGAACGCCTTTTTGCTGGTGACCCATGACCACGAATTTCTGGAAAAAACGGCGACCGCCATCTGCGACCTCAGCGAAGGAAAAATCACGAAATACCGGGGTGCCTATTCGGAATTCCTGAAAAAACGGGAGGCGCTGCGGGAGGACTATCTGCGCCGGTATACGGCGCAGCAGCGGGAGATCAAGCGGACAGAGGAATTTATCCGCCGGAACCTTGCGGGGCAGCGCACCAAAATGGCCCAGGGAAGAAGAAAGCAGCTGGAACGTCTGGAGAGGCTGGAGGCCCCTGACCTTGCGGAGATCAGGCCCGTCTTCCGGTTTTCCGCCCTTGCGGTGACGGAGGCGGAGCAGCTTCAGGTAAAGCGGCTGAGGGTGGGCTATGATTTCCCTCTGCTGCCCCCACTGAGCTTTTGCGTTCGGGGCGGGGAAAAGGTAGTGATCTCCGGTTTCAACGGGATCGGAAAATCCACCCTGTTGAAAACGCTGCTGGGGGAGCTTCCCGGACTGGGCGGCGGATTTGCCTTTTCACCCCGCACCACTCTGGGCTATTTCGCCCAGGAGCTTTTTTGGGAGGACCCGGAGCTCACACCCCTGAAGGTCCTTTCCGCTGCCTATCCCGTTCTTTCCCAAAAGGAGTTGCGGCAAAGACTGGCCCGCGGCGGCATCTCCAGCAAACACGCCCAGCAGCCCCTGGGAACACTCAGCGGCGGTGAGCAGGGAAAGGTGAAGCTCTGCCTGCTTATGGAAAAGCCCTGCAATTTTCTCATGCTGGACGAGCCCACGAACCACTTGGACCAAAACGCCAAGGAGGCCCTGGGGCAGGCGATCCGGGAATTCCCCGGCACAGTGCTGCTGGTTTCCCACGAGGAAGCCTTTTACCGGGAATGGGCGGATCAGGTGATCAAAATAGGGAGGTAAGAGTTTAGATGCTGGACGGCAAATGCGATGAGCAATTAGCAATGAAGGGAAAGAGTGGCAGTAAATTATAAGTTTAGCACACAGCCCTTGGATCCCCTGAAAGGGGAGCTGTCAGCCGATAGGCTGACTGAGGGATCTTGCCGGGAAGGTTGGTAAAACGCAGGTTCTATATGGGTTTTCACTAAGCTGGAACCCCTCCGTCACGGCTTCGCCGTGCCACGCAGACTGCGGAGCAGTCTGTTTCCCCTATTCAGGGGTGAGCGCGTCCCGGTGGGGGGAAGGTCTCCAGTGGAGACCGCCCTGCCCCGTTCTCATCTGTCGCTTCGGTTGCTGTGCCCCGGTGGGGCACGTCCAGCAATGTCTGAGCCGACAGGCGAGAAAGGCAAGAAGTTGCTGCTATTGGTTAGTTGCTAAATTCCAATGTAGTAAATTATGCTCACTGCCATTCTAAAAGAAAAAAGCCTGCCCTTTTGCTTGCTCAGGATAACCATTGAAAACTTTGTCCTTAATAATTCCTCATTATATGAGCTTTTTTCTCTCTTGCCGAATCTGCTGCCGCAGGGTTATAATATCCGCAAAGAGCGTGCGGAGGCTGGGTAGCTGCTCGACCTTGCGCGTAAACTGAATATGGAATAGTAAAGAGCCCCATGAAAATATCTTTTTTATCGTGGGATACGCGCTCTAAACAGAGTGTTTTTTGTAGTGATCAATACAGACCATTACAGGCTTGTGTATCACAAGCCTGTTTGAAGCTTCCGGCGCTCTCTTTTTTGTGCAGGAAAAGAGAGGCGGTAAACAGCCTAAAGAAGTATGATGATCACTGAAAAGAAGTGAAGGAAATGGGATGGATCGAAAAACTAAATAAAACGATTTCTTATATGGAGGAGCATCTTGCGAAGAAATAAGCTATGACGAGCTTGCGCGCATCGCGTGCTGCTCCACGTACCACTTTCAAAGAATGTTTGTCTATATAGCAGGGATCCCGCTTTCCGAATATATCCGCCGGAGGCGCATGTCTTTGGCGGCTGTTGATCTGCAAACCGGAACTGAAAAAATTATCGATATCGGTATGAAATACGGGTATTCTTCCCCAACGGCATTTAACAGGGCCTTTCAAAGCGTGCATGGCATAGCGCCTTCCCTGGCGAAAAAAGGGGGAGCACCCATGAAATCCTTTCCCCCCATCAGCTTCAAAATAACCATAAAAGGAGTAGAGGAATTGAATTATCGAATAGAGGAAAAAACAGCCTTTCGTATTGTGAGGAGTATCTCATCCACTGGATAAGGAATATAGAAAACAATTTCTCAGCCGTACCGCAAATGTGGCAAAACGCGGCTGTAAACGGCACATTTGAAAAAATCACACCGCTTATGAACGACCAGCCTATGGGCGTTTTAAGCGTAAGCGTTTGCAATGACAAAGAGGAATGGCGCTATTTCATTGCGGTAGCTTCCACCGCCGATATTGACGATTCCTTAGAGGAATATGTTGTTCCCGCCTGTACATGGGCTATTTTTAAGGCAACACCGCACAAAGGCCTCAAGCCGGTCTTTGTGCGGTATTGCCTTAATGGAAGCGGTACCGGCATATCCATTCAGGAACTGGAACAGCGCATTGTAACAGAATGGCTCCCCACCTCCGGCTTTGAATTTGATAACGCCCCCGATATCGAAGTCTATCTAAATCCAGATCCAAACAATATGCAATATGAAGTTTGGGTGCCAATCAGAAAAGTATAGGCAATGCCACCTAAGGCGAGAGCCGCAAATTGTGCGGCAGCCTATAGCTTCACTTGACAGAGCAGAGATAGTCCAATGGCGGCTTTGCATGATCAAAGCCGCCATTTTTCTTTCTTTAATAATAATGTGTTTTTTTAAGCATGCTCTGGCTTTTTACGCCGTTCCGGCCAAAATGATCTTCCCTAGCTGTTCTCTGGTGGGAAGCCCTTCGTTGTCGCTTTGATGGGAGATCTGGATCGCGCCCATCACATTGCCCCGGAAGACGGCTTCCTCCAGGCTTTCCCCCTCCGCCAGGGCGCTGATGACCCCGGCGGCAAAGCCGTCTCCCGCGCCGACGGTATCCACCAGCTTTCTGACGGGAAAGGCGGGGGAAATCCCGGCGCGGCCGCCCTGCTCCGAGAAATAGGCGCCGTCCTTTCCGAGCTTTACAACGACGTTTTTCACACCCCGGCCGTGATAAAAGGCCGCAATGCCTTCCGGCGAGCTTTCTCCGGTCAGAAGCTTTCCCTCGCCGATGCCGGGCAGCACGGTTTCTGCGTCCTCCGCCAGAGAATTTAAGGCGGCGATCATTTTCTTTTCACTTTCCCAGAGCTGGGGGCGCAGGTTGGGGTCAAAGGAGATCGGCAGCTCCAGGGCCCTTGCCCTTGCGATCAAGCGCTTGACAGAGGCCAGGGCGCTTTCCGACACGGCGGGGAAGATCCCCGTTACGTGCAGGCGCTCGCAGCCGAAAAGATCCAGCCTGTCGATTTCGTGAGGGGTGATCCGGGAGGCTGCCGAGCCTTTCCGGTAATAGGCGATCTCCGGGTCTCCCTGCTGGGTAAAGCTTTTGAGCATCAGCCCGGTAGCCTCTCCCTCCGCCTGGGTGACAAGATCGGTGGAGATGCCGTTTTCCCGCAGTCCCTGAAGGATCCTTTCCCCCAAGGGATCAAACCCCAGCCGGGTACAGTAGGCGGGCTGGTGCCCCAGCCGGGCCAGCCCCACCGCCACATTGTATTCCGCCCCGGCGATAGAGGCGGAAAAGGTGTTCACCTCGCTGAGCGCTCCGGGCTCCTTGGCCATAAACAGCCCCATGGGCTCCCCCAATAAAACGATTTTCATGATGCTTCTCCTTTTCTGAAGCCAGCCCCAATGGAAACCCCGGGGGTTCAGCTTACACAGTTGTCTTGATGATGGAGCATGTGCCGGAAACCGTAAGCCTTCCTGTGCCCGCCGGAACAAAAATACTTTCCCCGGCCGTTGCTTCCACGGTATTTTCCGGGCCCGAGAGCTTTGCCTGGCCCTTCAGCACGATGAGGGACACAAAGGATTCCTTCGTTACTTCCAGCTCCATTTCCCCGGAAATATCCAGCTTTTCCGTGGTGAAATATTTGCAGGAGGCCAGCTTTTTTACGGTCCCGCCGGGAACCTGCTCCGATTTTCCCTGCTTATCCGCCGTATCAGAGGGGGTAAAGCGGGAAACTGCCAGGGCCTTTTCCACATGGAGCTCCCGGGGCTTTCCGTCCGCACCCCGGCGGTCGTAATCATACACCCGGTAGGTGCAGTTGGAATTCTGCTGGATCTCACAGATCAGGATCCCGGCCCCGATGGCGTGAATGGTGCCGGATTCGATAAAGAACACGTCTCCGGGGTGCACGTCTACCCGGTTCAGCACCTCCAGCACCGTATTGTTTTCAATGCGCCGCCGGAATTCTTCTTTTGTGATCTCCCGGTTCACACCGAAATACAGAAATGCGCCGGGCTCACAGTCCATCACATACCACATTTCCGTTTTTCCGTATTCCCCCTCCACTTTCAGGGCGTACTCATCGCTGGGGTGCACCTGGATCGACAGGGGATCCTTGGCGTCAATAAATTTGATCAGTACGGGAAAAAACTCAAATTTCTCACAATTTGTGCCGCACACCGCCCGGCCCTCGCCTACGGAATTCAAGTATTCCCCAAGAGTCATGCCGTCAAACCGCCCGCCTGTGATCTTGCTTTCTCCGGCGGAATGAGTGGAAAGCTCCCAGCTTTCCGCAACCTTGTCAAAATCGCAGGGCTTCCCGTACACGTCCCGCAGCTTCGTGCCGCCCCACAGGTAATCCTTAAAAGCGGGAGTCAGCTTTTCGATTTTCATAAATGATCTCCTCCTGTAATTTAGATGCGGCGAGCCGCTGACCTTCTGCCTGTCATTCTGAGCCGCCAGAGGCGGTGAAGAATCTCGCCCTTGTCCTTTTGTGGGGGATTAAAGGACGAGATTCTTCGTCACTTCGTTCCTCAGAATGACAATAGTGATAGCGGAATCAAGGCGCTAAACTATATGCAAGCAACACTTGTACCCTTGCCCTTCATTGCTAATTACTCATTATTCATTGTGATTGCGCTGCTGCGCAGCGCCGCCGGCCAGCATCTAAATCCCGTCACCCTACGATTGCCCTTAAAACAGCGGCGGCGGCGTTTCCGGCGCTTTCGATACCGCCGGAGCCCTCCTCCACCAGCACGGAAAAGGCATAGGGGTATTCCTCGGAATCGCAGAAACCAATGATCCAGCAATTGGGGGCTTTGTCATTGCCTACCTCGCCGGTTCCGGTTTTGGCGCAGACCTGCAGGCCCTCCGGGAACATCCAATCTCCGTAATAATTTTCCACATTGCTTCTCAGAAGCGTTTTCAGCTGGGAGGCCGTAGAGGAGGACATCAACCGCCTGTCTTCCTTTCCGAAGCCGCCGAACAGATCCAGCTCTGTGGTAAGCCGGGGCTCCGCGTATTCGCCACCTCCGGCCACAGCGCCCATCAGCGCCATCATGTGGTAGGGGTTTACCAGAAGCGTATACTGCCCTACGCCGGCCCAGCCCAGTTGGTTCGCGTTGCAGCCGGAAAGATCAATAGAGCTTTCGGAAATGGGGAGATCGCCGAAGGAAAGCTCCCGGTTAAAGCCCATTTCCTCCGCCTTTCTTTGCAAAGCTTCTTTCCCGATCTCCTGGGAAAGCTGGGCAAAATACACATTACAGGAATTTCCCAGGGCGGTAAACAGATCCTGAGTGCCGTGGGCGTCGTTGTGCAGGCAGGTGATATCGTCCCCATCGATCTCCAAAGAGCCCTCGCAGCCATAGGTTTTTTCGCTCCAGGAATCCGGCCATTTTTCCATAGCCGCGGCGGCGGTGACAAGCTTAAAAATACTGCCGGGGGTAAAGGAGCCGGACAGGGTGTTATCCAGATACACGCCACGATAGGCGTCGTTGGTCTCCACGTCCTCCGGCACGTTTTCCGGGTCTATGGTGGGGGTGCTGACCTTGCACAGAATATCCCCGGTTTTGTAATTATACACAAGGATCCCGCCGTTATGCCCTTCCAGCGCGTGATAGGCCGCCGTGCAGACCTCCTGATCCACCGTCAGGTTGATATTGCTGCCCATGCGGTTAAACACGGTATCGTTGAGCCCGGTGATCACATTGTAGCCGGAAAGCTTGTCGCTCATGGTGTGCTGTACGCCGGTGCTGATGTAGCCGTAGGTATCGCCCACCGTGTGAAACAGGGCCCGGCGCACGTCCTCTGAATCGCTGTATACCCGCCGGCCTTCTTCTGTGGAGGCCAGTAAATTTCCATTTTTATCCTTGATATCCCCCAGCCTTACGGTGGAGCTTTCCGCATAGATATGCCCGTTATAGGGCTGCATGGCCCACTCGTTTCCGTGCAGGAAAAGAGTTACCACAAAATATCCCAGCCCGCCCAAAAAGGCGAACAGCAGGAGATAGAGCACAACGGAGCGCATTCCCACAGTTTTCATGAGTAGATATCCTCCATTTCCCGCACGCCTCTGCCGGAGGGAGCGGCTCTGCCCCCTCTGGGAGAAGGCGGCGCAGCTTTGCTTTTCCCGCCGCCGTGGCGTGAGGCCCGCCGGGCGGCATAGGTGCGCTCGTCAGAGGCTTTCAAAAACGCCATCATTGCCCACACGGACATCATGCTGGAGCCGCCGGCGCTGATAAAGGGCAGAGTCACACCGGTAAAGGGCAGAACGTCCACAGGGCCAAATACGTTCAAGCAGGTTTGAAACAGCAGCATACCTGCCGCCGCGCAGGAGGCAATGGAAAAAAAGGTGGAGCGGCTGCGGGTCACATCGCTTCTGGCGTACAGGACAAACAGCGCCATGGCAAAAAGCACCACCAGGCCCAGCAACAGACCTTGTTCCTCACAGAGCAGGCCGAACACCAGGTCACTTTCCGCCATAGGCACCGTGGGCATACAGCCCTGGCCCAGCCCCACGCCGAACAGCCCGCCGCTGGCGATATAGGTAAGAGTGTGGGTCTGCTGAAAGCCCATGCCGTAAATATCGTCCCAGGCATGGCCCCAAAGGGAAAACCGGGCGATCACATGGGATTTGAATTTCAGCACCAGCAGCACGCCCAAGGCGGCTCCGGCCAGCACCAAGGCAATGGTGCGCACGCTGCCGGAACGCATGAAGGCGATGATCAAAAAGCCCGCGAAAAACACCAGAGCGGAGCCGTAATCTCCCATCAGCGCGAGACAGCCCACACAGGCCCCGGTAAAGATCAGAAATTCCGTGATGTTCTTTTTGGTTTGCAGTCTGTCCAGGGTGGAGGTGCCCACAAAGATAAAGGCAATTTTGATCAGCTCCGAGGGCTGGAAGCTCAACGGGCCGATGATGATCCAGTTTTTTGCGCCGCCGATCTCTCTGCCGATAGCAAGGTTCAGGGCAAACAACAGAAGCGCTCCAATGCCAATGGCCAGGCGGTATTTCGCCACCCGCTCCATATCGCCCATAAACCAAAGCAGGAAGCAAAACAAAAAAATGCCGATCAGCATGGCGGCCAGCTGGGTTTTTACCCCCTGCAGGTCATAGGCCGAAAGCAGCAGAATTCCAATACCCGAAAGCAGGTACGCCGCCGTTTCGATCTCGAAGCTCACATGGTGCCGAAAGCCCATGAAAAAAACGTAAAGGCCCCAGCCCGTCAGCAGCACCAGCAGAAAGGGGACCAGCTGCTCCGGCGCGAAACCGCCGTTGGCGAAGCAGCTTTGGGCCGCCATGAGAAAATGCACCAGAGAGGCCGTGAACATCAGCTTCAGGGGGGAAGCGGCGTTTTTGGAAAAGCCTACAAAGCTCCGCCGCTTCTTTTCCGGCTGCTTGTCCGAATTCCAAAGGGAAAGGGTCGTGGAGCCCATGGTGAGCTTGTCCCCGATGTTTACCAGCTTTTTGCCGTCCACCTTTTTGCCGTTGACAAATACGCCGGATTTGGAGCCGGTATCGCAAATAAACCAGCCCTCGTCCCGGCGCATCAGCACTGCATGGTCCCGGGACGCCGTGGCGTCCGGCAAATACACGTCGCAGCTTTTACTGCGCCCAATGGAATTTTCCCAGTACAGCACCGGAAACCGGGTGCCGGAGGCCTCGTCCCACAGGGTAATGACCGGGTCCCGCTTTCGCTGGCCCTTCCGGAAGGAGGTATAGCACCGCCACACCACATACAGCGCCAAAAACGGCACGATGATCCGCACCACCAGAAGCACCACCGGCAGCACGCCGGACTGTAAAAACTCTGTGATCATTTCCAAAAATCTCACCTCCCGAATTCCCGGTTTCTTTTTTCATTCATTTCCCTGTCTCATTTCTCCTATGAGATCTAGTACCACGGGACGATGTGGCATCGTCCCCCTACAGTTAGATTTGATCAGGCTGACAAATTGGAATAGGCGGTTAACTACACGTTCTCCTCTTGTCATTCTGAGCAAAAGCAAAGCAAGCTTTGCTGCCGTGAAGAATCTCGTCCTTTGCCCCTTTTCCGGGAATTAAGGGCGAGATTCTTCGTCTGCGGCTCAGAATGACAAGAGGGTAGTTAGTTCATTAATTTTCAATTTATCGAACTCTGTCCTTGACCTTATAATTGCTCATTCCTCATTTCTGATTTTCACAAGCTCTCCCCGCTTGAAAATATACCCTGCGGGGATAAAGCCGCGGGCCATAGAGAGGGGGTAAATTCTGGAGCCCTTGCCCACTACCGTGCCGGGGTTTAAGACGCTGTTGCAACCCACCTCTACATGGTCGCCCAGCATGGCGCCAAATTTCTTCAGGCCGGTTTCCAGCCTTTCCTCTCCCGCGCGGACGGTCACAGGGGTTTTATCCTGCTTCACATTGGAGGTCACCGCTCCGGCGCCCATGTGGGAATAGTAGCCCAGAATGGAATCGCCCACATAATTGTAATGGGGCACCTGTACATGGTCGAACAGGATCACGTTTTTCAGCTCGGTGGAATTTCCCACCACGCAGCCCGTCCCCACCAGGGCCTTTCCCCGGAGAAACGCGCCGGGACGCACCTCTGTTCCGGGGCCGATGATGCAGGGCCCGGCAATATAATTGTTGGGGTAAATTTTCGCGGTTTTGTGGATCCACACGTCTTCTCCCCGTTTCTCATACTCCTCCGGGGACAGCGTTTTTCCCAGCTCCAGAATAAACTCTCCGATCCCGGAAAGAGCCTCCCAGGGGTATTCCGTTTTTTCCAGCAGGGGCCTGGCCGCCGTGTGGCTCAGATCGTACAGCTCTGCCGTGCGGGAAACACAGATCTCCTTTGCCATAAAAACAAACTCCTTTCAAGCTTCAGTGAAAGCCGCGCCCTAGATACTAGATGCTAGATGATAGAGACACCGCTTTTCCAAAAGTATGCTATGGAATTCAATGGTCCCCCGCAAAGAAGAAAGAACAAGGTCGGAGAACTTCCATTGCTAACTACTAATTGCTAATTACTAATTACTAAATAGGCTTTCTTATCGTGTAAACCGCAGCACCGTTTGGTCGATCTTTTCGATCTGGTTTAAGTCCAGCTGCAATTCTCCTTTTTCCGTTTGCCGGATATCCAAAGCAATGGTGCGCATTTCCGGGTCATAGGAAATGTTTGCCAGCTCTTGCTTGCAGAAATCCAGCACTTTATTGAGAAACAACTCGTTGGCGTCTACCTTCTCCCCGCCGGACTCCTCCTGATCTGGCTCCGGAAGGGAAGAAGTCTCTTCTTCCTCATCAGAATCCCCGTAACTGTCGTCTTCCGTATCGGTATTTCCCGTTCCGGGAAGAACTGAGGGCTTGGCGGTATTGGCGGCGGTAGCCTCCTGCTGGGCAGCTGTTTTCAATTTTTCAATATCGGCCTGCCGCCCTTCAAAATTGGTGATGGAAGCGATCTCCACCTCCAAATAATACCCGGTGTCTGTTTTCCGCTCGTCCTTCACCATGTATTTTGTCAGGGCAAAAGCCTGCTTCATCACCTTTTGCAGCTCCTGAAGCTGTGCCTCCGAAGGGGAAAGCTCATAGGTGTTGCAAAAATTGACCACAGCATTTTCCACCGTTGTGGTATTGTTTGCCCTGGCCTTTTCCTCCGTGATCTTCGCAAGCTCCATCAGATCTTCATTGGAATCGTGATAGCTGCTGTCCAGCAGGGCCTGAATATAGGCGGAAACATCGTAATCGGCAAAGCCGGGCACGGGGATGGTACAGCCGGCAAGGCTTACCGCGAGAGAAGCCGCCAAAAACAGGCTGAGCCAGGCTTTCAGCATTTTTTTCATGAAAATTCTCACTTTCCGCCTCAGGCAGTTTTTACCGTTCCATGAAAAACAAAAAGATGCATGGCTTTGGGCTTATTCGTCCCGCCCGCAGCACTTCTTATACTTCAGGCCGCTGCCGCAGGGACAGGGATCGTTGCGGCCCGGTTTTTTCTGCTTGTGAACGGGCTGCTTTTTCACGGTATCGTCTCCGCCGGTACCGGCGCTGGTCTCCTTTGCCACCTGCTCCCTCTTGGGAGCCTCCTGCTGGCGCAGCCGAACCGTAAGCACCATTTTTGCTGTGTTTTCCCGAATGGCGTCAATCATGGCGTCAAACATATCGGAGCCCTCCACCCGGTATTCCACCACCGGATCCTGCTGGGCATAGGCCCGCAGGCGAATGCCGTCCTGCAGCTGCTCCATGGCGTCGATGTGATCCATCCACTCCTGATCCACGTTCCGCAGCAGCACCACGCGTTCCACCTCGCGCATGACAGAGGGGGTGAACTCCTGCTCCCTGCTCTCGTACAAAGCGGCAGCCTTTTCCTGCAATTCTCTTGTGACGAATTCCGGCTCCAGATCCTCCAGCTCCGCCTTGGTAAACCGCAGGTCATTTTCTTCCAGCAGCCAGCCTGCGTAATGCTCCCTGAGGCCGTTCAAGTCCCAGTCCTCATGGGGCGTATCGGCGGGCAGGAAGGTCCTTACCGTGGTTTCGATGGCCCCTTCGATCATTTTGGAAATGGATTCCTTCATGTTTTCGCCGTCCAGCACCTGATCTCGCTGGCTGTAGATCTTGGCGCGCTGCAGATTCATCACATCGTCATACTGCAGCACGTTTTTCCGAATGGCGAAGTTCCGGCTTTCCACCTTGCGCTGGGCGCTTTCGATGGAATTGGATACCAGCCCCGCCTCGATGGGGATATCGTCTTCAATGCGCAGGCGATCCATCATGTTGGAGATCCGCTCTCCGCCGAACAGGCGCATCAGATCGTCCTCCAGGGAAATATAGAACCGGCTCTTGCCCGGGTCTCCCTGACGGCCCGCGCGGCCCCGCAGCTGGTTATCGATCCGGCGGGACTCGTGGCGCTCTGTGCCGATGATATACAGGCCCCCCAGCTCCTTGACCTCTTGAGCCTCCGGGGCGATCTCCTCTTTATATTTCTGATTCAGCTGGGCAAAGGTGCGCCGGGCGTTTAAAATTTCCTCGTCTTCTGTGCTGCTGTAGGCGGTGGCCTCCACTAGCTGTTCCTCGGGAAAGCCCATTTTACGCATTTCCGCTTTTGCCATAAACTCGGCATTGCCGCCCAGCAGAATATCCGTGCCGCGGCCCGCCATGTTGGTAGCAATAGTCACAGCGCCCTTCCTGCCCGCCTGGGCCACGATCTGGGCTTCCTTCTCGTGGTACTTGGCGTTCAGTACCTCATGCTTGATTCCCCGCTGCTTCAACATTTTGCTGAGCTGCTCGGATTTTTCAATGGTGATGGTACCCACCAGCACGGGCTGGCCCTTGGCGTGGTGTTCGGCAATATCGTCGATCACGGCGTGGAATTTGGCCTGCTCGTTTTTGTAGACCACATCGGCGCAGTCCTCCCGGATCATGGGGCGGTTGGTGGGGATCTCCACCACGTCCAGCCGGTAGATCTCCGAGAATTCCTCCTCTTCGGTCATGGCTGTGCCCGTCATGCCGGAAAGCTTTTCGTACAGGCGGAAATAGTTCTGGAAGGTGATGGTGGCCAGGGTCTTGCTTTCCCGGGCGACCTCCACCCCTTCCTTGGCTTCAATGGCCTGGTGAAGGCCCTCGTTATAGCGCCGGCCATACATCAGGCGCCCGGTGAATTCGTCTACGATGATGACCTCGCCGTCCTTCACCACATAGTCCTGATCCCGGTGCATGATGCCCCAGGCGCGAATGGCCTGGTTTACATGGTGTTGGATCCGAATGTTGTCCGGGTCGGTCAGGTTTTCCAGCTGGAAATACTCCTCCGCCTTTTTCACGCCCCGGCGGGTGAGAGAACAGGTTTTCAGCTTTTCATTGACGATGTAATCATAGTCCTTATACAGCTCGTCGTTGTCCTCTTTTTCATCGGTCTCCTTGACCTTGATAAACCGCAGGCCCCTGGCAAAGGTATTGGCCCTGGCGTAAAGATCGTCCGCCTTGTCTCCCTGCCCGGAAATGATCAGGGGGGTCCTGGCCTCGTCGATCAAAATGGAGTCCACCTCGTCCACAATGGCGTAATGGTGGCCTCGCTGCACCTTGTTTTCCTGATAGATCACCATGTTGTCCCGAAGGTAATCAAAGCCCATTTCGTTGTTGGTGCCATAGGTGATATCGCAGGCGTAAGCCGCCTTCTTTTCCTCAGAGGTCATGCCGTTCATGGCAAGGCCCACGGTGAGCCCCATGAAATTGAAAACGCGGGCCATCATTTCCCCCTGGTATTTGGCCAGGTATTCGTTGACCGTTACCACATGAACGCCTTTTCCCGTAAGGGCGTTCAGGTAGGCGGGCAGGGCCAGGGTAAAGGTTTTACCTTCGCCGGTTTTCATTTCGGCAATGCGGCCCTGATGCAGGATCACACCGCCCTGCACCTGCACGGGGAACAGCCGGATCGAAAGCACCCTTGCCATGGCCTCCCGGCAGGCGGCAAAGGCCTCGGGCAGAATATCGTCCAAGCTTTCACCCTGCTCCAGGCGGTTCTTCAAAATCCCCGTCTGGCTTTTCAGGGCCTCCTCACTCATGGCCTTGTATTCTTCTTCCATGCCAAGGACCCGATCCACCAGGGGCTGGATCCGCTTCAGCTCTCTCTTGCTGTAGTTTCCGAACAGCCTCGCTAAAATATTATTTGCCATAGGTAAATTACCATGCCCTTCCATGATACCGATAAGTACCCATATTATGAAAAGTAGTATACCACATCTGGTACACAGATTGCAAGAAAAGCCATAGTTTGTTTACAAAAAGCTTTTGAAGGAAATATAAGGCAATACACCCCTTGTATTTGCTCCTGAAACCCGCTATACTGGCTTTTAGAAACGCCAAAGCGGCGATCGGAGGCCTTTTATGAAATTCGCCATGTCCTACAGCTGCGGGAAAGACAGTACCCTGGCCCTGCACAAAATGATAGAGCAGGGTCACGAGCCCATGTGCCTGGTAGTGATGGTAAATGAAGCCGCCGGGCGCTCTTATTTTCATGGGGCGGACCCGGTCATGCTAAAACGCTATGAAAAAGCGCTGAGTCTCCCTATGATATCCTGCCCCGCGAAAGGCGAAACCTACCAGGCGGCCTTTGAGGCCGGGCTGGCAAGAGCAAGATCCATGGGAGCAGAGGCCGTCTGCTTCGGCGATATCGATATCCAGCAGAACCGGCAGTGGGAAGAGGACCGCTGCAAAGCGGCCGGGCTGACCCCGTGCTTTCCTTATGTGGCAGCAGGAAAGGGAGAAGATCGTTCAAGAGCTGCTTCAGCTTGGCTACAAATGTCTGATCAAAACCATCAACCGGTCGATCCTGCCAATGGAGCTTTTGGGAACGGTTCTCGATGAATCAGCTGTTTCCGTAATGAAAGCGAAGGGGATCGATGTCTGCGGAGAAAACGGCGAATATCACACCCTTGCGGTGGACGGGCCTGCTTTTCAGGAGCCCCTGCTTTTTCATGTCGGCGGAAAGATCCTATTGGGAGATTACGCCGTATCGGAGATAACAGCTTTCTGACTCCGGCCCGGAAGCTGCCGGAACCGCAAAGCTCTCCCCAAAAAACTTCTTGACGGAGGAAAAAGCCTATGCTATAATAACTAGGCTATAGAAGCGGGCCAAAGCGTTTGCTTCCTTTCATCATGCGGGTGTAGTTCAGTGGTAGAACTCCAGCCTTCCAAGCTGGTCGTGTGGGTTCGATTCCCATCACCCGCTCCAATTTTTCCATAAGCTTGACAGGAATCGAACCCCAAGGGGGTCTTCTCGTGAAGAAAATGTGCCTGCGGCACATTTTTAGAGAAGAGCGGTGAGTCCGGTACCACAAGCCACAAGCTTGGGGTGGACGAGCCAGCAGCGGCGCAAGCCGCTGGTCGATTCCCATCACCCGCTCCAATTTTTCCATAAGCTTGACAGGAATCGAACCCCAAGGGGGGTCTTCTCGTGAAGAAAATGTGCCTGCGGCACATTTTTAGAGAAGAGCGGTGAGTCCGGTACCACAAGCCACAAGCTTGGGGTGGACGAGCCAGCAGCGGCGTAAGCCGCTGGTCGATTCCCATCACCCGCTCCAATTTTTCCTATTGATTCGGAAAGCCTTTGGCTTTCCGCAGGCGGTTTTGACCGCCTAAAAATTTGCCGGAATCACCGTGCTTACGGTTTTCCCTGTTTTGCGGGCCGGGAAACAGCCCCTCACATACGCGCCAATAGCTCAGCTGGATAGAGCAACTGCCTTCTAAGCAGTAGGCCAGGGGTTCGAGTCCCTTTTGGCGCGCCAATATGGTGGATGTAGCTTAGTTGGTTAAAGCGCCAGATTGTGGCTCTGGAGACCGTGGGTTCGAGTCCCATCTTCCACCCCACCTAAAAGATGCGGAGTTTAATTTTAGCGATTAGGCTCCGTATCTCCTATATTGGGCTGTCGCCAAGCGGTAAGGCAACGGACTTTGACTCCGTCACCCGTGGGTTCGAATCCCGCCAGCCCAGCCATATCAGACCTATCCGAACATTGTCTTTGTTATTCCGGGACGAGTATTGCTGGGTATGGTCATTAAAAAATGAAGAAACCGGGGAGATCAATTCTCCCCGGTTTCTTCTATCAATGCCACGGTGCTTTTTTCAAAGAGCTTTCTTTATACATACTCAGGCGCAGCGCGCCCTTCTGCGCGGTAGATGGCGGAAAAGCGCTGATATACGCCCACACCTTTTCCTGCTTTCCTTTCCTGGAATATTTTCCAATATCCCGCGGGAACTTACAGTATGTATATGTACTTATTGTCTGTATCATGGGGTAAAAACCCTCGCCTTAAGGCGAACCCTTTAGGTCAATCGAAGAAGCTTTAAGTTTAGTAGAGGAAAAGAAGATACTAAACTTGAGGTGAAAAAGATGGAAAATTACCAAAAATCGTCACATTTCACATACGACATAAAATACCATATTGTATGGATTACAAAGTATAGAGAATAGCGAAGAACCCAATAAAAATACATATTCTACATTGGAACCACAGGCATTCGCCCTGCTGGTTTTTTTATTGTTTTGGCCGTACAGTCGCATTTGGAATGCTTTACCTATCAACCTGTGGTTGTGCATTTTTGATTTTTCCCCGGAAAAGGATAGCGTTGTAGGGGGAGATTTCGTATGCTACAATGCAGGAAAACAGGAACGGAGGAATAAAAAATGTTTTGTCAGGCTGATTTTGGGGTAAGGATCAAGGAGCTTCGGCGGGTAAAGGGGCTGTCTCAAAGAGAGGCGGCGCTGCAGATGGGGGTTTCGGAGCAGGCGATCTCCAAATGGGAAAGCGGGGCGTGCCTGCCGGACGTGTACCATTTGAAGCTGCTGGGAAAGGTTCTGGGGGTTTCGGTGGACTGCCTGCTGGATGTGGAGCGGGAGCAGCCGGAGAAGGTGCTGGAAACCTTTCAGGCAGGCGGGGCCGTTTTTGAGCTGGTGGAAAAGCCGGAGACGATTTTAGCAGGGAAGCTGCTGTACGCAAAGGATTTTGGATCGATCCAGGAATTTGATTCCGCCATCGAGGCGTTTTCGGAGGAAGAGAAGCAGGCCGTATACGGGCGGCTTGCGGGCAGTGTGCTTCCGGTGCGGGATATTCAGCTAAGCGTCAATTTCTGGCTGGCGAAAAAAACTCGCGGGTTTGGGTTCATGCGGGAGGTCACGTCAGTGCAGCAGCCGGGGGGAGTGGACGTTTATCAAATGCCGGCTTCCC
Source organism: Neglectibacter caecimuris (assembly GCF_034335015.1). NCBI lineage: Bacteria > Bacillati > Bacillota > Clostridia > Eubacteriales > Oscillospiraceae > Neglectibacter > Neglectibacter caecimuris. The sequence goes on along the minus strand of NZ_JAWXXK010000012.1, from coordinate 3,363 downwards.
TGTTTTTAAGAGCCTATACGGATTGGCCCGCCGCGCAGCTGCTTTCCAAGGAGCGCTGTGAAACCTGGGAGCTTTTTGCCTATTTCAGAGAGTACTTTATGCCGGCCCACGGCTTTGAAATGGCCGAAAACGGGGCCCAGGAGCTGGAGGTGTTTGACACCTCCCTGCATGATACCGGTTACGCGTATGTGCCGGTGGTCAGGAAAAGGGTATGAGGAACGGCCAAGCCCCATGGAACGAGGATAGTTTGGGGCTGCTGCAAAATACAGCCGCGGTGTGAAACCAAGGCAATAGAAAATGAGCAGTTTGGAATGAGAGCGATGAAGGGCCAAGGGCAAAGCTGGTTTAATTGGAATTTGGGCACCCGTGAAGCTGTTTAGTACGGGAAACCGGTTTCTGACCCGACCATTACCAGAGCGGTAAACTGGAATTTAGCAGCAAGCCGCTTTCTTTCCTTTTGTCATTACTGAACAAAAAGCAAGGAAACCTTGCTTTCTCGGTGAAGAATCTGCCCTTTGCCCTTTTTCCGGAATTAAGGACCAGATTCTTCGTCACTTCGTTCCTCAGAATGACAGTTGGGAACTGTGTGATAAACTATAATTTATTGCTCTACCTTTTTTTCTATTGCTGCCGGATAACCGGGCAACGCTCGGTTATTTGCGCCGCCACCGTCCAGTATCTAGTATCTAGAATCTAAAATCTAAAATCTAGCAGGGCCCGCCGCAGTTTTTTCTTCTGCAGCGGGCTTTTTTTGCATGGACAGCTCTGGAGCAGATAGTTGTCCGTTTTGTCCCAATTGTCCGAAATGTTTTTTTATACTGAGAATAGAGACAGTAGGCCGCCGGGGAAACGGGCGGCTGGCCGTCTCTGAAAACACGCTTTTGCCGGGACAGCAAAAAGCTTTGCTTTGTCAAACGGCGGAGAAAAGCGTTTGAAAAGGGGGTGAAGGCATGGCAGGACCGACAGAGAAAAGGAGATGGCGCTCTCAACGGGCGCTGCGGGAAGCGATAGACGGCTATTTCAGAAGCTGCGGGGAAAAGGATGATTTTCCTTCCTTAGTGGGGCTTTCCCTCGCGCTGGGGTTTTCCGGCAGGCAGGCCCTTTCCGGTTATCTGGAAGGAGGCGGCGAAGAGGAGGAGGGCTTTCTTTCCCTTGTGACGCAGGCCAAAAGCAGGATCGAAGAGGCGAATTTGCAGGCGGTATACGACAAGGAAACCTCCGCCGGGGCCAGGCTTGTGCTGCAAAGCTGCTTTGGCTATGGAGAAAAGGAGAAGGGAAGTCCCGTCCAGGAGGAGATCCGGGTAACGCTGACAGAGCCCGGAGGCTGACAGCCAGATCACATGCCGCTTCGGAAGGTCCTGCCGGAAAGGCGCCATGGAGGTAAGTATTTCCAAGGAGGTATTTAACCCCTGCTTTCTGCCGCTGCTGGAGGACGACCGCCACCGGTATCTGGTATTGTACGGCGGGGCAGGGTCCGGAAAATCAGTTTTTGCGGTACAGCGGTATCTTTGGCGGCTGCTGAAACAGCCCATGTGCAATTTGCTGGTGGTGAGAGCGGTGTGGGCGACCCACCGGGACAGCACCTATGCGCTGTTTCGACAGGTCATTTCCCTTTGGGGGCTGGAAGGCCTGTTCCATTGCCAGGATTCCGCCCTGCGGATCCAGTGCAAAAACGGAAACAGCGTCATCTTCAAGGGGCTGGATAACGTGGAAAAGCTGAAGTCCACTACCTTTCCCAAGGGTGAGCTGACGGATATCTGGGTGGAAGAGGCCTCGGAGATCGAGGAATCCGCCTTTGACCAGCTGGACGTGCGGCTGCGGGGCGGCGGCACAAAAAAGCAGATCACCCTGACCTTTAACCCCATCTCCTCATTGCACTGGCTGAAAAAGAGATTTTTCGACCGGGAGGAGCCCCGGGCAGCGGTACTGAAAACCACCTATCGGGACAACAGATTTATTGACGAGGATTACAAGCTGACGCTGGAAGGGTACCGGGAAACGGACCCTTATTTTTACGCGGTCTACTGCCTGGGAGAGTGGGGTGTACTGGGAAAAACGGTGTTCCACGCCCAAAAGGTGGCGCAGCGGCTGGCCGATGTGGGGAAGCCCCTGCGGCAGGGCGAGTTTCTATTTGAGACCCGGTACAGCCAGGAGGCCGATGAGGTGCTGATCGACGACAGCTCCATTCGTTTTGCGGATTCCGATACGGGGGCAATTTCCGTATACCGGGAGCCGGAGCAGGGAGGGATCTACGTGGTCGGCGGAGACACGGCGGGGGAAGGCTCCGATTTCTTTGTGGGCCAGGTGATCGATTGCGTGACGGGAGAGCAGGTCTGCACCCTGCGGGGAAAAATGGACGAGGATCTTTACGCCAAGCAGATGTACTGCTTGGGAAAATGGTACCATACGGCGCTGCTTTCCATCGAGGCGAATTTTTCCAGCTACCCCATCAGGGCTCTGGAGCGCCTGCGGTACAAGAACATGTTTGTCCGGCAGACGGAGGACAGCTTTACCCACAGGATTCGGCAGAGCTACGGCTTTAAGACCACCTCGATCACAAGGCCGGTGATCCTGGCGGGGCTGGTGGAGATCGTGCGGGAACACCCGGAATGGGTAAACGACAAAGAGACGCTGGGCGAAATGCTCACCTTTGTGAGAAACGAAAAGGGAAGGCCTGAGGCACAGAGCGGGGCCCACGACGACTGCGTGATGGCGCTGGCCATTGCCTATTACAGCAGGGAGCAGCAAAGCGGCGGCTCGAAGCAAAAGCGGACAGAGTGGACGCGGGATATGTGGGAGGATTACGATCGGGCGAGCCCGGAGGAAAGGGCGCTGCTGCGGCGGCGCTGGGGCTCGCCCAAAGCATAGGAAGATTCCATCAAAAATGATTGCAAGATTTGCTTTTCCGGCAAAGCTGGCTTCGCGTTGCAATCATTGTGCGAGAAAAATCACAGAGGAAAGGAGGAAAAGAAATGGCAGAGAAGGGATATGCGGGAAAGGTGAAGAACACCGGTTCCCAGTATGTACAGGCGCCCTTTGCGCAGAGCAAAAAGTCCCGCGGCACGGTAAAGCGCGGGGAAGATCTGCGTGACAGCGTGGAAAAGGCAAAGGGCGGAAAGTAAGCGGACAGGCTTTTGAGGCACAGGCGGCCCTGTAAAAGAGCCGCGCGCAGATTCCTTATGAATCTTGGAAAAGCGGAAAAATCAAAATGCTTGCAATGTCTTCGCATTGCAAGCAAAAACACTTGCAATGTCTTCGCATTGCAAGCAAAAACACTTGCAATGTCTTCGCATTGCAAGCAAAAACACTTGCAATGTCTTCGCATTGCAAGCAAAAACACTTGCAATGTCTTCGCATTGCAAG
>NZ_JAWXXK010000011.1:0-11590 GCF_034335015.1 Neglectibacter caecimuris | reverse complement strand
CAAGCATCAGGAGGAAAATGAGTTATGGAGCTTGATTATTATGAAGCGCTTGGGGTAGAAGCACCGGAAAGCACCGGAGCGGCAGGCGAAAACGGGGAGGTCGCGGCGCCCGAACCCCGGGAAGGCGCGGAAGGCGAAAAAGAACGGGAGCTCGCCGCACCCGCAAAGGAGCAAGCCACGGAGAAAAAGAAGGAAAACGACGGGCAGAGCCCGGAAGAAAACGCCCGATATGCGGCGATCCGGCGAAGGGCTCAGCAGGAAGCCCGGCGAAAAATGGAAAAAGAGCTGAAGGAAAGGATCGCTTCCGCCGGGCTGCAGACCCCTTATCCCGGCGGAGATGCCGGCGGTCAAAATGTGCCTGCCGGTTATCAGGGACAGAGGGGCCAGCCGTATCAGAGCTTTTCGGAGGAGTCTCCGAAGGGAAGGTTCTCCCAAAGTGATACCCAGAGAGCGGTGGCGGAGGGGGTCAAGGCCAGGCTGGAGATGGATCTGAACACGGTAAAAACGCTGGACCCCACGGTGAAGGGGCTGGAGGATCTGTCCCGGCGGCCGGAATATCCGCAGATCTGCCGTCTGGTGGAAAAGGGCTTGTCCCTGCCGGAGGCCTATAAACTGGTCAATTTTGACGCCCTTTCCCGCCGGGCGGCAGACGCTACCCGGCAGGCGGCCTTAAATCAAATCAGCGGAAAGGATCATATGCGGCAGAGCGAATCCCGGGGCAGCGGCGCCATGCGGGTACCGGCGGATATCGCGGAGGAATACCGCATGCTGCTGCCCAATGTGACCGGTGCGGAGATCCAGGCCCACTATAACGACTATGTGAAACGTTAAAGAAGTCAGAAAATCACGATGAAAAGGAGAAAAAGCATGGCAATTTTGATCTATCAAACAGACAGCGGCAGGGTGCCCGGGCTGGAATATCTGCCCAGCGGGGCCATCACGCCGAAAACGGGAATGGCACTGAAGCTGACAGCCGGTAAGCTGGCGGTGGCGGCGGGGGCCGACACGCCTCTTTACCTGAGCATGACGGAAAGAAGCAAAGCCTGTACGGCGGGCGAGCTGATCCCGGTGATCCGGGCGGCGGCGGATATCATTTTTGAGACGGAGACCCCCGCAGGCTTTACCGCGGCTGTGGGAGACAAGGTACAGCTGAAAATCGATGGCTGCGGGCTGAGCGCCGCGGCGGGCGGCCCAGCGGAGATCGTGTATACCGACAGCGAAAGAACTCGCTTCCGTCTGGGGAAGACAGAAGCGGCTGCTTCGACCGCCCAGTAATGAAAACGCGGAGGAAGCAGAGAAAGGAGTACAGCTGTTCTTTTCCGCTGCCCGACCATGAAAGGCAACGATATAAAATTTGGGAGGAATTTTAATGGCAAATATTACATTCACTGAGGGCGCTGGCCTTCAGGATTCTATTTTCGGAAAATCTCAGGCGCCGATCCGGCTTTTTCTGGAGAAGCGGGGCGAGGCCTTTGAGCAGGAGAGCATGCTGAAAAAGCTGTTCAGCATGGAGGTTTCCAAGCATTTCGGAGAGAAGCTCACCACCATGACGGCCATGGAGGGCTTCCAGCCTGTAGGCGAAAACGGGGAATATCCCGTGGACGGCATGCAGGAGGGATACGACAAGTTCCTGGAGAATATGACCTGGAAAAACAGCTTTTCCCTGTCTCGGGAGATCGTGGAGGACGCGAAGGTCACCGACCTGAAGAAGCAGCCCTCGGCGTTTATCACCTCGTATCACCGCACCAGGGAAAAGTTCGGCGCGGCGCTGCTGGGCGGCGCCATGGCGGGAAAGACGGAAGTGAATTTCCAGGGGAAATCCTTTTCCACCACGGCGGCAGACGGCAAGAAGCTGTTCGATAAGAGCCACCCGGCAAAGGTTTCCGGAAAGCTTCAGGGTAACCTGTTTTCCGACGCCTTCAGCAACGACGCGCTGGCCGCGGTGGAGACCGCCATGCAGAATTTCCGGGGAGACAACAACGAGGTGCTGGACGTGGCTCCGGACACCATTCTGATCCCCAACCAGTACGCCCTGAAAAAGGCGGTGTTTGCGGCCATCGGAGCGGACAAGGATCCCGATACCGCCAACAACGGCTTCAACTACCAGTACGGGCGGTGGAACGTGATCGTATGGCCTTATTTGAACCAGTACCTCACCGCGGGTGCTTCCCCCTGGGTGCTGCTTGACAGCCGCTATAACGAGGACTACGGCGGGGCCATTTGGCTGGACCGCACAAAGCTTGAGGTGAGAAGCCGGATCGACGAGGGCAACGACGCCAACGTGTGGCAGGGCTACGCCCGCTTTACCGCCGGGTTTAACGACTGGCGGTTCGCGGCCTGCGGCGGAGTGACCGGCGGCGATAAGCTGCTGGGGGCATAATGGCATTCATGGCGTAACGCCGAACCGAATCACAATTTTTCATGAGAAAAGCGGCTGGGCCGCCGGAGCAAAACCGGCGGCCCAGCCGCCCATCATGGGAAAGGGGGAAATCTGTGAAAATAAAAGAAGTGATGGAATTTACAGACAGGGTAAAGCCCAACGCTTACACCGAGGAGCAGAAATTACAGTGGCTGAACGACTGCGAGGGAATGGTGCAGACCCAGGTGTTTCTATTCGCGCCGGTGGAGATCGTGCGGTACGCTCTTCCGGCGGATAAAAACACGGAGCTGTTGGTGGAAAAGCCCCACGATAAGCTGTATCTCTCCTATCTTTACGCCATGATCGACTTTGCCAACGGTGAATATAACAAATACCAGAACAGCATGCAGATGTTCAACACGGAATTTTCAGAATTTATGCGGTGGTTCGCGGGGGCTTACCGCCCGGCGGACACCAATGTGGAAGGGGAAAACGGCGTATGGTAAACGGAACTCCCGGCTGGAAGGGATATTATCTTTCGGCTTACGGGTTGGCTGTAAAGCGGGGCTATCCCGGAACAGAAGAAGAATGGCTGGATTCCCTGCATGGCGCAAATGTGGAAATGCGCTATGAAAACGGGGAATTGCAGTGGAAGCACGACACCTCAGAGGAATGGCACACCTTAGAGGAATTTACCGCCCTGCGGGAGCTTTTGGAAACGCAGGGAAAGGCCGCTGAGGATGCGGCGAAGCTGGCGGAGGAAAAGGCACAGGCGGTGCAGACCGCGGCAGCATTGGCAAACACAGCGGCTCAGAATGCGGAGTTGGCTGCAGGCGAGGCAGTAGAAGCCAAGGGGAAAGCAGAAGCGGCAGAAAGAACGGCAAATATCGCGGCAGAGCGAGCCAATAGGGAAGCTGAACGAGCCAATGCGGCTACGCAATCTGCACAAGAATCAAGGGAAGCGGCAGATGCTGCGGCAGAGCAGGCTAATGCGGCCGCGCAGTCCGCGCAAGAATCAAAGGAAGTGGCGAATACCGCAGCGGAAATGGCTTAGGAGACGGCCTCTGCCGCTCAGACCCAAGGAGAATATGCCAAGGCGCAAGGAGATCGGGCGGTTCAACTGATAAGTGAGCTTGAAAATACCGATGTAAGCAGTGTAATGACAGAGGTAGCGGCTCTGCAAAGCGGGAAGGCGGATCTGATAGAGGGAAAAGTTCCGGCAGAACAACTGTCCGATGTGTCAAAACAATTCTGTACTTTTGTTATTGGCACCAGCACGGCTGGCTGGACAGAAACAGACTGTGATTATCTCTGTGATGGGGTAGACGATCAGGAGGAAATCAATGCCGCGATCCAGACACTTCCCGGAACAGGGGGAGAAATCCTGATCCTTTCAGGTGCTTACAATATTACAAGTACGATCCAGCTTTCCTCCCCCAAGCAAGTGACAATGCGAGGAAATGGCTGCTCTTCTCAGTTGAATCTGAAATTTGACGGACCTCTTATACGTGTTACTTCAGGTTCGAGCAATTCTAAAATTTGTGATCTCATGTTAGTATCGAAACGCTCCCAATATCCGGCCGGTGTTGGTATAACTGGCCATCTCATATTGGATTCCGTATTTCAGAACATCCAATTTCGAGAATTTCACAAGGCGTTAGAGGGGGCATTTGGCTGGAACGTGATTTGCAATAATGTGTTTGTGAGCTGCGATGCTGGGTTTGATCTTTATAATGGGTATGTAAATACAATTAGCAACAATATATTCGATTACAGTGGCAGCTCCACTACCCGTGAGCTTGATTCTGTGATCAGCGGGAATGTTTTTATGTCTTCCAATCTCCGTGTAGGCGGGGAAGATCAAATCGTTACGGGTAATTATATCCAAGCAAGTAAAGAAACCGACTGCCCAGTTGAAATTTCAGGAACCAGGTGCGTGATCTTGGGAAATGTCGTACACCCAAAAACCAAATACCTGAATACTTATGCGATTGATATCACTTCTGCGGGAAAGCAAAACATGGTGGCCTACAACGCCGCCTTTGGGGGGAGCATAAACAATCGTGGAGGGAGTACAAACACTATCATTGGGAACAAAACCGAGTAGGAGGCAAAAATGGAATATCCTTTTTCTTTAAACGGGAGAACGATACATATTGACCGGTATTCTGTTTCTTATCAGGAAAAACTCCTTCATGTTGCTGAAGACGGAAATATTGTCAGCACAATAGAGGATAAGGTTCAGTATTGCAATACTGAACCTTGGGCACACAATATCGCAGAGCGATTTCACGGTGAGATTTTAAAGCTAAATACTGCTGATTACGAATGGTTGGATGGGATCGAAGTAGCTGATGTGAAAAATCCTTATGCCGAAGCTGTCAGAATTTTTGAGATGGGACAAGCCGCCTATGAAGCGGAGCTGAGTAAACCCACCCCGGAAGAGCGGGCCGCCGCGCTGGAACAGCAGGTCACGGATCTGCAAATGGCCTTGTGCGATATGTATGAGGCAATGGAAAAAGGCTGAAAAATAGAATTTTTCAGCCTTCTGGAAGTTTTGCTTCCCGGTTTGAAAAACCGGGATTTTGCGGAGCAAAAGCGCAAAACATTCCGTCAAAAAAAGGAGGAATCAAATATGATTGCCAGAGTGTATGCGGAACTGATCCGCAAGGGAAAGAAAACATTGGGCGATGTGCCGAAGTCTCTGCAAGAGGCGGTACAAGTGGAACTGAACAGGCAGGGGACTATAGGCAATGAATAGCCTGCGATTTCTGCTTTTGGGATTCTTGCTAAGGAAGGAGGTGCTGGAAATGGCGGTGGTATACGCTACTTTGATTGTAAAAGGGAAAAAGACCTTTGCGCAGGTGCCGGACAGGCTGAAAGCGGAGGTAAAGGATCTTCTGGTCTCTCTTGATTGTGGCGAGCTGGCAGAATAAAAAATTGGAGGTGCAAAATGGAAGCGGCAATACGAATGAAAAATATGGTTTTGGGCGTTTTGGCAATGATTGGAAGCGCCCTTTCCAATCTGCTGGGAGGGTGGGATATCACCTTGCAGATATTACTGTGCTGCATGGCGGCGGACTATATCACCGGTTTAGTCGTTGCCGGGGTATTTCACAATTCCGGGAAAACGCAGACAGGGGCATTGGAAAGCCGGGCGGGATTTAAGGGATTGGTGCGAAAATGCGCGATCCTGCTGCTGGTATTTCTGGCGGCGCTGCTGGACGCTTACACCGGGCACAACTTTGTACGGCCGGCAGTGTGTATGTTCTTTGTGGCGAACGAAGGGCTTTCCATTCTGGAAAATATCGGACTGATGGGCGTGCCCTATCCGGCATTTTTGGAAAACATGCTGGAAGCCCTGAAAAAGCAGGGCAATGATGGAAACGGAGAGGAGGAGTAGGTATGATAACTATTCAAAAAGAGCTTTGCCCTAAATGGCGGTATGATCTCAAATGCCCCTATACCCGAACGCCCAGCCGGATCGTGGTACATAACACGGCCAACGACGCCCCGGCGCTGAGTGAGATCACCTACATGGTGAACAATGATAACGAGGTGAGTTATCACTATGCCGTGGACGAAAAAGGGGCCGTGCAGGGCCTGCCGCTGGAGCGGAACGCGTGGGCCAGCGGGGACGGTCACGGCGAGGGAAACATGGAGGGGATCCATATTGAGATCTGCTGGTCGAAGTCTGGCGGGGAGCGGTTTGAGAAGGCGGAGCGAAACGCGGCGGAGCTGATCGCTCAGCTGCTGAAACAATACGGCTGGGGCCTTGACAAGGTGACGAAGCACCAGGACTATGACGGGAAATACTGCCCCCACAGAACATTAGACCTGGGCTGGCAGCGATTTTTGAATCTGGTAAAAAAGGAAATGGAGGAAGAGAAAGTGACCTACGAGCAGTGGAAGGAATATCAGGAGAGATACGAAAAGGAGCAGGCGGCAAAGCAGACCAGTAAATGGGCCCAGCCCGCGGTGGCCTACTGCATGGAAAACGGCCTGATGAGCGGGGACAAGGAAGGCACCTTCCGGCCCCAGGCGGAGATCACCCGCCAGGAGGTGGCCCAGGTGGCTATGAATCTGCACGAGAAGCTGAAAGAGAAATCAGCATAAAGATCCAACTCCCGGCTATAGAAAAGCCGGGAGCTTTTTGAAAGGAGGCTTTTGAAAATGCCGGGAAATATTTTGGCAGTAGACACGGGGTTCCCCGAGCTGAATCAGGGAAGCCCGGAGGAAAAAATATCCGCCCTGGCCGGGTATGTGTACCAGCTGCTGGAGCAGCTGCGGTACACGCTGAACAACCTGGGGCAGGACAATTTCAACGATACGGAGTTAAAAGGGCTGGAGAAGCTTTTTACCGGGCCCCTGACGGTGCGGGTGGAGGAAACGGAAAAGGGCATGGCGAAGCTGGAGATCACCGCCGAAGGCATTACGGCAACGGTGCAGAACCTGCGGGGAGATCTCTCCAGTATCCGGCAAACGGTAGAGGGACTTCGGATCTGCACGAAAACCGAGGACGATGTGGGCATATCGGCGCTTTCCGGAATGTCCCTTTATTTTTTAGATGAGACGGGCGATAACATCATCGGCCGTGTCAATATGGATAACAACGGCAGCGGCGTGGACGAATCCACCGTGCGAATGTTTGTGGGCACCGGAACGGACTATGCCGGTCGCCCTTATTCCCTGAAGCTGGAATCAGCGGGGAATACCAGCTATGAGGGGAAAGAGAATGTGTACATCAAAGCAACAGCCGGAAACATCAGCATCAACGGGAAAAAGACTGTCAAAATCAGTGCGGGCGCTGGAAGCAGCAGGCTTGAGATCGGAAACGGGGTCATTTCCTTTAACGGTCAGCAGCTTGCCACCTTACCCGCGCTTTCCGATTTGATTGACGCCAGACTGAAGGCCCACAGGTTGATTTCTTAGCAGAACAGAACATACGGAGAAAGGAGGGGTCGCATGGAAAGCGGAAAACTGTCTGTGCGGCAATCGGTAAAATGAGCGGACTTCCTGAAATGCGCTACAAGGACGGAATCAAAAAAACCACCCAGGTGAAGGTGAAGGGCTATGACCACAACCCCGGGGCCGGGGACGGCGCCCTGTGGGATATGAAAAACATGACGGGGGACAAGTTTCCCCTGCTCAGCACTCGAAGAAAGCGGCTGCTGCTGCGCTGCCTGGAGGAGCCCCATGGGCTCTATGCCCACGACGGTCTTTTCTGGGTGGACGGCACCGGCTTTTTCGCGGACGGAGAACAAAAAGGCACGGTGGAGGCCGGAAAAAAGGAATTTGTCTCTCTGGGGAAATATCTGCTGATCTTCCCCGACAAGGCCTATTACCGCACGGATACCGGGGAATTCGGCGCTTTGGAGGCGGAATGGACGGGAACGGTGACCATCACAAGCGGCACCTATGGCGGAAAACCCGCGGCGGCCAATACCATTAAAACAACGGGAGAGCCCTTTCCCTTTGCGGTCAACGAAGCGGTGAAGATCACGGGCTGTACCCTTTCGGAAAATGATAAGACCCCCATTATCCGAGAGCTTTCGGAAAACAAAAAAGAGCTGCGGTTTTATGAAAATACCTTTGCTCAAAAATCCTGGACGGGGCAGGTAACCCTCAAGCGGGAGGTGCCGGACCTGGATTTTCTGTGCGAGAACGAAAACCGGGTGTGGGGCTGCAAGGGAGATACCATCTATGCCTCCTATTTGGGGAATCCCTTTATCTGGAACAATTTTGACGGCCTTGCCACTGACAGCTTTGCCGTTGAGGTAGGCAGCGCGGGAAATTTTACGGCGGCCTGCTCCTTTATGGGATACCCCATGTTTTTCAAGGAGGATCACATTTACAAGGTGTACGGCAGCAAGCCCAGCAATTTTCAGGTGATGGGCAGCGCCAGGCTGGGCGTAAAGGCCGGGGCGGAAAAAAGCCTGGCCGTGGCGGGAGAGAGGCTGTTTTATCTTTCCCGCTCCGGTATCGCGGCCTGCTCCGGCGGCATGCCGGAGGATATTTCCCACGCCTTCGGGGAAGCGGTCTATCAAAACGCGGCAGGGGGCTCCGACGGCGGAAAGTATTATGTTTCCATGAAGGAGCGGGAAACGGGCGCATGGCACCTTTTCGTGTTCGACACCCGTACAGGCCTGTGGCACAGGGAGGACAGCACAGAGGTTCTGGATTTTGCCTGGGACAACGGCGGGCTGGTGTGCCTGGACCGCGGCGGAAGCATGTGGCTTTGCAACCCTGGCGGAACAGAGGAGCAGGGGGAAGAGGAGGCGCAGCTGCAAAGCTTCGCGGAATTCGGAGATTTTATCGAGAACAGCTCAGATGAAAAGGGGCTTTCCAAGATCCAGCTTCGGGTGGAGCTGGAGCCGGGGGCCACTCTCGGGATCAAGCTGAAGTTTGACAGCGAGGACGCTTGGCAGACGGTTTCTGTATTGCAGGCGGCCCCGAAAAAGCGAAGCTTTCTCCTTCCGGTGATCCCCCGCCGGTGTGACCACTGGCGGCTGCGCCTGGAGGGCACGGGAGGCTGGACGCTGTATTCCCTGAGCCGGGAATATTACGCGGGGTCGGATTTAGGAGCCGCAATTTAGGCGTTAAAGGGAAGGGCTGTTAGCTGCCCTTCTCACAAGAATCAATCACATGACAACAAGAAAGGAGCTTCATTGTGGCAAATAAAAGCAGATTGCAGCTGTGGCAGGACAGGCTTCTGAAAAACGAAAACGCCTGCCAAAGCGCGCTGGACGCCATGGACGCAAGGCAGGAGATCTATCTGGGGAGCAGCCGGTTGATCTCCCGGGTGAAGGGAGACAGAAAAACAAAGGCCGCCCATGTGAGAAACCTGACGGCGGAGCTGATCGAAGCCCAGGTGAACTCCTCCATTCCCCAGCCGAAGGTAACGGCAAAGCGGAAGGAGGACGAGGGGAAGGCGCGGCTCATTGAGGATATGCTCCGAAATGAGCTGGACAGGCTTCCCTTTGAGCAGTTGAACGATATGATGGAACGCACCGTGCCCATTCAGGGCGGCGCCTGTTTCCTGGTGGAGTGGGACAACCGCAAAAGAACCCACACCACCGTGGGAGAGCTGGCGGTCACGGCGGTGCACCCGAAGCAGCTGATCCCCCAGGAGGGCGTGACCACCGGCATACAGGACATGGATTATGTGATCCTGAAGCTGCCCCAAACGAAGGAAAGCCTTCGCAAGCGGTACGGTGTGACCCTGGAGGAGCTGGAGCAGGAAGAGGAGGACGGCAAGGGAACCGATACGGTAACGCAGTATACCGCCTATTACAAAAATGATTCCGGCGGCATCGGTCTGTATTCCTGGGTGAACGATACCGAGCTGGAGGACCTGCCGGATTACCAGGCAAGGCGGATCAAACGCTGCAAGGACTGCGGCGCCCCAAAGCCGGAGGGCGGCGAAAAGCAGCCCTGCCCCAAATGCGGGTGTAAGGAGTGGGAGGACTCGGAGGAGGAGTTTGAAGAGCTGTGGGACCCCATCGCCCGGTCAGACGGCTCCACGATCCCCGGGGTGTTTGCCCAGGAGCAGGAGGACGGCCTGGGGGGCGTTGTCACAACGGCGGGGCCCACCCGGATCCCCTATTACAAGCCGGATATTTTCCCGGTGATCCTGCAAAAGAATGTTTCCGTGTACGGCCAGCTTTTAGGCGATTCCGATGTGGATAAGATCGCCGACCAGCAGAACACCGCCAACCGCATCGAGACGAAGATCATTGAAAAGCTGGTAAAATCCGGCAGCTATCTGGTATTGCCGGACGACGCCTCTCTCCGTGCCGACGCGGAGGACATGAAGGTGATCCGCCCCGGCACGCCCGCGGCGGCCCAGATGATCAGCGTGAAGGACATGGAGGGGAATATTTCCCAGGATATGGCCTATCTGGCTCAGGTGTACGAGGAGGCCCGGCAGGTCATCGGCATTACAGATTCCTTCCAGGGCAGAAGGGACACCACCGCCACCTCCGGCAGGGCCAAGGAATTTTCCGCCAATCAGGCGGCGGGGCGGCTGGAAAGCAAACGGGTGATGAAAGACGCCGCCTATGCCCAGCTGTTTGAGGCCATGTTCAAATTCAAGCTGGCCTATGCGGACGAAAAGCGCCCGGTGATTTCCCGGGATATGGACGGCAATCCCCTGTACGAGGAATTCAACCGTTACGATTTTCTGGAGCAGGACGCCGCCGGGGAATGGTACTGGAACGATGGCTTTCTGTTTTCCTGCGATACCACCGCCCCTCTGGCGAACAACCGGGAGGCCATGTGGCAGGAAACCAGGCAGAACCTGCAAAGCGGGGCCTTCGGCAACCCCGCGGAGCTGAACACACTGCTTCTGTTTTGGGGGAAGATGGAGCTGCTGCATTATCCCGGCGCGGGGGAAACCAGGCGGTATCTGGAACGCAGACAGGCGGAGGAGGCTCAGCAGGCGCAAGCCCAGCAGGCCCAGCAAGCGCAAATGGCCCAGATGGCGGAAATGGCCCAAACAGCGGAAATGCCGCCGCAGGTACAGGGGCAGCCGGAGCTTCCTCCGGAAGCGGCGGGAAATGGAATGCCGGTCATGTAAGGCGAAGAAAAACAGGCAGGAGAGTCCCCTGACCGAACAATTTACAATCTTAGCAAAGGAGAAAAAATTATGCCTACCTATACTTATGACGATTTTTTGAAAGCAACAGAAAAGCAGGGCTGGGGCCTGGGGAATGGATTTTCCGAGGCAGACTGGAAGCTGGCCCAGGAAAACCCGGACGCGGGCATGAGCATTTTGCAGTCAAAGATAGATTACAACGCGGCGACAACCGAGGAGGAGAGAATCAGGGCCAACCAGAGCGCAGAGCGGACGAGAAGCCTATACGGCGGCTATACGGAGGGCAGGTCGGGAAATCAGTATCACCTGGACGATCCCTCTCCGAGAAGCTTTCAAATGCAGGAGGAAAAGCCCACCTTTTCCTATAACCTGGAAACAGACCCGGTATATCAGGCGTACCAGAAGCAGTATCTGCGGGAGGGCCAGCGTGCCACCCAGGACACGCTGGGAACGGCCGCAGCGTCTACGGGAGGCTTGCCCAGCAGCTATGCCATGACGGCGGCCAGCCAGGCGGGAGATTACTATGCCGCGCAGCTGTCGGACAAGGTGCCGGAGCTGTACCAGCAGGCCTACAGCCGTTACCTGAACGACCTGAACCAGTGGAACACAGACAGAAGCTTCCGGTACGGCCAGCA
>NZ_JAWXXK010000010.1:0-127832 GCF_034335015.1 Neglectibacter caecimuris | reverse complement strand
GAATTCACGGGTCCTTCTTTCGTCTCGTTGTTTAATTTTCAAGGTCCATTCGCTCGCTCTCCCTCAGCGCCTTCGCGGCTTCCAGTCTTCTCGACCAGCTCCGCTCTCAACTCCGATCTCCTTCGAGCTCTACTCCCAAACTCAGTTCCCCTCGCTTGAGTGCTCGACTATCTTATCACATACCACTCCCTTCTGTCAACACCTTTTTTACCTTTTTTTGAAAAAAGTTTTTGACCGGAGGACTTTCCTATAGATCGCCGCAGAAAACTTTACAAGAATCCTGTACAATCGACGGTCTTCTGTGATATAATAGCCCTGCCGCTTTCCCTATTAAAAGGAAACGGACAGCTCCGCATTACACGGAGTGGTTGTAGTATAGCATATTCTTTCCCCGAAAAGCAAGTTCTTTTCATGAAAATCCTTACTTTCTTTCATTTTCCCCAAAATATGGGAGTACTTGGAAAGGTCGTGTCAATATGCCTATCCGTATTCGGGCTGAGCTGCCCGCTGTAGAGGTACTGGAATCGGAAAATATTTTTGTAATGACCCATGAACGGGCGGCCGGGCAGGATATTCGTCCGCTGCGGATCGCTATTTTGAATTTGATGCCCACCAAGCTGGAAACCGAAACGCAGCTTCTTCGGCTTTTGGGCAATACTCCCCTGCAGGTGGACGTGGAGCTGCTGCACACTGCCAGCCATGTGAGCAAGAACACCAGCGCCTCCCATCTCAATACCTTTTATAAGACCTTCTCCGATGTAAAGGCGGAAAAGTTTGACGGACTGATTATCACCGGCGCCCCAGTGGAACAGCTTCCTTTTGAAGAGGTGGATTACTGGGAAGAAATGTGCGCCATTATGGAGTGGAGCAAAACCCACGTGTATTCCGTGCTTCACATTTGCTGGGGCGCTCAGGCCGGCCTCTATTATCATTATGGAATTCAGAAGCACCCGCTGCCTGAAAAGCTCAGCGGTATTTATAACCACACGGTGCTGAATCCCTATCACCCGCTGATGCGTGGCTTTGACGACAATTATTTTGCCCCGCACTCCCGCTATACCGAGGTTTTGCTGGAGGACGTCAAAAATCACCCGGAGTTGATTCCTCTGGCGGTTTCCGATCTGGCGGGGCTGCATATCGCGGCGGAGCGAAGCGGACGGCAGTTTTTTGTGACAGGGCACGCCGAGTACGACAGGGATACCCTGGCAAAGGAGTATTTCCGGGATATCAACCGCGGGCTGAATCCCAAGATCCCCTACCATTACTTTCCGGACGACGACGATACCAAAACGCCGCCCTTTACCTGGCGAAGCAACGCCCATCTGCTTGTTTCCAACTGGTTGAACTATTTCGTGTATCAGAACACGCCCTATGATTTTCTTGGAGGGAAACCAGTATGATCTCTACACAAGAGCTGAGGGCGTTACTGCTGGAAAAGGGCGCGGATCTGGTTGGTTTTGGCGATTTGAAGGGAATCGGAGAAACATCTTCCCCATTCAGCCGTTGCGTTTCCCTGGCAGTGAAGCTTCCAGCAGAGACCGTACATGGCATTGCGGAAGGGCCAACCATAGAGTATTATGAGGCTTACCACACCTTAAACGCCCGGCTGGACGCATTGGCCGAATTTGCCGCCAGGTATCTGGAGAAAAGGGGCTTTCAGGCGCAGGCGCAGACTACTACCATCGTGGTGGAAAAAGCCGGATACCGCACCGCCATACCTCATAAGACCTGCGCCACCCGCTCCGGACTGGGGTGGATCGGAAAATCGGCGCTTCTGGTCACGCCGGAATTCGGCCCTGCCGTAAGGCTCAGTTCCGTACTGACCGACGCCGCTTTTGACTGGGTAGGAGTTCCCATTTCTTCTTCCCGTTGCGGAGGCTGTGAACGGTGTAAAAACGCCTGCCCGGGAAGCGCCATTACCGGCACGCCGTGGGAAACTGCTGTGGAACGGGAACGGCTGGTGGACGTGGAAAGCTGCCGCCGGGCCGCAAGAAGGCTGGCGCTGGAGCGCACGGGAAAAGAAATCACTCTTTGCGGAAAGTGCATTGAGATTTGTCCCTATACCCAAAACTACTTAAAAAGGGAGTTATCACTATGAAATATGATGGGATCCTGTTTGACCTGGACGGCACCCTGTGGGACGCCGCTGAGCCCACCGCCATTTCCTGGCAGCTCGCTTTGAAGGATATTCCGGACGTGAAGCGCCCACCCACCGTGAAGGAGCTGGAGTGCGTTATGGGAATGACCGCCGTTCCGCTAATGGCAAAGCTTTTCCCCTATCTTTCCACCGAACGGGGGTTGGAGCTATTTGAGCTTTGCTGCCAAGTGGAAAATGAATACCTTCGTGAACACGGCGGGCGGCTGTACGAGGGGATCGAAGCTCTTCTCACAGAGCTTTCCGCAAAGGCGCCGCTCTTTATTGTGAGCAACTGCAACAAGGGCTATATTCCCGCTTTTCTGGAAGCCCACCGCCTTGCTTCTTATTTTAAGGACTTCGAGTGCAGCGGGGAAACGGGCCTGCAAAAGGGAGAAAATATTCAGCTGGTGGTGCAGCGCAATCATTTGAAAAAACCTGTTTATATCGGAGACACGGAAATAGACCGGGACGCCGCGAAGCAGGCGGGTGTTCCTTTCCTGCACGCAGGGTACGGCTTCGGCACGGTTCCGGACGCGATCCATGCGGAAACGCCCTTGCAGCTTCTTTCCTTATTGGAATGATCTGCGGGACGGTTTCGAAAACAAACGCAAGTTTCTTGTAAGCTAAGGAGTATCCATACTATGAAAACCAGTCTGCTGTTTTCCAGCTTTCCGTTTATTACGGGTGAAAAAGTCACGTTATCCCGCATGACGGAGCTGGACCTGAGAGCCCTGTGGGAAATTATGGGAGACGATGAGAATTATCGCTTTGCGCCCACCGCCGCTTTGCGCTCTTTTTCGGAATGCGCCCCGAAGCTGCGGCAGGCGGAGGCGCTGTTCCGGGAAAAGAAGGCCGTGGTGCTGGGGATCTACGGAAACGAGGGGAATCACCAGCTGGTAGGCGTTTTTGAGATCTTTGACATCGATCCCCAGGTGGAAACCGCCACCATACGCTTTACCCTGAGCCGACGGTTTCTCGGGAAGGGCTATGCCTCCGGCGCGGTGCGGGAGGTAACGGAATATCTGATGGAGAAGGTAGAGCTGCACCGAATCCAGGCTTATGTGCTGCCTATCAATTACCGGGGGATCCTGGTGCTGGAGCGCTGCGGCTTTCAGAAGGAAGGCACCATTCGGGAGGGCTTTTACTGGCCGGACAAGGGCATTGTGGACGTTTCCCTTTACTCCCTGCTGCCTTCCGATCTGCGCCCGAAAAAAGAGGGACAATCTTTCTATTTGTAAGGACATTTTACTATGCTGCCTCAAATCGACCGGAGAGAAGCCTCATGAATAAGATGATCCACCAGATGATTTGTGAAGAGCTGGGCCTGGGCGCCCTTCTCGCCCCGCCGACCCGGCTGACCGGCGGCTTTTTGCACCGCATGGAATCCCTGTTTACCGAAAAGGGGCGCTATGCCGTAAAGCTTTTGAACCCCGACATTATGGCGCGGGAGGACGCGCTTTCCAATTACGCGGCGGCAGAACAGCTGGAGGCTTTGCTGGAGCGGGAAAAGCTTCCCATTCTGCCCGCCCTTTCCTTCCACGGCAAAAAGCTGCAAAAGCTTGAGGGGCAATACTTTTATGTATTTCCGTGGTTTGAGGGAACGGCCCTGACCGCCGGGGAGGTTCGGGAATTCCACTGCAAAGAGATCGGCAAAACTCTCGCCCGCATTCATGGCCTTTCTCTCAAAGCCGTGCCGGTTTCTCAGAAACCGGAAGCGATCGATTGGGATCAGCTTCTCCTTCGGCTGGAGAAGGAAAACCGGGAGTTGTTTTCGGAGGTGAAGCCTCACCGCTCTCTGCTGTGTCTGCTTCAGGAGCGGGGAAACTCCGCTCTCCCCTTTCTCCCCCGCGCGGCTGCCATCTGCCACAATGATCTTGACCCCAAAAACGTGCTGTGGAACGGCGGCGCCTATCGGGTGATCGACCTGGAATGCCTTTCCTACGGCAGCCCGTATCTGGAGCTTTATGAAGCCGCCCTGAACTGGGCAGGATGTGATTTTCTGGAGCTTCGGCCTGAGCTTCTCCGTGCTTTTGTTACGGCTTATCGGGCAGCCGGAGGAGCGCTTCCTGAAGATTGGGCGATTCTGCACGATGGTAACATGGTAAGGCTGGACTGGCTGGCCTATAATCTGGAGCGCGCCCTGGGATCCGGCCTCGACCTGGAGGAGCGGGCGCTGGGCGTTTCAGAGGCCGAAAACGCCATGCGCCGCATTGTTTACTATGATAGAATTCGGGACGAGATGCTGAAACTGCTTTCTGAGCTTTGAAAAAGCAGATCATAGGAAATCTGCCTTTCCATGCTTTTCCACAAGCCACAAAAACCCGGAAGCTATTATGGCCTTCCGGGTTTTCATTTTGCAGAGCAGACAAGAAAAAACACTTCTCCGTTATTCTTTTTTCTTTTGGCTGGTTTCCCACAGCTTCTCCGCTGTGGGAGTCCAGTTTTTTGCGTATGCTTTGCACTTTTCGCAGAGGTGCTCCACCGTTTCCGGAGACTGCAGGTCTGTAGAGACCGCACCGGTGGCGTGAACCATGGCTTTCAGCCGCTCCGGATTTTCCAGCATGGGGCAAGGCCTTAAATGATTCTTGTTAAAGGGCTGCTCATCATGGTACGCCATGAAAATGGGAGACCTCAGTACCTCCAGCAAAGTCATTTCCCGAATATTGGCGTTGGAATAATGGATAAACACACAGGGGTCGCAATCGCCATTGGCATTGATATGGAAGTACCGCCTTCCGCCGGCAATACAGCCGCCTACAAATTCTCCATCGTTCTGAAAATCCATGGCGAAAATGGGCTTTGTTTTTCGCGCTTCCCGAATTCTGTGATACATGAATTCCCGCTGCTCCGGGGAAGGCATCAGAGCGGGCACAGCGTCATTGCCCACGGGCATGTAGTGGAAATACCACACAAAGGAAGCGCCCCAGTCTATCATCTGGTCAAAGTATTCCCCGCTGGAAATGGAATCCAGGTTCTGGCTGGTATAGCAGCAGCTGATGCCAAAGGGCAAACGTTTCCGCTTTAAAAGCTCCATAGCGGCCGTGACCTTTTGGAAGGTGCCGTTTCCACGGCGGCCGTCCGTTGCTTCTTCAAAGCCCTCCACGCTGATAGCGGGCAGGAAATTTCCCACGTCCAGCATGGTATCGGCGAATTCTTCATCGATCAGCGTGGCATTGGTGAAGCACAGGAACTGACAGTCGTTATGCTTGCGGCAGAGAGCGATCAAATCGTTTTTCCGCACCATGGGCTCCCCGCCGGTATAGATGTAAATGTACACTCCCAGCTCTTTTCCCTGGCTGATAATGGAATCGATCTCATCAAAGGTAAGATTCAGCTTGTTGCCGTATTCCGCCGCCCAGCAGCCGGTACAGTGCAAATTGCAGGCGGAGGTGGGGTCTAAAAGAATTGCCCAGGGAATGTTGCAGCCGTATTTTTCCCGCATTTCCTCCTGCTTGGGCCAGCCCACCAGATTGCCGTTTAGGATAAAAGCCTCAAATATTTTTTTCAAAACCTTAGGGTCCGTTTCTGTGAAAATGCGCTTCATCAGCTGGTGCATGTTGTTTTCCGGGTCTTCGATCACACGGCGAAACGCCGCGCGCTGTACCGGAAAGCCTTTTTCCCCTTCCGGGGCGAATTTGTCCACCCAATCCATCAGCTTGGGCAGATTTTTCTCCGGCTCTCTCTCAATGTAGCTGAAGGCCTGCTTTAACCAAAACTGCACCATTTTGTTTGAGGTATTCAAACGATATCGTTCCTTTCCTGTGATTTACCTACAGAATACCATCGACAAAAAAGGCCAGCAATCGACAAAGGATTCTCCGTGTCAAAAAACCAGACACAGAGAACCCTCTGTCATAAAAGCTATTTTACTTTGAGGAAGCGACCCAACGCATCGCTGAGGCTTCCGGTCAGCAAAAGAAAATAATACTCTAAATTCACCTTGTTTTCGTCCGGCAGCCCCCGCTCCACCCATTCCAGGCAAAGGCTGGCAAAGCCCCAGGCGTATACCTTCACAAGAAATTCCTTTTGACTTTGCGGAACCCCTGCCGCTTGCGGACAAAGCGCCATCTGCTCTTCCAAAATGGGAAGAAACCATTTTTCCAGCACCTGCCGGTAGCGCTTCTGGCTTTTCGGCTCATAGCCCCGCAGGAGCATAAGCCTGTTTTCATAAAAGTAGCGAAACAGCAATCTGACCTTTTCCTGCCAGTTCTCCGGCGGATCGGAAAGCGCCTCGAAAAACTTTCGAATATCCTCCTCCAACGTCCATTCCATCAGATCATATACATCGCAAAAGTGGTAGTAAAAGCTTTGGCGGTTAATTCCGCAGCCGCTCACAATATCCTTTACGGTGATCCGCTCCAGGGGTTTTCGCTTCAGCAGCTCCTTCAGCGATTCTGCCAGGGCTTGTTTCGTCTGTTTCATTTGCCACCCCTTTTTTCTCAGTTAAACAGTCCCTTCACCCGATCCCAGAAGGTTTCTTCCGCCGGAGCGGAAGCTGTTGTTTCTGAAGAAGAGGATCGCTCCCCTTCCCCGCTGTCTGCCTTAGGGACATTCTGAAACGCGCCTGTGCGCATGACATATTTTACGGTGTGCTCCATCTCTTCTCCACAGCCTGTACCTTCAAAGCGTTCCGCACGGTCTGACATGGCTTCCAAAACCTTCGCCAGATCGGAATCGGGATCCACGGCGTTTGTCAACCTGTCAATGGCTTTTTCCGAAAATTCCTCCATGCCGTCCTTTAACTTTCCCGTGCCCTCCTTCAGTCCTTCTCCGCCGCTTTGGAACTGGGAAATGGAGTCCGTCACTGTTTTACTGGAATCGGCAAGAAGATCCAGCCCGGAGGAGAGGGAATCGGCACCGCCGGAAAGCTGACGTACCCCAGAAGCGAAAGCGGTGGTGCCGCCCAGAAGGGCGTCTGTTCCGGCATTCAGATTTTCCGCGCCTTCCGCCAGGGCGTTTGCCGCTCCTACCACTGTTTTCTGACTAGCAGGATCGCTCGCATTGTACAATGCGGCGGTGAGGGTATCCACCTGGCCCAGCATAGAGGAAGCTTCGGCGGAAAGTGTTTTGAATTCCCCCAGCAGGGTTTGGAAGGAAGAGGTATCCAGCTCCGGAACCCCGGCCGCTACCTGGGACACCGCCCCAGCCCTTGCCGCCTGCATTTGTTCTGAGCCGCACACAGCCGAGGCGATCTGTTCTGCCGCCTCTTCTGAAACAGGGTTCCCGGAAAGCAGCCCTTCGGGCAGTGTAGAGGTAATGCCCTGCGCGACACCGGCAGTCAGGGTCTCTTTTGTGCTGTCCATACCGCTTTGCGCCGCGGCGAGAATAGCGCTCTGCTGCTCTGCGGTCAGACCCAGCTCTCCGGAGGAGAGCACCTGCTGTAGAACCTGCAGATCCGCGCCCTGTACCGCATCAACGATTTCCGCGGACTTTTCAGGGATAGCCTGCTGCACCCCGCTCAGAGCGCCGGAAAGCTGCTGAGAAACCACCTCTCCCGTGGCAGTGGCAGCGGCCTTTGCCGCCCTGTACGCCGCCCCGTCAAAAACCTGGCCCACTCCGGCGGAAAGCTGTGTCTTCAGGCCGGAGGTATCGGGGATCGTCAAGCCGTTTAACTGGGCGGATAAACCAGCCATTTTGTTTTGCAAAGCATCTTTTTGCCCAGCGGCGGCAGTCAGGGCTGGCACTAATTGAGTATTCAGCTGATCGGATAAGCCTACCGCACCGTTTCTCAGCTGCTCCGCTCCGGCGGCCAGCTCCCCGGATTTTTCAGAAAGGATCTCGGCGTTGTCCAGCAGGTTTCTGCCGCCCTCCGCCAGTTGATCGGCGCCTTCCACCGCTGTTGAGATCCCTTCGTCAAATTGGCTGTAGCCATCGGCAAATTCACCCAGCTTTTCCACCAGCGTGCCTACGGCATCGTCCAGCTCCACCGTGCCGTCCTGTAATTGCTCTGTGGCGTCTGTCAGTTCGTTCAGCGTATTCTTCAGCTGATCGGTATCCAGCTCCTCCAGCAGAGCTTTCCTGCCAGGCGCGGCGGCAAACAGGAAGGTCGGCATTTCACACTGTGTTACATCAGCCTCAATAGTAAACTCGTCTAAAAGAGCCTCCTCCAGCTCCTGCAGGTCATCAGGCAGCAGTCCGGAAATGGAATCCCTGACGCCGGGAAGCGCCAGAAAACAGGCAAGCTGTGTTTTGGAATCTGTTTGTACCGCGCCGTGCTCAGCGCTCACATTTTGATAGGAATCCGCCGGCAGCAAGGCGGCGCACACGGTCAAAAAAGGCGTGCAGACCGTGCGGTTTTTTCCGCCGATTTTTATGGTTTCCGTTTCCTGATTCGTCAGCTTCACCGCCATAGTCAAATGTCCGCTTTTTCCCACAAGCTCTTCGGGGGCAAGTTCTTTTCCGTCCAGTGTGTAGCGGATCTCCGCGGTTACAGGAGGCTCGGCATTTGTTTCACCCCGATAGTAGAGATCTGTTTCTTCTGTGTTCCAAATCAATTCTCCGTCCCGGAAAACCGGCTGGGTATTGCTTTTCAGATTTTCAATTTCCTTAAGACCGCTTTTATCCCGCACATTGTGAAAACCGTTGTCACTGTGCAGCCAGTCGCTGACGATCTGCTTCTGTACGGTGCCGTCCTGATTCAAAATAACATAAGCGGTTTCGTCTTTCTTCGCTGGTACGGGCCCTGCGGCAACCGCCGGAGCAGAGCAGGTTAGAAGCAGCAGTGTGGACAGCAGAATGGAAAAGAGTTTCTTGGCACGTTTCATACAATCAATCTCCTTCTTTTATTTCAGTAGGATTCGTCCAGTGAAAAGTGGTTTTTTTCAAGATCGGAGCGGTAAACACCAGCAGCGCGGGCAGCACCAGCAAAATGACTGCCATGCTCAGCAGCGCGCCTCGGCTGATGAGCCGGCACAGACTGCCTAAAAGCTCCATTTTTGATACCAGTGATACACTGAAGGTGGCGGCAAAGAAGGTCAGCCCGCTGGTGAGAATGCTTTGGCTGCACTGCTCTACCGCGATCCGCGCCGCTTCCCTGGCATCATGGCCCGCGTTCATTTCCTCCCGAAAGCGGGTAGTCATTAAAATGGCGTAATCCACTGTGGCGCCCAGCTGAATGGTGCCGATCACGATGCTGGCGATAAAGGGCAGGGTCTGCCCGGTAAAATAGGGAATTCCCAAATTGATCATAATGCCGCTTTCAATGGCCGCTACCAGAAGCACCGGCACGGAAGCGGAACGGAAGGTCAGGGCAATAATGAGAAAAACCACTAAAATGCTGGTGATATTGACATTGCGGAAATCCACATCAGCCACTTTGATCAGGTCCTTCGTCATAGCGCCTTCACCGGTGATAACGCCCGCCGGGTCATAACGCTTCACCACCGTCTGAAGCTCTGTAAGCTGGCGGTTCTGCTCCTCTGTACCGCTTTGGTAAGAGGAATTCGCCAGGATCAGCCTGCGCCCGCCCGCCTCAAAAATTTCCTTTGCCTCTTCCGGCAGGAATTCCTCCGGGATCCCCGCGCCCAAAAACTTTTCATAGCTTAAAACCTGATGGATCCCTTCCACCTGTTCCAGCTCCGCTGTGAGGCCTTGCAGCTTCTGCGGCGCCAGGTTTTCGTCCACCATGATAAAGTGAGAGGTGGTCATGTCAAAATCGTCCTTCAGCCGGCTGGTACCCGCAATGCCCGGAAGGTCCTGGGGCAGAGAATCGGTGATGGTATAATAGACCGGCGTTTTTGCCTGCGCAATGGCAAAGGGGAAAAATAGAAAAATAAAAATCAGCAGAATCGGCACCCGCCTTTTCACCACAAAGCCCGCGGTACGTGTCAGCTTTGGGATGAAGGTGGGATGAGTGTGCCTTTGAATGGAGCGCCGGAAGGTCATGATCAGCGCGGGTAAAATGGTGAGGGTGCATGCCACGCCTAAAAACACGCCCTTTGCCATTACGATCCCGATATCTCTGCCTAACGTCAGGCGCATGGTGCACAGCGCCAGAAACCCGGCAATGGTAGTGAGCGAGCTTGCGGAAATGGAGGAAAAGGTTTTTCCGATGGCACGAACCATGGCCGTTTCATCGTCCAGCCCGCCGCTTCGCTCTTCTTCAAAGCGGTGCAGCAGGAAAATGGAGAAGTCCATAGTTACGCCAAGCTGCAGCACAGTGGCCAGCGCCTCAGTAATATAGCTGATCTCCCCCAGAAAAATATTGGTGCCGAAATTATAGGCGATGGGAAACACCATGCCCAACATAAACAGCAGGGGGATCACCGTTTCCTTCATGCTGAGAAACAGGATCAGCAGGGAAGCGCCTACGGCGCAAAGGATATACAGCGGCATTTCCTCCTGCACCAGGGCCCGGGTATCCTCCAGAATCGCGGACATTCCACCAATAAAGCAATTCTCACGCAGCAGGCTTTTGATCTCCCGCTGCGCCGCCATAGTAGTTTCATGCGCGCTGGGGTTTTCAAACCGCACGATCAGCATGGTCGCGCCGCTATCGTTGTAGAAAAACCTTTGCAGATCGGAAGGCAGCATTTCCTTTGGAGTGGAAACATCGACCAAATCGCTCACCCACAGGACGCTTTGTACCCCTTCGATTCCAGAAAGCTCTTCTTTCAGCGT
Source organism: Neglectibacter caecimuris (assembly GCF_034335015.1). NCBI lineage: Bacteria > Bacillati > Bacillota > Clostridia > Eubacteriales > Oscillospiraceae > Neglectibacter > Neglectibacter caecimuris. The sequence continues at coordinate 117,076 of NZ_JAWXXK010000010.1, read as the reverse complement.
CAAGGTATCCGCCGCAGTCATATTCTCCACCGTGATCATGGAGACCGAGGCCATGTTGAAATCCTCCTCCAGATACCTTTCTCCTATGACAGATTCCAGCTCTTTCGGCAGGTAAGTGAGGATATCGTAGTTTACATAAGTTCCTACCGCCCCCACCACCGAAGGGATCAACAGCAGAACAGCCAGAAGCAGCACCAGCTTTCTGCGCTTGACCACCCAACGGGCAAATCGTTCCATACAGTCGCTTCCTTTCTTTCAGCTTTGCGTGTCCCCTGCGTGAAGCTGCTGGGGATTCGCTTAATGACTATTGGTCATTTAATGTATACCGAAAGAATAATCCAAAAATGACTAATAGTCAATATTGCAATCCGCCGAAAAACCAGCCGCGCAGCAATTGACTATTGGTCATTTTTATAAATCTGAAGAAAGCCCTTGCTCTTTTCTCAAAAAAGTGGTTCAATATTAAGCATATCGAAAATGCTTTTCGCAACGCTTAAACCTATTGGAAAAATCATAGATTTTTCCAATAGATTGCGATTGAAACGCAAGAGAGGGGTCCGCCTGTCGGCTCAGACATTGCTGGACGTGCCCCACCGGGGCACAGCAACCGAAGCGACAGCTGAGAACGGGTCAGGGAGGTCTCAGCTGGAGACCTTCCCCCCACCGGGACGCGCTCACCCCCAGTGGTCCCCTCTCACACTCTTCCCCCTTCCGTTTCTTATGGTTAGAGTGTTTTTCGATAGTCTGAATATTCTTGTGGAACAGTGCAAATCTTTATAGAAACGGGGCCTTTCCATGGGCGAAAAAACAGAGTTAAAAAAGGAACAGAAAAAACAAAAGCTGCTGAACGCCGCCTACAGCCTCTTTTTGGAAAAGGGCGTTTCAAAAACTTCTGTGGACGAGATCGCCAAGGGAGCCAATGTGGCAAAGGGCACATTTTATCTGTATTTTCATGACAAAGAGCATCTTTTGCAGCAGCTGGCCTACCAAATCTCCTTCCGAGTGCTTTCGGAGGGCTATGAATTTGTCAACGCACGGCAAACAAAGGATTTTACGGAAAATGTGATCCTGCTGATTGACTATGTCATTGAATATTTCAAACGGAACAAGCTGATCCTGCGGCTGATCCAGCGAAATTTCTCCTGGCCCATTGTGGAACGGCAGCTGAGCCTGCGGGAGGATCCTCTTTGGGACAAGCTGATGACCGCCGTGGAACAAAGCGGTATCGCCCAGGGCAGAACGGAGGACGAACTCTTTAAGCTCATTTTTGTCATTCTGGAAATGATCGGCTCCACCTGCTATTCCTCTATCATTCAGGGGAACCCGGATACCATTGACAATATGAAGCCCATTCTGTACGGACTTGTGCGAAAAATGATCGGCTGAGGGCACGGCAAGTTCAAGCGCCGCTTCCCCGCGAGGAAGTTATTCGCTTAATCACATTTAAAGGAGAGAAAAACTATGCTGGAAACAGGAAAAAAAGCGCCGGAATTTACGTTGGAGGATCAAACCGGAAAAAAGGTAAGCCTTTCGGATTTTCTGGGGAAAAAGGTGGTTCTCTATTTCTACCCCAAGGACAACACTCCGGGCTGTACCAGGCAGGCCTGCGCTTTTGCTCAGGCTTATGAGGAATTTCGTTCCGAGGGGATCGTAGTCATTGGGATCAGCAAGGATTCCGTGGCTTCTCATTTGAAGTTCGTTCAAAAATATGACCTCCCCTTCCTGCTGCTTTCCGACCCGGAGCTGGAGGTTCTTCAGGCGTATGATGTTTGGAAGGAAAAGAAGCTTTACGGAAAGGTCAGCATGGGAGTGGTGCGCTCTACCTATCTGATCGACGAGCAGGGCGTGATCGAAAAGGCCATGCCCAAAGTGAAGCCGGACACCAACGCCGCTGAGATCCTGGCCTATCTGGCTGAGAAAAAGTGACGGCGGTCAAAAGCTCCATGAAGATCATCATTGCCCCAGCAAAAAAGATGCGGGTGGATATGGACAGCCTTCCCTGGCAGGAGCTCCCCCGCTTTCTGCCGCAAACAGAACAGCTCTTGGAAAAGCTCAGGGGCATGTCCTATGACGAGCTGAAAAGACTCTGGGCCTGCAATGATTCCATTGCCGCCCTGAACGCGGAACGCCTGCGGCACATGGAGCTTCGCGCTTCTCTGACCCCCGCCGTGCTTGCCTATGAGGGAATCCAGTACCAGTACATGGCGCCGGGAGTAATGCCTGAGCGGGCGCTTGCCTACCTTCAGGAACACCTGCGCATTCTCTCCGGGTTTTACGGCGTGCTGCGCCCCTTCGACGGCGTAACTCCCTACCGCCTGGAAATGCAGGCCCGGCTTTCCCTGGGAAAGGCAAAGGATCTCTATTCCTTTTGGGGAAATACTCTCGCGGATTTTCTGTTTTCCGAAACGGACTGTGTGATAAACCTGGCTTCTAAAGAGTACAGCCTGTGTGTTTCCAGGTATCTTCCAGCCTCCGTGCGGCTGATCACCTGCGTTTTCGGAGAGCTGCAAAACGGAAAGCTTCTGGAAAAAGGCACCCTTTGCAAAATGGCACGGGGCGAAATGGTGCGCTTTCTGGCGGAAACCGGCGCGGAGGCGCTGGAGGAGCTGCGCGGCTTTGACCGCCTGGGCTACCGGTATTCGCCGGAATACTCCAATGAGACCGCTTATGTCTTTTTGAAGCAGGGAAACCATGCGTAAATACATTTTCAGGAAGCCTTCCCGCTGCTCGGGGATAATGCTTTCCTTTGCCAAAATGAAACGAACGGTTGCCGCCGCAAGAATGCGGCGGCCTTTTTTCATAATTTTTTCATAATTTCTTTACAGTTTCGTTGTATCTTCCCTTTATTCTGAGTGAGATTGAGAAAAATCAGGCTCTACAGGAAGGAACAGTGGCCAATGCTTCAAGTAAAAAATATCTCAAAGCAATTTCGTACCGGCGAGCTGGTGCAGCAGGCGTTAAACGGGGTTTCGCTGAACCTGCGGGACAACGAGTTTGTCTCGATCCTGGGCCCAAGCGGCTCCGGAAAAACCACGCTGCTGAACATTATCGGCGGGCTGGACCGGTACGACAGCGGAGATCTTTTGATAAACGGCGTCTCCACAAAGGAGTATAAGGACCGGGACTGGGATTCTTACCGGAACCATTCCATCGGTTTTGTGTTTCAAAGCTACAATCTGATCCCCCATCAGTCCATTCTCCAAAACGTGGAGCTGGCGCTGACCATCGGCGGCGTTTCCCGTACCGAACGGCGAACCCGCGCCAAAAAGGCGCTGGAGGAGGTAGGACTTGCCGGCCAGCTCCATAAAAGACCCAACCAGCTTTCCGGCGGGCAGATGCAGCGGGTGGCCATTGCCCGGGCTTTGGTAAACAACCCGGAAATTTTGCTGGCGGACGAGCCCACGGGGGCGCTGGACACGGAAACCAGCCTTCAGGTGATGGAGCTGTTAAAGCAGGTGGCCAGGGACCGGCTGGTGGTCATGGTCACTCATAATCCGGAGCTTGCCCAACAGTACTCCACCCGTATTATCAAGCTGCGGGACGGGAAGATCACCGGCGACAGCGACCCCTTCCTGCCGGAGGAGACCCCCGCGAAACCGGAGGGAAAAAAGACAGGAAAAGCCAAAATGTCTTTCCTGACCTCCCTCTCCCTGAGCTTTAATAATCTGCGCACCAAAAAGGGCAGGACAATTTTGACCGCCTTCGCCGGTTCCATCGGCATTATCGGAATCGCGCTGATCCTGGCCCTTTCCAGCGGGGTGAACACCTATATTGCGGATATTCAAAAGGAAACCATGACCTCCTACCCCATTACCATAGGCTCTCAGGCGGTGGATATGTCCGGCTTAATGGGCATGCAGGCCGGTATGCGGGGCGGCATGCTTCAGGAGAAAGAAACCCGGCCGGACAATATGGTTTCCATGGACACCCGCCTGCTGGAATCCAGCGAGGCGATCGCCAGCAGCATCAAGGAAAACAACCTGACCGCCTTCAAAAAATATTTGGACGATCCGGACAGCGAGATCCGGCAGTATCTCGGCGAGAACGGCGTAGCCTATACCTACGGCGTAAGCTTCAAGGTTTACTCCTATGACGCGGACGGCACATTGGTAAGCTCCGACGCCGAGCCGGAGGAGGCGGGCAGCTCTTCCCTGCCCGGCGGGAGTATGGGCCCGGCAGCCGCCATGGATCGCATGAATTCTCTGATGGGCAAAAACGCCTCCGGCGCGGAAAATTTCTCGCAGCTGATGCCCGGCACCGGCGGCGCCGTTGTCAGCCGGATCCTGACCGACAGCTACGATGTTCTGTACGGCGCGTGGCCCAAGGCTTATGATGAGATCGTGCTGGTGCTGGAGGAAAACGGCTCGATCCCCGCGGAGGCTCTTTTCCAGCTGGGCCTGCTCACCGGCGAAGAATATCAGGAGATCACAGAGCAGATCAAGAACAGCGGGAAAGCGCCGGAACGCACCTGGACCTATGAAGAGCTTTGCAGCCACACCTTCTACCTGCTGCCCGCCTGCGAGCATTATGAGGAAAAGGAAAACGGCCTTTTCACGTATGTGGGCGAGGAGGCCCTGAAGCTGGAGCCCCTTCTGGAAAATGCCATCAAGCTGAAGGTGACCGGCGTGATCTGTCCCAAAAGGGACGCGGCAAACGCCAACCTCACCACCGCCGCGGCCTACACCTCGCTGCTGACAGATCACATCATTGCCCTGACCGATGAAAGCCCTGTGGTACTGGCGCAGGAAAAGGATGAAGCCGTCAACATTCTGAATGGCATGGCTTTTGAGGCGGCGGACGACAACGCGAAAACGGAAGCCGCCAAGACCTATCTTTCCGGTCTCGGGGTATCCGATAAGGCCTCCTTTTACAGCATGATCCTATATTATAATTCTCAGAAAGCAGAGAAAACAGAAACCGAGCCTTCCCAGCCGGCCCCCGGCGGCGCTCCGGCAGAAATGACGCCGGGCGGCAATCAGCCGGACGAAACGGCTATGGCTGCCCTGCTGGACCGCTGGCTTGCGGAAACACCGGACGAAGAGCTGCTGCTGTCTGTTTATGAAGAGTATATTGCCGGAGCCACTTACAAGGACAACATGAAAAGCTTCGGCAAGGTGAGCTATGAGGCCCCGGCCTCCATCAGTATTTATACGGACAGCTTTGAAGCCAAGGACGCTGTTTCCGCCTGCATTGAACGGTATAACGAAGGCGTGGAGGAAAAAGACAGGATCACCTATACCGATTACGTGGCGCTGCTGACCAGCTCCATCACCACCATTGTGGACGTGATCTCCTATGTGCTCATCGCCTTCGTGGCGGTCTCCCTGATCGTTTCCAGCATTATGATCGGGATCATCACCCATATTTCCGTGCTGGAGCGTACCAAGGAGATCGGGATCCTTCGGGCGATCGGCGCTTCCAAACGGAATATTTCCCAGGTATTCAATGCGGAAACCGTTATCATCGGCCTGCTGGCCGGTGTGCTGGGCGTGGGCGTTACGGTACTTTTGACCTTCCCCATCAACTCCCTTTTGCAAGGCCTTTTGGATACAGCCGCGCTTTCCGCCTCGCTTCCGCTTCCGGCGGCTCTGTTTTTGATTTTGCTCAGCGTGGCCATCACCGTGATCGCCGGGCTGCTCCCCGCGAAAAGCGCTGCCAAAAAAGACCCCGTTACCGCGCTGCGTACAGAATGACTTTTTGGGCAATGGAAAATGAGCAATCAGCTATTAGAAAGTAGTAATTAAGGGTAAGAGCGGAGAGTGGGCAGGTAACTGCAAATTGCAGTTTAGCACATAGTTTTCCACTGTCATTGCTGAACAAAAAGCAAGGCTCGCCTTGCTTTCCCAGCGAAGAATCTCACCCCTGAATTCTCTGAAAAAGGTCAAGGACAAGATTCTTCACTTCGTTCAGAATGAAAGGCGGAGAGCGAGCGCCTTACCGCCAAATTTCAATTTACCAGGCGCTGCTTGCGGTGCCCGCGCCCTTGACCTTATAATTGCTCATTGCTCCTTCCTAATTGCTCATTTTATGTAGTGTGGTGCTTGCTCCTCATACATTTATATGCGAAAAAGGAACGGGAACTTTTGATTTGCAAAAATATCCCAGCGTTTTTCACAGAAAACTTTTTGGAATACCCTTTAATTCATAGAAACATGGGAATCCTGTCTTTGTGAAAAAATTATCCTTGCTTTCTGGAAAAGTTTGCGCTATACTTGCAGATGAGCGCTGATTCGCTCACAATAACGTTTTATCATTTTCAGAAGGGATGTTGTTTCAAGTATGAAGAAGGTTCTCGCAATCGTTCTCTGCCTTTGCATGGCGGCTATGCTGACCGCATGCTCCGGCGCAAAGGAAGCTGAGTACAAGCTGGGCATGGGTGTCGCTCTGAACACGGACAGTTCTGCGGAAAACAACGCGCAGGTCGATGCTACCGTAGCCACCGTCGTCACCGACAAGGACGGAAAGATCGTTTCCTGCCGCATTGATGTGGCCCAGAGCAAGATGGACGTTACCGGCGGCGCTGTTGACACTGCCGCCACCTTTAAGACGAAGATGGAACTGGGCGATGACTACGGCATGGCCGGCAAGGTCGATAACGACGGCGATGGCGTGATGAAGGAATGGTACGAGCAGGCCAAGGCCTTTGAAGAGTATGTGGTCGGTAAGACCGCCGATGAGGTTAAGGGCATTCAGCTGCAGGAGGCCAACGGCCATCAGATCGCCGCTGACAAGGATCTGCTCAGCGCCGGCTGCTCCATGCAGATCACCGATTTCATGGAAGCTGTTGCCGCCGCCTGTAACGACGAGCAGGGCATGAGCTTCAAGGCCGGTGAATTTACACTGGGCGTTGCCGCCAGCACCTCTGCCGCCGATTCCAAGGCTGCTACCGATGAAGAAGACGGCCTGGTTGCCATGTACACCGATTTCTCCGCCGCTGTTGTAGCGGACGGCAAAATCGTTGCCGCATTGAATGACTCTGTACAGCCCAAGATCACCATCAATACCAACGGCGAGATCGTAAGCTCTGACTACACCGCTACCAAGCGCGTTCTCAAGGGCGATTACGGCATGGAGGGTAAGGTCGACAATGATGGCGACGGCGTGATGAAGGAGTGGTTCGAGCAGTCTGAGGCCTTCTCCAAGTTTATCGTTGGCAAAACTGCTGATGAGGTTGCCGCCCTGGAGACTCAGGAGGCTAACGGCCATCAGATCGCTGTGGATAAGGATCTGCTCAGCGCTGGCTGCTCCATGCAAATCACTTCCATGAAGGACACTTCCGCGAAGGCCGCTAAGAACGCTCGCTGATCCAACAGTATTTTTGCAAATGAAAGGCACTAAACTTTTCAAAAGTTTTCTCTGCCTGTGTTTAGCGATAGGGCTCCCCGTCATTTTGGCGGGGTGCCCTACTGTTGCAAAAAAGGCAGAGCCTGTGGGTAAAGCATATTATACCTTTTTCGATACAGTTTCCTTTCTTTACAGCTATGCGGGAGATTCTCAAGAGATCTTTGATGAAAACACGGAGGCCGCCGCCGGGCTTTTGGAAGAATACCATCGCCTGTTTGATATTTATCATGAATACGCGGGGATCAATAACCTCTGCACCATCAATAAGCAGGCTGGCGGCGAGGCTTTAGAGGTAGATCAAAAGCTCATAGAATTTCTGCTTTATACCAAAGAGCTTTATACGCTGACAAACGGCGAAATGAACGTGATGTTCGGCGCGGTGCTCCGCCCCTGGCACGACTGCCGTGCCGCGGCGGAAAAAGATCCACAAAAGGCCTCTCTGCCCAATCCGGCTTTGCTGGAGCAGGCAAAGCAGCATACGGATATTTCCCTTTTGGAGATCGACGAGGAAAAAAGCACCGTGCGCATCTCTGACCCCGAGGCACAGATCGATGTGGGCGCTATCGGCAAGGGCTATGCCACCGAAAAAGCGGCCGGGCTGCTTTCCGAACGAAACGCGGAAGGCTATGTGCTGAATATCGGCGGCAATATCCGCATTATTGGAAAAAAGCCGGATCAGTCCGGCTGGGTAACGGGGATCAAAGATCCCTTTGACCACGAGAACAATTATGCCATGTATGTGGAACTTTCCGATACCTCCTGCGTTACCTCCGGTATTTACGAACGGTTCTTTACCGTAGACGGCACACGGTATCACCATATTATCGATAAGGATACGCTGATGCCGGCGGATCATTTCGCCTCTGTCTCGGTCATTACAAAAGACAGCGGGCTGGCTGACGCACTTTCTACCGCACTGTTCTGCATGAGCTATGAGGATGGCCGGGCGCTTGTGGATTCCTTGGAAAATGTAGATGTACTGTGGATCTTCCAGGATGGCGCCCAGGAATATACGCCCGGTATCCATCCAATAGATAAAAAACCAGAATGAAAAAATTGAGGAGAGATGACAGAATGCTGAAACGAAAAAACATTTCGTCTTTGCATGTCCCCCACAACAAGCATACGGCCGGGTGTGCTCCTGTGCGCATTCCCACGCCGCCTGAGGTGCTGCTTCCCATGAACATGCACTCCGGGCACGATGCCGAGCCTGTTGTGAAGGTGGGCGACCACGTTACTGTGGGGCAGCTGATTGCCAGAGAAGAAGGAAGATTTTCTTCCCCGGTGCACGCCACCGTATCCGGCACAGTAGTGGAGATCGGCCCCATGAAAACGGCGGACGGCAAAGAGACCCAGGCCATCCGGATCGAAAGCGACGGCAAAATGGAGAAAGACCCCAACCTGAAGCCCCCGGAGATCCACAACTGCGAGGAATTCCTGCAGGCTTTACGGGAAAGCGGCCTGGTAGGCCTCGGCGGCGCCGCCTTCCCCACCTGGGCCAAGTTCAATGAAATGTGCAGCGGACAATACACGGTAGATACGGTTCTGGTCAACGCCGCGGAGTGCGAGCCCTATATCACCAGCGACCACCGTATGATGCTGGATCACCCCGATCTCATTGTAAAAGGCGTGGAATATCTCAGGACCTACATGAACGAGTATCTGAAGGATGCGCGCTTTAAGATCTGCATCGAAAAGAACAAGCCTGACGCCATCGCGAAAATGCGCGAGGCCTTTGTCGGAATGGACTATGTGGAGATCCACGAGCTGGATACCATTTATCCCCAGGGCGCCAAACAGGTAACGCTGTATAACGCCACGGGAAGGGTAGCCATTGCCGGAAAGCGTTTCCCCTATTTCCACGCGGTGATCATCAATGTTTCCTCCTTTGCCAAAATGGCGGAGTATATTTCCACCGGTATGCCCCTGGTAGAGCGTATCGTCACGGTAGACGGCCCTGCCGTAAAGGAGCCGAAAAACCTGATCGCCCCTATTGGTACACGCATTAGCTACCTGTTGGAGCAGACCGGCCTTTCCGCCGAACCCGGCAAGGTGGTCATCGGCGGCCCCATGAACGGCACCGCCGTTTGCTCGGTGGAGGATCCCATTGTCAAGGTGGCAAACGCCGTTCTCGTATTCGATGAGAAGAAGAGCGTGCTTCCCACCCCCACCGCCTGTATTCACTGCGGCAGATGTATTGAAAAATGCCCCATCAACATCAACGTAGTGGCGGTGGACGACGCTATGAAGCAAAAGGACGAGGACAAGCGTGCCGAGGCGCTGATCGATACCGGCGTTCGGCAGTGTGTGGATTGCGGCTGCTGCTCTTATATCTGCCCTGCCCACCGTCCCCTGCTTGCCAATAACCAGGAGGCGAAATGGTGGCTCAAGCAGTATGCTGCCGCTCAAAAAGAAAAAGAAGGGGGAAATACCTGATGAAAAATCTTCATGTTTCCGCCGCTCCTCATATCAACAGTGGCGTTTCCACCCACAACATCATGCTGGATGTGGTGATCGCTCTGGTACCCGCCGCTATTGCCGCGGTGGTGCTGTTTGGTCTGCAGGCGCTGCTGATCATTCTTACCTGTATTGCCAGCGCTGTGCTGGCCGAAGCTCTGTTTAATCTCTGTGTACACAAAAAGCAGACTGTATTCGATTTTAGTGCGGTAGTTACCGGACTTCTGCTGGCACTGAACCTGAGCACCAATGTACCGCTGTGGCAGTGCGCTCTGGGTTCTGTTTTCGCCATTGTGATCGTCAAGGGCCTGTTCGGCGGCCTGGGAAAGAACATTGTAAACCCCGCTATTGCCGCTCGTGTGTTTATGCTTCTCACCTTCGGCGCTGTCGGCGGAGGCGCAATGCCCACTCTTGTGGAGCTCAGCTCTACAGCCACTCCTTTGGCTGATCTGAATACGGGCGTGGAAGGGCTGGAAGCAGCCCCCTCCATGATGGATCTGTTTTTGGGCGTTCACGGCGGAGCCATCGGCGAGACCTGTGCCGCCGCTCTGCTGGTAGGCTTCCTCTACCTGGTGGTGCGCAAGGTGATCAAATGGTATGTGCCCGTTTCCTTTGTGGCTACGGTATTCCTCTGCTACCTGGTCTTTACAGGCGATGCTACATATGCGCTGGCTCAGGTACTTGCCGGCGGCCTGATCCTGGGCGCGGTCTTTATGGCCACCGACTATGTGACCACCCCCGCCACCGGTCTTGGCAGAGTGATTTTCTGCATCGGCTGCGGCCTTATCACCTTTGCTATCCGGCAGTTTGGTTCTTATCCCGAGGGTGTTTCCATTTCCATTCTCGCTATGAACCTGCTCACTCCCTTTATTGAGACCTGGACTACGAAAAAGACGCTGGGAGGTATTAAATAATGAAACGTACCGACCTTATCAAGTCTATCGCGCTTCTTTTGGTGATCGTGGCAGTGTTCAGCGCCGCCATGTTCGGCCTGAATTTCCACACCGGTCCCCTGATCGAAGCCAACAACGCCAGCGCGCAGTTTGGCCCGCTGCTGGCGGTAATGCCCGAAGGCGCCGCCTTTGACGCCGATGCGATGATCTATGACGCTGCCGCCCCGGAGGGCTCTTCTCTGACAGACGTTCCCCCCTCTGTTACCGCGGTGTACCAGGAGGCTGCCGGATTGGGATACGCGGTCCATGTGACCGCCACTTCCAACTATTCTACCGCTCCGATGGAGATCTCTCTGGGCGTTTCCGCTGACGGTAAGATCTACAATGTACAGATCGATTCCTACAACGATTCCGAGGCCTTCGATTTCCGTGCAAAGGATCCGGAGTACCTCTCCACCTATGTGGGCAAGGATTCTGCCCTGGCCGATGTCGGCACGGTGGCAGGCTCTACCTTCTCTTCTACCGCTTTCAAAACCGCTGTTGAGGAAGCGATGAACACTTTGATCGCCAACTCCCTCATTGCCGAGGGTGTAAAGAGCGACGATCAGCTTCTAATGGAGCTGCTGCCCACCGTATTTACCGGTATGGCAAACGATGGTATGATGCAGACGGAAGAGATCGAGGCTTCCGGCAATATGCTCAGCGGCGTAAAGGCCCTGAACGATTCCGGCTTCGCTTATATCATGACAGAAGGCGACGCTACCCTGCTGGTAACGGTAAACGCCTTTGGTACAGGCAAGGTATTCGATGTGGAAGGCAATGATGTGACCGCCGACCATGCCGCCCTGGTAGAGGAAGCAAAGGCCCATGCCGGCGCCAATCAGGCTTCCTATGAAGAGCCTGCCGTTGCCCGCTTTGAAAAGCTGATGGAGGGCGCTTCCAACATGCAGCCCCTTTCCCTCACTACCTTCGGTACAATAGTAGCCGCTGATTCCTTCCAGGTTGGCGAGGACACCTACTACGGTTTCTGTGCCAGAGGCTATGGTTATCAGACCATGGATATCTATGTGATCCTGGACGCTTCCGGCGCTATTGTCAAGGCGGACGCCAAGAAACTCTTCTTTGACGAAGAATACTTCACGGTGGACGACACGGTGGACCAGCCTGCTTATAAGGACTCCTTCACCGGCCTGACCCAGGACACCTGGACAGGAGACAACGCTCTGATCGCCGGCGCTACTATGACCTCTCATGCCATGCAGCAGGCGGTCACTGACGCGTTTGAAGCCTTTCAGACAGTACAGAACGGAGGTACCGCAGAATGAAAAACTCAACGAAAAGCAGCATTTCTCATAAAGAGGCCGCTTACCTGCTCCCCTTGGGCGTAGGCTTTGTCATGGCTTCCAGCGCGGATCTTCGTGCCGCTCTCGGCATGGGCGCGGCGGTGATCCTTGCCACGTTCTTCAGCGCTGTTGTCATTTCCGCTCTTAGAAAGGTGATCCCCAGCCGGGCACACCTGCCCATCTACATTTTGATCATTACCGGTTTTGTTTCCCTGATCGACATGCTGATGCAGGCGTATTTCCCCAATGTGGTCAATATGCTGGGCGTCCATCTGGCCGCCTTGGCGGTCAGCGCCGTGCCTTACCGCAACGCGGAGGACGTGGCCGGTGAAAATGTGGAGACCACCACGATCAAGACCGCTTTGGAAACCGGCTTCCTCTTTACGCTGGTCATGGTGCTCTGCGCTTTGATCCGCGAGGTGCTGGGAAATGCCAGCATTTGGGGCGTTTCCATTGAGTTTCTGAAGGACTACCGGGTATCCGCCCTGTCCGGCGTATTTGGCGGCTATCTTGTACTGGCTATTATTTTTGCCGCGATCCGCAAGATCAGCGAAAAGGTAACAAAGAAGGAGGGAACTGACTGATGACTGCTGATGTAATTTTCGGAATTCTTCTGGCTGGGCTTCTTTCCAACAACTATGCCCTCCTGCATTTCCTGGGCACAGGCGCCGTCATTGAAAACGAGCGCTCCACCAAGAAGTCTTTTCTGGTGGGCCTGGGCACCACCATCGTCATGGTGCTCAGCACCCTGATCACCTGGCCGCTGCAAACCTACCTGCTGAAGGATATCCCCTATCTTCGCACCATGGCCTTCGTCATTGTCATGCTGCTGGTAGTGGAGTTCATTCATCTTTTCGCGAAGAAAAAGCTGGAAAACTACTGCAAGGTGGACTTTATGAAGTTCGCCATCAACGGCGCCGTGCTGGGCCTGTGCGTCCATAATACAGAGCTGGCATACGGCGAGGCTGTTCTCACCGCCGCTGCGGTAGGCATTGGCTTTACTCTGACCATGGCCATCTTCTCCAAGCTGCACAGCAGGATCGATGAGGAAAGCGTTCCCAAGGCCTTCCGCGGTCTGCCCGTCTGCCTGCTTTGCGCGGGTATGATCGCTTTGGCATTGCTGGCCTTCTGATGAAACGCCGGGATCTTCTTTTGATCGGCGGGATCGTGCTGATTGCCCTTGCCTTGCTTCTGTTCCTTCAGCTGGGAAAGAAACCGGGCGCGGAGGTCATTATCCGTGTGGACGGACAGGAGCAGGGGCGGTATTCCCTTTCCGCCGATGGTACCTACAGTCTAAACGGCGGCACCAACCTGCTGCGGATCGAAAACGGCAAGGCGCGCATGGAAGAAGCGAGCTGTCCCGATCACTACTGTATCCATCAGGGACAGATCAGCAGGACCAATGAGACCATTACCTGCCTGCCCAACAAGCTTACGGTCACGGTTTCCGGCGGGGAAAATTTTGCGGAGATAGTGGGATAGACCTATGAAAGTATCAAAACTGACCTCTTTAGCGCTGTTCGTTTCTCTGGCAATGATCTTATCGTTTCTGGAGCATCAGATCCCGCCATTGACCGCCATTCCCGGCATTAAGCTGGGGCTGCCCAACGTGGCCATCGTCTTTGTGCTGTATGGGATCGGGGAAAAAGAGGCTGTGGCTGTCAGCTTACTCCGTTTGCTGCTGGTCAGTATTCTTTTCGGCTCTATGATGAGCCTGTTGTACGGCGCGGCCGGAGCGGTACTCAGCCTAACGGTGATGATCCTTCTGAAAAAGAGCGGAAAATTCTCCTATGTTACAGTCAGCGTAACAGGCGGCGTGTGCCACAATATCGGGCAGATCGCGGTGGCCTGCTTCGTGACCAAAACGGCAGAGCTGCTCTACTACCTGCCGATGCTGCTGATCAGCGGAACTGTGGCGGGCGTTCTCATTGGTTTGCTTGCCGGGATCGTTTTGAAGCGCATGGAAAAGCAGAAGCAATAAGTTATTCTATAAAAAGGAGACTTGCACTGGTTGGTGCAAGTCTCCTTTTTTGCACGGTCAAGGCAACGCCGCACAAAGATTGTGCGCAAGTTGTACAGTCAGATTTTTCGTCAGAGTGCACAGATTGAATGCAGCCAATCTTGCGATTGGCAAACGAAAGCTGTGTGCTATGACGGAAAATCTGCAAGCAAATTGTGTACGAAGGCCTCTGGCCGGTCTTTGTGCGGGGTTGCCTTAACTTTTTTATAGGATACGGATTCAGTTTTGGGCCATTACCCCCACCAGCTTATGGGGAACATAGGGTTCCTCCAAATAGGCAAGCTCTTTCGCTGTAAGCTCTAATTCCACTGCTTTTGCCGCGCCCTCTATATGGTGAAGCTTTGTAGCGCCCACTACCGGGGAAGTGGTTTTTGTCAGCAGCCAGGCCAGGGAAATTTCCGTCATGGAAACACCGTGGCGGTCCGCCAGTTCTGCGACTCTGTCGATGATTTTCCCGTCCTGCTCCGCCGTGGCGTCGTACTTCCCTTTGGCAAAGGCGTCCTCCTCCAGCCGCCGGGAGGTTTCCCCCGGGCGCTTCGCCAGCCTGCCTCCCGCCAGGGCGCTGTAGGGCGTCATAGCAATATTCTCCTCCTGGCAAAGCCTTGCCATTTCCCGTTCTTCTTCCCGGAAAATCAGGTTATAATGGCCCTGGACGGAAACGAATTTCGCAAAGCCCTCCCGCTCTGCCACAGCATTGGCCTTACAGAGCTGATAGGCATAGCAGTTGGAAATGCCGATCGCCCGAACCTTTCCCGCCTTTACCGCATCGTTCAGGCCTTCCATGATCTCAAAAATCGGGGTGTTGTTATCCCAGGAGTGAACGAGATAGAGGTCCACATAGTCCATATCCAGGTGCTGTAAGCTGGTATCCAGCATGTTTTTCACATGCTGCTGCCCGGTGACTCTCGCTTCGATCTCCTCCGGTGTGCGGGGCGGAAATTTCGTGGCGACCACCACCTCTTCCCGCCGGGTGAGGCCCCGTAGAATGCGGCCCAGGTATTCTTCCCCGGTCCCGCTCTGGTAGCTGATAGCGGTATCAAAGAAATTTACTCCCAG
Source organism: Neglectibacter caecimuris (assembly GCF_034335015.1). Classification (NCBI taxonomy): domain Bacteria; kingdom Bacillati; phylum Bacillota; class Clostridia; order Eubacteriales; family Oscillospiraceae; genus Neglectibacter; species Neglectibacter caecimuris. The sequence goes on along the minus strand of NZ_JAWXXK010000010.1, from coordinate 101,963 downwards.
CTCCAGCCCCCGCTTTACGATTTCCCGGGAAGCGCTCTCAGGCAGCGTCCAGGAGTGCATGCCCTTCCCGGCATCTCCGAAGCCCATACAGCCCATGCAGACTCGGGACACGGTCAGATCGGAATTTCCCAATTTGATATACTTCACAGCAGTGCCTCCTTTCATACTTCTGAGATAAGTATAGCGCTGTATCGAAAAAATGTCTAATGCTTTTTCAGCGAGCCGCCGTAGGCACTCGTGAAGCCTCTTGGTGCGGGAGGAAAATTTCTGGCCCGACCGAAAGGAATGCAATAAATTCATTGCTTGCAAACGCCTAATCCGCCGCAGGTACTTGTGCAGCTGCTTGATGCGGAAGGAAAATTTCTGTGCCGCCCGGAAAGGGAGAAAGATAGCATGGCTGTTCTTCCACTATTTTTTCGGAGTTTGAAGAAGTTCGCTCTTGACTTTTCCTTGGCAAGCCGCTATACTGTCCTCAGAACAAATACAGAATTCGGAAAAATCGCACCATCTGTATTTTATAGGAGGACAGTTATGGCACAGCTCATGGACGCTTTAGTAAAACCGATCGCCGGGCCGGGTCTGGAATTACGCCAGGTTCCTGTGCCGGAGCCGGGGCCGGGCGAGGTACTGATCAAGATCCACAAAACCGCTATCTGCGGAACGGACGTACATATTTACAATTGGGATCCCTGGGCCAGAGAGCACATCCGCCCGCCCATGACCATCGGCCATGAGTACGTGGGAGAGATCGCCAAACTGGGCGACGGTGTGACCGGCCTGCACGTGGGCCAGCGGGTCAGCGGCGAGGGACATATCACCTGCGGGCGCTGCCGCAACTGCCACACTGGCAACATTCAATGGTGCTGGGACACCAAGGGCGTGGGCGTTGACCGGGACGGCGCTTTCGCGGAATATGTGTGCATTCCGGAAAGCAATGTGATCATCATCAATGAAAATCTGCCGGAAGAGATAGTAGCTTTCTTTGACGCCTTCGGCAACGCCACTCACACCGCCCTAATGTGGGATCTGGTAGGAGAGGACGTGCTCATTACCGGCGCGGGGCCCATCGGCATCATCGCCGCAGGCATCTGCAAATACGCGGGAGCCCGGCGGGTCGTGATTACCGATGTGAACGATTACCGGCTGGAGCTGGCCCGCAAAATGGGCGCTGACGCTGCGGTAAACGTGCAGCAGGAGGATCTGCCCACGGTCATGTCCAAACAGGGGCTTGTGGAGGGCTTTGATATCGGCCTGGAAATGAGCGGCAATGGAGCCGCCCTGACTCAGATGGTATCTGTGATGCGAAACGGCGGAAAGATCAGTCTTTTGGGAATTTCCAACCAGCCTGTTCCCATGGATATGAACAGCATCATCTGCAAGGGATTGACCCTGCAGGGGATCTACGGGCGGAAAATGGATAACTGGCACCAGATGTCCTATATGGTTCAGGGCGGCCTGGACCTTTCCCCCATCATCACCCACCGGTATCATTACACCCAATTTGAAGAAGGATTTGCCGCCATGAACAGCGGCCGCTCCGGCAAGGTGATTTTGGATTGGAGTAAATAAGGGCAGGGGTAAATTATAGTTTGCGGACTGGCAAATAGCATCAACCCTTGCCTTTCTCGCCTGTCGGCTCGGTTGCTGTGTGCCGGTGGCACACGTCCAGCAACGACCGAGTTGACAAACGAGAACGGGTCAGAGCGGTTGCTGTGCCCCAGTGGGGCACGTTCAGCAATGTCTGAAGCGACAGCTGAGTTCTCCACTGGAGACCTTCCCCCCACCGGGACGCGTTCACCCCTGAGAAGGGGAAAATCTGCTCTTCGAGCAGATTTCGGCAGCGCGGCGAAGCCGTGACGGAGGGGTTATAGGGCGCTGAAATCCCGCACAAAACTTGCCTTTTCTACTCATCACCACGGAACCCCTCAGTCAGCCTTCGGCTGACAGCTCCCCTTTCAGGGGCGCCAAGGAGCGCCATATATATTCCAATTTATCTGGCGTTAATTGTACTGTTTGTGCCCTTCCTAATTGCTGATTACTCATTGAAATAAAAAGTTGGAGGTTTTCCTATGAAGCAGGCTCTTGAAAAGTACAGAAAAGAACTGGAAGGGATCCGCGAGGCTGGTACCTGGAAGGACGAGCGGGTCATCACTACCCCGCAGAAGGCGCGGATCGATACCACTCAGGCCCGGCAGGTGGTCAATATGTGCGCCAATAACTATCTGGGCCTCAGCAACCACCCGGCTCTGCTGGAGGCGGCAAAGGCAAGCTATGATAAATGGGGCTTCGGTCTTTCCTCCGTGCGGTTCATCTGCGGCACCCAGTCCGTTCACAAGGAGCTGGAAAAGAAGCTGGCGGAGTTTCTCAGCATGGACGATGTGATCTTGTATTCCTCCTGCTTTGACGCCAACGGCGGCCTTTTTGAGACCCTGCTGGGGCCGGAGGACGCTGTGATCTCCGATGAGCTGAACCATGCCTCTATCATTGACGGCGTGCGGCTTTGCAAGGCGAAGCGCTTCCGCTATAAGAATAACGACATGAACGATCTGCGGTTGCAGCTGGAAGCGGCTAAGGAAGCTGGCTGCAAGGTGATGCTCATTGCCACAGACGGCGTATTCTCCATGGACGGCTACATTGCCAATTTGCAGGGCATTTGCGACCTGGCCGAGGAATTCGGCGCTCTTGTCATGGTGGACGACAGCCATGCCGCCGGGTTTATGGGCGATACTGGCCGGGGCACCCCGGAATACTGCGGCGTACAGGATCGGGTGGATATCATCACCGGCACCTTCGGTAAGGCCCTGGGCGGGGCCTCTGGCGGCTATACCGCCGCCCGTCAGGAGATCGTGGATCTGCTGCGCCAGCGGAGCCGTCCCTATCTCTTCTCCAACACCCTGGCTCCCGCTGTCTGCGCCGCCAGCCTGAAAACCCTGGAGCTGCTGACAGCTTCCACCGAGCTGCGGGATAAGGTGCACGAGAACACCGCTTACTTCCGGGAGCGGCTCTCTAAGCTGGGCTTTGACGTGCTGCCCGGCAGCCACCCCATTGTTCCCGTGATGCTGTACGATGCCAAGGTTGCCGGGGAATTTGCCGCCCGTATGCTGGAAAAGGGCGTGTATGTGGTTGGCTTCAGCTACCCTGTGGTGCCTCAGGGTAAGGCCCGTATCCGCACCCAGGTATCTGCCGGACACACCAGGGAGGATCTGGATTTTGCGGTACAGTGCTTCCAGGAAGTGAAGAAAGAAATGGGGATTTAGTTGTTAGAAAAAGCGTTTCAGAGGACACCGCTCTGAAACGCTTTTTTGATGGGATTTTAGGGGTTGTTTGCGTTTGGTTTCTGTTTTTTGCGGAGAAGGTTGCAGAGCAGAAGCAGGGTTGGGAAGATCACGGCGGCCAGGAGGCCTGCTTGCAGCTCGCCGCCGAAGAGTTCTGCCACGTTTCCGACTAAGGCCGGGCCTGCCGCGCAGCCAACGTCCCCTGCTAAAGCCAGCAGGGCAAACATGGCGGTACCGCCGTTTTTCAGCTTTTTCGAGGCAATGCTGAAGCAGCCGGGCCACATGATCCCCACGGAAAGGCCGCAGAGCATACAGCCCAGAAGGCACAGGGCTGGCTGATCAAAAAGCGCCGCCAGAAGGTAACTGGCAACACAGAGCAGGCTGGAGAGGTTCAGAAACCGTTCCAGCTTGATCTTGTCCCCGCACTTCCCGAAAAACAGCCGGGAAAGGCCCATCATCACCGCAAAGGCACAGGGCCCCAGCAGATCTCCGGCGGTTTTCGGAATGTGGAGGGAAGCCTCCGCAAAGGCGGAAGCCCACTGGCTCATGCCCTGCTCTGAGGCGCCCGCGCACAGCATCATCAGAAACAGCCTCCAGAAAACGCCTGCTCCTATCAGCTCCCGAAGTTTCATACCCTTTCCCTCCTCCACTGGAGTAGGAACCGGCACCTGACAGAAATAGAAAAAGTTCAAAAGCGGGATCGCCGCCCACAGGCACGCCATCACCCGCCAGTTTTCCAGGCCAAACACTGCGAAGAACGCCGTACTGCATAAGATCACCAGGACATGGCCCCAGCAGTAAAAGGAATGGAGCAGGCTCATTTCCGACTCCTTTTTCTCCGTGGGACAAGCCTCCACAATGGGACTGACCAGCACCTCCAGCAGCCCGCCGCCTACTGCGTAAAGCATTACCGCTAAAATGATCCCCAAAAAGGCGCTGGGCAGAATAGAGGGAAAAAAGCACAGCCCCAACAGTCCTCCCACTACAAACAAATGGGCGGCCTTTATACAGGTCCTATAGCCGATTTTATCTACAAAGAAAGAGCTGGAAAGGTCTACCGCCATTTGGATCCCGAAATTAATGGTGACCAACGCCGCAATCTGGTTTAAGGAGATCGCGAAGCTTTTTTGAAAGGTCAAAAACAGCAGCGGAACAAAATTATTGACCACCGCCTGGGTCACATAGGCAACGTAACAGGCATATTTCGTGTGATCATAGTTGTTTTCCAGCTTTTTCATACACGCTTTCTCCTTCTCCGTCTCTTACTGGGGCAATTCTGCCGAGGCGTCTGTTTCCGTTTTTGTTTCCGGGTGACGCTTGATGTAGAGCACCCATTTTCCAAAGCCGTAGCAGGTGTTGACCAGCATGGCGGCTACCGTGATCAGCATGATATAAGTACCGGAAATGATGTACAAGGCGGCGTAAAGCACCAGCGTAATAAACCAGGCGTACCACTGCTCGTTGTAGCGCAGCAGCAGCAAAATACCGTTTGCCATGCCGAAGGCGGCGGATAGAGCGTCCAGATAGGAGTCCGCCGCGCCGGGAAGCATGGAGATCAAAGAACCCACGCCGAAGCCAAAGGCCAGGATCGCCAGGACCACCAAAATATCCTGTTTCCAGCTGAGACGCTTCACCACGGTAAGCTCCTCCTCCGTTTCGTCAGGGTGGCGCGTCCACCGCAGGAAGCTGACGATATCGATGGGGATCCAGAATACCATGGTAACAATGGCAATAGTGTACCAGCCCATGGCGAGACAGATCACCAATTCAGGGATCTCGATCAAGAGCACGTCCACCCCAAAATTCCATTTGCTTTGCTTGGAGATCAGCAGCTCGCAGACAGGATTTGCCAGGGTGGCGACCACGGAGCAAACCAGCACCAGTGTATTTGAGGTATCGTCCAGCATATGATCAGGGAAAAAAATGATGAAGGCCGTTGTCAAAAGAAATACGGCGGCAAGATAAATGATTTGGTATGGGGTAAAAGATTTCAAAAAGCTTTTCACAGGGAAGGATCCTCTCTTTTTATCCAATTTTCAAGCCTCGGAAAGGCGCGCAGACAATTTTCAAAATAGACCAGCGGGAAGGCCTCCGGCGGAAATATTTTTTCAATACTGAGTTCATACTCTTCCAACTGAGCCAGATTGATAGGCGGGCAAAAATCAGTGCCGTAAAGAATTTTCCGCTCCATACCCGGCTGGGAATGAATGGCCGCTCCAAAGGTGGCAATGGCGCCCTCCACATCATTTCCTTCCTTTGTGCCGGTCTCATAGGCGCCGGAAAAATCGGTGTACATATTTTCATGCTCCGCCACAAGGCGAATACATTCCGTAAACCGGGGATCGTCCATATGGGCCGCTACAAAATTCACTTCGGGAAAATCCTCCGCCGCTTTTGCGATATAGCAGGCGGCAGAGCCCTCGATATCCTGATCGGATGGCAGCACCAAAGAACACAGGCCGGTGTGGAAGGTCACGGTAAGCCGATGACGGCGAGCGAATTCATAGATCGGATATAGAGGAGGATCATTTGCCCGAGAGCTTTGGTAGCTCAAATAAAGCTTCAGCCCCACTACCTTCCAGCGCTCCAAATTTTCCTCGATCAGGCTCAGCTGCGGAGGAATAGGACGCTTCAGGTCTACAGAGGCGTTCAGAAAAAGCCGATCGTCCTCCTGCACGGTGCGAATACAGTCCGGGTTTTTCATAATGCTCTCCGGAAACTGCATTACCAGGGCAAAGCCGGTGGTACACCGAAAATACTCTTCCCTGATCTTCGGGCTGACAATGTGGGTGTGGCAGTCGATCTTTCTGTTTTTGATCCAATCCATAGTCACGATCTTTCGTCGCCTTTCTCCGGAATTTGCGTTTTCTGATATCACTTTGTAAAAGCAAAGCCGGGACTTTTTTCGGTTTTTTGCAAACCTTTGCTATTTTACCTGAATCTGACAAAAAAGTCAATTTTGGGAAGGCGGATAGGCGCTAAATGATAGTTCAACGTCCCTAGGCTCCACTTGCGCGAGTAAGGGGAGCTGTCAGCCGAAGGCTAACTGAGGGGATTAAAACTGGCGGTTTTATCCCACTTTCTGCGGGTGTCTATCCCTTCCACCGCCGTTCGGCGGTCCCCCTCCCCTTGCAAGCAAGGGGAGGCTTTTCTCACCGCTAAATTTCAATTTGGCAAACTGAATTTTCTGTTGTTTTTCGTCGTTAGCTCTGTATGGCAAAAACAGCACCGCGGCAGCTGGAAAGCCGGCTGTCGCAGTGCCTTTTGCTTTTATCCCTGTATCAGTGCTACTTGAGATACTTGTGCAATACCCGCAAGAGCTCAGGCATATTGATGGGCTTCGCGATGTGGGCGTTCATACCGCATTCCAGGCAGCGCTGTACATCTTCGGAAAAGGCGTCTGCCGTCATGGCGATAATGGGAATAACGGCCGCGTCGGGCCGGGGCAGGGCCCGGATCTTCTTTGTCGCTTCGTATCCTGTCATGATCGGCATTCGAATATCCATCAGGATCGCGTCGTAATAGCCTTCGGGGGCCTCCTGGAACATGGTAAGGCAAACCTGACCATCTTCCGCCCATTCTATTTCCGCGCCAACATCGCTAAGCAGTTCGTTGGCAATCTCCCAATTCAGCTCGTTATCCTCCGCCAGAAGGATCCGGCGGCCAGCAAGGCTGGAGCCGGGCTCTTCAGACGCCGCTTTCTCTTCCTCGATTCCCATGTGAGAGCGCAATCCATAAAACAGGGTGGATCTAAACAGGGGTTTGGAAAGAAATCCGTTGATTCCCGCTTCCTTTGCCTCCGTTTCAAATTCGCTCCAATCGTAGGCGGAAATCAGCAGGATCGGAACCGTCTCCCCCAGCTTGTTCCGCAGCTCCGCAGCGGTTTGGATCCCGCTCATGCCGGGCAGCTTCCAATCCAGCAGAATGATCTGATAATCATCTTGCTCCTCATGATGCCGAAGAGCCATTTCTACAGCCTTCTCACCGCTTAAGGTCCACTCTGGCTTCACCCCGATGGATTCCAGCGCCTTTACGGTAGTTCGGCACAGGGTTTCATCGTCGTCTACCACCAGCATTTTCCAGGCGGGCAGGTTCATTTCTTTTTCTGTGATCTCAGCTTTTTCCAGATCCAGCGTAACGCAGAATTCCGTACCTTTTCCCAGCTCGCTTTCCACCTGGATCGTTCCACCCATGGCATCCACAATATATTTTGTGATCGCCATGCCCAGGCCCGCGCCCTCTGTTTTATGTACTCTGGCGTTATCCGCCCTGCTGTAGGAATCGTACACCCGCTTCAGAAATTCCGGGGACATTCCGATCCCATTATCCTTTACCCGGAAGTGGAGCCGAACATAGCTTTCTCCCTTTTCAGACGCCTCCTCCGACAGAGAAAGCCGCACATGACCTTCCTCCTGCGTATATTTGATCGCGTTTGACAAAAGGTTCAGCAGAATCTGGTTTAAGCGCACACTGTCGCAGAGCACATATTCCGCTGTGATATTTTCGATATGCACATCAAAGCTTTGCCTCTTGCTTTTCATCTGAGGCTGGGCAATGCTGACGATCTCCTCCATTACCTCGTTTAGAGAAACGCGATCTACCGAAAGGCTCATTTTGCCGCTTTCAATTTTTGACATATCCAAAACATCATTGATCAACCCCAGCAGGTGCTTACTGGACAGCGCGATCTTTTTCAAACAGTTCTTCACATGCTCACGATCCTCCATGTGAGACATGGCGATGGAGGTCATGCCCACGATGGCGTTCATCGGCGTGCGGATATCATGGCTCATATTCGATAAAAATTCGCTTTTCGCTTTTGCCGCCTGCACCGCTTCGCTTCTGGCCTTTTCCAGCTCCTGCAGCTGAAGCTTTGTCAGAGAAAAATAGCGTACAAAGATCAGAATCAAAATGATCAGCACGGCGGCGCAGGCCCCCAGCGTTCCCCACAGCCGCTTTGCCGTGAGCTCGCTTACCACCTGATCCAGCTTGCCATAGGGCATAACCATGAGCAGATACCACTCGGAATTGGGCAAGCTGGTTCCATAGATCTGCCGCTTTTCTCCATTGATATTCAGCGAAGCGGAATAGGGCCTGGCCTGCTCCAATGCATCGCACAGCTCTTTTTCCTCCTGCCCGGCTTCCTCCTTTTCCGGGGTTCCCGTCTGCCTGCTTTGATAAAGCTCTCGCACGGATTGAAAAAAGGGCTCCAGCTCCGTATTGGAATTCTGGATCACATAGCTGCCGTCCGGGCGAATGATATGACAGTAAATCAGCTCGTCCTCTCTGCTGTCCAGGGAAAGGGTTTCTGTGATATATTCAAGAGGTACGGCGGTGATCAGACCGGTACTGACCTTTCCGTTGGGCATGGGATATTCCGCGCTGACGCCGAACATGACCAGAGCGTTTCCCGAAGCATCGCTTCCCAAAGCCACCCGCATTTCTTCCCGGTTCAAGGCCTCCAGAAAGGGGGGAAGGTTTTTCGCCTGGATCATTTCTCCGTAAATCATTTCAAAATCGCCTTCCGCAGAGCAGAGGGCCAGATAATCGAAATCCCGCACCTGACCACGGTATTCCATTTCCTGATACAGGCTCTGCGAAGTCATTCCCTCCGCCTGAATCACCTTTTTCAGGCCCTCCACCTGACTGAGCCGCTGCTTGATCGTAGTTTCAAAATGTCTGGAAAGCTGCTCGCTCATGCCGGTCATATACAGCTCGCCCAGCTCACAAAGCCCTTCCGTGCTTTCCCGGTTCAATATAATTCCTGTCATACTGAAAATCACTGTGCTGAGTATTGCCAAAGCCGCAAAACCGATTATAAGAAATCTGGAAGTCTTTTTGCGCAGCTGATTGCTGTCCATACAGTCACCTTCCTATGCTTTATAAATTTTCCGTTTCGGCTCGATAGGTTTCTATCGCCTGCCGGGTTTGTGCATATTCCTCCTCCGCCGCGGCTATGACCGCCCCGGATTCCGGCGGGATCGTGCCGCCGCGAAACAGGTCGCTGAGCTTTGCTCCGGAAGCTCCCAGCCGGGCGATCCCCAGATTCTGGCACACGCCCTTCAGCGTGTGCGCCATGCGAAAGGCCTCTTCCCCGTTTCCTTCCTTCCATGCCTGAACCATAGCTTCAAAGCTTTTATCCTCCAAAAATTTCAGAAGGAATTTTTTTACCAGCTTTTCTGAATACAGCCTGCCCAGAACCTCCTCATAATCTCCGCCAAAGGCGGTATAACAGCTTTTCAGATCCATACAGACACCCTTTCCCTTAGAGCGGTTCCTGAAAATGCAATAGAAGCTCAGCTTTATCTTTATACGGTGCTGCTTCTATTTCCGAAGCCTGCTCCAGCTTTGATTCTTTGCGGTCAATTTCCCGCCTGTACTGTTTTTTGCGATCCGTCAGTCAAATCGGAGAATAAACGATGCGCCGACTTGATTTCCAGCTTGTTTTCGTACATCAGGGCGTCTGCCCTGCGGAAGACATCGTCGAAGGAGAGATCCTTTCCCTGCTCATACCGGGCGATCCCCATGGAGATGGGCGTTTTGAAGGCCGTGCCGTCCAAACAGTCGATCTCCACCATGCTATGACGCAGCGTTTCGGTAAGCTCTTCATCATTTTTCAGGTCTTCCCGCTCCAGGATCACCACAAATTCATCGCCGCCGATCCTGTAAACCGGGCTGTGCTGAAAGACCCCGCAAATTATTTTGCAGCCCTTCACCAGCAGTTCGTCTCCCAAAGCGTGGCCGTAGGTATTATTGATGTATTTCAGATAGTTCACGTCCAGTACGATCACGGCAAAGTCACAGCGCTCCGTTTTCAGGCGCTGATCCAGCCGTGCCGCGTCTTTCTGGTAGGCCACCCTGTTTCTCACCGAGGTCAGGCTGTCCCGATACGCAAGGTCACTCAGTTCGTCCAAATGGCGGGTCAAATGCTCCGTCATACTTTGAAATCCCGCTTCCAGCCTGCCGATCTCGTCTTTTCCCTCCACGGAGAGGGAAAGCTCAAATCGCCCGGCGGAGATCTGCTCCACCGCTTCCGCCAGCTTTTTCAGGCGGTGCTTTTCCCGGTCGGCAGACAGGTTTTCCTTCCGCTTCAAAAGCAGCTTGCCGATGGCTCCGTAGCAGCCGGAAGAGGTCCACACCGTATGGCATTCATAATCGCAGCCCTGCGGCTGACCGTCTATGGAAACTGTGGAAGAAAAACCGAAATCCGGGTTTTCCGGCGAGGCCGCCGCCATTTTTTCCCTGAAAAGCGCTCTGCCCTGTCCCAGCCATTTCTCTGCTTTTTCCTCCTGTAACGGCTCTGTCAGCAACTCCTCCAGCCCCAAACGCCTCGCTCCGTATTTATTCAAGGTCAGCATGGGCGGAGAAGCCGTATAGACGAAGAATATCTCTTCACTGGTATCGGAAAAGAAGCGAACCTTATGCCGCTCAAAATATTCCTGATCCGCCATACGCTCTGAGGAAAGCAAGCCGTAATCATGGAGCTGATCCGCAACATTTCTGAGATCTTCCTCTTCCTCACGATGGTCGGAATTGACCGCCAGCTCCACCTTCAGACTTTCGGAAATCTCCCGCAGGCATTCCAGCAGCATGGGGTGAAACGCCCCGCACTGCCCCTGCAGGATCATCTCCAGGGCAGCTTCGTGAGAAAAGGCTTTTTTATAGCAGCGCTCGCTGGTCAGCGCATCGTATACATCGGCCAGGGAAACCACCTGGGCGGAAATGGGAATTTCCTCCCCCTTCAGCCCATCGGGATATCCTCTGCCATCATATCGCTCATGGTGCCAGCGGCAGATCTCATAGGCCGTTTGGATCAGTGGATCCTCCCGCTGCTTTTCCGAAAGGCCGCTGAGCATTTTCGCCCCGATCATGGAATGTGTTTTCATCATCTCGAACTCTTCTGAGGTGAGCTTTCCGGGCTTGTTCAAGATCTCCTCCGGAATAGAGATCTTTCCAATGTCGTGCAGAGTGGAGGCGGTTGTAATCCTTTCCGATTTTTCCTGATCCAGGCCATATCTGTTTTCCTTTTGCCGCAGCTGCTGCAAAAGCAGAGAGGTGATGGTATTGATGTGCAGAACATGCAAGCCGCTTTCCCCGTTTCGGAATTCCACGATCTGTGCCAGCACGGAGATCATCAGGCGGCTGCTCTGCTTGTTCTTAAAAATCTGCTCCGTCACAATATTGGTAAGCTTTCGTTCTTTGGCAAAAAGCAGCAGGGTGTTTTCCACACGGCGGCGTACCACAGCCAGGTTAAAGGGGCGGGTGATGAAATCCATCGCGCCAAAATCATAGGCCCTGTCAATATAAGAAGGAGAGGTTTCCGCCGAAATAATAATGACCGGCATCTCTTCGATCCAATGGTACTTATTCATCACTGCCAGCACTTCAAAGCCGTCCATTTCCGGCATCAAAATGTCCAGCAGCACCAATGAGAGCTCCTGTCTATGCTCGGAAAGAAGCTCTACCGCCACCTTGCCGTTTTCCGCTTCTAGAATCTCGAACTGATCCTCCAGCATTTCCAGAAGCAGCGCCCGATTCATCGGAGAATCGTCCGCGATCAAAATTTTTTTCTTCTGTTGTTTCCCCATTGCCTCACTTCTCCTTCTTCCCGATATGCCTGTGCGCCAGGCTGCTTTGCACAAGAAAGCTGACAATGTACAAAAAAACTTCTACAAACAGCTTTGTAAGATAGGCGGGCACTCCCAGAATACCTGTAAAAAAGCGCAGCAGAAGAACATTTGCCAGCAGCAGCCCACAGGCCAGCTTTCCGTAATTTAAGGCCGTATAGCTTTCTTTCCTTCCCCGAAACACAAAATTCCGGTTGATGAGGTAGTTCGTGCTGGCGCTGATGAGCCTTGCGATCACCGCTGCCGCCACCTCCTGGGGAAAGACCATATAGTAAATCAAATTAAACAGCAGATAATCCAGAACAAAAGCTCCTAAAGAAGAAAGCAGGAAGCGGGGCAGGCTGCCGAACAGCACCCGGTAGATCCGCATACCGTCCCGGATAGGGCGGAAATGAGAGGATTCGTTTTGGCCCAGATAAATCGTTTGGATCGGAAGCTCCACGATCCCCGCCGGAAAAAGCTCCCCGGAGCGGATCAGCATTTCCGTTTCAAACTCATAGCCCATTCCGGGAAGGGAGAGCAGAGCCTCCACCTTTTCCCCTGTGAGAGGAATTCCCCGCAGTCCGGTCTGGGTATCGCTGAGCTTGAGTCCGTACAGCCCATGAAGCAGAAGACAGGTCAGCTTGTTTCCAAACCGGGAGCGCCCCGGCATTTCCGCGGTGCTTCTTACGCCCAAGACCAAGCTCCCGCCGTTCTTTTCCACCGCTTCTTTCATTCTGAGAATATCAGTCGCGCTGTGCTGACCATCGGCGTCCGCCGTGATCGCGTGGGTAAAGCCCCTCTCCCTCATATAACGCAGTCCGGTTTTCAACGCCGCGCCTTTTCCCTGGTTTTCCATATGCTCCAGCACCGTTACGCCGGGCTGCTTTGATAGCCGCAAAAAGATTGCCTTTCCCGTACTGCCGTCGTTTACCACAACAAGCTCCAGCCCTTTTTCCAAAAGCTCCCCTGCCAAAATGAAAAGCTGTTCCCCCGGCTCATACGCCGGGATCAGCACGCCCGGCTTATTCCGACCTTCCAAGCCCTGTTCCCTCCTTCTCCGGCTTTTCCTTCTGTCCTTTTCGACCGCAACGGCTTAAAAATACCAGATACAGTACCAGGAACACCGCCCCTGCTGCGCTGATCGCCGCTCCCGACCAGAAATAGGGCGCTGTGATCCGGATCACAGTGGCCCCCGAGTTTACATAAGTCAAATGGTTCTTTTCCCAAAGCTCCTTTTCACTGAGGAAGGAATCGTGGTATGCCAGCGCGGTATTTACTTTATCTTCCGGGGACTCCACGGTGATCTCGTGGGCGCTCTGCCGAATTTCCAAGGGGACAATGGTACGCTCCGGCAGCTCGGAAGAAGAAAGCGTCATGGCTCTGCTCAGCAGCTTTCCCACAGAGGGATCCTGAGTCAGGCCGTAAAACCGTGTCAGGCCGATCCCGATCACTACAATATTTTCATTTTTTACCGTGCCGAAAAAGGGCAGCTCCAAGCCATTGTCGTAAAGCCTTCCCCAGCATTCGTCCAGGCCGTTTACGAACACGGTCTGCCAGGTGGCATATTTCGTGGGAAAAAGATCCGCGTTAATGGTGCCGTCCACGGTGAGAAGCTCCGGGTAACCGTTGGAAAAGGTGACCGGATTGCAGGTGATGCCGAGAAAGCTTTGATTATTCGCTTTTCGGTCCTCCGGAATGCCATCCGCCGCGATGACGATATGTACCCCCGCTTCACTGAGCTGAGTGACCAATGCCTCCGCTTCCTCTTTATCGTCATAGGTAAAGCCGGCCAGATAAATGGTTTCATATTGGGAAAGCTGCTCGAAGCTGTATTCGTTCAAATTCCAGGAATCTGTTTCCTCTACCGCCGGAAAATCCAGGGAAATCGCCGCCGCGCCGGAGCCAATGCCGATGGCGCTGTAGCGGGTTTTCGTTCCCCAGCTTTTACAGCCGGTTTCCTTATGGTACAGCCGATATCCCCCGCTTTTTTCCAGCAGCTCATAGCCCACCGATTTCGCTGCGGCATCCAAGTTTTCTACAGCATCTGAAGTTTTGGGAAGCCTGGACTCATACACCAGCACCGTATCGCTTCCAAGCTCCAGGCACCGGTCGAAAAGATACAAAAACTGCCCGCCGGAAAGCGCCTTATTGAGCTGTACGATATTGGAGGAGGTGGAAGCCGCCTCCCAGCCCGCGCCAAAGACGGCGGGGACACTGTTTCCCCAATCGGAAACCAAAAAGGCCCCGGTGGAGCCCATAGCGCTTTCGTCCATCAGCGCCATGCGCTGTTCTGTGACCTCCTGCGCCCGGGCGATAAGGGTGGTCTCCTGTAGGCTGTCCAGCCGGTCCGCGGCCCGCACGCCGTTTTGTGTGCCGGTAAGCAGCGACAGGGAGGGAACACAGTCCAGCACCAGTAAAACGCACCACAGAAGCACCAGGGAACGCCGCAGGGTTTTCCAAAACAGAAGGCCAAGCAGGATCAGGCACAGGGCTATGGAAATAAACCGCAGCATCCACAAATACTGGCCGCCGGGAAGAGAGCGAAACAGATAATACACAGAAGAGCCGGTGGAAAGACAGATCAGAATTCCCGCCGCAAAGTCGGGGCGCTCTTCCCGGTTTCCGCCCAATATACCGAAAACCGCCAGCAGGAAAGCCGCCAGTCCGAAATAGAAATTCCCGTTACCGCTTTCCAGCCGCTCCAGAGGATTCAGGGTGATGGCCAGGCTTTGAAAAAAGCCCGCCATGCTTTCCGAGCTGTCTACATTGGAGATTCCTCCCCGCAACGCGGACAATGACCAAATGCCGGTCATCAAAAATCCAAACAGCATGGAAAACAGTACCGCTCCCGCACCCTGTTTTTTTCCGCGGAAGATCCGATGCAGCAATAAAAACAGCAAAACCGCCAGCGCCAGCATGCCCGCGTACCCTAAATGGCAAAGCACCATCAGCAGAAAGCTTCCGGCAAGTCCGGGAAACAGCCGCCGGTTTTGGGTTCTCAGGTATTCCTCCACAAGGTACAGAAACACCGGAAGAAACACCATACTCAGCGCGCGGGCTAAATTCCCCTCCTGAAAAATCGCCAAAAGATTATTGGGAAGAAAAAACCATAAAGCGCCTAAGAAACCGCCTAAAAACGGTCTTTCCAGCCGCTGTCCGATCCACAGCCAGGGCAGTGCCCCCAAAAAGCAGACCGCGCCCACAAATACCAGATAGCCGTTCAGGGGGTCTCCCCCTGCCGCCGCCTGGCACAACGCCATAAAATAAGCGGGCAGAGGAGGCCAGTACCGCAAAATTTCCACCCCGTTGTACCAAAGCGGCGTATAACCAGGCCAGAGATCACCGCCGCAAACCGCTTTGTAAACCAGATCTCCCCGGAACACGTGATACATGGTATCAGAACCGCTGGGGTATACGCCGCCGCGGCTTACCAGAGCCACTACCCCCACAGCCATACAGAGATAGAAAAGCGGCAGAAAGCTGTACAGCTGCCGCCCGAACTGTCTGTTTTTCCGCCAAAGCGCCATCTGTGCAGCCCCCCCTTTTTTGATCGGTTATGAAAATCCCACTCTCATTCTTCGACAATTTGATCCAGCACCGCGTCCATCACATCGGACAGGATCTCCTGCTCTGTTTCTTCCGAAAGCCTTCTGTTTTCCTCATTTTCAGAAAGGTTCAAAATATAGCTTCTGGTAGGCGTCTCACTGGCCTCGACCTTTGTGAGAATACCGCCGATCTCATGGATCACACGGTAAAATTCCCCGGAAAAGTAATCTGTCATATTTTCCAAAGTGGGCAAAATGCCGTCGAAGGGCTCCTCCTCGTTCATCACCTTGTTCTGATAGCGGGAAAGGTATTTGGAAATTCCCTTTTCAAACACGTTGAATTCCACAAAGGAGGTGCGCCCAAACCGAATGGTGAGGGCAAATTCCCAGGTGTGGGAGTGGGGCTCGCCCTTGCGTCCGCCTACGATGATATAATGCCGGGCATTGAGATAAAACTTGAGCTTGTATTCCCGGTACAGCCGCACACTCATATTTTTCCCCCCTCCCTCAGCTTTTCTTCTATCTCTTCCTGACCGGGCCCCTCTTCCGTGACTCTGATCTGACAAAGGAGCTTTGTTCCCTCCGGAGAAAGCAGAGAGCAGAGCTCCTGCTCCACCGCGGAGGCGCTGGCCTGTATGAAAGCCAGCACTAAGACCCGGTCTGCCCACTGAAATTTCAACACACTTTTATCCGTGAGATATTGAGAAAGGAGAAGCACGCTTTTTTGTCCCGCGCTGTCCGCGCACCGGAGCTGAACAATGGAAATGGGAAACGCCTTTCGCTGTATAAGCTTTTGTAAAAAGCCGGAAAAGGCTTCCTTCTTCCAAAGATTTGTTTTAGCATCGTGAATGTCCCGCTCGGAAAATCGCTCATTGATGGATGTAAGGCTTTGATTCAGCCCTTCGATCAGCTGCTTTTGCCGCTCCCGCTCCTCCCGGAGCTTCTGGATCCGATGAGCCATTCCCAGGGAAGTGACACACAGAGTGACCAAAAGCACCGCTGCCGTAATACACAGCCCCACCTTTGCCTCCAAAAAGCGGTTGTTATCCAGCAGCACCCTGCGGTTGGTCAAAAGACACATACGATAAGGAGCGCCGTCGTAAATAAAAGCCACGCCGGAAGCGATGTATTCCCTTCCATCAATTTCTATCTCGCCATGGATCACATGATTTACGGAAAGACTGTTCAGAAAGCTTTGCGCGCTGTTGGAGGCGTAATAAGTCGCCGTGGTAAGGCCCTTATACTTGTTGGTTTCCAGCACGTCCTTGACAAACAGCATATTTTGCTCCCGGGAAAAGGTCCAATACTTATTGGTGGAAGCGTCCAGGCTGCTCAGAATACCGGTGATGATCTCCGTGTCGCTGCGGTTTTCTTTCAGGTTGATCTGGTCTAATACCAGCTGCACATAGGCGTCCTGCTGCACCGCGCACACGTCCAGAACGCCCCGCTCGTACCGGTCCAGGCCCAGCCAGACAAGGCAGGCGGCGCACAGGGAAACCGAAATGGAAAGCACTGCCGCCAGCAGCGCCGTATGCCTCTTCACGTTCCCTTTCTCCTGTGCCTTATGAGCCAGTTCTTTTCTTTTCATGTGGCCGCCTCCTTTCTCTTCCTCAGCTTGCCGGACTTTCCACGAAGGAAGAAATATAGTAATCGGAAGATTTCAGCACCTCGTTATTCAGCCAGGCAAAACCCTTTTCTTCCGCCAGGGTCTTTTCCTGAGAAAAGAGGTTCACCCCCAATCCCAGCCTGTCTCCCTCGATCTCAAAGCCAAGGGAAGCGAGCACGGTGGGAAACAGATCCATAGAGGTATAAGTACGCCTTTGCGGATCAGATTGACAGGAGGTATCGCTGTTTATCAGGCAGGTATACACCGTTCTGTCATAATAGTCCAAGCCCTCTACCAGGTTTCCGTCCATACGGGGGTGATCCCCCACGATCACGATCACGCTGTCATCGTAAAAATCCTGTTTCTCGCACCATGCCAAAAATTCCGCGATGAGACTGTCATTACAGGCCGCGACATTGGCGGTAATGTTCTCGTATTTCTTCTCGCACCAGTCGCAGAGATAACCGCCGGGCGCGTGAAGATCCACTGTAAGAAGAGTAAAATTGAAAGGTTTTCCCTGCCCTGCCAGCTCGGTGAGCTCCTCCCTGGCAATATCGAACAGTACCTTATCCTCAATTCCCCAGTTTTTCTTGTAATCCTCAGGAATATAGCCCTCTTTTCTTGCCGCCCACAGGTCGAAAATTTCATAGTCCCCATGCTGCTGGAAATAATTGGAGCGCCCCGCGAAGGAGCCCGCCGAGCCGCAGAGAAATTCCTGAACATATCCCTTCTCCGCTAAAATATCTCCCAGGGTGACGATCCCCGGCATATGCGCTTCTCCCTCCAGGTAATTCCGCTCTGTACCGGGTAACGCATAGGGCGCGCCGCTGGTGGTGGCAAAAAGCGCCGCCATGGTCCAGTTGGCCCCCTGGGTACAGTGAAAGCCGCCCAGGCCCTCTGTATCGGAAAAATTGAGATTCTGCCGGGCGATCTCCGTAAGCCGGGGGATATAATTTTCCGTTTGCTTTCCTCCGGCCTCCCGGGAAGCGTAGGCGGTCTCCAAGCTTTCCACATAGATATAGATCAAATTCTTCGTTGTTCCCGAAGCAGTGATGGCGGTTTCTTCCGGCGGCACGTAATAATCCTCGTAAAGGCGAGTAGTAGTTCCCAACAGCCCAAAGTAATCCAGAAGCTTATATTCCCCGTTGGCATACAGCGCCTCGAAAAGCAGCAGCACCGCACCGCCGTACAGCACAGCGGTATGAAAGCCGCGATAGACCCGCGAGAGACGGGGGGCTTCCGTCCGCCGTTTTTCCAGGCGGCGGCCCGCAAGGTAGTCCAAAAAGCAAAAAAGCCCCCAGCAGAGAAGCGCCGCCCCAAGAGGCAGCACCAGCCCCCATAGGATCTCACTGATCATGCCGGCGCCGGTACCCTCCGTACCGCCCGCCAGCGTATTTAAGATCTCGTTTATTTCCACACCGAAGGCTTTTCTGGACCAATACACTACCACAAGCAGCAGCGCCCCGAAAAACCAGACGGCCCCTGTTCCCAAATACCAAGACAGAGAATACGGGAGCTTTTTCACACTTTCTTTTTGCGGCTTATTTCGATTGACGGCATCACGAAATTTTCCCAAAAGCGTTAAAGGCTTTTTGCAAAGCTCCCTGGCGGCAGCGGCAAAGGAATTGCCTTCTTCGGAAAGCGTTCTGGTTTTCCAGGCGCTGTCTGTGGAAATGCTGTTCACGATCCCCGCCAGCCGGATAAAAAACACCATGATATTAAAAAACGGCAGAAGCAGAACGCACCACCAGTGATCGGCATAGTATTTTCGCACCGGGGGATCCATCTTCAGAAAAGCGAGAACCGAGAAAAAATAAAAAAAGCCGATGAGGATATACAGGGCAAAGATCACACCCATGGCATATAAAATGGTCTGCCCGGAATAATTCATAAAGACCAGGCAGAACATGGCTAAATACCAGATCATACGAGGCAGAGCAAAGGTATGATCAAAAAGCAGGGTGCGAACGTTTACATCTTTTACGAGTTTGTGGACCCGAAAGCTTTTATCCAAAAACATTTGGGCCACTTCCAGGCTGCCCCGCTGCCACCGCTGCCTTTGAGTATACAGCTGATCCATTCCCTGAATGGGATCGGTGAAATAGATGGCGTTTTCACAGATCTCGATCCGCTCCTTCTGGCGCACCCGCATTTGAAAGGTAATGTGGGTATCCTCGCAGATCGTATCGGTATTATACAGCCAGGAACTCAAAACCGCCGATTTGCGAAAAGCGGAAAAAGCGCCCGACAGCGTATAAACAGAATTGGTTTCCGAGGCGTAGCTGCGCCCGGCCAGGAAGGCCTGAGCGTATTCCATAAATTCCATGTTCCGCAGCAGTCTGCTGAAAAAGCCCTTCCGCGCCCGAATGTCATCGGGGTGGGTCAAAACAGCGCCTGTCATACAATTCAAATCAGGGTTGGCTTCAAATTTTGCCACCAGATTTGCCAAGGCGTTTTTTTCCAGATATCCATCGCTGTCGATATTGATAATGTATTTTCCACCGCTGTTGTAAAGGGCCAGATTCATGGCCCTGGATTTCCCCTGTTCCGCGTTCAGCCACTGCATTTTCAACTGGGGAAAGGCTTTTTGGCACTGATCAAACACGGAAAAGCTGTTGTCGCTGCCACCGTTATTGACCAGAAAAATACGAATGCTTTCACTGGAATAGGTGCTTTCCGCAATAGACTCCACGCAGTGAAACAGTGTTTCCGCCGAATTGTACACCGGAATGATCACAGAAATTTCCGGGTCGATTTTAGGCCGCTCGTAAGGCTTCCTTTTCTGGATCCGCCGCTTGAGCAAAAGCAGAATGCTCCCCAGAGAGGGAATGATCTCCATTGCCACGGAAATGATGATCCAGGCACCCCAGAAGGCAAAGGAATCAAGGAGTCTTTTTAGTATGGGCATAGGCAAAACTTCCCACTTTCATCCGCACGATCTGCGGCTTTGTAAACACATAAAAATACAGGTAAATGCTGAGAACGTAGAAGATGATCCGCCCGATGATCGCATGGGCGGCATAGTAGGCCCCCGGCCCGAAAAAGCATACCGCTAAGCAGATCACCACGATTCGCAGGGCGTTGCACGCCATGATATAGCAAAAGCCGGTCAGGGCAAGCAGAAGCTTTTCTGTAGCGCTGTATACATTGAAAAACGCCAGCAGGCTTTCATAGGCCATGATCTCGATGATCCCGGAGCACTCAAAATCGATCTGCAGGGTCATGGATTCTCCCCCGCAGGCGATAAAAATGATGCCGTACTTAAAATAAGCCATAAACTGCCCGGTGAGATTGCCGACTATCCCAACCAAGCCGGAAACAGCTCTGGCCAGCGGCTGTGTCAGCACTGGGCGAGCTGCCGTCATCAAAAGAAGAAACAGCCCCGCGCTTCCAATGAAAAACTGCCAGGCATGCAGCTCTGCTTTTTTTGTGACCACCAGCAGAAAAACCCATATGAGAACCGCGAAAAGAAGGAAAAATGGATTCATGATTCTTTTACGCCGCCTCTGCGCCTGCGCCAGCCACCCACGCCTACCACAGCGGCAAGGCAAAGTAAAACGCCCAGCCACGCTCCGGAGGAAGTGCCGGCTATAGTGATCCACTGCTGACCCAGCTCGCCGAACTGCGCGGAAATGGTTTTGAAATCTCCCACACCGCAGTCAAAGGTTTTGGCAAGCTTTTCCAGATCCAGATAAAACTCACCCTCGTCTACGCCTTCCTTGACGGTGATCATCATTTTCCCATACCACGGGGGCGCATTGGGATCGGTGTTATTGATATTTTTCAATTCCTGGCTGTCGTTTGTTTCCAAAATGTAGTATTCATAAGTACCGGGGGCCAAACCGCCCACATTGGTGTTATAGTCTATGGTTCCGTCCTCTGCCACGGAAACCAGGCGGAAATGAAGCTCGCTGCTTTCATTGAAACGGATCGTCACCGCGTGGCATAGCTCGTATCCCTTCTGGGCCAGATGGTCCGGCACGGTGGTTTTGACATGCCCGTATAATGTAGTGCCGCTGGTGTACAAAGCACCGCTGGCATCGATGCTCTCTTCCTGCGTGCCCTGGGTATCATACTGGATCGTGGTATGCGGGTAGTAGGTCCAGTCTCCGTAAAGCCCATCATAAACGATCCCTTCAAAGCTGCCCCCGCTTCCCTGTCCATTCAAATTTGCCACCTCTGTGATGATCGGGTCATGGAGATACAGTCCAAAATCAAAGGTGTTTAAGTAGCTGGGCAGAGCAGAAGCGGGAATTGCCACCTCCCACTGGGTTCCCACATGCCGGGCGGAAGCCCCCTCAGCCGGGCAGCTTACTGTGCCATCCGCGTTTAACTGGAACAAAAGCTCATGCCCCAAATCGGTTTTCAGGGAATATTTTCCGTTTCCGTGGCTGCCCGCGTTGGCAGCGTTGCCGCTGGGAGTGTCCTTAAGATAGAAATAGATCCAATCCCCGTCAAACACGGCGCTTACACAGTCCAAGTTGCCGCCGGGATCATTTCCCGGGTATTTTTTTACCGCGTCCCAATCGGAAAAGCTGCCGTCTATGACGATCCCCTCATAAACCGGTTCCGGTTTTTCCAGTTCCGTTCCGTCCATTACAGGCATGCCGGAGGCCGGGAATGAGGTATTCCGATAGGAGATCGTAAAATCGCTGTCCGCAAAATAACCGGCGGGCAGCTTCACCTCCACCACTACGGGCCCATCGCTATTTCCCACTTCACCGCCGGTTTGCAGTTCGCCGCCCTGCTGACAAAGGGAATCCAGCGATATCTGCTGTGTTACACCATTTTGTGTGATATTCACCATGATCCATTTTGCGTTGGGAAGGTTGTACTGATTGGCGGAACCTTCAAAGCAAAGATATACGTTGCCTTCCGTATCCATGGCGGTTCGCAGAGAATTGATTTTGATTCCCTGATCCTCCACACCGGAAAGGGAAACAGGCGTTACGGCGCTCCAATCCTCCGCGCTGCCGTCCACTGTGATCCGTCCGGTGGTATCGGCAGGCCGTTTCCTTGTTTCCTCTTCCTCCGGCGGCACGCTGCTTTCCGGTTCAGAGGTGATCCCTGATTCCGGCTTGTCTTCCGAAGTAGATTCCAGGCCGCTTTCCACAGCAGACTCCGGCGTGGATTCCGGAGCCTCTTCGGAAAATCCCAGTTCAGCGGCGGAAATTGCCGTACCCATAAATTCCAAACTGAAACGATCTAAAGGAAGAGAAGCAAGCGGCACAGTCAAAACGCCTTGATAAGCTTCTCCCCAGTTTCCCGCCTCTGTATTGTCTCTCTGTATGGCAGCACTGGCCCCGGAAACCGGAGCCCAATCCTTCAAAAGCTGAATGTTATCCTGTGAAATGACGACCAGATACGTTTCCCGGGAGCCATCCTGTCCGATCAGCGTCAACACAGGTTCCTGCGAGCTATACGACCTTCCCTCCAGCCCCAGAGACAAAGATGTCCCATCATAGGAGACAGTAAAAGACGACACGATCTGGCTTTCTGTGCTGTAGGCTTTCGCGGCGATCAGTGGCAGCCCCCCCAGCAGCAGAGAAAAAGCAACCAGCCCGGAAAGCATTCTGGAGACCCACAGCTTCTTTGCTCGCTTCTTCAAACCAATTCCCCCCCTGGCCCCACAACAACATAATTTGTATTGTGTGGTAAACTTGCCTGCTGACTTTTCCCTTTTTCTTCCGAAGATTTTTGGCACCCTCCCCATATTTTCCTCATTGCTTTTTTCATGAAAAATCCACGCCTAATGATAGGCGCGGAACAGCAGATGGAAATATGTTGTAATGCTATCAGCGAAACACAGGCGCAAAAAGAACAGCCTTTTCTATACTGACAGCAAAGGCTCGGTAATATTGCTTTGGGGCAGCACCAAACAAATCTGAGTGTCGTATTTGCACAAGCAAGACGATGCTTAGATTTGTTCGGTATTGCCTGAGAACCAGAATTTTGCTTTCCCTTTTTCAAATGCTTGAGTTCAACAGGGCAAATTCTTTCTGTAACGAGAAACCTCTTGCAAAGCAACGCATAGTATGATAAAATTAAATATGTAATTTTACCACACAATACAAATTATGTTGTAATAATAAATTGATTTTTGCAAGCCCACTTTGCTTTCGCTTTATACGGTGATCAGATCCAATCGTTCCAGGCGTTTTGCGTAATCCAGGCAGCTTTCCGCCGTATAGATCCGCGTTGTGTTCACGCTGGAATGTCCCAAAATATCTGCTAAACGCACCAGATCCTTCTCCATTCCGTAATACGTTCTGGCAAACAGGTGGCGCAAATTGTGTGGGAAAGCTTTTTCCGGTTCCACCCCCGCCCTTTCACAGAGAAGCTTCATCTCTCGCCAGATGTTGGTACGGTCTAAGGGGTTTCCCGATTTTGTTACGAAAACCGCTCCGGCGGTTATTTTTTGTTTTTGAAGATATTTCCGTAAAAGCTTTTGCAATTTTTGCGGCAGGAATATCACCCTGCGCTTTCCCTTGTTATTGATCTCCGCCCTGCCCCGCGCCACAGCCTCCACCGTGATATATTGCAGCTCCGATACCCGGATCCCGGTAGCGCAGATGGTTTGCATCAAAAGAGAAAGTCTTTCATTTCCTTCCCGCCTTGCCTCCCGGACAAGCGAAGCGTATTCTGTGCGGGTCAGCTCTTTGCTCTCATCCCGAAAAAGAGTTTTTTGAACTTTCAAAAACCGCATTGTCAGCTCCTGCCACCCCATAAATGTGAAAAAGCTGTTTGCGGCTGCCAGCATGGAATTGACCGAAACGGAGGAACGTGTTTCCAGCAGTTCTTCCTTCCAGGCGAGAAGCAGCTCCTTTGTGAAAACTTTGCCCTCCGTGTAGGCTTGCAAATTTTTCAGATCACGGATATACTTTTGTATGGTATTTTCCGCCCGTTCCTGCTCCCGAAGATAAGTTTCATATTCCAGAAGCTGCTTGTCCGTAAGCTTGTACTGTCTTTTCTTGATCATATTCCTCCTATCCTTTCCTGTAAATTGCGGCTCTCTCAGGCCAGTGCTTTTTTGAAAAACTCAAAAAGCCTTGAAGCTGCCGTGTTTCCTTCTTTTCAAGTATTCCCATTTTACCTGAACCCAAAAGACTTTGCACAGAAAAGAACAATAGAGTGAAGCCTTTTCTTTTTTACCAGTTGCGAGTTGTGCATGGTGAGTTGCTCAGAAAGGGAGAGGGACAGGGAGGAATGAGAAATTATTAAATTTGCGGGCAAAATTTAATGAATGGGAATTTAGTGTTTATCCGCTCACTTTCTACCTGTCATTCTGAACGAAGTGAAGAATCTCGCTCTTTGATTCTTTGCTCAGAAATTAAGGGCGAGATTCTTCGCCTACGGCTCAGAATGACAAAGGAGGGGCCTTGCCCTTCTCTAACAACTCATTACTTACGACTAATATCTAAAAAAGGAACCGCTGCAAAACGACCCGTTTTGCAGCAGCTCCTTTTTAGTGGTTTCTTGTCGGAAATCCTTATACCTCCAGCTGAATCTTTTCCACATCGATGGAGCCGGAAACCACTTGGCAGTAGGCTTCACCGTCTTTTACGCCCACCAGGCCGTATCCGGTATCGGCAGCTAAAAACGATTGAAAATCCCCCTGAATCCTGGGCGCAATGTACAGAGTTTTCCGGTAAGCATCGTAGCGGATTCCCGTCATGCCCTCCAGCAGAGCGTAAGATGCCATAGCCCGGGCATACCAGTGGCCGCACTCGTACTCGTCGAAGGGGTTGCGCGCGTCCCCCTGATATCTGCTGCGACAGGCCCGCACAATTTCAAGGCCCTTTTCCACTTCTCCCACAAACATCAGATGAGAAGCCACCTGGTATTCGATACCCGTCCACACCTCATCGCTGTACACAAAGGGCAGGGCCGGTTTTTCCCCATGGGGCCAGGAACAGAGCAGCAGCCCGGCTTCCTCCCCCAGGCAATAGCTGGAACGCTGGGGGTTCGCGTGCTCCAACAGATCCTTCTTCAGGTTATAGCGATGCACACAATTTAAGTGGCTCTTGATCTTTTCGGGATCCCCCACCTCCGGCAGACCGCAAACCGCCGCCAGCCAAAAGCCCAGCACGCCGTCGGAAATGCAGCCCTTGCCATATTGATACTTGGGGCCGTTTTCAGTGATCAAAGCTTCCGCCTCGGGAGAGATCTTCGTATCATTGATCGCGGCCTGTCCGGGCTTTTTTCCCAGGGTTTTCCATTCCACCTCCTGGCAAAAGTACTCCCCATTATAGAGCCGCTCTGACAAATAGGCCTTTCCTCTCTCTAACAATTCTTCGTATTTCCGGCCGTCCTCTTCCAGCAGCGCGGACAATTCCACCATGGCCTTCAGGGCGGAAAGGTAGAAGGAAGAACACATAGCGTCGGCGCCCCAGAATTCAATATCATAGGTATTGTGATGGGGCTCCTTCAGAACGCCCTCCCGGTTTTTATCCCACCGGTCAATGCAGAACTTCATGGAAGCCTTTACCCTGGGCCACAGCTTTTTCAACCAGGCCAGATCCCCGCAGACCAGGAAATCCCGGTAGACCTTTACGATCCCACCCAGCTGGCCGTCGGCAGCGGCGTAAAAATCATGGGTGGTTTCTCCGATGGGCAGGGCGGAGCGGAAATTCTGATGGCCCGCTTCGTTTTGTGAATCGAAAAATTCCGTTTGCCGCAGGCTCCGCTCCATAGCGGGAAACAGGTGGCACAACGCCTGGGCATAGTTCCACACATGGGTACAGGAACCATGGCAGGAGCCCACGCTGTCACAGCAGCCCTCCCAGCACCACAGTCTGCCGTCGGTTTGCCGCAGTACGGTGGGAGATTTTAAGATGCACAGGTTGGCCCCCACCGCCTCCAGGACGATATCGGGCAAGGTGGAGGCGTAAAAAGTATCGCAAAACAGCGCGGTTTCTTTACGGAGCCTCTCATAGTGAGAGGCCGCGAACTCCGCCACGTCTTCAACGCTCCGGAATTTTGTGGTATACCAGGGCTGGTACCGCTTCAAATTCACCAGCTGCTCGTCAGTATAAGGCTCTTTCTGATCTGTCTGCCCGATCCTCAGCCTGGATTCCGGCACATACCAGCCACACTGCACCACAATGGTTTTTCTTTCTCCCGGCTCCAGCCGGAACGGCAGAGAAAGGCTTCCCCCGGGATTGGGGTACTCGCTGTCGTTTTCCCGGTACTTCTCTTCCGATTTTCCCGCCTCGATATCGTTCCAAAGCATGGTAAGGGAATCGTACCAGCCCCCGCGGAACAGGGCGGTATTCACTCTGACCGCCGGATCGCGCACAGCGGCGGTATAATAGCCCCGATCCCAGGGCTTTTCCGGCGTTCCCTCCTGGGCCAGAACAAAGCCTCCCTCCACCGGGTATACCGAACGAACGCCGCTACCCTGGGCCATAAAGTTCATGGAGCTGTAATAATAAACAGCTTCCAGCGGGATGGACCTGGTATTTTCAAAGGTATATTCCAAATAGGCAACAGGGCAGCTGGAATCGTCCGCGTGGGGCGGCGTAAAGGGGCTCCACGCCTTCAGGGAAACGGCCAGCGGGAACTGCCGGTCTTCAAAGCAGATCTCCGCAAAGGGAAACCGGGCGGAGAACACGGCGCTTTTGAACCGGGGCAGCCCATAGGTCCTGCCGGGAAGGCCGGTAGCCCTGGCAAAATTTTCCTCATAGAGAACAGGTGTGGCAGGCGCGGTGGCCGCTCCGTAAATTTTGTGCTTCGGCACCTGGCTTTCAATAACACGGCTGAGGTTCTTTTCCCCCTTCACGGTAATGGCGGAAAACAGACAGGGCTCCAAATTGACGTTGGGTGCGTTGCGCAGGGAAAAAGCGGAAAAAGCTCCTGTGCCTTCCACAGTGAACATTCCCGCGCCCATGCCGCCTAAGGGGAACCCGATATAGTCCAGCTGGTTCCCGGTGTAGGTTTTACTGTTCATAGTAGGATCCTCGTTTCTGTAAATTGAGATCGGCTTTGCTAATTGACCTCCAACGCATCCTTATCGCCCAGCTCGGGGAAGGGCTGAGTCTCTCCGGCTTGATACCAGAAGGCAACGGAAGCGATATCGTCCCGCAGCGGCAGATAGCGCCCGCCTTCCCGCCAGCCCAGGGCTTGAATAGTCACCTTCAGATCCTGTTCAAAGCGAATGGGATCCATGATATGCCAGCGATACATACTGAACCGCTGCTGGCTTTGGTACAGGCCATCCGGCTTGGAAACATAGGAAAGGCCTGCATAAGGCGTACAATAGGGTTCATACTGATGGAGCTTCTGGTTTTCAAAATTGTAAGCGCCGCAGAAATAGTCCTCCGTACCGGTGCCGCAGATAGTGGGGTATTCCGTATCGCCATCCAGGAAGAATTTGATCTCCCCTTCTCCCCACCAGCCGCTGCTGTTGACGCCCCAGGCAAGATAGGTACCCACATACTGGCCTTTTCCCTTCACACCGTCCAAAATGGGATAGACCTGCTTATAGGGCAGAGGATTGACCCGGCGGAATTGGGCGTGGAAATAGGCGGTATCCTCTGGAAGCTCCGTAAGGGTATAGTCGATCTGATAATAAATGGTCATGGGCTCTTCACTGCGGTTTTCCATGGTGATGCGGCAGTGCTCCCGGAAAGGCATGGGCCAATAGCAGTTAAAGGCCCTGCCCGGGTTCACGCATACCGCCAAAGAAGAAAGAGGCGCGTATTCCTCCCAGCCGCTGGCGAAGAAATCTCCCAGGGGGCATTCCACCGAAGGCCGCTTCGCGTTATCCCAGTACATACGCAGAATGGTGCTGCGCCACTTACCGGTGGGAGTCATCCAAATATGCTGAATGCAGCCGGGACCTGCCACATCTGCCAGGGTAATGGTTTCACCGGGTGCAACGACAAAATAAGGATTCACCTTCCAGGTTTTTCCCAAGCCCCGGGCGGCCTGGCGGGCGCTGCCGTTTTCCAGCTCGCACATGCCCCCTTTTCCCTTTTCTCCGGTAACATTCTCCGGAGACAGAGAGCGGGTTTTCGCGTCGGACGTCCGAAACAGATTTCCAAGATTCATTTGCAGTCCGTCAAACATGATTCGATCTCCCTTTCTTATGGAAGTTGTTTACGTTTGTTATCGATACAGGGGGCCATAAGTCCGGCAGGCGCGATAATCCTGGGCCTCCTTCTCCATGCCAAAGGCGTTCCAGCAGGCGGGACGGAAAATTTTCTCCTCCGGCACGTTGTGCATACAGACGGGGATCCGCAGCATGGAGCAGAGGGTGATCAGGTCGGCGCCGATATGGCCGTAGGTAATGGCGCCATGGTTGGCGCCCCAGTTGTTCATCACGTCATAAGCTGTGGCAAAAACGCCTTCCCCGGTGGTTCTGGGGGCGAACCAGGTACAGGGCCAGGTATAGTCGGTACGCTTCCAAAGCTTATCGGAAACCTCCTCCGGCAGATGGACTGTCCAGCCCTCTGCCAGCTGCATCACAGGGCCCAGGCCTTTTACCAGATTCAGACGCATCATGGTGACCGGCATTTCCGCCCGGGTACAGAACCGGGAAGAGAAGCCGCCGCCCCGGAAATATCCCAGGTCGGAGGCACACCATTCGGTGGCCTTCAGGCAGGCCTGCCGGTCTGCCTCGCTCATTTCCCAGAAGGGCTTTATCACGGCGTTTCCGTTTTCGTCCTTTACCTCGCCGCAGGCGTCAATACAGGCCGCGCCGGAATTGATCAAATGCAGAAAACCGCCTGCCGCTTTCGCCTTTCCCTCCAGCTCGTACCCATCGGCGGCCCGTCTTACGGCATCGGCGCTCCAGTGGGAACGAACATCAGCAAAGATCTGTGCCCGGTTCGTAAGCAGCTTTCCCATCAGCATGGCGGCGCCGTTTAAGGTGTCGTTCTCAGTGGCCAGCACAAAAGGCTCCCGGGACCCCTCCCAATCGAAGGAAGAGTTGAGCATGGCCTCGGCGAAATCCCCGTTGGGGTAAAAATCCGTCCACTGGCGCTGGCCCTGGAATCCGGCAGCAATGGCGTTGTGTCCGACCCGCTCTTCCTTCCAGCGGTCAGGCAGCTTTTCGTTGCCACGGCAAAGATCCTTGATGATGCACATCATCTTCACAGAGAATTCCCAGTCCTTTTCCTTTTGTTCGGGACTGCGCCGGAGCTCTTCCGGGTTTTTGTCAAAGCCCTCAGGACAGTTTTTCTTCGTCCAGGCCAGGGCTTTTTGGTATTCTTCCTCGTCGTAAATATTTTCCGTCATGCGGCGGATCAGCTCTACCTCGTCTACCGATTCCACCCGCATGCCCAAATATTCCTCGAAAAAGGACGGGTCGATAATGGAACCCGCGATCCCCATACAGACCGAGCCGATCTGCAGGTAGGATTTCCCTCGCATGGTGGCCGCGGCCACTGCCGCCCGGCCGAACCGCAGCAGCTTTTCCCGCACGTCCTCCGGAATGGAGGTATCGTCCGCCTCCTGAACATCTTTCCCGTAAATACCGAAGGCCGGCAGACCCTTCTGAGCGTGAGCCGCCAGAACGGAAGCCAGGTATACCGCGCCAGGCCGCTCCGTGCCGTTGAAACCCCAAACGCCCTTAATGGTGTTGGGGTCCATATCCATGGTTTCCGCGCCGTAGCACCAGCAGGGCGTTACAGTAAGGGTGATATCCACTCCGGCCTTGCGGAACTCATCGGCGCAAACAGCCGCCTCGCCCACACGGCCGATAGATACGCTGGAAATCACCGTCTTCACGGGCTCTCCGTTGCTATAGCGCAAATTTTCTTCAAACAGCTTAGCCGCCGCTTCCGCCATGGCCCTGGTCTGCGCCTCCAGGGATTCCCGCACCTGCAAGGCGCCCCGGCGGGCATCGATGGTAGGCCGAATGCCGATCACAGGATAGTCTCCCCGATACCGATTTTCTGTCATGAGTACATTTCCTCCTTCATCATAAAAATGATATTTTTTTCATTATATCCCTATATTTTTTTTGGCACTTGTGTTATTATGGCAAAAAGTAGGATAATATTCACTTCCTGGAGGGTACGCTATGCAGGAACAGGCCTATAACGAATTGCTTCCCAGAGGGGAACCGGATTTCCCTTTGGAGCTTTACCATATTTCAGAAGGACACCCTCGCTTTGTGATGCCCTATCACTGGCACATAGAATACGAGCTGGTCAGAGTGCTTACGGGGCAGCTGACCATTTGGCTGAACGGGATAAAGTATCATCTGGAGCCGGGAGAGCTGCTGTGGATCGCCGGAGGCGTTTTGCACAGCGGCCAGCCGGAGGAGGGAAGCGTTTACCAGTGCATCGTTTTTGATTTGGAGCTGCTGCGAAGCGCCTGCGGCCAATGGTCAAAGCATTTACGGGAGCTTGCCGCGGGAAATTTGTTTCTTCTGCCGAAGCCTCCAACGGCTGACGCCGGTTTCTCTCTTTTGGCGGAGCTGCTCTTTTCCCATGGAGCAGCAAAGGAAAAAGGAGAACGCCTCGCCGCCTTCGGCGCCCTCTGCGGGCTGTTCGGCCACATGGTAGAACAAGGGTGGTATACCTCAAATCTGCCGGAAAAGGAAAACAGGCGGAAAAATATCCGCCTGCTGAAAAAATTATTTGCCTTTGTAGAGGCGCACTATACCGAATCCCTGACCCTGGAGCAGCTTGCCCGGGAGGCTGGAATGTCCCCAAAATATTTCTGCCGCTTTTTTCGGGAGATGACTCAGCACACCCCCATGGAGTACCTGAACCTCCGCCGGATCAGCCATGCCTGCGACCTCCTGGCCGAGGGAAGCTGCTCTGTTACAGAAGCGGCCTTCGCCTGCGGCTTTAACGACCTCAGCTATTTCATTCGTGTCTTTCGCCGCAGTCAGGGCCTTACCCCAAAACAATACGCCCTGCGGCAGGCCGCTAAGCAGGAGTAAGCCAGTCCCGGCTGATAGTAAAAACCTGTTTCGGTATCGTGGTAGTACCTTCCGTACTTTAGCGGGTTGATGGCTGCCACGCTACCAGAAGAGACAATAACTTTTCCCCAGGCATCATAGCCATAGGAGGCCAACAATTTTCCGTCTGGATCTTCTATCCGTACCACGTCTCCCTGCTGGTTCGTAAAGTAGTAGCCGGTAACACGGGCGCCGCCTTTGGGGAAGTACCAGAAGGCAACGGGGGCGCCTGTATTATCATAGAAGAAATACATCTCATTGCCGCTCCAGCCCTGCCTTTTGTGGCGGACACTTATTGTTTCAGTAAATCAAGCTCTACAAAATCCGTTATTTTGCCATCTGCCAAAACAAAACCAATTAGATGCCCTTGATTCGTAATATAGCTTGGCACACTTTCCCTTTCCCCAAAGGTCAGGAAAACGTGAGTTTCGCCAAACTCCGCTTGCAACTCTTCTGCGGTTTTACCTAAAAGCCAATTTGGTTGATAAGTATTTACCAAGTTCAATTTCTTCGTCCACTTCACTTGTCTGTCTGCTGTAAATTCCACTCCTCTGGGATCGATTATTTTGTTTTCTTTTTCCGCCAAAATGGCGATGACAAAAATCCCCTCTACTTCGTAGACCTTCAGAATTCCGTTGGAGTACATCGGTTCTTTCGGCTCACGAAAATAGCAATGCAGACACTCCTTTCGGTATTTTTCGTAAAATAAGTCTATATCTGCCGCAGAATACCCCTGAGTTCTTAAAAACTCCCGCACAGAATATTCTTCCTTCAAACCCTTGCAGATCAAATAATCCTTCAAAAGTCTGTCCGCAGTGACAGCAGAGTAATGAGGATCTTCTTCACTGTCGTGTAAAACTAACCCCATAAACGATAGCCTATCTTGTAAAAATAAAGCTAATAATCTTTCCACAGGTATGCTGCTATCTAAAAAAGTAATCTGCCGTTTAAGATCAATGTTTCCGCACTCACGGGAAAATCGTCTTATCTTTGCCGGGCTGAATCCATAGTCCAAAAGAAATTGCTTTATACTGCTTTGTTCTTTTGTTAAGCCTATGAGAAGCTCAATTCTCTCTTTAATTTGTTCTGCGGAAACATCTTCCGCTTCCGGTTCCCACAGCCAATCTAGAAGCTTCCACGTGGAGTCTCGAAAGAAAAACAGTACTTCTTCTATTGCTTCAGAATAAATCGGGGTATACTGCATTTTGTTTTTCATAAATACCTCCTAACCAACAATCATTGACCAACCTTGCTGTATTGCTCCCAATAACGGTGGAATAGCAACCGCATCGTCAGCAATACCAACTAAAGTTGCGTCATTTCCAGCGACCCATATTAACCCTAGAACGGAACCAACAATTATCCCTCCGCCTATTACGGGATCCCAATCTATAGTTATGTGCTCGCGAGTATGCCCATTGGGGTATACATGTTTGTGATCTCCATTGAGATATTGAACTGTCCAGCCAGGATCTCCATCCATGCCATTGTCTGGCACCCAAATACCGCCATCGCGTGCAGGCCAACCTTTATCTTTACTGTTTGGAACTTTTACTCTTCCTTTATCATATTTTGATAATCCTTTTTTAGGAGGCTGATAACCAGTTTCAGGTGGCGGGGGGTTTTGAGTATCAATATATTTGCTATCCTGCGATTGCAAAACATACTTTGATCCCGCTCCATTTACAGATAATCCTCCGCCTCCGCCAAAATCATCAATCCTAACGTGCATACTCCCTGAAGCATCTACCCTGCTCACCGGGTTATTGCCGCAGTAGGCGAACATGTTATAGCCCAGGAAGCCCTGGCCGGTGGAGGCGTAGCTGTCTGCATTGATGAAACGGGAAACAACGGGGTCGTAGTAGCGGCTTTGCAGATAGTAGAAGCCCGTTTCGGTATCGTAATAGTATCCTCTGAACCGCAGGGGATTGATATTTCGCATACTCCCTGAGCTTTTATATGCTTTGCCCCAGGCGTCATAGGCGTAGGTTGCCAGCACATTTCCATCTGGGTCTTCTATCCGCACTACGTCTCCCTGCTGGTTCGTAAAGTAGTAGCCGGTAACGCGGGCGCCGCCCTTGGGGAAGTACCAGAAAGCAATGGGTGCGCCTGTATTGTCATAGAAGAAATACATCTTATTGCCTTCCCAGCCCTGCCTTTTGTGGCGGACACTTATTGTTTCAGTAAATCAAGCTCTACAAAATCCGTTATTTTGCCATCTGTCAAAACAAAACCAATTAGATGCCCTTGATTCGTAATATAGCTTGGCACACTTTCCCTTTCCCCAAAGGTCAGGAAAACGTGAGTTTCGCCAAACTCCGCTTGCAACTCTTCTGCGGTTTTACCTAAAAGCCAATTTGGTTGATAAGTATTTACCAAGTTCAATTTCTTCGTCCACTTCACTTGTCTGTCTGCTGTAAATTCCGCGCCTCTGGGATCGATTATTTTGTTTTCTTTTTCCGCCAAAATGGCGATGACAAAAATCCCCTCTACTTCGTAGACCTTCAGAATTCCGTTGGAGTACATCGGTTCTTTCGGCTCACGAAAATAGCAATGCAGACACTCCTTTCGGTATTTTTCGTAAAATAAGTCTATATCTGCCGCAGAATACCCCTGAGTTCTTAAAAACTCCCGCACAGAATATTCTTCCTTCAAACCCTTGCAGATCAAATAATCCTTCAAAAGTCTGTCCGCAGTGACAGCAGAGTAATGAGGATCTTCTTCGCTGTCGTGTAGCACATTTTTCAGCAAGCACAACGTATCAGAAAGTGTGTATTTCAAGATTACTTCTCTGCACCTTTGCAGCCTTTTTTCCATGGGCTCCAAATTATTTTCCAATTCTTTGGAAAGTACAAAAAACTTTTCAATATCAGAAGAACTACATCCAAAGTCTGTCAAATAGCGAACAATATTTGGTGTCGTTTCTCTCTGTACATAACTCAAATAGGCTTCTAATCTTTCTTTCGTTTCTGTCATGGAACAATCTGTATCATTATTCCACAACAACTCAATCTGACTATCTGTTTCAAAAACGAAATGTCGTATTATATCATCCATAACTTCATGATCATTTTGCTTTTTAACGTTTACATTCTTCATCATATAACTCTCCTAACCAACAATCATTGACCAACCCTGTTGTATTGCTCCCAATAACGGCGGAATAGCAACCGCATCGTCAGCAATACCAACTAAAGTTGCATCATTTCCAGCAACCCATATTAATCCTAGAACTGAACCAACAATTATCCCTCCGCCTATTACGGGATCCCAATCTATAGTTATATGCTCGCGAGTATGCCCGTTAGGATATACGTGCTTATGGTTTCCGTTGGGATATTGAATTGTCCAGCCAGCTCCTCCATCCATATTATCACCCGGCATCCATACACCACCATCCGATGAAGGCCACCCCCACCCAGGGCCATTAGGATTTTTAACTTTTCCATTGTTGTGATTACGATTAAGCCCCTTTTTAGGTTCTTTATAGCCAGTACTTGGTGGAGGAGGATTCTTTTTATCAACGCTACTATCTTTTTCTTGCGATTGCAAAACATACTTTGATCCCGCTCCATTTACAGATAATCCTCCGCCTCCGCCAAAATCATCAATCCTAACGTGCATACTCCCTGAAGCATCTACCCTGCTCACCGGGTTATTGCCGCAGTAGGCGAACATGTTATAGCCCAGGAAGCCCTGGCCAGTGGAGGCGTAGCTGTCTGCGTTGATAAAACGGGCAGTGCTGGGATCATAGTAGCGGCTTTGCAAGTAGTAGAAATTGGTTTCAGCGTCCTGGTAGTACCCTCTGTATCTCAGGGGATTGATGTTTTGCATACTGCCGGAGGCGCTGTAGTTTCTGCCCCAGGCGTCGTAAGCATAAGTAGCTAATACATTACCGTTGGGGTCTTCTATGCGGGTTACATCGCCCTGAGCGTTCGTAAAGTAGTAGCCGGTAACACGGGCGCCGCCCTTGGGGAAGTACCAGAAAGCAATGGGTGCGCCTGTATTGTCATAGAAGAAGTACATTTCATTGCCTTCCCAGCCCTGCCAGACCAGCTTGTCCCCCGCATAGGCATAGTCGTACCTTGTGCCGTTGTAGGTTTTACTGGTGCGAAGGCCGTTTTTATCGTACTCATAGCTTACGGTTCTTCCACTGCTGGTGGCGCTGGCAAGCTGTTTGCCGTTTTTCCATGTCATCTCCCAGCGCCTGCCGTTATAGTAGCTGACAGGGTTTCCGCTGACCGGATTGCCGCTTACGGTATTAGTTGAGCTGTTATAGCTTTGCCCTTCATAGGCGAGCTTCTGGCCTCGATAGGAGGTGAGCAGGTCTCCCCACCGAGTGTTTTCATAGCCAAAGCTCTTGACCGTGCTGGCTACGGTACGGCTCAGCATATTTCCCGCCGTGTCATAGGTATAGGTTTCCAGCCCTGCCCCCGTATCGGCCTTAATTAGCTGCCCGAACTTATCATACTCGTAACTGGACTCCAATGCAAGGGCATTTTCCCCTTCCCGGCTATAGACCTGCTTGATATTCCCGGCGGCGTCATAGAGATAGCGGTAGCCCAGCTTCACTGTGGTTCCGTCCGGCTTGTAGTAGATGAAATAGTTGGGCCGGTTGGTTTCCTTATTTGCGGTGGTGGTTTCGCCGTAGTTCCTGCGCCGCTGGTAGATCCCCTCCAGGGTTTCCGATTGCAGGCGGAGCAGGTTGTCATACCCGAAGGTCAATGAGCGGCCTGTACCCAGCTCCATGCTTTTCAGGGTGCCGTTGGCGTTATTGTAGGCATCAGCTTCGACAAGGAACCGTTATTGGGCTGGTATTGATCAGATTATTTGGCCTCAGTATGGGTATAAAAATCCTGAAATCTGCTGTCGTTCCAGTACTTTTGAAAAATTTCACTACCGGAGGAAGTTCGCCAAAACGCATCAATATCAGTAGCCTCTGATACTGGCAGGATTACAATTTTATTCAGGGAATCCAAAATGCGAAGCGTATCAGCAAGATGACCGGTAAAAGCATCAAACCGGCTTTCACTCATCCACGGAAAGCAAAAGATTTCTTTCCCATTACAATATCCTATTGCCGCCATCATTCGAAACACTTCATGCCCTGTGTACTGAATACGACGATCAAATCTAACATTTTCTATATGGAATATCCTTTGAATATCCTCTACAGATTCCGAGAGATGATTTTTGTTGATGGCTTTCTGTACCAGCTGCCGCACTGTTTTTCTGGAAGCAAACAAGGGATCCATGCCGGAAACCATGTAACAGGATATATCCCAAATCTGTTCCAGGGGAACGGTTTCGCCGTTTACTTTGGCAATCAGCGGTGAATTGATAATGTGCTTCCGACTATATCGCTCGTGCTGATACATAGACAACAAATAACTGATTCCCCAATTACCGGAATCACATTCTCCATATAAAGCATTGATACCAGGAAAGAAATGGTAGGTATTTGCCCTGGTTGTTACATCTTCAACTGTGTAGAATTCTGACTTACAGCGCATATATCCACTGCTGCTTATCTCAACACTCTCAATTCTCACTAATACCACCCTACAATTTTCGTATTTTGAACTGAAACTGGCCCAATTAAAACGCTTCTAAGCGGTCCACATGATTTTGCTTTTTTATCTGTTATGCCTTTATCTTCTTCAAATGCCGCATTTGTTTCAATGGAAATGATAACACCCGATTTTCCTTGACCATAATTTGCGCCACTATTTTTGATAGCTTGCTCATTAGGATACTTCTCCCAGACGAAAACATATCCTCCTTCCCAACCACTACCTCTTAACTGCCCACTTGCTATAATAGCAGCAGCATTCCCAGCCGTGGTCACATGGTAGTAAGTCTTTGATTTCTCCTCAGGTGGCTTATCAGTTGTTGCTTTTGCTAAAGGCTGAGATTTTACATTCTGTGCACTCTGAGCAAGAGCCCAAAGTCCAAAAATTCCAATTAAACCGGCACCGCCTCCACCGAATACATTATCATTGACCATCGTATATTTATTCCCATCAGCATCTACCCTGCTCACCGGGTTATTGCCGCAGTAGGCGAACATATTGTAGCCCAGGAAACCCTGGCCGGTGGAGGCGTAGCTGTCTGCATTGATGAAACGGGAAACAACGGGGTCGTAGTAGCGGCTTTGCAGGTAGTAAAAGCCCGTTTCGGTATCGTAATAGTATCCTCTGAACCGCAGGGGATTGATATTTCGCATACTCCCTGAGCTTTTATATGCTTTGCCCCAGGCGTCATAGGAATATGACGCCAGCACATTGCCGTTGGGGTCTTCTATGCGGGTCACATCTCCCTGAGCGTTCGTAAAATAATACCCGGTTACCCGGCTTCCTCCATCGGGAAAATACCAGAAAGCAATAGGGGCGCCTGTATTGTCATAGAAGAAGTACATTTCATTGCCTTCCCAGCCCTGCCACACCAGTTTGTCCCCGGCATAGGCGTAATCGTACCTTGTGTCGTTGTACGTTTTGCTGGTGCGCAGGCCGTTCTTATCGTACTCATAGGTAGCGATTCTTGCGCCAGATTTTACTTTCGACAGGTATCTGCCGTTTTTCCACGTCATCTCCCAACGCTTAGCATCGGATCCACAATAGTTGACGGGGTTTCCGCTGACCGGCGTTCCGGTAACACTGTTAGTAGCCATGTCATAGCTTTGACCCTCATAGGCTATCTTCCGACCCCTGTAGGAAGTAAGCAGATCCCCCCACTGGCTGTTTTCATAGCTATAATCTATTGTGGTACTCCCCTGTGTACGGCTCAGCATATTTCCTGCCGTGTCATAGGTGTAGGACTCAGCTCTTGAGAGGGTATACGCCCAAGTCAACTGCCCGAACTTATCATACTCGTAACTGGACTCCAATGCAAGGGCATTTTCCCCTTCCCGGCTATAGACCTGCTTGATATTCCCGGCGGCGTCATAGAGATAACGGTAGCCGAGCTTCACTGTGGTTCCGTCCGGCTTGTAATAGATAAAGTAGTTGGGCCGGTTGGTTTCCTTATTTGCGGTGGTGGTTTCGCCGTAGTTCCTGCGCCGCTGGTAGATCCCTTCCAGGGTTTCCGATTGCAAGCGGAGCAGGTTATCATACCCAAAGGTCAATGAGCGGCCTGTACCCAGCTCCATGCTTTTCAGGGTGCCGTTGGCGTTATTGTAAGCATAGGTTTCCCACAGCGTATAGCCGGGAAGCTGCCAGGACTGGGAGGAAAGCCTGTTTTGCGCGTCATATTTATGCTGAGTTCTGAGGGCTGTCACCTGATCTCCACTTTGCTCACTTCGGATCAGGCGGCCCAAGCTGTCATACTCATAGAAATATTCCGCGCTTAAATTATCCGACTCATCAAACACCGTGCTTCGGGCGACATTTCCATAAGAATCATAGCCG
The DNA here is from genome assembly GCF_034335015.1 of Neglectibacter caecimuris. Classification (NCBI taxonomy): domain Bacteria; kingdom Bacillati; phylum Bacillota; class Clostridia; order Eubacteriales; family Oscillospiraceae; genus Neglectibacter; species Neglectibacter caecimuris. Next base: position 63,607 of record NZ_JAWXXK010000010.1, on the reverse strand, counting down.
AGCGCTTCTTCATAATCAAATAAATCATCTGTGTAATGCCATATGGATTCCGGGCGGCCCAAGATATCATAATAGTACTCATCTATATCGCCGTTTCCGTAGACCGTTTGAAACAGGGGGCCGTTATTCGGCTCATAATAGTACGACGCAAGCGTGATTGGAGACTCCCACACTACATCACCTTCCAGAGAAGCATGATTTCCGCTTTGCACCTGTACCGTTGTCACATTTCCCCAGTCGTCTCTGGGCGTCAGATACTTTTGCCACTGCGGCGTGGTTCCCTGGAAGCTTTTCCGCATGACGGAGGATATTTCCCCTTTGTCATACTTGTTGGAGAGGGAGATCGCCCCGGAAACATAGGTATTGCTGACCTTATCGTTTGTTCCGGCCACATATTGCTGGTTCACGGTCAGGGTGCCTCCCGCATAGGGCGTTTTCACCGTGCTCACCCTGCCCAGGCCATCGTAGGTATAGCCGGTGGTGATACCGTTTACGTCTGTAATGGAGGACGGGTGATTTTTATTGGAGGTATACGCGGCACTGCTCTGCATATAAACGCCGCTTGTTCCCTTTTGCAGCTTGGCGGAGGTGTTGTTTCCCGCCGGGTCGTAGGCGGCGGTCAAATTCACACCATCGTTCGTGGCCTTTGTCATGTTGTGGCTGCTGTCGTAGGTATAATTGAACGTGCCGGAGGACGCGGAAACCAGCTTTGTGAGATCCGGGCCGCTGTAGGTATAGGTATCGGTGCTTTGCGCGGAGGTGGTAACGGTTTTCAGCTTGCCGTTGCTGTCATAGGTATAGGTCTGCGCGGGCTCTTCGGTCAAAGAAACCTGATCGAACCAGGCGGTATTTACGTTGTAATCATACGCGAGAGAAACGGTAATGCTGGTTACCGTTTTATTGGCGCGCTTGGGTACGATAAAGCCGGAGGCATACTGCCAGCCGTCAAACTGCGGGTTAAAGGAAACATACTGATATTCCGGCGTGGTGGTATCGGAATACAGAATTTTAGCGATCATGCCGAAAAAGCGTTGTGGCGTATCGTTGTCACCGGACAAGTCGCTGACCGGCGCGCCGTCTGTTACCGAGCGCGCCTTTCCCCACGCGGACAGCATGTAGGTGGTATTGGAGCTTCGATTGATGGAAACCGTTTGATAAGCGCGCCTTTTGGCGTCCGGGTGCCCCAGCATCTGAAGCGCAACGCCGCGGCGGGCGTCATCGCCGCTTAAAGTGACAGGAGACACGCGGGAATCCGGATAAGTCCAATATTTTGAAATGGGGACTGTTGACAAAGTATCGGAGGAAACCCACTTTTCCAAGCCTCCAAATTGCACCAGATTTACAGTGGTGGCTGCCCCCTGTTTCTCTAACAGCACGCTGCCAAATGGAATGACAACCTTTTCAAGCTGAAAATCGTCAAAAGCCCCGTATTCAGACGCATTCTTTAAAGTTGCACAGATCCGATAGTTCCCGCTGGTTTTTGGCCTATAGCTGACCTGCAAGCGGGTCCACCCTGATTCAATTTTTGTGGAGGTAGCATAGTCAAGCAGTTTGCTTTCGGCAAGAACTTCCGTTCCGGTGGAATCATTGAAGCTGAGCGTCATTCCTCCGTCTTTTCCAAAACCTGTGATCCCGGAGGAATTGGCATAACCCGAAAACACATAGGTAGTTCTCGCCTTCAGATACACGCTTTGAAAGCAGGAGGATATCGAACCGGAACCGGTGGTGGAAACCGCGGTCGGAGAGTGGCGCAGCTTCATCAGATATTTACCGGTTCGGGGGAGGATCGTTTTGCTTGTTTCGCTTATATTCTCACAAATCAATGAGCCTGAGTTGGCAGTACTCGCCTGATGTACCCAACCGTAATTGACCTGTTCCAAACCGCCGTTTTGAAGCTGGTTCACCGCCGCAATACCAGAAGCCGCCGCGCCGGTCACGCGGTTGTTGGTTTTATTGGTTCCCTGGTTTTTGGTATAGGTAAGGGCGGAGGTCCCCAGAATTTCCGTCCAGTTGGAATTATAATTTACCACATTGACCGTTCGGCCTGCCAGGTCAAAGGTATAGCGGGTGGTAATGTCATCGTTTGTATTCTCGGTACGATCCTGCCCGTAAAACCGATACAGCCTCTGCTGCAGGCTGGGAGAGTAATTGTGCCAGGTGCTTCCCACCGTTTGCGTGCCGTTCAGGGTAGAGGCGATATATTCGTGAGCCTTGTGTACATACTGGTTCTTAAAGCTGGATCCATAGGCAAGCTCCAACCCGGACTTTGATTCCTCATCATAGATCTTTATAAGAAGATCCGTGTCGGTGGAATATCCGTACTGGGCGGAATGCCCGTCCGGGAATGTGATTTTACTGAGCAGCTGCGCGCCGGAGGCCGGGGCGGCATACTGGAAGGTATAAGCCCGCCCGCTGGCATCGGTGATCTTATTCACAAAATTCCCGGAGTACGTCAGCTTACAGACCAGGCTCTGCACACCGGCGGCGCTGCCGTTATCGTTTACCTGCCAAACCTGCGTGACCCGGTTGGCTTGCCCCGCTTTCGGCTTCCAGGCGGTGGAAGACGGGCTGAAAGGGCTTGACGAGCTGTAGGCCGTATTGTCGTTGTAAAGGTAATAGATCGCATTGCCGTTTCTATCGGTCTGCTTCGTCAGGTAGCCGTTATAAAATTCCTTTTTGTTGTTCTTTTCGTCCTTCAGCGTGGAAATGGCACCGGAAACCGACAGGGTATAGCCCAACCCGTCTTCATCTTTATAAGCGCTCAGCGAAGAAGGGGCTTCAAAATAGTGCTCGGTTCCATCGGCGTCGGTATACACATAGTAGTCTGTAGAAGCGTTATTGGTTTTTACCGTGATTTTTACAACGGTTTCCTGCACGGAAAGCTTCCAGCCGGAGCCCACGCACATATTGGCATAGTTGGCGGTATGGACGCCAAAGCCATTATTGGCCGTAAAATACCTGCCCCGGTAAGGAGAATTGTAATACGCCGCCAGGGAAAACGGCATGGCTTCGCTGTTGCTGGAAAACAGGGTATTTGCCAGGGTAAGCTGGGCGGAATAATCGCCGATATTGGCTGTACCCGCTCTGCCAACAGAAGAGGTCTGATAAGTAAACCTGTTTTCCAGGCCCACATTGTTTCGATAATGGATCAAAAAAAGCGGCCTGGAATTGATATTCATCCAGAAAATGCCGGTGCCGCACTGGGTAGAGCTGAATTTATCGGGCCCAATAGCGTCCATGGCAAGCATACAGTTTGCCGCGGGATCATGATACCACTTGCTTACCAGGCGGGAAATATCCCAGGAGATATATTTGCCTTCGCTCGCCTCTGTAATGCGGGCATAAGCCTCGGTAATGTTTTGGTTAAAGGACGGCTTGGTGTTCCAGGTTATGTTTCTGATCCACTCGGCGTTTGACCCATAGCTGGAAGGCCGCGCGGACGTCACCTCATGGGCCTGCACAAAAATACGGTTCAGCCCCACCTGGCTATAGGTGTGCTGATACAGGTTCAGAGTCGCGTTGACCACATTGCAGTTGGCAGGTATGGTAGGCAGAGAAGCAAACTGGAAAAAGACCTGCATTTCATCACCGGTGGTCCCATGGCCTATGTACAGGCTTTCCACACCGGAACCTGGAGTATTCGGTTTTTCTGTGGTTACACAGGTAGCTGTAAAGGAATTTCCGAAATCACTGCCGTACAGGATCAGCGTTGGGTCTATGGTAACGGGGAATTGCCGGTCCTCGGCGTTGATCCATTCCGCGGCGGCTTCTACCGTCAGCACATAGCCCTCTGTGGTGTGGACCAGCTCATAAGCCGCGTCGTAAGAAACGCTTTGGCCGGCGTCCACCAGATAAGGGGCGGGAATTTGGTAGAGGATCTTCTCGTTCTCATCGAGCAGGTCAACACTGCCGCTTTCCCGCAGAACGGGAGTAAGGCCCTCTAAATTCAAAAGGAAGCTGTACCGGTAGCTTTTCTGCGGCTGCCTGACAATGATGCTTTCCTTGACGTTATAGCCGTAGTTGTAATATTGCAAATCCACCCCGGGCCAGACGTTTTCATAGGTCACCTTGGAGGATATTTTTTCCGGCTGCAGCTGGTCTTCCAGGGAAGACGCGGCTTCGGTATCGTCAGTTACTCCAACACTGTTGATCTGGTTTCCGGGGGCAAGGGCCGCGCCGGGCTTTGCGCCTTTCGGATTTTCGATTTTCGCGGAAACGCTGGCCGCCATAGCGGCAGCGGTGGTTTCTTCCTTGCCGCTCTCCGCAGGCGGCAGCTCGGTGGCGCTGTCCTCTTCCGGAGCGGAAGCCACAGGCTCAGAGCCTTCCGGAGCGGTGCTTTCCGGAGCATCAGAAGGAAGGGAAGTTTCTTCATCGAAAGCGCCTTGGCCGGCAGAAGGCGCAGAGGATTCCGTTTCCTCCTTTTCCTCCAGGGAGGACGGAGCGGATGAAACCGGGAAGTCCTTTTCTTCGGCAAAAGTGGAAACAGACTCTTCCTGAATCTCTTCTTCGCTGTTCAAATCCTGATCGAAGCCGGGCAGTTCTGAGCGTTCGGGCTGTGATGAAACGCTCTCGCCTTCTGATATCATGGAGCTCGCATCTGAGCTTTCGCTTGGTTCGGAGGTTTCTTCCGGCTCTGAGGAGGAAGAGCTTTCCGCGCTATCCTCCGCGGTGCCCTCTTCCGGCTTTACCGCTTTATCCGTCACAAGTGTCTGTGCCGTATCCGGGCGCAAAAGCGCCAATCCGAAGCTATAGTCCTGATTCGCAAGAGAAAAGAGGGGTTCGTCAGGACGCAGAACAGACGAATAGCGCTTTGTTTCTTCCCCATTTTTAGCCTCGTACATACCCGGAGCATTGATTCTCCCAAGGGAATATCTGCTTGCCTGAGAGAGCGACAGCGTATTATCGATCTCTTCCCAGGCGCCGTCCTCGGTTTCATAATGCACCGGGCCGGGATAAGAAGCTGCGACAAAAGAACCGTCGCTTAAACGGAAATGCTTTTCCGCCGCGCTCCGCTGTTCGGTTTCCTCGTACACCACCTGGGCTTCGAGGGACTTCTCCTCTACAAAATCTGTAGGAAGCGCTATTTTCTCTGCTTCCTGCACTGCGGCGGAAGAGACAGCTTCCTCCGCCATGGCCCGCAGGGGAACCGCCTGCAGAAGCAGCGCCGCTGAAAGCAGTACAGCCAGAGCTTTTTGAAATTTTTTCATACTTCTCATTCTCCTTTTTCACTATAGCAAATCCCAAGAATCCATACAAAAGCTTTTCCAAGATGAATTTCTAAGACAATTTTCCATTTCAAAAATATCATTTTGATAAAAATTGTTCTTTTGCCAAAATATAACGCAAAAAATGTTGTTTGTCAATCTGAAAATCACAAAGTTTAATACAAGCTCTTCAGGGACAAGCCAATACGGGCGGATATTGAGCATACGGCCTCTTGTCCTCCACAGGACATGTAAAATAGGAAAATTATTTTCAGAAAAGGTCAGTGATTTTTCCATTTGCGTTGTATAATTGATAAAATAGTCACAGGAGGAATGTCATGCGAAAAATCAAAAGCATTGCGGTACAGATTCTCGGCCTGATGACCGCCGCCGCCATGGTTTGCTGCTGTGCCGCCTGCGGCAGCGCGGGCCTTCCCAATGCCAGTACGCCGAAAGTCAGCAGCAGCGAAGCTGTCTCTTCCCAAGGGGAAACGGCGATCACACCTCGGGAATATTTTCAAAATGCTCCCTCCCCCAAAGAGGAACCGAGCTTCGGCATGATCCGGGATATCTGCGAAACCGTTACCTCAGGAGAGCGCTTTTTCAGCACAAAACGGCAGGAGCTGGAAGAGGCCGAGGTAATCCCCGCCCTGCATGGCGGCTATCAGTTTACCTGCGGCGCTTTTTTTGAAGAGGATAACCGGCTCAAAGAGCTCTCCCTAAGCTGGAAGCTAGTTCACACGACGGATTGGGGCTATGGAGAAAATTTCCTGATCGTTTCTGTTTCGGAAAAGCTGAATCGTTTTCCCGGTGTGGACGAGTACGCCTCTCACTTTGGGCAGTACCTCGCCCGGCAGGAGGGAACCGAGATCGTCGCCGTTGGCAGTGCGGAAACGGAAAAATGCCTGACTTTCCAAAAAGAAAAGCTCTGGTACCGCATTTACGGCAGTGAAGAGATTCCCGCGGAGGATATACTTGCCGTGCTGGAGCATTTTTTGCGGCGCCCGATTGAGGTAGAAGCCTTCGCGAAGGAAAAGGGCGATGAATATACCTGGGCAACGCTGGCGGAAATTCCCAATGCGTTTGCCGGCTATTACCCTGTGGATTCGGAGCTTTGCCCATCGCTAATCCCCACCGCCAGCGAAGTGAGGCTGCAAAACGGTATTCCTGTCGCGGTGCTTTTGGCTTACGATACAGCCGCCTCCGGCCATGCGGTCATTGGCTGGGATATCTACCGGGAAAATCCCGATTTCGGCCTGGACCTCTGGGAGGAGTACAATTTTGCCGGAGATATTTCCAATTTGACAGAGCAGGACCTGCGGGAATACTGGAAAAGGGGCATCGTACAGTTCCAGCACCGCTTTCCGTTTTCCTGGGACGGCTATCAGATTGCGGCCCGCCTGAGCACCGACGCTACCCCCGAGCAGCTGTGGCAGCTCTTGCAGGAATTGCAGGAAAGGCAATGAGAAATGAGCAATTAAGGGCAAGAGCACAGGCGGTGTAAGCAATGCCTGTAATGCCTGTTAAATTGGAATTTATCAGTTATCTACTCACCTCCCTCCTGTCATTCTGAACGAAGTGAAGAATCTCGTCCTTTGGCTTTTTCCCAGAAAATAAGGTCAAGATCCTTCGCTGGGAAAGCGAAATTTACTTCGCTTTTTGCTCAGCAATGACAAGGGGGGAAACCAGTCCGATAAATTGGAATTTAGCGGCGAGGCGTCGCGGCAACCCGTGAAGCTGCCTGGTGTGGGAGGATAGCTTCCGGCCCGACCACAAGCAAGCAGGTAAATTGGAATTTAGTGAGTACGCTGCTCGCTTTCCACCTGTCATTCCTGAACAGAAAGCAAGGCGCGCCTTGCTTTCTCGGTGAAGAATCTCGTCCTTTGCCCTTTTACCCTGGTGTTAAGGACGAGATTCTTCGTCACTTCGTTCCTCAGAATGACAATAGTGATAGCGGAATCAGGACGCTAAACTATAATTTAGCGACCCGTTCTTGCCCTACATTGCTAATTGCTCATTGTATTTCTAAAAAAGGAACTGCCGCAAAATTGAGTGTTTTGCAGCAGTTCCTTTTTCCTGGCTTTTTTAATTTTATTTCTCTCGTTTCAGCTGAAAGGTCAGCCCATCGTATTTCCGCCCATTGACCTCCCGTGTGCCGATGCTGCGGCCGCACTCCTGAAAGCCCAGCTTTTCGGCACAGCGGAGCATACGGACATTGCCTGACCAGGTTTGTGTGTAAAGCTCGTCCACGCCGTTTTCCAGGTTGTACTTGATAAAAGCACGGAGGGCGTTGGTGCCGATCCCGTTTCCCCAAACGTCGCTCTCGCAAATATCAATGCCAATCGTGCGGTAAACGGTCTGCCCTTCTCTAACCTCGCCGATCCAGTTGTAATTCTCGTCAATCGAGTAGGAGCTTACCCACCCGATATGCCTGCCGTTCCATTCGATTTCAAATCTCCAGCGGCGGGTCTCATCGGAAAGATCTTTTACCGATTCATAATAGTCACGCCAGGATGCGCGTTCAGTTTCTTCGTCCGATTCAACCGGCTCCCACGGGGCATCCGTTTTCGACCATTCTGTTTCAGTGGTAAACCAGCGCACATAATCCTCAATATCGGACTCCTCCATATCCCGAAGGCTGATATTTTCAAATTCGATCTTCATTGCAAGTTTCCTTTCTCTTTCTTTTTTCTTTTCCTCGATCAACTTTTTCAGAAAACCTGTGGTTCGCAAATTGCCGAAAGCTCAGCGCTTTGCGCTGAGCTTTCGGCACAGTGGTCTGTGAACCCACGACCAAAAAGATATTTTTGCCCAATCAAGGTATGCATTCGAACTCTCACAAAATATTACCACATATGACAATTCTGGGAAGTTAAAATCCCACGGTACATCTTTTGCTGAAGGATTTATGCTTATACCCCAAGCACCTTTCCTTGTAGTATACATGAGTTTACTGAAGATGCCTTTATAGAAGAATATTCGCCTGATTGATTATCTGGACACAAAAGAACCCCCCGGCCCTTTTTGACATACCGCTTACACATAATTGATCCATCAACAATAAATATTCCGATTTCATTGTGTTCAAGACAATCAACTTTCTTTACTAACACAACCGCGCCATCTTGGATAGTCGGTTCCATGCTATGACCAGCTATAGTCACCGCATAATCTGCCTCGATAACATCAGTGGAATAATCTGTATGGGGAATAGTGTCATCATTGAAAAAACCATCTCCTGCACAAGCTGCAAACTCAAACAAGGGAATAATTTTGGATGGTAGAGATTCTTCACTATTCTTTTCAGAAGGGGTAATATCTTCACTATCACTATTTTCTTCTGGCAAAGCTTCAGATATGGCTTGGACTATCTCAAGTAACCACACGAATACATACTTGCCTGTTTTATCTGAATCATCAACACGGTTTTCAATTTCTATATTGGTAGATATACCTTTTTCGGAGTATACTCCTTTATAAAATTGTAACGCATTGAATTTGAGGTCTCTTGCGTTAATGGAAAAGACTGTTTTTTCATTTTCAAGAAGAATATAAGAGTTCTGCCGAAACTCAAATCGCAGTAATCTTTTCATAGCGTTTCCACCTCTTTTTAATTGAATCTAGTCCACCATCTATATTCTTAGCGACGATATCAAGAATGCTATAGGTATCATCTGCATATTCTAACGCGCCAGAATAGGCGTTGAACCCATCTCCATCTTGGAAAATATAAATAATATTATCAACATCAAGGTTGACAATAAACTGAGGGTTATGCGTAACCATAATTATTTGCCGATTTTCTCCCATCGTTTTAAATCGAGCCAATAAGTAAGTTTTTATCGCTGTTTGAGAAACATTATCCTCTGGCTGATCGACAATATAGATTCCATCTCTGGTGTTTTCATAGGAAAGCAGGTCAAAATATATTTTGGAGTTGAGACCCGAAGATAACTCATCTGATTTGTCCATTCCTTGATAAATTATGGCTTTTTTGGGCAGAAAATCATTCTCTATACTGTCAAGCATTGCCTCTTTAAAAAATTGTAGAACTGGTTTGGACTCATCATACTTCAAAAGAATATCTCTAAGTTTCTTTTCGGTAATAGTCTCCCAATCAATAGATGACTTAGACCGAATCACTTTAGCGATATGTGACAAGAAGTATTCTGTATTCAATTTATCAACATTTAGACGAGATATAAACTGATAATCAAAAATTGTATTGGTGTTTGGTGCAATTGAGACTTCTTCGATGTGTGGTGAATATCGCTGAAGTTTTTGTAGCTTTTTAAGTATAGAAATCACAGTTTCTTTGAGGGTGTTCGTATTGCTCTCAAAAGATTCAAGTTTCTTTTGCCTATCAGAAATACTTCTATTATGGCGTGAGGCCACATTCTGAATTGATTTGGCTATGGCTTCTATACGTTGGTTTTCTAGACTTATTTCATTGGCGCGTGTTTGGTATTTTGACCGCATTTTCAATATGTTGGCACGTTGCGTTTCAAAATATGTCCTATCATCTTCATCTACCTGCAAATCCGTCATCTGATTTAACAAAATAACCAGTTCGTCAATCTTTGAAATGATATCAATGAATTGCTTTGTTTCTACTTTATGTGAGCGAAGATTGTGACTAAAGACCAAGCTTTCTGAGGGTTTATCCGAAACAGCAATTGTAAAGGAAGCAAGATTGTGGATTTCAGCATCTATAGAAAACTTGTTAGTCAAATAATCAATCATACGATTGAGCTCATTTTCGACAAGACGTTTATAAGGTTGCTCATCAATGTTTGGAGGGAAGTATCTTGAAAGAAATTCAGTGGCATCTAAGTGGTTTTCTTCAAACTTCGCTCGAATCTCACCTTGCATATCAAAATAAAAAATATTCTCAATAGATAGTTTCTTTGGAATAACCAAACTGTTTCGTTTTAAGTAACTCTTATACCCTTTTTTTATTGCAGGTGCAAGGGCGTCTCCGTTTTTTTCAAATCCTGTTATGGAATGTAGTAATAACGATTTACCTATTGAATTATCTCCGATAATAACATTAATTCCTTTAGAAAGAGGAATAGAAAGTTCTTTATTCCTGGTTTTGAAGGATAAACTTTCTAACGAAAATTTATCCGGGCTGAAAAAACTATTAACCATTTTTAGGCGAGAGGAATCTGTAATTGCCATTACTAAGCCCTTAAAAGTTGGAAGGCATTTTGCAAATGTATATGGAAACTCAACCAAAGAATCGGAAGTGTCTTCTTTGGGATATACACTCCAATCGTGGCAATCTGTTCCGGTTACAAAAGTGACTTTCTCATCAAGATTTGTTTGAACAAGGTAATTTTTGTTTAAGACTTCATTTTTGCGATTTTTAAATTCAAACGCCTCAAAATAGTCTGAATAGATAAATTCATGAAATTTTGCATCCCCTAATGAATTTGCATCATGTTTTCTTGGCTTACGACTACCTAAAGAATTCTTTTGATGAGCAATTAGAATCGTATCTAAATCGATTTCGCGGAGTACCCGTAAAAAGCATTCCTCGGAATAAGTCCCATTCAAATCAGGAGGTATTGTATTTAAAACAGATTCCAACAGTTGGACTTTTTGTGGTTTCTCGTCGGAGAAAATTGTCACAATGTGAACTGTGCTTGGCGAAGAATCCTCTGTTTCAAAGGTAACTGAAAACTCTACTCCTGGGAGAACCTTGCAGATTGAGCCATTTTGAGTCTCAGCGGATTTAAGAGTAGAATACATTTCATATGAAAAACTATCATGGTCAGTAATTGCACAAATATTGACACCTTGCGTTGTTAGCTTTTCTATAAGCACGGGCACATTTTGAATCGTATTGTCCTTGACCTTTTTTCCATCCTTTTTAGCTGAAAAACAGGAATGAATGTGTAAGTCGATCTTTAAGCCAGTCTTTACGATTTTATCCATAAATTCCACCCTGATAATTTACTTAATGGTTTGGCTTGAAGCGAAATGCTGATTCTTATTTTAAGATGCCTGGAGTTTAAAAATACAAATTTCTGTTAACCAAATATAGATATTACTCTGTATCGAAATGCCACATCATTCCACATCTCGAAATCACAAGCTATGAAAGGATGAGCCGTAGTGCCCCCCTTCTTTCCTCGCTTAGAGATAATCCCAGCAGCATTTACCCTTTCGATCCATCTGGCAGGAGTCAAGGTATAGGAGGGGGAGCGAACATCAACGAGTAATTGCTGAAAAGCCTGCTCGTCAAAGCTGGGATTGTTTTCTCTTTCCCACTGGCCTAAAAATGCAATCGTATTCCTGCTGCGTAGCCAGCTTTGAATCACATAACTTGGATTCTCTGAATCAAAACGCTTTGCGATATCTGTCAGTGAGATATATTCAACTTCAGGATATAAATACTTTTCTACAACCGCTTGAAGTCTTTGCTCCTCCTTCGGGTCATGAATGTTGGCCTCCCCACGGTTGATAAGTTCGAAGATACAGTCTCGTATAAACTCCAGGTCTTCCGCTTTGAGCAGCGATTTTTCACTTAGCCTTTTGGCATACTCATCCCTCGTTATCGCGTAGGCCCATAGTAGCTCAGATTGACTTGCTCGTTCCATTCTTCATCGTCCTCAATATTCCAATTGGGATTTTTGCACCGATTTGATTTCACTTCTTCCACAGCAAAGTAAGTGGCGTGGTCGATAACGCCAAACGTGTACTTATAATTGTTTAACAGCTTGTTCAGCACGTCACGGCTCCACATCGCTTTTCCAGATGGAGAAGGAATACCTTGCTTGCGTAAATGCTCCTGGATTTTCTCCAAACTGTTTCCTGACAGGCAAAGGGCAAATATCTCCCGCACGATTTTGGCCTCATGCTCAACTATTTCTATCCGCTTGTTCTTGTCACGCCGAAAGCCATAACATACCTTGCCAAAAATTTTTGATTCCAACAGGGACAACTTCACGAGGATCTTCCTTTCTTACATTATAGTGGGTTGCTCGAGCGTTTTCAAGTAGAACCTACAAATTAGTGATATTAATTTCTCTTTTTCCCTCTACTGAACATGATTATTAGTGACTTATTAGGGATTTCCCATAGATTAAAGAACACAAAAAGCGTGGATTAAGATGTTATCCCACGCTTTTTGTTTCACCTATAGAGTTTTGGAGCATAAAAAAGGAGGCAAAAGCCTCTAAATTGCTTTTGTCTCCTTTTGGTGCGGGTAACAGGATTTGAACCTGCACGGGGGTACCACCAGAACCTAAATCTGGCGCGTCTGCCAATTCCGCCATACCCGCAGGGGATCAGCCTGATGGCTGACCTGTTTATTATAATGCACCGGCTGGGAAACTGCAAGAGAAATCTTTTTGGTTCAGGAACTCTTTTTATGCCGAAAATTTCCCATTGGAAGAAGCTTTCCGAAAGGACAAGGGCGCGCAGAAGCTCTGCGCGCCCTTGCTTTTGGGGAACCGATTTCCGTTTCCTTCGCTTTGGCCTATGTAGGCAGGCCAAAGCTAATGGAAAGGGCCTGGTTTACCCGATTCATGGAGCCGGTATCCAGGCGGCCCATTTTTTCTTTGAGGCGGTGCTTATCAATGGTGCGCACCTGCTCCAGAAGCACTACGGAATCCTTTAAGAGACCGGTATTTTCCGCGTTTACTTCAATATGAGTAGGCAGGTTCGCCTTATCGTGCTGGCTGGTGATCGCCGCGGCGATGACGGTGGGGCTGAATTTGTTGCCCACATCGTTCTGCACGATAAGCACCGGGCGAACGCCGCCCTGCTCGGAGCCCACGACGGGGCTCAGATCCGCATAATAAATATCTCCTCGATGGACTATCACAATTCTGACCTTCCTCTCTCCGGTTCAGGCGTTTTCACTTCTAGTTTTGCCTGACTTTGGGAGCTTTAATCAAGAAACTGGAAATTTTCAGGGGACTTTTCCCCTTCCTTCTCAGTTTATAAAGGAAGGCCGCTTTTGGTTCCTGTGATCCTACCGGGCGATCCAAAACCGGATCAGGGCGATCAGCAGCAGGTGGGCGGGATAGAACACATAGAACAGCCATTTTGTCCAGGCCTTATCGGTACCCGGTTTTCCGTTATAGCGGGAAATGCACCAAAGGGGCAGAAGCATTCCCAGGTTAATGCCCCCGGAAAGGAAATAGGAAAAATCCGTCAGCCAGATGCCCGTGGTCAAAAGGTCGATGATGGGAGAGGTTAAAAAGAACAGCACACCGCCGCCAAACAGAACGATCAGGAAATAGCCCATTTTCTGGCCGGAGGGGCTTTCGTAAAAGAAATCAAACACAAGGATTATCACAAAGCCGATCCCGCCCCAATCTCCCGGAAGGCTGAGCGTCAACAGCAGCGCCAGCAAAAGCGCCTTCAGCACCGGATTTTCCACCCTGTGGCGAACATGAATTCCCAGCACGCCCAGAAGGATCGTGTGGATCACGCTGAGGCTCAGAAAATTCAGATTGGCACGCTCCCCCTGAGCGCTGAAGAGAACAAAGGGCACATAGCTGAGAAGCGCGAAAAGGAAAAGCCGAAGGAGATACCGCTTCAGATCTCTTGTGTGGCGGTACCCCTGGGCCGCGCAGAAAAACATCAGCGGGCCGGTGAGCCTGCCGAAAAAGCGCAGGATAAAATACGGAACCGTTCCGGCAGGCAAAAAGGCAAAGGCCAAATGATCGGCCAGCATGGCGGCTATGGCAATCAGCTTCAGCTGGAAAGAACCCAGACCCTTCCCGGCGGCAGTATCTTCCATATGATTCCCTCCCTTCTACAGCAAAAGCCGGAAACTTCTAAAGCATACCTTGCCATGGAGGTTCCCGGCTGTTTTTTACTTTCCGTTCTTAAAGCTTTCCAGCTCGATGGCCTTTCCGCCGTTTAAGCGGGACTCCTCCGCCGCCAGGGCGATAAAGTGGCTTTCCATGGAATTTTCCAGGGTGGTGGTGCGCTCGGTGGCTTCGCTGCCGTTTAAGAGCATTTCCAAAAAGTCGGAAACGATGCCGCTGTCGCCGCCGCCATGGCCCTTCAGGTCGGAAGCCAGCTTCCCTACATCGATCACTTCCTCCGGCTTGCCGAATTCCCGGATATGGATCACGTTGGAAATCATATCCGCTTCGATCTCCCCTTTTGTTCCCATGGCCTTAAAATAGCGGTAGCAGCTTTCGGTAAAGGCGCACATGGTAAAGCTGATGGTGGAGCCGTCTTCCATGAGAAGAATTGTCTGCTGGTGATCCACCACATCGTTATCACAATGATAGACGCAGCGGCCGTAAGGGCCATTTTTCAGCGCTTCATAGGTGCTTTCCACCGTGTTTTCCACACTGAGGATCGAGGTGATCCAGTTGTCGTTATGGGTGGCTCTGCCGGTTTTCGGGCTGGTGATATAGATCTTTTCCGCATCGAAAACGCAGTGCTCTTTTGCTTTGCACCCGCCCAGGCAATAAGGGGTAGCCCCTTCGGGAGCGCATTCCTTTTTGAACAGCTGAATACCGCCGAAGGAGGAGACCGCTTTGCATTTTTTCCCCAAAAGCCAGGTGAGGATATCCATATCATGGCAGGATTTTTGCAGGATCATGGGGCTGGTTTCTTTGGAATTCCGCCAGTTGCCCCGCACAAAAGAATGAGCCTGGTGCCAATATCCCACATTCTCGTTGGCGCAGATGGAAACCACATCTCCGATCCGCCCGCCGGAGATCAGATCCTTCAGGGTATTATAGAAGGTGGTATAGCGCAGCACATGGCACACGATGATCTTGCCGGGGCAGTCCTTTGCCACCTCCAAAATTTCCCGGCACTTGGAAAGCTCCGGGGAAATGGGCTTTTCCATCATAATATGGTAGCCCTTTTTCAGCGCGGGAATGGCGTGGCCCACATGCTGGCGATCCATGGTGGAAACCACCATGACGTCCGCCAGCTTCCCGTGCTCCAGCATTTCCTCCCCGGAAGAAAAACAATTTTCCTCCGGAATATCGTAAAGCTCTTTTGCCTTTTGCACCTTCCGGGGATTCAGATCCGCCACGGCAACGACCTTCATCTTATCAGGAAACAGCTTCTGCATGGAAGCATAGGTGCTTCCCCTGTCTCCAAAGCCGCAAATAGCAAATGTGATGGGTGCTTTCATGTTAGTTTCCCTCCCTATTTTAGTTGTATTGATACAGCTCCGTAGAGTTATTCAGTTGAAAAATCTCTTCACCAACAGTTGGCGGTGAGGACCAGTTTATATTCTGCGAAGTCGCAGGAGCTTCTATCAGCTCATAGGAACTGCTATTGACAGCCAGCGCCTGGTTAAAGTGGAGCAATATATGAGGAAAAGCAAGTGTCTTTTGCACTAGGCCAGGCTGCATATCACAATGACAATCTATGTATGCGGAAACCAAACCCAGGCCGCTCGTATCAAGGCTAGGTCGTTGCTCAAAAGTCCCCATTATGTTGGGAGTAGCAATGACACTTCCAGCGCTTACCCCCACGTAAACCTTATTAGCAAACACAAAGGCTCTGGCAACATCTACAAATTCAGTCTTTTTGATAAGTTTAAGGAGATGTTCACACCAGCCGCCTGTCAAAAACAGAATATCATAGGTTAAAGCTTCCTCCAAGGGAAGGGGTTTATCCAGCATATACGTAGTTATATTTTTCGAAGAGAAGCCTAGCCAGATAAGCTCAGAATACAGAATAGAAGCAAGCTTTTTTGACTCTTCATCACAAGCAGCAGCAGGAATAAATAAAATACGTGCCTTGGAAAAAGGTTTTGCTACCATAGTGGTAAAGCGCTCTACAATAGGGGCGAGCGGCCTGCTCAAATCAAATGGATCAAAAAATCCGGAATCCGTCAACAAAACATTTTCCCAAGCCAAATTTTTATCCATAACGATCGTTCTCCTTTGCTACCTCACTTCCAGCGCCCGGTTGCCGATATCTTTTCGGTATATGACGTCTTCAAAGCTGATTTTTTCCGCGGCGGCATAGGCGTTTTGCAGCGCTTTTTCCAGGGTCTCACCCTTTGCGGTAACGCCCAGCACCCGGCCGCCGGCCGTGAGGAATTTTCCGTTTTCCAGCCTGGTTCCGGCATGGTAGACCGTTGTGCCGTCCACCTGGCCGTTTTCCAGGAGGCCGTGAATTTCAAGGCCCTTCCGGTAGCTGCCGGGATAACCGCCGCTTGCCAGGATCACGCAGGCGCAGGGCTGGGAAGACCACTCGATGGTAAGCTCTGACAAGCGCTCCTCCGCCACGGCGGTGATGATTTCCACAAGATCTGTTTGAAGCTTTGGCAGCACCACCTGGGTTTCGGGGTCGCCGAAGCGGGAATTGTATTCGATGACCTTGGGGCCGCCGGGAGTGAGCATCAGGCCGAAATAGAGACAGCCCTTAAATTTTCTTCCTTCCGCGTTCATGGCCTTCATGGTGGGCAGGAAAATCTTTTCCATACACTCCGCCGCCACCGCTTCCGTATAGAAGGGGTTTGGGCTTATGGTGCCCATGCCGCCGGTGTTGGGGCCCTTGTCCCCATCGTAAGCCCGCTTGTGGTCCATGGAGGAAACCATGGGGCACATGGCCTCGCCATCGGTAAAGGCCAGCACGGTCACTTCCGGGCCGGTGAGGAATTCCTCCACCACCACCTCAGAGCCGGAATCGCCGAAGAGCTTATCCTCCATGATGGAGTGCAGGGCGTCCCGTGCCTCCTGCTCATTCTGGGCGATGATAACGCCCTTCCCCAGCGCCAGGCCGTCCGCCTTGATGACGATGGGATAAGTATTCTTTTCCCTGATGTAGGCCAAGGCCTTCTCCGCCTGAGAAAACACTTCATACTCCGCCGTGGGGATCCCGTATTTCTTCATCAGGCCCTTGGAAAACACCTTGCTGGCTTCCAGCTGGGCCGCCCTGGCATTGGGGCCGAAGCAGGGAAACCCGGCGGCCTCTAAGCAGTCCACCATACCGGCGGCCAAAGGATCGTCCGGGGCGACGAACACAAAATCGATCTGCTTTTCTTTCACAAGGGCAAGGATCCCTTCCTTGTCCATGGCCCCCACGGGGCAGCACTCCGCGTCCATGGCGATGCCGCCGTTGCCGGGAGCGCAGTACAGCTTTTCCACCCTGGGGCTTTCCTTTAATTTGCGGACGATGGCGTGCTCTCTGCCGCCGCTGCCAATGACTAAAATTTTCATAGCTTTTCTCTCCATTGCTCCTGTACTTTTTCAGGCATCACTTGAATTTCCTGGATTCTTGGGATATTGAGATAATGCAGCGTTCCGTCTTTCTGCTTCAGCTCCAGCCAGTCCTCTTCTACCGCCATGATCCTTCCCACATAAGGCGACAGGCTGATAGACATGGAAACGGTGCAGACCTTTCCTGTCAAATTTCGCAGCAAAGCGCTTGCCATGGTCGTTCCTCCTTTTCCCGAAAGCCCTGATCGTTGGGCGCGAAAATCACGGCAAAGTTCTTAATGATGGAACAGCCGGATCCCAGTAAACGCCATGGCGATATCGTATTTGTCGCAGGTGGCGATCACGTTGTCGTCCCGAATGGAGCCGCCGGGCTGGGCGATAAATTCCACGCCGCTCTTTCTGGCGCGCTCAATGTTGTCACCAAAGGGGAAGAACGCGTCTGAGCCCAGGGCTACGCCTGCCATGGTATCCAGCCAGGCACGGCGCTCCTCTCGGGTAAAGACCTCCGGCTTTTCGGTGAAGAAATTCTCCCACTGGCCGTCCGCCAGCACGTCCATGTATTCATCGGAAATGTACACATCAATGGTGTTGTCCCGGTCCGGGCGGCGAATATCCTTCTTAAAGGGCAGGTTCAAAACCTTGGGGCACTGGCGCAGATACCAGTTATCCGCCTTATTTCCCGCCAGCCGGGTGCAGTGAACACGGCTCTGCTGGCCGGCGCCCACGCCGATAGCCTGGCCGCTTTTCACATAGCAGACAGAATTGGACTGGGTATATTTCAGGGTGATGAGGGACACGATCAGATCCCGCTTGGCTTCCTCGGTGAGGTGCTTGTTTTTCGTGGGAAGCTCCTTCAGAAGCTCGCTGTCGATCTTCAGCTCATTCCTGCCCTGCTCGAAGGTAACGCCGAACACGTCCTTGTGCTCGATGGGGGCGGGAACGTATTCGGGATCGATCTGTACCACGTTGTAATTGCCCTTGCGCTTTGTCTTGAGGATTTCCAACGCTTCCTTCGTATAGCCGGGGGCGATCACACCATCGGAAACCTCCCGGGCCAGCAGAGCAGCGGTTTCTTTATCGCACACGTCGGAAAGAGCAGCCCAGTCGCCATAGGAGGACATTCTGTCGGCTCCCCGGGCCGCCGCGTAAGCGGAGGCAATGGGAGAAAGCTCCAGATCGTCCACAAAATAGATCTTTTTCAGGGTGTCGGAAAGCGGCACATACACCGCCGCACCGGCAGGGCTGACGTGCTTGAAGGAAGCCGCCGCGGGAAGGCCGGTAGCCGCTTTCAGTTCCTT
This sequence comes from Neglectibacter caecimuris, assembly GCF_034335015.1. NCBI lineage: Bacteria > Bacillati > Bacillota > Clostridia > Eubacteriales > Oscillospiraceae > Neglectibacter > Neglectibacter caecimuris. The sequence goes on along the minus strand of NZ_JAWXXK010000010.1, from coordinate 44,941 downwards.
GACCAGCTGCCAGGAATTGAAGGCGTCCAGAAAATTGATGTAGCCGGGCTTGCCGTTTAAGACGGTAACGGGAAGCTCCGAGCCGTCCTTCATAAAGATCTTAGAGGGCTTCTGATTGGGGTTACAGCCGTATTTCAGTTCCATTTCGGTCATCTTGATCGCTCCTTCAGAGGTTAGTTATTGGTTGTCAGAGAAGAACAAGGGCGCTTTTCAGCAGACGGCACATTATTTAACCGTTCTTATTGACGATACGGGTTTCGTACTTACCTGTGGCAAGGTCAATGTACCGCACAAAGAGGGAAACCTTGTTGTCTTCGTTCAGGGCGTTCCAGACTTTTCCGGTAAAGGTATCGATATCGCCGGAAAGCGTGACCGGGGTGGGCTCGCCTTCAAAGGAGGGCACCGGGTTCCCGTCTCCCTGATAGGTGTGAATAAAGTGGCCCAGGCCGGGCTTCGGAGCATATTCAAAGAACTGGCGCTGGGCAAAGCCCTCATCGCCGTCCGTGCTTTTCAGAATGGACAGCTTGTAGGAGAAATCGCCGTTTTGAAGCTCTGCAATCCCGGAGACCCGGGGGGTGAAAATCGGCGGATCCGGCTCGAAGGTGCGGGTTCGCAAAGCGTCCTCAAAGGTTTTTCCCGCCTGTAAAAAGTCATAGATGGTATCGGTCTGGTCGCCGTTTGTGACGATCTGGCCGCCCGGATAGGCGCGCACGGGGAAATAGATCACCAGGGAGGGATCGGACAGCAGGGCGGGATCAAAAGCCTTGGTGCGCAGGTTTTCTCCCTCCGCTTCAAACACACGGTTCCGGGAATTTGTGCTGCGGCCCATGATGAAATAAGCGATCACCGCGTTTTTTCCGTCCTCGCTTTTGCCGATCACGATCCCCCGGCCGGGGTAAGAATTGGAGCTGAGATCTTCATAAAGACTGACTGGCTTCATCAAACTCTTCCTTTCCTTTTATGCTTCCTTACAATGAACCACACCGTTTTCCACGGTGAGCCTTCCTCCACAGAACAGGGAAACCGCCTGGGGCAAAAGCTTCCATTCGGCTTCCTCCATGACCCGCCTTTGCAAAGTCTCCGGGGTATCGCCCTCCCGGACCTCCACGGCCTTCTGGAGAATGATCGGCCCGCCGTCGCAGACTTCATTGACAAAATGCACCGTGGCGCCGGTGACCTTCACGCCCCTTTGCAGCACGGCCTCATGGACGTGAAGCCCATAGTATCCTTTGCCGCCGAAGGCAGGCAGCAGCGCCGGGTGAACGTTCAAAATGCGGTTTGGGAAGGCACGGACAAAGTTTTCTCCCGTAATGGTGAGAAAACCAGCCAACACCACCAGCTCTACCTGCCGCTCCCACAGGGCGTCGATCAGCGCCTGGCTGTAGGCGTCCACATCGGGATAGTCCTTCCTGCACAGGGCGATGGCCTCGATCCCGGCCTTTTTCGCCCGCTCCAGGGCAAAGGCGTCCGCCTTGCTGGCGATCACCACCCGAAGAATGCCGTTTTGGAGTTCTCCGGCATTTTGGGCGTCGATCAGCTTTTGCAGGTTCGTTCCTCCGCCAGACACCAGCACACCGATGTTCAGCACAGCAAGACCCCCTCTTCCCCTTCTGTCACCTCGCCGATCACCACAGCCTTTTCCCCGGCGCTTTCGATAGCAGAAAGCGCCGCCTGGGCGGTTTCCGCAGACACTGCCATGCACAGGCCCACACCCATGTTAAAGGTGTTGTACATATCGTGCTCCGGAATATTGCCCGCCTTTTGCAGCAGCGGGAAAATGGGAAGGACCGGAATGGCCGATTTTTCCACCCGGGCTGTCAGCCCCGGCTTCATCATGCGGGGAATATTCTCATAGAAGCCGCCGCCGGTAATGTGGGAAATGGCCTTTACCTCCGCCTTCTCAATGGCGGCCAGGGCCGCTTTCACATAGATGCGGGTAGGCGTGAGCAGGGTTTCGCCCAAAGTGCCGCCAAGCTCTTCATAATATTTACCGATGTTGGCTTCATTCAGCCCAAACACCTTTCTCACCAGGGAAAAGCCGTTGGAATGAACGCCGGAGGAGCACACACCCAACAGCACGTCCCCCGCTTGAAGCCCGGAACCGTCGATGACCCTGGGCTTGTCCACCAGGCCGACGGTAAAACCGGCCAGGTCGTAATCCTCCTCCGGCATCATGCCGGGGTGCTCGGCAGTTTCCCCGCCGATCAAGGCGCAGCCGGACTGTACGCAGCCCTCGGCCACTCCCGCCACGATCTGCGCGATCTTTTCCGGAATATTTTTTCCGCAGGCGATATAGTCCAGGAAAAACAGGGGCTTCGCGCCGCAGCACACCACATCGTTTACACACATGGCCACCGCGTCGATGCCGATAGTATCATGCTTTTCCATCAGCATGGCCACCTTGAGCTTTGTGCCCACGCCGTCTGTGCCGGAAACCAGGATCGGCTCTTTCATGCCGGAAAATTCCGGGGCAAACAGGCCGCCGAAGCCGCCTATGCCGGAAACCACGCCGGGAGTTACGGTGCGCCTGACATGCTCCTTCATCAATTCCACGGACTGATACCCGGCGGTCACATCCACACCCGCCGCCTTGTAACTATCGCTGTAGCTTTTCATTGCAGCAGCTCCTTTTCACAATGATGATAAAAACACGGAAGGCAGCACCGGAAAAATCCCGGTGTTGCCTTAGATCGGTCAAATAGCCCAGTTGCCGTTTTTGAAGATCTGTACCTTCTTTCCGTCCCTGGTGTACCCGGTGACGTTCAGTTCCTTGCTGCCTACCATAAAGTCTACATGGATAATGGAATCGTTGATTCCCAATTCCTTGAGCTCTTCATCGGTCATGTTCTCAAAGCCCTCCACGGTCTCATTGAAGCCCATACCCAGAGCCACGTGACAGGCGGCGTTTTCATCAAAAAGCGTGTTGTAGAACAGAATACCGGAATTGGAAATGGGAGAATCGTCCGGCACTAAGGCCAGCTCGCCCAGCATACAGGCTCCCTCGTCCATCTTGATCATATGCTCCAAAAGCTCCTGGCCCTTCTCAGCCTTTACGGAAACCGCCTTGCCGTCCTTAAAGGTAACAGAGAATTTATCGATGAGGTTTCCCTGATAGGACAGCGGCAGGGTGGCCACCAGCGTTCCCTCGCACTTGCCCTTCCTGGGGGAAATGAAAACCTCCTCGGTAGGCATGTTGGGGTTGTAGAAAATGCCGTTAGGCAGCGTGTCGCCGCCGCCGTGCCAGCGGGCCTCGGGAATCAGCCAGCACTTAAAGTCCGTACCGTTTTTGCTTTCATAGTGGAGGTAGTCCAGATGAAGGGCATTGAGCTTTTCGCACTTCTCCGCCAGGGCCTTGTTGTGCTTTTCCCACTCGGCCACAGGGTCGTTCTCCGCTGTGATACGCACCGAATGCAAAATGGCGTTCCACAGCTTTTCCACCGCTACGCTGGCGCGATCCTCCGGGAACACCTTCTTCGCCCATTTCTTGGAGGGTACGGCGACAATAGTCCACTGGTTTTTATTGTCCATTTTCTTTTCGAAGGGCTTCATGATCGTTCCCCTGGCGGCGCTGGACTTTTGCAGCTTCGCGATATTGACGCCCTTTAAGCCGTCAGGGTCAGAGGAATCAATGTGGATCATGGCGGGCAGGGTATCTACCATATACTGCATTTTCGCCTTTTCCCATTCCTCTACCCGGGAAAGCTGAGTCACGGTGCCGTGACGGTAGTGGAGCTTTGTCACCGCCTGATCGCCCCAGTTTACCATGACCCATTTTGCCCCGGCACGGTAGGCCTCTTCCACCACCATTTCGGCAAACTCATGCTGGTCTACCTGAGCGGAGATCACGCAGCCCTGGCCCTTTTGCAGGTTTGCCCCGCTTCTCACGGCCAATTTGGCGTATTTTCTCATGATCGATTTTTTCATATTCGCTTCTCCTTCCGCTTTCTGAATTTCTTGTTACAGCTCCTTCAGTTTTTCCTGCAAGGTCTGATCCTTTTTTGCAACGCCTTCCCGCATTTCCCGCTTCAGATCGGAAAGCTTTCCCTGAAGCGCCGGGTCGGACAAAGCCAGCATTTGCGCCGCCAAAATCGCGGCGTTGTCCGCGCCGTCTATAGCAACGGTGGCAACGGGAATGCCGGAGGGCATCTGCACGGTAGCCAACAGCGCGTCCAGGCCGTCCAGGGTGGAGGACTTCACCGGAATACCGATCACCGGCAGTGTGGTATGCGCCGCCAAAACGCCTGCCAGATGGGCTGCCTTTCCGGCGGCGGCGATGATCACGCCAAAGCCGTTTTGCAGGGCGTTTTTGGAAAATTCCGCCGCTTCCTCCGGGGTGCGGTGGGCGCTCATCACATGAGCTTCCAGGGGGATCCCCAGGCTCTTCAGCCGCTTGATGGCCGGGGCCACCACCGGCAGGTCGCTGTCGCTGCCCATAATGACCGCTGCTTTTTTCTCACACATATTTGAGCTTCTTCCTTTCCCGAACAGAAAATTACCAGGCCCAGTCGGTGGTTTCGTCCAGTTTGACATAGACGTGCTCCGCCCCCAGAACCTGTCTGAACAACGCCACCGCCGCTTCCCCGAATTTCTCAAAGGAACCCTCGGGGGCCCTGCCGTAAATGGATACCTTGGCCATGACAATGGGGCCTGCCTCGCTGCCGCCGAACCACATATGGCATTCCGGCGCGATCTGTACCATCAAAGAGCTCTCTGATTTTCCAGGGATCAGGGAAATGACCTCGCCCAGCCCCGCTTTCAGGCGGGACTCCTGCTCCGCCGTAACCGCGCAGCTCATTCTCACATCTACAAAGGGCATAAAACAGCCTTCCTTTCCGCACCTGATTTTTCTCATTAGAACAAGGTTCAGTATACAATGAAACCAAAAAAAGTGCAAGGCTTCTTACCGATGTAAGAAGCCTTGCCAATGGGAAAATTTTCAGGAGGTTTTCTCCTAATTTTTGTGCGATTTATTTTCCCCGTCCGCCATCAGTTCCTTCAGAGAGACCGCCAGGCCCGCCAGGCCCTGAATATTGGAGGGGATAATGATCTTGTTTGCCTTGCCGTCGGCGGCCTTTTCAAAGGCCTCCAGGCTCTTCAGGGCAATGACCTGCTCGCCGGGGTTCGCCTCATTCATCAGCTTTACCGCTTCCGCCCTGGCCCGCTGCACAGTGAGAACGGCTTCCGCTTCGCCCTGGGCCTCCCGGATCTTCGTTTCCTTTACCGCTTCCGCGCGGAGCACGGCGGATTCCTTCTGGCCCTCGGCGATCAGGATAGCGCTGCGCTTTTCACCCTCGGCGTCCAGGATCTTGGCCCGGCGCTCCCGTTCCGCTTTCATCTGCTTCTCCATGGAATCCTGGATCTCCGCAGGAGGAATGATGTTTTTCAGCTCCACACGGTTTACCTTGATGCCCCAGGGATCGGTGGCCTCGTCCAGGATCACCCGGATCTTGGAATTGATCACGTCGCGGCTTGTGAGGGTATGGTCCAGCTCCATTTCGCCGATAATGTTCCGCAGCGTGGTGGCGCTGAGATTTTCAATGGCGGAAATGGGGTTTTCCACGCCGTAAGCGTAAAGCTTGGGATCGGTGATCTGAAAATAGACCACAGTATCGATCTGCATAGTCACATTATCCTTGGTGATCACCGGCTGAGGCGGGAAATCAATGACCTGCTCCTTCAGGCTCACCTTCCGCGCGATGCGATCCAAAAAGGGAATTTTCACATGCAGGCCCGTTCCCCATGCGGCATGGAACGCGCCCAGCCGCTCCACCACAAAGGCGTGTGCCTGAGGAACGATCTTGATATTGGCGATGATGACCGCCAGCACAAAGATCACCAGCACCGCGACCACAAAAATTCCGGCAAAAGCTTCTAATCCCGTCATAAAGATCCTCCTTCTTTTTTCCGGCGCACCATAAGCTTTACACCTTCAATGCGCTCTACCAGAACGGCTTCTCCCTTGGGAATCACCGTACCTTCCTCCACAGAGCGGGCGGACCAGCTGTTCCCCCGTACCGTGACTCTGCCGGTTCCCAGCAGGTCGTTGATGTCCTCCGTGACCAGGGCGGTACGCCCCAGTACCATATCGGCATTGGTGCTCTCCGCCTTATCCTTTTGGAATTTTTTCACCAAAGGACGGGTGAAAAGCAGAGCCAGCGCAGAAACCACAAGAAACAGCAGGATCTGCAGCCACACCGGGCCGCCTAAAAGACTCACGATCAGCGCCGCCAGGCCTCCCGGCACAAACCAGATGGACACCAGTGCGGGCACAGCAGCCTCCACGATGGCGGCCAGGATCGTTACGCTCAGCCAGAGATACTGCATCAGCATCGCCACTCCCCCCTCGAATTCAGCGCCGGAAACAGGCGGCATTGCCCTTTTCGGCTCTAATAACCAGTATACTGTATTGAGCAGAAAAAAGCAATATGACCTTTTTGGAAAATCCACGACTAGAACAGCGGAGCTTCCGCTTCTTTTCCGGAAGCGAAGGGACCCGGCAGCGGAGCATTTTCCCGGCTGACGCCGAAATAATCGCTGTCAAAGCAGATAGCGGAGCCATCGGGACTTTCAAAGCTTTGCTCCGGCTCAAAGGCCATACCCAAAAGTTCGGTGGTCACAAGGGCCGTTTCAAGCTTCGGCAGACACCCGTACAGATCTGTTTCCAGAGTATACGCGCCGTTTTCCTCCTTCAGGCTCAGGGTGACCGTATCGCTTGCCACAGCATAATCCTTTTCTCTGTCGCAGGGCCTGGCACCATTAAAGAACACGTTGCCTCCCGTCCACACAGGAAGGTGCATGTAGTAGCGGTCGCTGGACGCAGAACCCATACCGCAGTAACCTTCAAATTCCCGGTCCCATTCCTCGAAGGTGGGATAGCCGTCATAGGGAAAGGTTCCGGTTTTCATGTTGCAGTCGTCCCAGGGGTCCTTCGCTTCCTTTCTGGATTCCATGGCCGCCCAAAGGGCCGGGTGCACCGGCTGCTGTACAAAAATATTGTTATAGAACCGCATATCTCCGTGGAGGAAGGTCATAAAACCCGCCACCTCCGTGCGGTGGGGAACATGGTAGGGCGTATAACGGGGACAGGCCAGAGTTTTCGCGCCGTTATCCGTGCCGATGCCCACCGAAACCAGGCTGCCCGCAATGAGATTGTGCACCACCGCCACACCCTGACAGGCAAGCTTCAAAGAACGGGCGGAAAGCAGCAGATTGTTGTCAATGAGCGTGGGACCATGAGAGACCTCCACAAAAATATCCTCCCCCAGGCCCTGAAACAGGGAGGGGTCCGGCTGCTCCATATCGGGCTTCAGATTGGGCAGGGTATTATCGTGAAACAGGTTCCGGGTGACGCGGGTGCCCTGGGCCTGCCAATCCAGCCAAAGGCCTCGGGTACAGTGGTGAATATGGTTCCGGCGGAAGACCACATCGATGGCGGCGTGCATTTTGATGCCGCCGATCTCCGCGCCGGCCAGGTTCTGCTTATTGTTGATATGGTGGATATGATTGTCCTCGATCACGGAGAACACACCGCCCAAATGGCCCACGATGCCGGTTTGTCCGCAATCGTGAATATTGCAGCGGCGGACGGTGTGAGAGCCGATGCTCTCCTTTGTCCAGCCCTCCCGCTGAGCCTGGCAGATACACTCCCGCTCCGTCTGGGTGCCGTCCTTATATTTCCAGTGCAGCCACTTGTTATCGTTGCCCTCCTGGCGGTATTTTCCCAGGGAAATGCCGGAGCACTTGGATTCGGAGATTTCGCAGTCCTCGATGATCCACCCCTTGGACCAGTGGGGGGCTATCATTCCCTCCTGATAGGCGGTGGGCGGCGCCCACTGTGTGGCAGCCTGCCGCACAGTAAAGCCGGAAAGGGTAATATAGTTCTTTCCAGTCTCAGAAGGGGCGAAGCAGCTGCTGCGCACGCTGATCTCCACATTTTCCCGGTTGGGATCCAGCCCGTGGAAATTGGCGTAAAGCACGGTGCTGTCCCCCTCCTGCTCCGTGTACCAGCGGTAAACGGTAAACTCCGGGTCCCAGGAGGCGGCGTGAGGCAGCGGTTTGAGCACGCCCTCCAGCGTTTCCGCCTCATAGAGAGATTTCCCGTTCAGATACACTTCCCCGGTATGGAAGGGCTTTTCCGGAATGTACCAATCTCCCTCCAGCAGGGTGGTATAAGGATTGCTGCCGCCGAACAGGGAATTGGGGATCCGGGCGGTCCAAACCTCTCCCTCGTATGGCTGCCAGGTTTTTACCGGCTCCGCCCCGGTGATCACAGCCTTGCCCGGCTCCAGGGATCGGTAAACGATCCGGTGCTCCTCGTCCATGCCGCCGTTTTTCGGATCTACCCATTCCCGGTAAATACCGGGAGCCACCAGCACCTCGTCCCCCGCCCTGGCCATCTCAGCCGCCTGCGAGAGCGTTTGAAAGGGCGCTTCCTTTGTTCCGTTTCCATTTTGGGCCGCATTTGAGTTTACATAAATTTTCAAGCCGATCACTCCTTTTCTGATTTTTGTTTATAAAACCCAGCAATACATCAAAGAATTTTAACTATCTTATTGCAAACACCGGATTTACTTTGATTTACATATTTAATTTAAGTTACCATAATATAGAGCTCTGATTTGTTCTTTTCTTTCTCTCGAAAAATATGCTATACTAAAATTCACGAAGGAGCCAGGGCAGCTCTTTTGCACTTTCGGAAAAGAACAAATCACCTTGCTTCTTTCTGTCTAGTATAAAGCTTTCTACCGTTTAGAGCAAGACCTATCCTGAAATTTTGCGGAGGTTTTTCCATGACTTACAAAACCGTGCTTCCCGGGAGCTTTCTTTCCCGGCCCAATCGCTTTATCGCCCAGGTAAAAATCAATGGGGAGGTTTGCGTTTGCCATGTAAAAAACACGGGACGCTGCCGGGAGCTTTTAGTTCCGGGAGCGGAGGTATATGTGGAAAAAAGCGAAAATGCCGCCAGGAAAACCCTGTATGATCTCATTGCCGTGAGAAAGGGAGAGCTTCTGATCAATATGGACAGCCAAGCCCCCAACAAGGCTGCGGCGGAGGCCCTGCCCCGGCTGCTTCCGGAGCTTATCCTGCTGCGTGCGGAACAAAAATTCGGCAATTCCCGGTTTGATTTTTACGCCGAAACAGGGCAGAATGAAAAATGGTTTCTGGAAGTGAAGGGCGTTACCCTGGAAGAAAACGGCGTGGTTCGTTTTCCTGACGCGCCCACCGAACGGGGCACAAAGCATCTCAGAGAGCTTTGCCGCTGCGTGGAGCAGGGCTACCGTGCCTGCGCGCTGTTCGTCATTCAGATGAAGGGACCAAGGTATTTTGAGCCGAACGCCGTTACCGACCCGGAATTCGCAAAGGCCCTCCGCTTTGCCGCTTCCCACGGCGTACAGCTTCTCGCTTACGACTGCCTGGTTTCCCCGAATTCCATGGTACTGGACGAGGCGGTGGAGATCAGGCTTTAGAGTCCGCCCGTTAAAATTTCCTTGTCAGGCCGGAACAGAAAGTGCTATAATGCGATACATTCCGACAAGTTTCGTGAAAATTCGAGGGCTTTTTTCGGGACGGGACCCTCTGAAAAGGCGGCGATTTCATGCACAGTGCCTCTCTACTTTCCGGCGTCAAACGGGTATTTACCGCTTCCACCTTTCGCACCGTGATGCTCCTGTTTCTTTTGCTTTTTTCTTTTTTATACGCCATGAGCCTGCTGGTCTATGAAAAAAGCTACCATTTGATCCAGGAGAATATTTTTTCCTCTCATCAGGCGCAGATCAAAAATGATATGCAGGTGCTGGAAAACGATATTCAGTATATCCGCAGCCAGCAGCTGAATCTAGTCAACGATTTTGAATTGAACACGCTGGGCTTTTCTTATGACGATATGTCTCTTTCCGACATCGTTTTTACAGAGCGCTCCGTACAGGAAAAGATGAATACCCTCTGCTCCAGCTCTGTCTATGTAAAGGACGCCACCGTTTGGTTCCTGTCCAGTGGGATTGCCATTTCCGGGAAAAGCGGCGTTTCCACTATGACAGACGAGGAGTATGAATTTATTCGGGAGAGTATGGAGATTTTGGCTTCTCCCATTACGGTCCATACAGAAAAGCCCTATATGGTGCTGCTTTCTCCCTACCTCATGGATCTGAGCGCCAGACCCCTCAGGGGCCTCGATGCCTTCGCCCTTACCATTCAGCTGGATCTGGATTCCTTCACCGACACCATCAGCAAGGGGGAAGCCCTGTACGGCACGCAGGCCCATTTGCAGTTTGGCGAAGCGACCGCCGAGGAAGAAGTCCGGGCGGAGATCGGCCCATACCTGGCGGGAGAAATCGCGAAACGTTCTAATGCGGATGCGTCAGGCTCCCTGCACCTTACCTATCAGGGAACTCCTTATGTGGTAAGCTATCAGCACTCTCAGGCGCTGGATGCCACACTGCTCAGCTACACGCCGGAGGAAAATATTTTTTCCCCTTTGCATTTTTACCGAAACTGGCTTATCGCGTTTCTCCTGTTTTCCATTTTTGTGCTGGCTGTGTTTTCCTCCATTGTTTACGCAATCGTACACAAGCCTCTGCGCACACTTTTGGCGGCCTTCCGCCGGGTGGAGAACGGTAAGCTGAACGCTGTCATTGAGCACCGTGGGCCGGAAGAATTCGCCTATATTTACGAGGGCTTTAATTCCATGATCTCCACCATCTGCCGCCTCAATAACGAGGTGAGCGAGCAGACCATTCTGACCCAGCAGGCAGAATTAAAGCACTTACAGCAGAAGATCAATCCCCATTTTCTCTACAACGCCTTTTTCTCCATTTCCACCATTTCCATGGCGGAAGGGTGCGAGCTGGCTTCCCGGCTTTCTCAAAAGCTTGGGGAATATTTTCGTTTTGTTACCAAGGAGGCCTCTGAGAACGTGAAGCTTTCCAGCGAGCTGAAATATGCCCGCATTTACGCCGAGATCCAGGAGATCCGCTTTTCCAACCGGATCACCATTCAGATCGATGAACTGCCCCGCCCGGAGCTGGAGGCCCTGCGGCTGCCCGCCCTGCTGCTGCAACCGCTGATCGAAAACGCGTTGGAGCACGGGCTGCGAAACAAGCTTTCCGATGGGATCATTCACGTTGGCTTTCAGGAAAAGGGAAAGGCCCTTACCCTGTTTGTAGAAGACAACGGCGAAGAGCTCAAAGAGGAGGATCTCATAGCGACTCGGCAGAACTGCGTGCAGCCGCGGGACCTTATTACAGCGGGCGCTCTTTCCAATCTTTACCGCCGCCTTTCCATTCGCTTTGGGAAGTCCGGTCTGATGCGCGTTGTGAGGTCAGAGCTTGGCGGCCTGCGGGTGGAAATCGATATTCCGCTTTCCGACCCCCTTGAAGAAACCGAAAAAGGAGGCTGAAATCATGTACCGCATTTTGATCGTAGACGATGAGCCCATGATCGTGGAGGGCTTATCCACTTTACTGGAGGAGCGCAATCCCTGGGAGCTGGAGGTACAAAAGGCCTGCCTTGCCACCCAGGCCTTGGAGATCCTGAACCGGCAGCGCATTGATATTCTGCTTACGGATATTCGAATGCCCGTGATCGATGGCCTGGAGCTGATGCGGCGGGTACGGGTCAACTGGCCCGACTGCCGCATTTTGTTTCTCACCGCCTTCGAAGAATTTGAATACGCCTATGCGGCGCTGAAAAACCCCGGAGTTCGCTTTCTGCTCAAAACAGAAGGACACGACGCCATTCTGAAGGCCGTGGGGGAATGCGTTCAGGAAATGGAGGAGGAACTGAAGGAAAAAGCTTTGCGAATGCGCTCTCAAGAGCAGCTGGGAATCATTCGGGCCCTGCGGCTGCGGGAGCTCTGGAGCGGGGTGATCGCCGGCGATGCCGCCCCAATCTCACAAAAGATTTTTGATGCGCTGGAGATCCCCTTCCGGGCGGAGCAGCCGGTCACTTTACTGTTGGGGGCTCCTGTTTCTCCTATAGAGGATCCGCTGCTGCAAATGAACCTGCTCACCGATCTGCTGACCATTCGGCTGAGAGACAAGGCCCGGTGCTTTGCCTATCAGGAAAGCGGGGGCTTTGTCTGGTTTTTACAGCCCTGCGCCTCCCTGCCGCCCTCGATCACCCAGGCCCTTCCCAAGTTGATTTTCGACGAGCTGGACGCCGCGAAAACGGTATGCCAAAGCAGCTTCTGCTTTGTGCTGGCGGAACAGCCCGCCGCCTGGGATCAGGTCTTTTATGAATATCAGCATTTGAAATCTGTCCTTCGCCTGCAGCTTTCCACAGGGAAAAACCTGATCTATGTGGCGCCGGGCGAAAAGGATACGCCCACTCAGGAATCGAGCCTTTTCCGGGCAAAGGAAGCCTGCAAAAAAGAAATGCAGCTTTTGAAGGCAGATCTGGAAACGGGAAATCGGGAAGCCTTTTCCAAACGGCTTTCCGCCCTTTATGAAGCGCTTTTGGAACTTTCCTCTCAACGCAGGGAGATTGGCCGGGAGCTGGCGCTGGAATTGAACCTGCTGTTTCTCTCCTGCTTGAATCAGATTTCCCACGCCAAAGCCACGGCGCAAACCCGCGTGCTTTCCCAAGAGCTTTCTCAGGCAGAGCTTTCCGGACCTTTTCCCCAAGACAGGTATCTGGCCTTCGGAGAAGCGCTGTTTGACTTTCAGCAGGCCTCCAGCAATGCCCAAACCCACAGCTGTGTGGAAACGGTAAAGTCCTATATCCGAAACCACCTGGACGGAGATCTTTCCCTTTCCCGACTTTCCGAGCTTTCCAACTATAATCCCAAATACCTTTCCGACCTGTTCCGCGCCCAAACCGGGCGAAACCTCTCCGCCTACATTTCAGAAAAGCGGCTGGAGGAGGCAAAGCGCCTCATCGCCGAAGGAAAGCTGAAAATGAAGGATATCTCCGCGGCAGTGGGCTTTTTCTCCTCTTCCTACTTTACCCGTTTTTTCAAAAAGGTTTCCGGCATGACGCCCCTGCAATATCAGGAGAGCCTGCGTTCCGACCGGGAGGACAATTAGAAATCAGGAATGAGCAATGAGGAATGAGCAATTTAAGGGCAAGGACTTAGTTTGCTAAATTTATATTTAGCGTCTTTCGGCTCCCCTTATTTATAAGGGGAGCTGTCACGGCTGCGCCGTGACTGAGGGGATTCTAACTAGCGGTTCTATGCCACTTTCTGCGTGTGACTATCCCTTCCACCGCCGTTCGGCGGTCCCCCTCCCCTTATAAATAAGGGGAGGCTAAGAGCAGATAAACTATAATTTACTGAGCGTTGGTTACAACGCTTGCGCCCTTGCACTCCATTGCTAATTGTTCATTGCTCCTTTATAGAGGGGCCTTTTTTCGACAAAAAAGGAGAAGAACTGGACAGAGGGCAACAATCTGGAAATGGAAATATTGTATCATTTCTTTCTCATATGGTAGACTCTTTTTGAGAACAATAGACAGCAACCAGCTGCCTAATCAAGAGGAGGTTCCAACATGAAAAAAGCAATGATCCAAAAAGCTGCCGGATTGGCCCTTGCCGCCAGCATGCTGCTGGGCACGGCGGCCTGCGGGCAGCCCGGCTCTCCCTCCAGCCAGACCGAAAGCAAAAACACACCCTCGTCCTCCGCAGCGGCACCCTCCAGTCAGGCGGCCGAACCGGCTGATCCCATGGCAAAGTACGACCCGCCCATCAGCATTTCCTCCATCTTTGTAGTGGACGACACCATCAAATACAAGGAAGGAGAAAGCTATGAGGACAACGCCTGGATCCGGGCCTACGCGGAAGAGCTGGGCATCAACATCGAGTACAAATGGACCGTTCCCCAGGTACAGGCCAGCGATAAGATCAACGTTTTGATCGCCACCAACGATCTGCCCGACCTGATGAATGTGGACATGAAGCAGCTACAGCGCCTGGTGGATTCCAAAGAGGAGAGCATTGCCCCCCTGGACGACGCTTTTGATCAATACGCCACCGACCTGACGAAAGAGATCCGCCCGCTGGACAATATCGTATTCAAGTCTGCGAATTTCAACGGTAAGCTGATGGCTCTGCCCCACAACGCCACCACGGGCCTGGACCGTGTACCTGTTTTGTGGATCCGCCAGGATTGGCTCAAAAAACTGGGCCTGGAAAAGCCCGCTACCATGGACGAGCTCACCGCTGTGGCGGAGGCCTTTGTGAAAAACGATCCCGATGGAAACGGCCAGAACGATACTTACGGAATCGGCCTGACAAAGGACATTCTCAGCACCTTTTCCGGAGCGGACGGCATTTTCTTTGCCTACGGCGCCTATCCCGGAAAGTGGCTCCAGAATGACGATGGCTCTGTGGTATACGGCTCGATCCAGCCCGAGATGAAGGACGCGCTTTTGAAGCTTCAGGAACTGTACCAAAAGGGAATTTTCGATCCGGAATTCGGTACAAAGGACGGCGGCAAGGTAGCGGAATACACCAGTTCCGGCCGGATCGGCATTGAAATGGGAATGATGTGGAATCCCTCCTGGCCCTTAAACAGCAGCAAGGATAACGACCCCAACGCCGATTGGGTCGCCTGCCCCCTGGCAAGCGTGGACGGCAGCCCCGTTGTTTCCGTAGTGGATATTCCGGTATCCAACTACGTGGTGGTCAACAAGAATTGCGAGCACCCCGAGGCAGTAGTAAAGATGTTGAACCTTTTCTATGAAAAGGTTTTCGGTGAAAATGCCGATCCTTTGACCTATTGGGAAACCCCGGACGGGATCCAGGCCTTCAAATACGCTCCTATCATGAGCGAGAAACTGTACCAGAACCTGGATACCCACAAAAACTGCCTGGAAGCCATTGAAAAGGACGATCCTTCCAGCCTGTCCGCTATTGAGACCTCTTACTATGAGAAGATCGTGAATACCTTAAACGGCAGTGTGCTTGGCGCCGACTGGTGTATGAACGCCATTTACGGAGAAGAGGGCGCCTTTACCGTGCTGGAGCAGTGCGAGAAGGAAAACTCCTACCTTTACAACGCTTTCTATGGCGCTCCCACGGAGACTATGGCGACCAAGGGCTCCAACATTGTGGCAAATTCCGGTGTGCTCAGCAAAATGGAAAATGAGATATTCACCAAGATCATCATGGGCGCTTCCATCGACACCTTTGACAGCTTTGTAAACGATTGGAACCGCCTGGGCGGCGAGCAGATCACGGCGGAGGTCAATGAGTGGTACGCCGCTTCCGCGCAATAAAAATAAAATCGAGGGTTCTCCTAAATTTTGTTTTCTCCTTTAGAAAAGATCCGCCGCCAGAAGGCGGCGGATTTTTTCTGATAAACATATGCACCGGGCGGTGTACTGCCTCCGCCTGACGAAAGGAGCGTATCGCGTATGGACCGGAAAATGCAGAAAGCCGGCAGGCTCAAACGGGAAATTCCTTTTTATCTCATGCTGCTGCCAGGCATTATTGTGGTATTCATTTATCAGTACATTCCTCTGGGCGGCCTTGTGATGGCCTTTCAGGACTTCGATCCCTCCCTGGGGATTTTTGGCTCTCCCTGGGCAGGACTTTCCAATTTCGACTACATCTTTTCCATGCCGGACACCCCAAACATTATTTTCAATACCTTCTTCATCGCCATCTTAAAAATTATCGGCGGTCTGGTGGTTCCCATTCTGGTGGCTCTCATGCTGAATGAGGTTGCCATAGCGCCCATCAAAAGAACGGTACAGACCTTGATCTATCTCCCCCACTTCCTTTCCTGGGTGATCCTGGCGGGCGTTTTTATCGATCTGCTTTCCCCAACGGAAGGGATCGTCAACCGGCTGTTAGGGGCTTTCGGAATAGAACCCAT
This sequence comes from Neglectibacter caecimuris, assembly GCF_034335015.1. Classification (NCBI taxonomy): domain Bacteria; kingdom Bacillati; phylum Bacillota; class Clostridia; order Eubacteriales; family Oscillospiraceae; genus Neglectibacter; species Neglectibacter caecimuris. The sequence goes on along the minus strand of NZ_JAWXXK010000010.1, from coordinate 29,126 downwards.
TTATTTTTTGGGGGACGCCGGCTGGTTCCCCTACACCATGGTTTTCACTGATGTGTGGAAGGAATTCGGCTTCGGCACCATCATCTATCTTGCCGCCCTGACCGGGATCGACCCCACCCTGTATGAGGCCGCCGTGGTAGATGGCGCTGGGAGGTTCAAACAGACCCTGCATATCACTCTGCCCAGCATTTTGCCCACCATTGTTTTGATGACTGTGCTGGCTCTGGGAAATGTTCTGAACGCGGGGTTCGACCAGATCTATAATCTGCTTTCCCCACAGGTATACGCCACCGGGGATATTATCGACACCATGGTGTACCGGCTGGGCTTGCAGCAGGTACAGTACAGTATTGCCACGGCGGTGGGGCTTTTTAAGTCTGTGATCTCTTTTGCCCTGATCTCCACTTCCTATCTGCTGGCATATAAGTTCGCGGACTATCAGATTTTCTAAGGAGGTATCCTCGATGAAGCATGTTTCCCCTGGTCGCAGGATCTTTCTCATTGTCAATTACACCGTTTTGATCCTGGCGGCGCTGTGCTGCTTGTTGCCTCTTGTCTATGTGCTGGCAGTCTCTCTCAGCTCCAGCGCGGCGGCAATGGCCAACAAGGTAACGCTGTGGCCGGTGGATTTCACCTGGAAATCCTACCAGTATGTGATTCGCAAACCCGCCTTTTACCGTTCCTTCCTTGTGGCCGTCCAGCGCGTTCTTCTGGCGGTGCCCGTAAATATGCTGCTGACAGTTCTGGTGGCCTATCCCCTTTCCAAAGGGAAAAGCGCCTTCCGTGCCCGCAATATCTTTACCTGGTATTTTGTCATTACCATGCTGTTCAGCGGCGGGCTGATTCCCTGGTTTTTGACCATTTACAATACCGGGCTCATCGACACTATCTGGGCCCTGGTGATCCCAGGCGCCCTGCCTGTGTTCAACATGATCATTCTGATGAACTTTTTCCGTTCCCTTCCCAAGGAGCTGGAGGAAGCGGCGCTGATCGATGGCGCGGGACAATGGACGATCCTTGCCCGAATTTATCTGCCGCTTTCCACCCCTTCCCTGGCCACGCTGATCCTGTTCTGCCTGGTCACCAACTGGAATTCCTGGTTTGACGGGCTGATCCTGATGAACAACCCGGACAATTACCCGCTGCAAAGCTATTTACAGACAGTGGTGGTAAACCGGGATATTTCCATGCTTTCCATCAAGGACGCAGAATCCCTCAGCGAGATCTCGGACCGCACTGTAAAATGCGCTCAGATCTTTATCGCCATGATCCCGATCCTGGGCTTTTATCCCCTGCTGCAAAAGTACTTTACCACCGGTATGGTACTGGGCGGCGTAAAGGGATAAGCCGCAATCAGAAAGGAGCTTAGAGCATATGACACAAACCATAGAAAAATGGGGAATTTTTGAGCTTGCCTTTTCCCTGCCGGAAACGGAGGCTCTCTTTCAAAATCCCTTTCTCGAGGGAGAGCTGAAGGCAAGGTTTCAAAACGGCTATCACACGCTGACCGTAGACGGTTTTTACGATGGAGACGGTGTGTGGAAGCTGCGGTTTATGCCCCAGCACACAGGAGAATACCAATATACCGTGTTTTCCAATCTCCCCAGCCTGAACAAAACCACCGGCAGCTTTCTGTGCAGGGAACCCGCACAGGGAAATCACGGGCCGGTGCGGGTGGCAAAGAAGTTTCATTTTGCCTATGAGGACGGCACCCCGCTGTTCGTTTTGGGCACCACCGCCTATGCCTGGACCACCAGTTCCCCGGAAACCCGCCGGAAAACGGTAGAATCTGTGGCGAGCTATGGCTTCAACAAGCTGCGCATGGGCTTTTTTCCCAAGCACCTGAAGGCCCAGAAGCTGACGGAGGTCACCATCGATATCGCCCAGGATCCGCCGGATCTGCCCTTTGCCGGAGAAGCGGGAAGTCTGGATTTTACCCGGCCCAATCCCGCTTACTTCCGGCGCTTTGAGGAGGACGTGGCCGCCTTACTGGAACGGGGGATCGAAGCCGATGTGATCCTGTTTCACTTTTACGATTTTGACCGCTGGGGCATCAATCCCGGCATGAGTGAACGGGACGATCTCTTTTATGTCCGCTACCTGGCGGCACGGCTTTCCGCCTTCCGGAATGTATGGTGGTGCCTGGCAAACGAATACGATCTGCTTTTGACGCCGCTTTCGGAAAACGACCACACGGTGAAGTCCTTATCCGATCTGAAAAATTGGGACCGCATCGGTAAGGCACTGCGGGAAGCCGACCCCTACGGCCACCTGCGCTCCATTCACAATTTTACCGTGGGCGCCGTACCGGATTTTGACTGGCTCACCCACACTGTGTTCCAGAATTCCAATACCTATTGCGCTGTTTTGGATTTCAAGGCAAAATTTCAGCGGCCTGTCATTGCCGATGAATACGGCTATGAGGGAAACATTACCGGCAGCGTGTGGGGAGACCGCACCCCTGAGGAGGAGCTGGAGCGCCACATTCGGGCCGTGATGGCCGGCGGCTATGCCAGCCATGGGGAAGCCTACATCGTCAACGGCAATAACCGGGATATTTTCTGGGCCTATGGCGGAGAGATGGTGGGAGAAAGCGCGCCTCGGCTGCAATATTTCGGAGAAATCATGAAAGACCTGCCCTTTGATCAGATGGAGCCCGAGATCATCATGATGAATACCAGCAGCGGTCTGTGCCTTCACAAGGGCTCCGAGCTGTTCCTCCTGTTCTTCCGCCGCCCGGAGGACCCTGCCGGGTTCAGCTTTCTCACCACGGATATGGCGGAGGAATACGAGCTGATGGTGTATGATCTTTGGAACCGCAGGGAATGCCACAAGGGAACAGCGGCACAGGGTCATGTGGACGTTGCCTTGCCGGAGTGGGCCCTGGTCAGGCTGGAAGCAAAGAAGAAAGCGCGGTGAGCTCCATGGGAGAAACGCTTCAGGTTCTTTGCAGGCTGATCCCCATTCTCGCTTTCATCGCACTGGGCTGTGTATTCCGGCACACCGGCTTTGTTTCCTCACAAGTGATGGAAGGCATGAAAAAGCTTGCTGTAAATCTGGCTTTGCCGGTGGTGATCTTTCTTTCCCTGCTGAGGCTGGAGATCAAAGCTTCTTATCTGGTTCTGGCGCTCTTTGTGTTTCTCATCAGCATGGGGCTTTTATGCGTGGGAAGGGGAATCGGGCGGCTGCTGCGGTGGGAAACCCCCTATGCCTCCGCCCTGTTTACCGGCTATGAAAACGGCATGCTGGGCTATGGCGTGCTGGCGGCAGCACTGGGCCAGACAAATATCTATCCCATTGTGATCATGGACCTGGGGCAAACACTCTTTTTCTCTCTGGTGTTCGTCACCTACATGCGGGTGTTAAACCGGGAGATCGTTGCTGTTTCCTCCAAAAGCATCGGCAGGGCTTTTCTCACAAATCCCTATGTGTGGGCCTCTGCCCTGGCGATCCTGCTGAACTGCGCCGGGTGTGTCCCGCTGCTGGAGACAAGTCTCCTTACACAGGGGCTTTTCGAGGGATTGGAACAGCTTTCCGCCCTGACAACGCCCATTATGGGCCTTGCCATCGGCTATGGACTGCGGATCAAAAGGGACTATCTGCGTCGCTCCTTTCTCATCATCGCCCTGCGGCTGCTTCTATTATCTTCCATTGCCTTTCTGCTGGACACTTTCCTCATCAAGGGAATCTTACACCTGGGAACGGTCTTTTCCGTTTCGGTCTATACCATGTTTCTGCTTCCCCCTTTCTTTGTGGGGGCGCTGCTGATCAAGGAAGAAGCCGTGGAAGAACGGGAATTTGCCCTGAGCACGATCTCCTTTCACATTTTGATCTTTCTGGTGCTCTTCTGTGTGATGCTGCCGCTGTTTCCGGGAAGCTGACGGCCATGATTCCGGCAAAGACCGGTCACAACATACAAAGAGCGGGGGCCATATCAGTATGGCCCCCGCTCTTTGCGCTTTTCAGCGCTCCAGTTTTTCGCAGGCTTCTAAGAGCAATCTTCTGTTGCTTTCAAATGCCGAGGCTGAAGTGTTATACTCCCGGAAGCTGGTACAAATGCGGCGCACCAGATCCCGCGCTTCTTTCGGGCTTTTCCGCTCCAGCTGCCGCAACAGTTCAAAATCCTCCACGCCGCCCCGCTGCGCCTCATAGCGCATACTGCGCCATGGCCCGTTTTTACCGGGATAAACAATGTTGGAATCCCCAGCCGGGAATTTCTTTCCGCTTTGCGGATCCTCACAGCAGGCGAAATTCCACAGATCTTTCCCTTCATGGTAATTGAACCCCCAGTGCAGAAACCCGGTGAAGTCATAGAAAAATCCCATCCAGAATACCTCTCTGCACTGCACCAGCGGAAGATCCATGCTTCGGTTCATCGTGGGTCCTGCCGGGAAAGCGCAGGTATAGAACCAAAGCGTTTTCCCTTCTGCCCGCAGGCGCTCATAGTCCTCTCTTTTTTCCTCATAGTGAACCTGCTTCGGGATCCAGATATCCAAAGCGTCCCCCAGGTTCGGCGTTTCCACCGCTTCCAGGAAGGGGACTCCCGGCAAATATTCCCTGGCACAGGTGGCAAGCTCCCGATAAGCGGCGGCGCTGTAGGGCTGGGGTTCATCGGCGAGAGACTGCATCACCCGGCCTTCCCAGCCTTTTTCCGCTACGATCTGCCGCCAAGTGGAAAAGTATCGCTCGATCGAAGCGGTTTCAGCTTTCCTGCCGGGCGTTTCCCAGTTCAGGGTATAGCCGTAGGGCGGCGCATCACGCCGTTTCGCGATTTGACAACCGCAAACCTTCCGGATCCCTTCCTCAAAGGCGATTTCCGCCGCCCGCACCGCCCGGGAAAAATCGAAGCTGATTTTTCCTTCCGGAGAGAAAACGGCTTCTCCCGGCGGAAGCATGATCGCGCTGCAGCGCAGCTCCTGTTGAGCGCGGACATAGCGGCGAAAGGCTTCCCAATATTCTTCCGTATCCGGCTGGGCCTTTTCCTGTAGTGCCAAATTCTGATAACTGAAGAAATGGATAAAGGACAGCTTCGCCTCCGGCAGCTTCGGAATAACGGCAGAATACACCTGAAGCCTGACGGGAAGGGAAAGCTTCTCCTCCCCGGCAAAAACGGTAAGGGTTCCCCGGTGCTCTCCGGCAGACAGCTCCGGCGGCGCTGTAAACCGAAAATACAAGGCAAGCCTTGTTCCTTGCAATACCCCCTCCGGCGGGCGCAGACAGTCATACACACGGAAGGGAGCTTTTCTGGTCACAAACGCCTTGCAGCTTTCGTAATCTGTAGTGGTGTAAAGCTTCGCGCCGGTATTCTCTTCCACCCCGATATCGATCAATTCAAAGCTTTCCACCGCCGGGTGATCCCCTTCGTTTTCCCATTCCATGGAAATCTGAAGCGCCGATTTTTCCGGCAGCGCTTCCCCCAGCAGCTGAAACCCGGTATGTCCGTTTTTCGCGCAGCTCAACTCCACGCTTCGCCGGTCGGTAAGCGCTGTATCCGGGTAGGTCCATTCCAAGTCGGAAAAGACAGAAAATTTCATTGACCTTCCTTCTCCCCTTTCAAAAATAAACTGTATTAGGAAAAGCGAGGGAGAAACCTTTCTCCCTCGCTCCGCCTGATAGAAGGATCTCAGATAGTAAGCTTATTGATTTCTGGGCCAGGCAAATTTTACGCCCATTTTTTCTTTGTTTTTCTGGAATCTTTCGTTGCGGTACTCGTCCAGCTCCTTCATTCCCATTTGATCCATCTGGGTAATGGCGTCGTTGTAAAGCTTTTCCGCCTCTTCCGCGGAAGGGGCCATAATGATCTGAGCGGACTGCTGGGACCAGTAATCCTCGATCTGCGCGGAAACCGCGGCCAGGTCGGAACCACCCTCCGGAATCACATTGCTGAAAATTTTGTCATCATAGTAATGCCCGTCCATGTACTTGATCCGGCCATTGGTCTCATCCTGCTGCATAGCGTCCATATCGTCCTGCGATGTCGCGATCTGCACATCTACAAAGTCCAGCAGGTATTCCTGAATTCCGCTGCGAGTCCGGTTATTATAGGCCACGGCATCGGCCTCACGTTCCTGTGCGCATTCGGGCTTTATCACTGCCTTGCCGTCTACCAGATCATAGCAGTTCACACCGCCGAGATAGTAAGAAATAGCGTTTTCAGGCTGAGACAAAAAGGCAAACAGCTGAATGGCCCGAGCAGGATCCTTGCAGTTCTTGGAAATTTCCGTTCCGGTCCAGCCGCCGGTAGTGGAAGGCGTGATAATGGGCTCTTTTCCGCTGTCTCCCTTGATATGGCCCACGTACATCATCATCGCTTCACTGTCGGAATAGAACAAATCGGCCTTTCCGTCTAAATCGGCTTGACCGGTACCGGCAAAGTAAGCGCCGGAGGTGACCTTCTGCTTGCGCAGTACATTGTCCGCTGTGAACTCTTCATCGGAGATCAGGCCTTCCCGATACATCTGGTTTTGGAACAGCAGCGCTTCCAGATATTCAGGCTGGCGGTACATATTCAGGAAATTGCCGTCCTTATCCTCACGATCCAGGCCAAACTGCTCGGCATATAACTGTGTGGTACTTCCTCCCGCGCCGTGCATAGGCTCCACCTTGACGCCATTGTAGGTAATATCGGCGTCCTTTACCTTTTTCAGCGCGGCGATCATGCCCTCTTTGGTCTGCATATCCTCAGGCTTGATCCCCAGCTGCTCCATAATATCCTTGCGGGCAAAGTTCATATTGTGGGAGGTCAAATAGCCGCCTCTGGATTCCGTATCCTCCACATCATAGAAATAGCTGGCATAGGAATACCAATGGCCATCGTTTTCATTGCGGTACCAATCCATCATAGCGGGCACCACACGGAAATCCGGGGCATACTGCTCCCGCAGATCGTCCAGCGGCAGAAGCAAGCCGCCATTTTCCATAGACAATCTTTCTGTGGAGACCACATCGTAAGTAACGATATCGGGAAGGCTGTCGGTATTGATGAGCACATTCAGCTTTTCCTGATTGCCGAAGCTGTAAGAAATGGTTACGCCGGTTTCCTCCAGGCACCATTTATCAAACTCGTTGTTGGCTGGGTCAAAGGTAAAAGACGCCCAGTCGTACCCCACGAACCACTCCAGAGTAATGGGAGAGGTATCGGTTTTCCAGCTGGGGCTGGCCAGCGTGATTCCGGAAGAGGCAGGCTCGCTTTCCGGTGTGGAAGCGCTTACGGCGGAAGATGTACCCGCTTTAGAGCTGGGTGTGCTGGACGGCGTACCGGCGCAGCCGCACAAAAGCCCCGCGATACAGACAACCGCAAACACTGTTTTCCATTTTTTCAGCATTTTGATTTTCCTCCTTACTGAAATTGTATGATTTTGTATATGGCAAGCGATTTTAGAAAACCGCTTATCACCCTTTGAGAGAACCAACCATGATCCCCGTGGCAAAATATTTTTGCAGGAAGGGATACACACAGATAATGGGCAGAGCCGTAACCACCATTGCAGACAGCTTGATCGTTTGCGGTGTGATCTGGCGCGCGGATTCCGGAAGCTGCAACATAGCTTGATTTGCTAGGCCCTTGGCGGTGCCGGCGTCTGTGATCACCTTCTGTAAGAACAGCTGGATCGTCTGCAAGCTGGCAGACGAGGTATACATCATGGAATCGAAATAAGAATTCCAGTGGCCTACCAGCGTAAACAGAGCGATTGCTGCCAGAACGGGCTTTGACAGAGGAAGTATCAGTTGGAAAAAGATACGATATTCTCCGGCGCCGTCGATTTTAGCCGCTTCGATCAGATTGGGCGGCAGTTCCGAAAAGAAGGAGCGGATAATGATCATATTCCATACGCTGAACAGCCCCGGAATGATATAGACCCAAAAAGTATCGTACAACCCCAGATTTTTAATGGTAATAAAATATGGGATCAGGCCGCCGCCAAAATACATGGTGAGCATCATATAGGGAATATAAAACTTTTTTCCCTTCAGCTGCGGGCGGCTCAAAGCATAGGCGGCAAGTGAGGTGACAAACAGACTGGTCACTGTTCCCACAATGGCCTTCAGCGCCGTAATACCGAAAGAGGAAAGGATCGTTTTATCCCGAAATACCGCTTTGTAATTGTAGGTGGTAAATTTGCGGGGCCACAGATATACGCCGCCGGTCAAATAATCTGTGCCGTCATTGAACGACCCTACCACGGCATACCAGAAGGGAAAAAGCATCACGACCATCATCAGGATCATCAAAATGATGTTTACCACATCGAAAATTTCAACCGGCTTTTTCGCTTTTGTCATACAAAGGCCCCCCTTTTCAAAACAGGCTCTTTTCCGTCAGCTTTCTGGAAGTCCCGTTCGCAATGCAGAGCAGCACTACGGAAACCAGAGACTTCAACAGGTTGACGGCTGTGGAATAGGACATCCGTCCCTGACTGATACCGATTTTATACACATAGGTGTCCAGGGTTTCACTGAAATTCAGATTCAGAGGATTCTGGAAAATCAGGATCTGCTCTACACCGGTATTCAGAATGGAGCCAATTTGCAGGATCAGCATGATTACCACAGTACCCATGATGCTGGGAAGAGAAACATACCAGATACGCTGTAGTCGGGAACACCCGTCTACGGTAGCCGCCTCGTAAATTTCCTGGTCTACCCCCGAAAGGGCGGCCACATAAATAATAGAGCCGTATCCCAACCCCTTGATCAAGCTGGAAAGAATGTAGATCGCGTAAAACCAGGAGCCATGCGCCATAAAATTGATGGGATCCTTTGAAATCCCCAGCGCCACACAGATATCGCTGAAAATTCCGCTGGGCCGCAGCATTTCCATAATAAGCCCGGCAAAAATAACCCACGAAAGAAAGTATGGAAGGTAAGAGACCGTCTGAGCCACTTTCTTGAAGCTTTTATTCTTGAGCTCACTGATAAGCACCGCCAGAATGATCGGCGTGGGAAAGCAGATCAGCGTACCCACCACGTTGAGCACCATGGTGTTGCGCAAAACCTTCCACAGGGAAGGGTCTACTAAAAACTGCTGAAAATATTTCAACCCCACCCAGGGAGACCCGAAAATACCGTCTGTGATCCGGAAATCCTTAAATGCGATCACAATGCCGTACATTGGAACATAAGAAAATACAAACAACACCAATATGGCCGGAAAAATCATGGATTGCAACGCCATTTGTTCCCGCAGGCCATAATGCTTTCTGCTCTTTTTTGTCCCTGCAGCTTTCATCTCAAAATTCCACCCTCCTTAAAAATTTCACCTATTGTGACCTTCTTTATCTTTAGGATATCAGCGATCTGCGTTTTTGCAAATAACAGAATTAACGATTTCTTCACATTTTTCACTTTGTTTGTATATAGTGCTTTATTTTTTTGCTGTTTCAAGATAAAATTAAGGCAGAAAGGGCAATCCAATGTTGTCCTTTCCGCCTTTTTCTAATTTATGAAAAAATGCGCTTATCGGGGGATCTGAAAAGCTACCGTGGTTCCCTCCCCTTCACTGCTTTCTATCTGCAATGCGGAAGCCTCCGAATAGAAAAGCTTCAGGCGCTGGTCGATATTTCCCAGCCCGATGCCGATCTCCGGTCCTTCATCGCCTGCTTTCAAATTGTTTCTGATCTCCTGAAGCCGTTCCTTCGCGATTCCCTTCCCGTTGTCGTAAATCTCAAACCGGGTGCCATTGCCCAGGTCAGTACAGGATATTTTAATAAACAGAGGCTTTTCCTGATACCCATGGGTAAAGCTGTTCTCCACCAGGGGCTGCAGCAGAAAGCGAATCATTTTTCTCTCCAAGAGCTCCGGGGAAATATCCGCTTCAAAGCGGACAGACGGATATTTTAGCTTCTGTACTTGAATATATTTTCTTACCTGCTCCAGTTCTTCCCGAATGGCAGCATACTTTCCCTCCTTCGATAGGCTGTATCGCAGCATTCCGGAAAAAGAGGCAATGGCGTCTGCTTCCTCCGCATGGTGATGCAGTTCCATACGATAGGCAAACACCTCCAGGGTATTGTACAGAAAATGCGGATTGATCTCCTGGCGTAAAATTTTCAGCTGGCTTTCTTTCGCCAGGTCCGCCTGCTGTTCGGTAAGCTCCAGAAGACCTCTTATTTTTTCAGTCAACGCGTTAAAGGTAGCTGTAAACCTTCTGAGCTCCAATTCCCCGGTCAGCGGCTGCGACTCATATTTTCCGGTCTCGATTGACGTTTCAAATCGGTTTACACAGGAAAGCAGCTTCGCGAAGATCCTTTTCACGAACTGGATATTGATCAGGATCGAGCAGCAGCCAAACAGCAGCACCACGGCCAGCCCAAACAGGAAATAGATCCTTTGAGGGTTATTCCCCCAAATATAAGTAAGTTTTTGGGGAAACCCCGATTTCTCAAAAGATATGGTCTTTACTAAAACAGAACCGTTTGTCAACGCTTCTTCCTCACTGCTGATTTCCTTTCCGGAATAATTCAGCAAAAGTCTCTCCGGGCTTTCCACCACCTGTGGAGCTCCACCGGAGCTTCCCTCCTGTATCTGATATAAAAATGGATCCATTTCTCTTTGGGTTACAGAAAGAGTCAGCAAATAAAGCAGCCCTTCCTCGGAATACACTTTTCTCATATAGGTATAGTGGTTAGCAAAGGGTGTAAAAGAGAAAGAATACTTTTCTACCATAGCAGGAGTGATCCACTGCTCTGTTTGATCTGCGGCTAAAAACTCGGAAACAAAATCGAACCTGGAAATATCCTCCAGCCGGTAAAACATATCGTAGCCCCGGGGTAAAGTTGTGTTCGCAAAATAGATTTTCGGCACAATGCGGTTCTCGTAAGACAAGCCCCCTGAAACCATTCGGACGACCTCATCCGAATAGTAATTCCAGCTCCGATAAGAATATTTTGTCAGCAAAAAGCCCTTCAGCAGTTCATAAGAGCTGATCCTGTCCGCTACCCTCAAAATATCATCGATCGTTTCATTTCTGGCGCTTTCCGCCTGTTCCATGACCAGAGTCAGCGTGTTGCGATAGTTTTTTTCACCATCTTGCAGAAGTTTCCCAAAGAAAACACCCGCTATTGCCAGAAGGGGAAGAATTAAAAAAATGACCATTTTGAAAATCATGGAGTAGTACAAAGAATTTTTACCTTTCCCTGTGCGCAAGGCCGCTCCCTCCGTTCTTTGTTTTCTCAAGTTTTGGGGAAATGCAAGAGAGGGATCCAAATGATCCCCTCTCACACTCTTTCCCTTTTCGTTTTTATGGTCAGAGAGCTTATTGACAACCTGAGTATATTCTATGAGTGGCAGAATAGCAAGCATTATTTTTTCTAAAGATAAGGGAGTGATACGGTGCTGTCAATTTCTATTTTGGTTGTGGACGATGAAAGCTTCGTAGCGGAAAACCTGAAATTGAAGCTGAAACGGCTGGATTACCCGGATATCGAGTACCGGGTGACCGCCTGTTCCAGCGCTTATCAGGCACTGGAAGAGATAAAGCATCAAAAATTTGATATCATTTTTACCGATATCCGCATGCCCTTTTTCGGCGGCCTCAGCCTGATCGCTGCTCTGCGAAAAGCCGGATGTCAAAGTAAAATTTGGGTACTCAGCGGTTATGATGACTTCGATACCGTGCGTACCGCTTTTCTGAACGGCGCCGACGATTATTTGCTGAAGCCTATTGAGATCGGCCAGCTGGATCAAAAGCTGCAGGCGTATACGGTGCAGCAAAAGCCCAGGGTAAAAAGTGAGCAGAGCTCCAATGTTCCGGCCAAGGATACCATAGAATACGCAGAACAGTATATTCAGGAGCATTACTTCAACAGCGGCCTGAGTATGGCAGAGGTCGCGGAATCTGTTGCTCTTTCTTACAGCCGATTCAGCGCTCTGTTTCGCGAAAAAACGCAGATGACTTTTCCGGCCTACCTGCTGCGGTTCCGGATCCAAAAGGCTATTGAGCTATTGCGGGAGCCGGGCATGAAAATCAACGATATCTGCTACAAGGTCGGGCTGAAATATCCGCAGCAGTTTTCAAGGGATTTCAAAAAGATCACCGGCCTGTATCCCACACAGTACCGGAAAAAACTATATGAGGAGGGCGAAACTCCAGAAGATTAGCAGGGCTTCCCTTCTCTTGACAAAAACCGCTTGAGAGCTGTACCACATTGCCCTCAAGCGGTTTTTCCATCAAATATTTTTGTGTTTTTTCTTTTCCCTTCATAGTCAAAACAGCAGCTTTATGCGAGCCATTTTATGAGTTCTCCGGATAAAGCCTGCGCCCATTTCCGGCAGCCCTCCGCATTGGGGTGCCCCCCGTAAAGGGCCCTTCCGGTGTTTCCGCCGTCAGGCGACAGCAGCGGTACCGGGTCAAATACGGGAAGCTCTTTTCCAAGCTCTTCTTTGAGAAAGCCATTCGTCTCTTTCCACTTTTGTTCCAGTTCCCCCTCGTAATCAAACGGCGGAAGAGTTTGCAGCAAGATTCGGACGCCGGCTTCCCGCAGAAGAGAAATGATTTTTTTCAGGTTTTCCCGCAGCTTCTCCGCGTCTCCCGTTTGCAGCAGGTCATTGGTCCCCAGGCAGATCACTACCGCATCGCAGGCCTTTGCTTTGCGAAGAAAGCTGCCGTTTCCGGCGGCGTCTTCCGCCCGGGCGTAGCCCAGCCCTAAATTCCATACCGCGTATTCCTCTCCCAGAAGCGAAGAGAGAAGGGAAACATAACCTTGATAGCTTCCCGGCTCTGTTCCGATCCCCTCTGTGATGGAATCGCCTAAAAAACCAAGCCTGACTCGCGCCGGCTTTTCCGCCCCGATCATAGCGGCTAAAGGAGTTTCCGGGGAAACCACCCAGCTTTCCCCCTGCCTCCGGTAGCTGTCCAGCAGTGTTTCCCGCAGGCACGGCAGACGCTTCCCCGTAAAAACCAGGCGGAGACGCAGATACTCTCCGGCAGCGCCCCGAAGATTCAGAGGATCGGAGGCAAACCATTCTCCCCGCGCCGCTGCTTTTTCCGGTTTTCCTTCAAAGGTAAGGCGGGCTTCCTCCACAGGTTCCCCGGGCTTTGGGGCCTTTACGACCGCGGCGTGGGCAGACAAAATTTTCCAACCGCCCAAAACCTCTCCGGCCCGGCTGTGAGAGCCGTCTTCGAAAGTGCTGTCAATACTGTCCGAAAAAAGGAGCGAAAAAGGGCAATCCGCTTTTCCGGAAAGGCGATAAAACACCACGCTTTCCATGGGCTTCTTCTCTCCGGTAAAAAAGGTCTGATTGCCGCTTGCGGCAGCAGTCAGAGATACATAACGCCGTGTGTAGCGCGTCAGATCCATAAGCATTTCTCTCCTTCTTGACTTTTTGGCAAAACAGGATGAAACCAGGTGGTTTTGCCGATTCCAGGTAAGGCAATACCGCACAATCTGTATGCGGAGGCGCCTGATAAACAGGAAAGCGCTTAAGGCACTTGCCGCAATGGTATCGTATCGCCTTACGCACATGAATTTTCTATAGAGCAAACTCAAAATTTACAGGCTTTGCAGGGTTCGTTCCAGATAAGCGCCGGTTCCCTCTTCCTTGAGCCGCTGGATCACCGACCATTCGTAGGTGGTTTTCTCATCGAAAATCTCCCTGGAGAAAGGGAAATTGAGAAGCTTTCGGTTTTTGGCGACCATGGGCTTCCACTCTGTCTCATAGAATTCAGGAAGCTCCGACATTCCCTTTTGTCCCATATAGGCATAGTAGGTAAAACTCAGCCAGACTCCCTGAATGCCGAAATGATCCAACAGATCCGCGTCTTGCAGAAGCTTCACCCAGGGAGAATGGGGGCTGTCCGCCCGTCTGTCATCGTGAACCGCAATCAGCCCGCAGACAGCTTCCATCTCTTCCGGGGTCATTTCCCCGCAAAGCAGCTCCCGCACAAGCGTGCTTCCGGTGCGGGGGTGGGGCTCGATCCCCTTTCCCACATCGTGAAACAGCCCGGCGCAGAAAAGAACATCATCGTGAGAAGCATCTTCCGGGAAAAGTTTTTTTCGAAGCAGCAGCACGCCGTTTGCCACGCGTTTGCCGTGAAAATACACATGGCCGATCTCCCGCTCAATATGGGATTTTCTGTGCCCCATGTACTTTTCTGCCAAAGCTTCCAGACGTTGAAGCTCCATGTATACCCTCTCCTTTCTTTTTTGCCGCTTACCGCCGCTAAAGCAGGTCAGCTCTCGACCGCGATTCCGTAATCCAGGATCACCTGGCCCTCCTTGTCGGGGGAAGTAAACCGAGGGCACTGATAGCGCTCAAAGCACCAGCTGTCTTCCTTCCGCCGGAAGCCAAGGGACTCCAGCTCTTCCAGACATCGCCGGTGCGTTTCCAGCGTGTAAAAATCTCCGCTTCCCTCCTTGTCCCGCAAATAGCAGACCGCATAATCAAGCGGCTCAATGGCTATGGACTCAAACCCGGCAGGAACCGCCGCGGATTCCGAAAAGAACATACCGATCCAGCGCTCCGGCTGCTCGTTTACCACATGGACGGCGCCGATATATGCGTCTCCGTTCAGAGAGAGGGGCTCGGCGGATTCCAAAACCTCAAACCAACCGTTTTCCCACCACTCGCCCCAGTTGGCCTCGCCTTCGTACTTCCTGCCGATCAATCGGGCGGCAGGCCAGCTTTCCTTCTTTATCTCCAGAATTTGGATCCCCATTTCAAGCACCTCCATACACAGCTGCAAATTTTTGGGAAAGAAAAAGCAAAGCTCCCAGTAAAAACTGAGAGCTTTGCGAATAGATAGAATCTTAGGAATTGATGGCGGTAACAACGCCGGAGCCAACGGTACGGCCACCCTCACGAATAGCGAAGCGGAGGCCTTCCTCGATGGCGATGGGGGTGATCAGCTCAACGTCCATGACCACGTTATCGCCGGGCATGCACATCTCGGTGCCCTCGGGCAGGGAGATCACGCCGGTAACGTCGGTGGTACGGAAGAAGAACTGAGGACGATAGTTGTTGAAGAAGGGGGTATGACGGCCGCCTTCGTCCTTGGTCAGAACATAAACCTGGCCCTTGAACTTGGTGTGGGGATTGATGGAGCCGGGCTTGCACAGAACCTGACCGCGCTCGATATCGGTTCTCTGAATGCCGCGGAGCAGAACGCCGATGTTATCGCCGGCCTCAGCGTAATCCAGCAGCTTACGGAACATTTCGATACCGGTAACAACGGACTTCTTGGTCTCATCGGCCAGACCGACGATCTCAACTTCCTCAGACATCTTCAGCACGCCGCGCTCCACACGACCGGTGGCAACAGTGCCGCGGCCAGTGATGGTGAACACGTCCTCAACAGGCATCAGGAAGGGCTGATCAGCCTTGCGCTCGGGAGTGGGAATATAGGAATCTACCGCGTCCATGAGCTCCAGAATGGGAGCATACACAGCATCGGCGGGATCCTTGGAATCGGACTCCAGAGCCTGCAGGGCGGAACCCTTGATGATGGGGGTATCGTCGCCGGGGAACTCATACTCGTTCAGCAGATCACGGATCTCCATCTCGACCAGCTCCAGCAGCTCGGGGTCGTCAACCTGATCGCACTTGTTCATGAATACTACGATGGCGGGCACGCCTACCTGACGGGCCAGCAGAATATGCTCACGGGTCTGGGGCATGGGGCCGTCAGCGGCGGAAACCACCAGAATACCGCCGTCCATCTGCGCAGCGCCGGTGATCATGTTCTTTACATAGTCAGCGTGGCCGGGGCAGTCAACGTGGGCATAGTGGCGGGCGTCGGTCTGATACTCCACGTGGGCGGTGTTGATGGTGATACCGCGCTCACGCTCTTCGGGAGCCTTATCGATGTTGGCATAGTCCATGAAGTCAGCGTCGCCCTTCATAGCCAGAACCTTGGTGATAGCGGCGGTCAGCGTGGTCTTGCCGTGGTCCACGTGGCCAATGGTGCCAATGTTAACGTGCGGTTTGTTTCTTTCAAATTTTTCCTTTGCCATTGGAAATTTCCTCCTTTTGTTTTTGAGCGCTCCGCGCGGGGTGATCCCCAGTTTTGCGAAGCTGCCCTTCAGGAAATAATTGTCTAGCCTGCTTATGCTTCATTTTACCAACAAAGCACTGAAAAATCAAGAGATATTTACAGCTTATTCAGACTTTTTCCCGCGTTCGGAAATGATTTTCTCGGAAATGGCCTTCGGAACCTCGGAATAATGAGCGGGCTCCATGGTATACTGGCCTCTTCCCTGGGTCTTGGAACGCATATCGGTAGCGTATCCGAACATCTCGGAAAGCGGAACCTCGGCGTTTACCTGCTGGGCACCGGGAATGGCATCCATACCCAAGATCATGCCGCGGCGGGAGTTCAGGTCGCCGATAACGTCTCCCATATATTCCTCAGGAGTAATGACGGTGACCTTCATAATGGGCTCCATCAAAACGGGGTCCGCCTTGCGCATAGCCTCCTTAAAGGCCATGGAGCCGGCGATCTTAAACGCCATTTCAGAAGAGTCCACCTCGTGATAAGAACCATCGTACAGCGTGACCTTGACGTCCACAACATTATATCCGGCCAATACGCCGGCCAGCATAGCGCCCTGAACGCCCTGATCCACCGCGGGGATATACTCCTTCGGCACAGAGCCGCCTACCACGGCGTTGACGAACTCGTAGCCCTTTTCGGGGTTGGGCTCGATCTTGATCTTAACGTGGCCGTACTGGCCCTTACCGCCGGACTGACGGGCATACTTGGTATCCACATCCGCCAGCTTGCGAATGGTCTCCTTATAGGCCACCTGGGGCTTACCGACGTTAGCCTCCACCTTGAACTCACGAAGCAGGCGATCCACAATGATCTCCAGATGCAGCTCGCCCATGCCGGCGATAATGGTCTGCCCTGTTTCCTCATCGGTATATGCCTTAAAGGTGGGGTCTTCTTCCGCCAGCTTGGAAAGGGCGATGCCCATTTTCTCCTGACCGGCCTTGGTTTTGGGCTCAATGGCCACACGGATCACGGGATCCGGGAATTCCATGGATTCCAGAATGACCGGATGCTTCTCATCGCACAGAGTATCGCCTGTGGTAGTGTTCTTCAAACCAACGGCGGCGGCAATATCGCCGGCATACACGTGGTCGATATCCTTCCGGTCATTGGCGTGCATCTGCAGAATACGGCCCAGACGCTCGTTGTTGTCCTTCACAGAATTATATACTGTGGAGCCGGCGGCTATGTGGCCGGAATAGACGCGGAAGAAGCACAGCTTACCCACAAAGGGATCGGTGGCGATCTTAAAAGCCAGAGCCGCGAAGGGCTCTTCATCGGAAGAATTGCGAACCACTTCCTCCTCCGTATCGGGGTTCACACCCTTGATGGCGGGAACGTCCACGGGAGAAGGCATATAGTCCACGATGGCGTCCAAAAGCTTCTGAACACCCTTGTTCTTATAGGAAGTGCCGCAGGTCACAGGCACCATATGATTGGCGATAGTGGACTTGCGGATACAGTCCTTGATCTCTTCGATGGTCAGTTCCTCACCGGAGAGGTACTTGTCCATCAGGTTGTCGTCCAGCTCGGCGACATGCTCCACCATTTCGGTGTGATACTGCTCGGCCTTCTCCTTCAGATCCTCCGGGATCTCCTCGCAGCGGATATCCTTGCCCAGGTCGTCGTAATAGACATAGGCCTTCATTTCCACCAGGTCAACGATGCCCTTGAAGGTATCCTCACTGCCAATGGGCAGCTGAATCGGGACAGCGTTACACTTCAGGCGGTCCTTCATCATCTGAACCACGCGATAAAAATCGGCGCCCATGATATCCATCTTATTGACATAGGCCATGCGGGGAACCTTGTATTCGTCCGCTTGGCGCCATACCGTTTCAGACTGGGGCTCTACGCCGCCTTTGGCGCAGAAAACAGTCACGGAGCCGTCCAGCACGCGCAGAGAACGCTGCACTTCCACGGTAAAGTCCACGTGGCCGGGGGTATCGATGATATTGATACGGTTCTGCCGGCCCTGATGATCCGGCCAGAAACAGGTGGTGGCGGCGGAAGTGATGGTGATGCCGCGCTCCTGTTCCTGTGCCATCCAGTCCATAGTGGCCGCGCCTTCGTGGGTCTCGCCGATCTTATAGTTGACACCTGTGTAGAACAGAATACGTTCTGTAGTAGTGGTCTTACCGGCATCAATGTGAGCCATGATACCGATATTTCTGGTTTGTTCCAGTGCTACCTGTCTTGCCATACTGGTGATTTCCTCCTTTCAGCGCACAAATTGATTTGTGCCGCTTATTCTTTTACCATCTGTAATGGGCGAAGGCACGGTTGGCCTCGGCCATCTTATGGGTATCTTCCCGCTTTTTCACAGCGCCGCCGGCGCCGTTTACAGCGTCGAGGATCTCACCGGCAAGGCGCTCCTGCATGGTGCGCTCGGAACGCTGCCGCGCATAGGCGGTGAGCCAGCGCAGACCCAGGGTCTGCCTGCGCTCAGGCCGAACCTCCATGGGCACCTGGTAAGTGGAGCCGCCTACACGGCGGGACTTACACTCCAGGCTGGGCATAATGCTTTCCATGGCCTGTTCAAACACTTCCAGGGGCTCTTTCCCAGTCTTCTCCTGCACGATGCCGAACGCACCGTACACGATCTTCTGGGCAACCCCCTTCTTGCCGTCCAGCATGATATTGTTCACCAGACGGGTGACAAGCTTGGAATTGTACATGGGATCGGGCAAAACATCGCGCTTTGCCACATTGCCTCTTCTTGGCATACTCTTCCCTCCTTCATAAAATGATATCATCGGTACTCGAAAGCAAATAACTCCCGTTTGACAAAATCGGCAACTACCGAGATCCCATAAGGAATCTATACGATACACTGCCTTCCCCGGCAAGGCCGGGGCAGTCACACGAATTTCTTTGACTTTACGAATGGCTTCCCAAGAAAAGAAGCTTACTTTGCGCCGGCCTTGGGACGCTTGGCACCGTACTTGGAACGGGCCTGCATGCGCTTGGCAACGCCCTGAGCGTCCAGGGTGCCGCGAATGATGTGATAACGCACACCGGGCAGGTCACGTACACGGCCGCCGCGGATCATCACCACACTGTGCTCCTGCAGGTTGTGGCTCACGCCGGGAATATAGGCGTTGACCTCGATGCCGTTGGAAAGCCGCACTCTGGCGAATTTACGCAAAGCGGAATTCGGCTTCTTGGGGGTCTTGGTACCCACAGTGGTGCACACGCCGCGCTTCTGGGGAGAATCCTGATCAATCGCGGAACGCTTTTTGGAGTTCCAACCCTTCAGCAGCGCAGGAGACTTGCTCTTCTTCTCCGCGACAGAACGTCCGCTGCGGATCAGCTGGTTAAAAGTAGGCATAGTGTTCCTCCTTTCTGAAAATGATTCTGATTTTATGTTCAGGCGTACAGAATTAAACTGCCCACCGTCCCATCACAATATACGAAAACGGCCCAAACAGACAGGAAAAGCGCTTCGGGGAGTTCCCCGAAGCGCGGCTGAAACGGGATACTTCTGCAAAAGGGCAGAATACCCCCTAAGCCGCTCGGAAAGTAATTATACTCTGAGCGTGCTTTTTTGTCAAGTTTTTTCCTGCATTTCGCATGTTTTTTCAAAATGCCCAGGATCACGAACGGCTATTCTTCCGCCGCTTTTCTCAAAGCGGAAGCTCCGTGGGCATTTCTGCCTGAATATCCGGCAGGGTATTTTCAAAATCCAGCTCCTCAGGAACCGCTTGAATGGCAGGCTCTACATCGGGCTCGATCTCCACCTCGCTATAGCACTTCATACCGGTGCCGGCAGGCACCAGCTTGCCGAGGATCACGTTCTCCTTCAGGCCCAGCAGGGTATCTACCTTGCCCTTGATGGCGGCATCGGTCAGCACGCGGGTGGTTTCCTGGAAGGAGGCGGCGGACAAGAAAGAATCGGTGGCCAGAGAAGCCTTGGTAATACCCAGCAGGATCGGGGTATAGGTGGCTTCCCTCAGCTCGCTTTCCCCTGCCTGGATCCGGCGGCGGATCTCTTCATTGGCGAAGAACACTTCGTTTTTATCTGCCAGGGAGCTTACCAGAAGATCGGTATCTCCCGGATCCTCCACGCGCACCTTGCGGAGCATCTGACGCACGATGATCTCAATATGCTTATCGTTGATATCCACGCCCTGCATCCGGTAGACTCGCTGCACTTCCTGGATCAGATAATTCTGAACCTCCTCCGTGCCGCTGATAGCCAGCACATCATGGGGATTGACGGAGCCCTCCGTCAGCCTTGCGCCGCGCTTGACATATTCCCCTTCCTTTACGGTAATACGGGAGCCGAAGGGGATCAGGTAAGAGCGGGAATCCCCGTCTTCCTCGTTGGTCACTACAACATGGCGGTTTTTCTTGATCTCCTCGAAGGTCACCTTGCCGTCGATCTCATTGATGATGGCCACGTGCTTGGGCCTGCGGCCTTCAAACAGCTCGTCAATACGGGGCAGACCCTGGGTGATATCCTCCGCGCTGGCAACGCCGCCGGTGTGGAAAGTACGCATGGTAAGCTGTGTGCCGGGCTCGCCGATGGACTGGGCGGCGATGATGCCCACCGCTTCGCCCACCTGAACGGGCTGGCCGTTTGCCAGAGAAGCGCCATAGCACTTCTTGCACACGCCGTTTTTAGCGCGGCAGTTCAACACAGAGCGGATCTTGATGCGCTCCACGCCGTGACCTACGATCAAAGCGGCGTCCGCGTCGTTCATCATTTTATCCTTGGAAACCAGCACATTGCCGTTTTCATCACAGAAATCCTCCACCAGATACCGGCCTACCAAACGCTCGCTCAGCGGCTCAATGGATTCGGGCCCGGCGGTGATATCGAAGATCTCAAGGCCTTCGGTGGTGCCGCAGTCCTCCTCGCGGATAATGACCTCCTGGGAAACGTCCACCAGGCGGCGGGTCAGGTAGCCAGAGTCAGCGGTACGCAGAGCCGTATCGGTCAAGCCCTTCCGCGCGCCGCGGGAGGAAATGAAGTATTCCAGAATGTTCAGGCCCTCGCGGTAGTTGGCCCGAATGGGGATCTCAATGGTCTTACCGGAGGTGTTGGCGATCAGGCCGCGCATACCGGCAAGCTGACGGATCTGGCTCATGGTGCCTCGGGCACCGGAATCCGCCATCATATAGATGGGGTTGTAGCGGTCCAGATCGCGCTGCAAAGCGGCGGTGACGTCGTCAGTGCACTTTTCCCAGGTACGCAGCACGGCGTTGTAGCGCTCGGACTCCGCCAGAAGGCCCTGATTGTATTCCTCTGTGATCTCATCGATCTCTTCCTCGGCGGCCCGGATAAACTCCGCCTTTTCCGGCGGGGTGGTGGCGTCCGCCACAGCCACGGTGATGCCGCTGATGGTGGAGTATTTATAGCCCTGGGCCTTTACCGCGTCCAGCACCTCGGCGGTTTCCTCGGTGCCGTGTATTTTGATACAGCGCTCAATGATCTGCCCCAGCTGCTTCTTGCCTACCAGGAAATCCACCTCAAGCTGCAGGGCGCCTTCCGGCGTGCTGCGGTCCACATAGCCCAGATCCTGAGGGATCGAGCGGTTGAAGATCATACGGCCCATGGTGGTCTCCACCATGCCTGTCAGGGGCTTGCCGTTAAATTCCACCGTACGGCGCACCTTGATCTTTGCCTGCAGGCTGATATATTTCGCGTCATAGGCCATCAGGGCCTCTTCCATATTGCGGAATACCTTGCCCTCGCCCAGCTCGCCTTCCTTATCCAGCGTCAGGTAATAGGAGCCCAGCACCATGTCCTGGGTGGGCACGGTAACAGGCCGCCCGTCGGAGGGCTTCAAAAGGTTGTTAGCCGCCAGCATCAGGAACCTGGCCTCCGCCTGAGCCTCCGCCGAAAGAGGTACGTGCACGGCCATCTGGTCACCATCAAAGTCAGCGTTGTAGGCGGTACACACCAGGGGGTGCAGCTTCATGGCACGGCCCTCCACCAGCACAGGCTCAAAGGCCTGAATGCCAAGGCGGTGCAGGGTAGGCGCGCGGTTCAAAAGCACGGGGTGATCCTTGATCACTACCTCCAGCGCGTCCCAAACCTCGGGCTTTGCCCGCTCTACGGATTTTCTGGCTGCCTTGATATTGCCAACAGCCCCGGTTTCCACCAGGCGCTTCATCACAAAGGGCTTGAAGAGCTCCAGTGCCATTTCCTTGGGCAGGCCGCACTGATACATTTTCAGCTCCGGCCCAACCACGATCACGGAACGGCCGGAATAGTCCACGCGCTTGCCCAGCAGGTTCTGGCGGAACCGCCCCTGCTTGCCCTTGAGCATATCGGAAAGGGACTTCAACGGCCTGTTGTTGGGGCCGGTGACCGGCCTGCCGCGGCGGCCGTTATCGATCAAAGCGTCTACCGCTTCCTGAAGCATTCTCTTTTCGTTGCGGACAATGATATCCGGCGCGCCCAGCTCCAGCAAGCGCTTTAAGCGGTTGTTGCGGTTGATGACGCGGCGGTACAGATCGTTCAGGTCGCTGGTGGCAAAACGTCCGCCATCCAGCTGTACCATGGGCCGGATATCCGGGGGAATCACCGGCACAGCATTTAAGACCATCCACTCCGGGCGGTTGCCGGAAAGGCGGAAGGCCTCTACCACCTCAAGGCGCTTCAAAATGCGCACACGCTTTTGGCCGGAGGCTGTTTCCAGCTCGTCCTTCAATTCCTGGGCGACCTTTTCCACATCGATCTCGCTGAGCAGCTTCTGAATGGCTTCGGCGCCCATTTCCGCCTGGAAATCGTCCTCGTACTTTTCCTTCAAATCCCGGTATTCCTTTTCGGTAAGGGTCTGCATTTTGGAAAGCTCCCGCACATCGCCAGGATCGGTAACAATATACAGAGCAAAATACAGAACCTTTTCCAGCACCCGGGGAGAAAGATCCAAAATCAGGCCCATGCGGGAAGGAATACCCTTGAAATACCAGATGTGAGACACAGGGGCTGCCAGCTCGATGTGGCCCATGCGCTCTCTTCTAACCTTGGCCCTGGTGACCTCCACGCCGCAACGGTCGCACACCTTGCCCTTAAAGCGAATGCGCTTATACTTGCCGCAATGGCATTCCCAGTCCTTGGTAGGCCCAAAGATCCGTTCGCAGAACAGACCGTCCCGCTCCGGCTTTAAGGTACGGTAATTGATGGTTTCCGGCTTTTTCACCTCACCGTGAGACCATTCCCGTATTTTGTCAGGAGAAGCAAGACCTATCTTGATCGATTCAAAGGTGTTAAATTCCATAACTTAATCGTCTCCTCCCTTTATTCCAGATCGTCTTCATCGTCCATGAGGAAATCCTCGTCCTCGGCGTCTTCCTCATCGAAGTCCTCGTCCTCATCGCCATCGCCCAAAACACCGTCCATCAGCAGATCCTCGGCGTCTTCAACGGAATAACCCTCCAGATCGTCGGCAACGCTTTCCTCGTCAAACATGGCTCCGCCGCGGCCCAGGCCCATATCATCGTCCTCGTCAAAGTTCTGCTTCAGGTCGATCTCCTGATCGTTCTGATCCAGTACCTTCACGTCCAGGCCCAGAGACTGCAGCTCTTTGATGAGCACCTTAAAGGATTCCGGAATACCCGGCGTAGGAATATTCTGGCCCTTGACAATGGCCTCATAGGTCTTGACACGGCCCACCACATCATCGGACTTCACAGTGAGGATCTCCTGTAGGGTGTAAGCGGCGCCGTAAGCCTCCAGCGCCCACACTTCCATTTCGCCGAAGCGCTGGCCGCCGAACTGGGCTTTACCGCCCAAAGGCTGCTGCGTTACCAGAGAATAGGGGCCGGTGCTTCTGGCGTGGATCTTATCGTCTACCAGATGGTGGAGCTTCAGATAATACATATAACCCACGGTAATGGGATTATCAAAGTATTCGCCGGTTCTGCCGTCACGCAGCCAGAACTTGCCGTCCTCGCTCATATCCGCCATTTTCAGGCATTCGCGGATATCGGATTCCTGCGCGCCATCGAACACGGGGGTCATGATCTTCCAGCCAAGAGATTTGGCGGCCATGCCCAGATGGACCTCCAGCACCTGCCCGATATTCATACGGGAAGGCACGCCCAGGGGATTCAGTACGATATCCAGCGGAGTGCCGTCCGGCAGGAAGGGCATTTCCTCCTCCGGCATAATACGGCACACAACGCCCTTGTTTCCGTGGCGGCCCGCCATCTTATCGCCTACGGAGATCTTTCTCCGCTGGGCAATGTAGCAGCGCACCACCTTATTGACACCGGGAGAAAGCTCATCGTGGCTGTTTTCCCGGGTGAACACGTCCACATCTACCACCACGCCGGATTCACCGTGAGGCACGCGGAGAGAGGTATCTCTCACCTCTCTGGCCTTTTCGCCGAAGATGGCGCGAAGCAGCCGCTCTTCCGCGGTAAGCTCTGTTTCTCCCTTGGGGGTGACCTTACCTACCAGAATATCGCCGGCACGGACGTCCGCTCCTACGCGGATAATGCCCCTGTCGTCCAGATCCTTCAAAAGCTCCTCGTTCACATTGGGGATATCTCTGGTGATCTCCTCCGGACCCAGCTTGGTATCCCGGGCTTCCATTTCGTACTCCTCAATATGAATGGAGGTATAAACGTCCTCCCGCACCATTTTCTCATTGAGCAGTACGGCGTCCTCGTAGTTGTAGCCCTCCCAGGTCATGAAGCCGATAAGCGCGTTGCGGCCCAGGGCGATCTCGCCGTTTTTGACGCCGGGACCGTCGGCGATCACATCGCCTTCCTCTACCCGCTCGCCTACAGAGACTACCGGCACCTGATTGATGCAGGTGCTCTGGTTGGAGCGCATAAATTTGATGATCTCATAGTCATCGATATCGCCGTTATCCGCGGTAACACGAACCAGATTGGCACTGACGGACTTTACCACACCGCCCCGCTTGGCCAAAACGCATACGCCGGAATCCACGCCGGCCTTATATTCCATGCCGGTACCCACGATGGGGCTTTCCGTTTTCAGCAGGGGCACTGCCTGGCGCTGCTGGTTAGAGCCCATCAGCGCACGGTTGGTATCATCGTGCTCCAGGAAGGGGATCATTGCTGTGGCAACGGAAACCACCATACGGGGGGTGATATCCATGTAATCCGCTTTGGAGGCTTCTACCTCCACAAATTCATCTCGATAACGGCCTACCACCTTGGCACGGGCAAAGCGGCCCTTTTCGTCCAAAGGCTCGTTGGCCTGGGCCACAATGAAATCGTCTTCCATGTCAGCCGTCATGTACGTCACTTCATCGGTGACAACGCCGGTCTTTTTATCCACCTTGCGGAAAGGGGCTTCAATAAAGCCGTATTCATTGATCCGGGCGAAGGTGGCAAGGTAAGAGATCAGACCGATGTTGGGACCTTCGGGGGTCTCCACGGGGCACATACGCCCGTAATGGGTATAGTGTACGTCGCGCACCTCAAAGCTGGCTCTGTCACGGGACAGGCCGCCGGGACCCAGAGCGGACAAGCGGCGCTTGTGGGTCAACTCGGACAGAGGATTTGTCTGATCCATGAACTGAGACAGCGGAGAGGAGCCGAAAAACTCCTTGATGGCGGCCACTACCGGGCGAATATTGATCAAGGAATGAGGCGTAAGGCTTTCCAGATCCTGCGCCTGCAGGGTCATGCGCTCCCGAATGACTCTTTCCAGACGGGAAAAGCCGATGCGGAACTGGTTCTGCAGCAGCTCGCCTACCGAACGAATGCGCCGGTTGCCCAAGTGGTCGATATCATCGGTAACGCCCAGGCCTACCGCCAGGCAGTTCATATAGTTGACAGACGCGAAAATATCCTCCACCGTGATATAGTTGGGGATCAGATCCTTGCGGCGCGCCTTTACGGCGGCCTTCAGCGCCGCCGGATCGTCTCCGGCGCTTTCCAAAATCTCCTGCAGCACCTGAAAACTCACACGCTCGTTGATTTCACATTCTGCCTTGGCGTCAAAATCCACATATTTGGAAATATCAACCATGCCGTTGGAAATGATCTTGACCTCTTTGCCGTCAAGCTCTACCGTGACCATGGTAACGCCGGCATCGTCCAGCTGAATGGCAAGCTCCCGGTTCACAGTAGTGCCCGCCTCCGCCAGCACCTCTCCGGTGGCGGGGCTCACCACAGGCTGAGAAAGGGTTTGTCCTACCAGACGGCCTTCCAAATTCAGCTTCTTATTATATTTATACCGGCCCACCCGGGACAGGTCGTACCGGCGGGGATCGAAGAACAGGCCGTTGATATGGGCCTGCGCACTTTCAATGGTGGGCGGCTCGCTGGGGCGCAGCTTACGATAGATCTCAAACAGCGCTTCTTCCACAGATTTACAGGTATCTTTTTCAATGGTGGCGCGCATCCTATCATCGTCACCAAAGAAACCCAAAAGCTCCTGATCGGTACCGAGCCCCAGGCAGCGCAGGAACACGGTAATGGGCATTTTCCTGTTTTTATCGATGCGGACATAGAATACATCGTTCACATCATTCTCATATTCCAGCCAGGCGCCCCGGTTGGGGATAATGGTGGAGCTGAAAAGCTCCTTGCCGGAACGGTCGTATTCCATTTTATAGTATACGCCGGGAGAACGGACCAGCTGGGAAACGATCACGCGTTCCGCGCCGTTTATCACAAAGGTGCCGCTTTGGGTCATCAGGGGGAAATCTCCCATATAGACCTCAGACTCTTTGATCTCCCCTGTTTCCTTATTGAGCAGACGCGCGGTCACCCGAAGAGCGGCGGCGTAGGTTGCGTCTCGTTCCTTACATTCCGATACGCTGTAATTAGGCTTATCGTCCAGCTTGTAATCCACAAAATCGAGTACCAGATTGTTGTTGAAGTCCGTAATGCCGGAAACGTCCTCGAAAACCTCCTTGAGGCCCTCGTGAAGGAACCAGCCGTAGGAATCCTTTTGAACCTCGATAAGGTTCGGCATTTTCAGAACTTCCTCGATTTTGGAAAAGCTCATGCGAGTATTCTTGCCTAATTTTACCGGTTTCACATTCACCATTGGCACAGCCACTCCAATCTTTTCTTTTAATAGATATTTGATCTTTCAAATCCGACAAAGGCGCTGCCCTCTGCTGGAACTTGCACAAAAAGAGCATTCTCGACAAAAAAATTGTTTTTTTGTCAGTTGGGTCTTGATTATTTCCCACACCTGTGTTATACTAATAAAAAGGTAACGGGGATACTTCAACCCATTATGATGCAGTATATTATTGTATAACAACATTTTCCTTTTGTCAAGCCCTTTCCCGGGCTTCTTTTTTATTTTTCGGGCTGATATAAAAAGGGCGCGTTGCAGTTTCTTTCCGCAACGCGCTTTTACTTTTATTTTAGACACCGGCTTTTAGACGGCAGAGGCACGAATAGATTACCCGGCCCCGGCGCCCTAGAATGACTATATATTTATGTATAATGAGGAATAAGGAATGAGCAATTAGCAATGGAGGTCACGATAATGCAATAAATTGTAGTTTAGCGGACTAGTTGTTAGCTGTTAGTTGTTAGTCGTTAGTCGTTAGAGAAGAGCAAGCCCTCTTCTTTTGTCATTACTGAGGAAAAGAAGCTTCGCTTCTTTACGAAGAATCTCGTCCTTACTTCCAGGGCAAAAGGACAAAGGACGAGATTCTTCACAAAGAAAGCAAAGCTTGCTTTGCTTTTTGTTCAGTAATGACAAGGGGGAGCCTTTTCCCCTTTCTAACAACTAACTACTCACGACTAGCAACTTACCTGCTAAATTCCAATTTACCGAACAGTTCCCCACTGTCATTCTGAGGAACATAGTGACGAAGAATCTCGACCTTTATTCCGGGAAAAGGAAGAAGGACGAGATTCTTCACTTCGTTCAGAATGACGGGAGGGTGGTGTGCAGATAACCGCTAAATTCCAATTTATAGAACAGTTCCCCACTGTCATTCTGAGGAACATAGTGACGAAGAATCTCGACCTTTATTCCGGGAAAAGGAAGAAGGACGAGATTCTTCACTTCGTTCAGAATGACAGGAGGGTGGTGTGCAGATAACCGCTAAATTCCAATTTATAGAACAGTTCCCCACTGTCATTCTGAGGAACGCAGAAAGCTATAGCTTTCTTGACGAAGAATCTCGTCCTTTAATCCCCCAAAAGGGCAAAGGACGAGATCCTTCACTGAGAAAGCAAGGTTTTCCTTGCTTTCTGCTCAATGATGACAGTGAGAGGCCCTTCGGTCTCTCATATATCGTTCCGTTTCATCGATCCTCCGCGCTCTTTTCTTTCCTGTTCTTCACGGTCTCCGCCAGATAGAACAGCGCTGTTCCCAGCATGGTTCCCAAAAGGCAGGCTAATATAAAGGCCAGCACCTCAAGGCCGATGAGCTGCGTGTAGTTTACGGTTTGGGGCGTCAGAAGCTCCAGGGCGAACCACAAAAGGAGCAGCAGGGTCGGAAGCAGCCACCGCCCAAAGCGCCTGCAGCGCTTCAGCGCGACAAATTGCACCACCGCCCCCAGCAGCAGGAAAAAGGACAAAAGGAGCCAGGTCTGCGGCGCGGTTCCCCAGCCGAAAAGCAAAGAAAACATGGTGTAGGTCGCCATCATTACGCCTCCCGCTCTTCTCCGCAGATCATTTCAAAATTGTAGGAATCCAGTTCCTTCCGCACGTCCTCGGAGATCTTCTCGTAAATGCTGTGCAGCTTGCAGTGGGCCCGGCCGCAGCTGTATTCCTCCTTTTGACAGCGGCTGAGCATAAACGGCCCCTCCACGGATTCCACCACCTCCCGCAGGGTGATCTCCGCCGGAGGCTTTGCCAAGGTATAGCCGCCCTTTGCTCCCTTAAAGGAACAAACCATGCCCTCCCGCACCAGATCCCGCAAAATCTTCAGGGAAAACCGAAGGGGAACGCTTACCCGCTCTGAAATGGTTTTCGCATCGCAGCGCTCCGGGTGCTTTGTCAAATATTCCACGATCCTGACGGCGTAATCCGCCTCTAAGGTCATTACCATATTTTTTCTCCGAAATGATTCTTTAATAGTTTAGCGCACACCCTTGGCTTTCTCGCCCGTCGGCTCGGTTGCTGTGTGCCGGTGGCACACGTCCAGCAACGACCGAGTTGACAAACGAGAACGGGTCAGAGCGGTTGCTGTGCCCCAGTGGGGCACGTTCAGCAATGTCTGAAGCGA
>NZ_JAWXXK010000009.1:0-152943 GCF_034335015.1 Neglectibacter caecimuris | reverse complement strand
CCAGCAACGACCGAGTTGACAAACGAGAACGGGTCAGAGCGGTTGTTGTGCCCCAGTGGGGCACGTTCAGCAATGTCTGAAGCGACAGCTGAGTTCTCCACTGGAGACCTTCCCCCCACCGGGACGCGCTCACCGTTCGGCGGTCCCCGCAGACTGCAAAGCAGTCTGTTTCCCCTCTATAAATAAGGGGAGGCAAGAGGTAGTGCTACTTGTTAGCTCTCCAAATTGTAGTTCAGTAGCGCTCTTAGGCTTTTGATCGCAATACATTCGCATGGGGCAAAAAGCTTTTATGCTTCCTCCTTTTTTGGCAGCATTTCTATTTGGCACAGCAGCTCTTCGATTTCCCGTTCCAGCTTTACGGGCTCGGAAAACCCGAGGAACCGGCGCAGCGCCTGGTATGCGGCTAAATTGTTTTGAACGGTGCGGTAGGAATTCTCCTTGGTAGGGTCGGCATTGCCTGCTCGCGAGTTCCACCATTCGAGAAGCCACTTGTCCCGCTCCAGATTCCGATGCACCATAGACAGGATTCTTTTCCAGGGGACCTCCTGCTGAAAATTATATTCCCTCATTTGCGTTTTCCTTCATAATATAAATTTTAATGCTAATATTATAGTCTTAAATAGCACATTTATCTATAGTAAAGATAATGAAATTTCTTATAGTGTTATTTCTGCAATTTGTCAATATTCCTAAATGAGTTTACAATGTTATTGATATGTAGAATGTTATTATGAGGTTAACTTATGACTTTAGCAGAGCAAATCAAGGTGCTGTGTGCTTATTCTGATCTTACTCAGGCGGAATTGGCGAGGAGATTTGGAACGAGCCCACAAAACTTCAATCGCAAGCTGAAACATGAAAAATTCTATCTGGATGACTTAAAGCGCATCGCGGAGCTGACGGATTCGGAATATCATTCCTTCTTTGTGCGAAACGGCGGCCAGACCATTGAATAGCGGGTCCGGCGGAAAGCGCTTTGCCTGTAGTCCTTTTTCGGGCGTGTTTGTCCTGCCCGGCCATATGAGAAAAGGTTCTCTTACAGAGATTTTTCAAACTGTCAATGAACTTTCTCTTGCGTTTCAGTACGAACCTCTTGGAACAATCCTTTTCGCCACGCTCAAAAGTCCCCTTGTGGGGGCTTTTTTATTTTGCCAAAACCGCGTGATTTTTAACCGTTCGTGCAAAAAGGGTTGTGAGGGAAAGGAAAAGGCCTTATACTGCAAAAAAGACTCTTTTAAGGAGGCGGCACTGTGAAAAAGATTTCTGTGATCGTTCCTGTGTACAACAACCCCAGGGAGCTTTCGCTTACGGTGGAATCCGTGCTGGGGTCCGATTTTCCGCTGGAGCAGGTGGAGGTGCTGGTCTGTGACGATGGCTCAAGCCCGAAGCTGGAGGCGGCGGCAAGGCAGTATGAGGGCCGAATCACGATCCGGTATTTTTGGCAGGAGGACAAGGGCTTTCGCCCCGGCACGGCGCGGAATATGGGAATCCGGGCGGCGGAAGGCGAGCTGTGCCTTTTCCTTGACAGCGGCGTGATCGTTACCAGCACCTGTCTTTCCGAGCACTACCGGCTGTACCGGCAGCAGGGGGAAAAGATGGTGGTGATCGGCTATATTTACGGCAACGACCTGACCTCCGACCTGAGTGAGATGCGGGAGATCATCGACAGCAACACGCCGAACGAGGCCGCTGCCATCATGGAAAGCCGGAATATGCGGGACGGCAGGGAGCGGGACTATGCCCAGTGCGGCGACGAGCTGTACCGCTGGCAGGCGCCCTGGATCGTGCTTTGGAGCCTGCACTTTTCGGTGCCCACCGGGTTTCTGCGGGAAAGCGGCATTTTCTTTGACGAATTTTACAACACCTGGGGCTGTGAGGACAACGATTTCGGCATTGCGCTTCACGGCAGGGGGGCAAAATTTCTGCTGGCGAGAAACGCCAAGGCTATTCATTACCCGGCCAAGGTGAGAAGCTATGACAGGCTGCAAAACGACCCGGAATTCCGGGCGGGCTGGCAGAAAAACCGGGAATATCTAAAGAAAAAATATGCGGAGCACCCGCTGGTACAGCTTTGGCTCACGGAGGGCGGCAAGGCCGTGAAGGCTCTGCCCCTGCTTGACAAGGAGGGGTAACTATGGAAGGAAACCCGCTTTTGCGGTTTTATATCGACAACAAAAAGCATCTGCCGGGGCTGCTGGTGATCGTGGGAATCTCTCTGCTTTCCGGCGTGCTGAAAATGCTTTCCGCCACCTACTGGGGCAAGGCGGTGGATTTCGGCGTGGCGGGCCTGGTGGAGGAGATGATTTTTTCCGCCGTTTTTATGGCGGTGTTCATTTTGCTGGACTGCGCCCGTACCGCCTTTCACTACCACGTGATCGGGCGCATTACGGAAACCATGTTTTTGGAGGTGCGGGGCCGTGCCTTTGAAAAGGTGACCCGGGGAGACGCGGCGGTGCTGGAGGAAAAATTCCGTACCGGAGATATCGCCGCCCGGCTGAATAACGATATCGATCTTTTGAGCACCTTTTCCGCCGGGCACCTGAGCCATTTTTCCCGGCAGATCTTTTCCGGGATCTTCGGGCTGATCTCCTGCATTTTTATTTCCTGGCAGCTTTCCCTTGCCTACCTGATCATTCTGCCCCTGTCCCTGGGGCTGGTAAACGCCATCAGCAAGCCCATTCAGGCCCAGACAAAGAAATCTATGGATCACACCGGCTCCGCCATGAGCTGCGCGGCGGACGCCATTTCCGGCGCGCTGACGCTTAAGGCCTTTTCCGGAGAGCAGGAAATGGAAAACCGGTTCGGAAAAGCGGCGGACGCGGCCTACGACCAGGCGGTGCGCTCGGAAAAGATCACCATGAAAATGACCGGCGTGCGGTATCTTGCCAATGTGATACAGACCATGAGCCTGTTTCTTATCGGCTCCTTCCTGGTGTCCTCCGGCAGGCTCAGCGTGGGTATGTTCATCGCCTTTGTCACCATGAGCAATTACATCACCGAGGCCTTTTCCCAGTCCGATTACGTGATCCGCACCGTGCGCAATACCATTGCCAGCGCCCGGCGGTACTATGAGGTCATCGATATTCCGGACGAGCAGCGGGGCGGGGTCAAAAAAGCGGCGGCAGAGGAGCCCTGCACGGCGGAAAAGCTGGATTTTTCCTACGCACCCGGCGGGAAACAGGTGCTTCGGGGGCTGACGCTGCGCATTCCGGAAAACAAAAGGGTCGCCATTGTGGGGGCCAGCGGCTGTGGAAAATCCACCCTGCTGAAGCTGATCTGCCGGTTCTATTTTCCGGACCGGGGAAGCCTTCGGCTGTTCGGAGTGGAAACGGAGGACTGGGAGCCGGACGCTCTCAGGGAAAACATGGCCATTGTCACCCAGGAGCCCAGGCTGTTTGACGGCAGTATTTTTGAAAACCTTTCC
Source organism: Neglectibacter caecimuris (assembly GCF_034335015.1). NCBI lineage: Bacteria > Bacillati > Bacillota > Clostridia > Eubacteriales > Oscillospiraceae > Neglectibacter > Neglectibacter caecimuris. The sequence goes on along the minus strand of NZ_JAWXXK010000009.1, from coordinate 149,519 downwards.
TACGGCAGGCCGGGCGTCACCCGGGAGGAATGTGAGGCGGTGCTGCGGGACGTAAGTCTCTGGGACTTTGTCAGCAGCTTCCCGGAGGGCATGGATCACCCCATCGGCGAGGGCGGGCTGACCCTTTCCGGCGGCCAGAAGCAGCGGCTGTGCATTGCCAGGGCCATGGTGAAGCAGGCAAAGCTGGTGCTGCTGGACGAAGCCACCTCCGCCCTGGACCTGCAAACCGAGCGGGAGGTACAGGCTTCCCTGGAGAAGCTTTTGGAGGGGCGCGCGGCGGTGATCATTGCCCACCGGCTTTCCACCGTGCAGAACGCCGATTATATCTACTGTATGGAGCAGCGGGAGGTCATTGAGGAGGGCATGCCCGGAGAGCTGCTTCAGAAAAAGGGAAGGTATTATGAAATGTGCAGGCTGCAGGGGCTTGTGAAGCGGGAAGAGGAGGGGGAAGCATGAGAAAAACATCGGGTTTTGGGCTGTATCGCTTTGCCTTTTCCTTTTTGGGCCCCAGCCGGAAGAAGTACCTGCTGGGCGTTCTGCTGGGCTCCTGTGAGCTGGCGCTGCTGTTTGCCATGCCCTACCTGAACGAGACCCTGATCGACCTGGTAACGGGAGCAAAACAGGGGAATCTGGCGCTGACGCTGCTTCTGATGCTGGGGCTGTTTCTGCTGCTGGTGCCCCCGGTGGTGCTGGGCAGCTATCTGCAAAGCGTTTCGGCGGAGGAGGGCCTTGCCCGCATGCGAAAAACCATGTTCCGCCATATTGCCCGGCTGCCCTATTCCACCCTGACAGAGTATAAAACCGGAGATTATATCACCCGGCTGACAAACGATGCCAGCCGAAGCGCCGGAACCTTCCGTTCCTTCGGCATGACGAACCTGATCCGCTTCGTGGTGGTCTTTACCGCCACCCTGATCCTCCTTTTGGTGAGCGACTGGCGGATCGCCGCGGCGGGCATCGTATACGGCGGGATCAACCTGGTCCTTTCCCTGTATCTCAATCCGCTGGCGAAGCGCATGGATCGGGACGCCAAGGAGGAGATCGCGGGCTCCGCTTCCTTTTTGATCGAGGCCCTTCGGTCGATCCCGGTGATCCGGGTGTTCGTCATGCAGAAGGTGCTGGCGGAGCGCTACCGGAGGATCTGCGCCGTGATCAAGGAAAAGCGGATCAAATACCAAAATATCATCGGCATTACTTACGGGGTGGTGGATTTCTTCGCCCAGTCCGCCCAGGCCGTTGGGTTTATCCTGGGGGTGCTTCTGGCCGGAAAAAACACCACCCTGGGAAACGCGGTGTTCAACGCCACCCTCATGGGCATGATGGCGGATTCCATTTACCGGCTCAGCACCTTCCTGCTTCTTGCCCAACCCAACCTGGTGGCCATGGAACGGGTGAAGGAGCTGCTGGAAAAGCCCCTGGAGGATCTGGAAAGCGGGGAAACGGAGGTGGAGCTGTCCCGGGAAAACGCCCTGGAGCTTCACGGGGTCAGCTTTTCCTATGACGGAGTAAACAAGGTCATCGACGGCCTTTCCTTTACCCTGCGGCGGGGAGAGCGCCTGGCCATCGTAGGCGGCTCCGGCGGAGGAAAATCTACAGTGATCAAGCTGCTGGAGGGCTTTTATCAGCCCACAGAGGGGGAACTCCGCTATTTCGGAAAAACAGGACTTTCCCTTTCCCGCCTGCGGGGCCTTTTCGCCTATGTGCCTCAGGAATGCACCCTGTTTGACGGGACTATCGAGGAAAATATTCGGCTCGGAGCTCCCGAAGCCAGCCGGGAAGAGGTGGAAAACGCCGCTCGCCTGGCGGATATCCATGACTTTATCATCAACCTGCCGGAAGGCTACCGCACTCAGGTGGGCGAACAGGGAAGCGGACTTTCCGGCGGCCAGAAGCAGCGTGTGGCCATCGCCAGGGCCATTCTGAAAAACGCCCCGATCCTGCTGCTGGACGAAGCCACCGCCTCCCTGGACTCCGCGGCGGAAAAGGAAGTGCAGCAATGCCTGGACCGCCTTTCCGGCGCCAGAACCACCATCACCGTGGCCCACAGGCTCTCCACCATCGAAAACGCGGACCGCATTCTCGTGATGGAAAGCGGAAAAGTGGTAGAGGAAGGCTCCTTCCAAGAGCTCCTAAACAAAAACGGCCCGTTCCGAAGGCTGTACGAAAGCCAGAAAAAAGCAGCGGCGAGCCGCCGCGGGCACTCGTGAGGCTGCTTGGTACGGGAGAGCAGTTTCTGACCCGACCGTTAGCAAGATGATAGGTTGAAATTCAGCGAGCTGCCGAATAGCACTAACCCCTTGCCTTCCCTTGCTCCGCAGAGGGGAAACAGACTGCTTTGCAGTCTGCGGGAACCGCCGAACGGTGAGCGCGTCCCGGTGGGACGCTGGTGCGAACCGACCGAGCCGACAGGCGAGAACGGTGGAAGGGATAGTCACACGCAGAAAGTGGCATAAAACCGCCAGTTTTAATCCCCTCAGTCACGGCGCAGCCGTGACAGCTTCCCCTTACTCGCGTAAGTGGAGCCTAAGAGCGCTGCTGAACAATAATTTGTGGAGCTAACAAATAGCACTAACCTCTCGCCTCCCCTTATTTATAGAGGGGAAGCAGACCGCTTTGCAGTCTGCGGGGACCGCCGAACGGTGAGCGCGTCCCAGTGGGACGCTGGTGCGAACTGTTCTCAGCTGTCGCTTCGGTCGTTGCTGGGCGTGCCCCACCGGGGCACAGCAACCGAGCCGACAGGCGAGAACGGTAGAAGGGATAGTCACACGTAGAAAGTGGCATAAAACCACTAGTTTTAATCCCCTCAGTCAGCCTATCGGCTGACAGCTCCCCTTACTCGCGCAAGTGGAGCCTAAGAGCACTGCTGAACAATAATTTGTGGAGCTAACAAATAGCACTAACCTCTCGCCTCCCCTTATTTATAGAGGGGAAGCAGACCGCTTTGCAGTCTGCGGGGACCGCCGAACGGCGGTGGAAGGGATAGTCACACGCAGAAAGTGACATAAAACCGCCAGTTTTATCCCCTCCGTCACGGCAGAGCCGTGACAGCTCCCCTTACTCGCGCAAGTGGAGCCTAAGAGCGCTGCTGAACTACAATTTGGAGAGCTAACAAGTAGCACTAACCCCTTGCCTTCCCTGAACAGGGGAAGAAGGTTGCTTTGCAACCTTCTGGAACCACCGTCAGAGTGAGCGCGTCCCGGTGGCGCTTGTTCTGCACCGACCGAACCGACAGGTGAGACCGTTGCTGGGCGTGCCCCACCGGGGCACAGCAACCGAGCCGACAGGCGAGAAAACCAAGGGTTGTGCGCTAAACTACAATTTATCGGCAAGCTACTCACTTTCCTCCTGTCATGATCATTCTTCATTCTACGCCCTACCCAGAAAGCGGCCCTGCTGAAAACAGTTGTTTTCGGCAGGGCCGCTTTCTTCTGACTTATTTACCAAAAGAGTCGTTTTCGCTTTTTCTTACAGCAGCTCCAAGATCGCCATTTCGGCGGCGTCGCCGCGCCTCGGGCCAAGCTTGGTAATGCGGGTGTAGCCGCCGTTGCGGTCAGCGTACTTGGGGGCGATCTCCGTAAACAGCTTATTGGTCACGCTTTCCTTGGTGATAAAGCTCATCACCAGGCGCTTGTTCTGGAGATTTTCCTCCTTGGCGATGGTGATCATCTTTTCGGCCATGGAACGCACCTCTTTGGCGCGGGTCACGGTCGTTTCGATCTTGCCGTTTTCAAAGAAGAAGGTTACCAGCCCACGAAGCATGGCGGTTCTATGGGCGGTGTCTCTTCCCAGCTTTCTGGTTCCCGGCATGGTATTCACTCCTATCCGTATAAAGTAGGTTTATTCGTCGTCCTTACGCAGACTGAAGCCCAGGGAAGCCAGCTTCCACACAACTTCCTCCAGCGATTTGCGGCCCAGGTTGCGGACCTTCATCATGTCCTCTTCGGACTTGTTGATCAGGTCCTCCACCGTGTTGATTCCCGCCCTCTTCAGGCAGTTGAAGGAACGGACGGACAGATCCAGCTCCTCGATGGTCATTTCCAGCGCCTTTTCCTTGCCGCCCTCGTCCTTTTCCACCATGATCTCGGTGCTCTTGCCCTTATCGGACAGATCCACAAAGAGATTCAGGTGGTCGGTAAGAACCTTCGCCGCAAGGGATACGGCTTCCTGCGCGGTGATCACCCCGTTGGTCCACACATCCAGCGTCAGCTTGTCGTAATCGATGCTCTGGCCCACGCGGGTGCTTTCGACGTTGAAATTTACCTTGAGCACAGGTGTGTAAATAGAATCGACCGCAATTTCGCCGATCACGCCTTCCGGCATGCTTTGTTTATTGCGCTCGTTCGAGATGTAACCCCTTCCCTTATCCAGGGTCAGCTCCATATAGAGCTTTGCCCCGTCGCCCAGGGTGGCGATGTGCAGCTCCGGATTAAGGACCTCCACCTCGCTGTCTCCCTTGATCGCCGCTGCAGTGACCTCACAGGGGCCCTCCGCGGAGATCTCAACGGTTTTTGCCTCGTCGCAGTGCAGCTTCGCCACAAGGCCCTTGATGTTGAGAACGATCTCGGTCACGTCTTCCTTTACGCCTGGGATGGTGGAAAATTCGTGCAGCACGCCGTCGATCTTTACAGATTTGACAGCCACGCCCGGCAGGCTGGAAAGCAGAACCCTGCGAAGGCTGTTTCCCAAGGTAGTGCCGAAGCCTCTTTCCAGAGGCTCCACCACGAACTTGCCATAGGTGCCGTTATCGGAAATTTCCTCTATTGTAATTTTGGGTCTTTCTATCTCAATCATCCGCGATCCTCCCTTGCATATCTAATGCAATTTACACTTGCGCAAAGTTTGCCGAACTGTCTTTCCCGCCTCATAAAGCGGCAGGGCATTACTTGGAGTACAACTCGACGATCAGGGTCTCGTCTACTTCCAGATCAATGTCCTCGCGGGCAGGCATTGCGGCGATCTTCGCCTGTGCATTGGCGGCATCCACATCCAGCCACTTGGGAACGGGACGGGAAGAATTGCTCTCGATCACAGCCTTGAACTTATCGCTCTGGCGGCTGCCGTCCTTGATAGCTACCAGCTCACCGGGCTTCACCAGGTAAGAGGGAATATCCACCTTCTTGCCGTTTACGGTGAAATGGCCATGTACCACCAGCTGGCGGGCCTCCGCGCGGGAGCTGGCCCAGCCGCAGCGATACACCACGTTGTCCAGCCGGGATTCCAGCAGGATCAGCAGGTTGTCGCCGGCCTTGCCGGGCATTTTGGTACCCATCTCATAGTAGTGGCGGAACTGATTTTCCAAAACACCGTAAAAACGGCGGGTCATCTGCTTGGCGCGCAGCTGCATACCGTATTCGGAAGTCTTTTTACGGCCCTGTCCGTGCTGGCCGGGGGCATATGCTCTGCGGGTGATCGCGCACTTATCTGTGTAGCAGCGCTCGCCCTTCAGGAACAGCTTCTGGCCCTCCCTGCGGCACAGCTTGCACACAGCTTCTGTATATCTTGCCATTTCTAGTACCTCCTGATTCGGTATTTTACACGCGTCTTCTCTTGGGAGGACGGCATCCGTTATGGGGAATGGGCGTTACATCCTTGATCATGCTTACGTCCAGGCCGGCGGCCTGCAAAGCGCGGATAGCGGCTTCACGGCCGGCGCCGGGGCCCTTTACATAGACCTCAACGGACTTCATGCCATGCTCCATAGCCAGGCGGGCGGCGGTTTCAGCCGCGGTCTGCGCGGCAAAGGGAGTGGATTTCCTGGAGCCTCTGAAGCCCAGCTCACCGGAGCTGGCCCAGGAGATCGCATTGCCCTGCGTATCGGTAATGGTGACAATGGTATTGTTAAATGTGGACTGGATATGGGCAGCGCCGCGTTCAATGTTCTTGCGCTCACGGCGGCGGCGTACTGTACCCTTTGTGCCCTTCTGTGCTGCCATGGAATCAATCCCTCCTTACTTTTTCTTGTTCGCCATGGTCTTTCTGGGACCTTTGCGGGTTCTGGCGTTGGTCTTCGTGCGCTGGCCTCTTACCGGAAGGCCCTTGCGGTGACGGACGCCGCGGTAACAGCCGATCTCAATGAGGCGCTTGATATCGAACGCCAGGTCGCGGCGCAGGTCGCCTTCCACGTGGCAGTTCTTATCGATATAGTCTCTCAGCTTCGCCGTATCGTCTTCGGAAAGGTCACGGACCCGGATATCGGGATTCACGCCGGTAGCGGCGCAGATATTGCTGGCGGTCTTGCGGCCGATGCCATAAATATGGGTCAGCGCAATTTCGATCCGCTTGTCTCTGGGCAAGTCAATGCCTGAAATACGAGCCATTCTGATACCTCCAATGCTTGATCGCCGGGCTTAGCCCTGGCGCTGCTTATGCTTGGGATTGTCACAGATTACCATGACCTTGCCCTTGCGCTTGATAACCTTGCACTTCTCGCACATCTTCTTAACAGAAGGTCTGACTTTCATCGTGTGTACCTCCTTTTTTTACTCCGGCCTCAGTTTGCAAAACCAATTGGTTTACTCCCCGATGCCTCGGCTTAGCGATGTTCTTTCGCTTTCTCACTCCGGCCTCAGTTTGCAAAACCAATTGGTTTACTCCCCGATGCCTCGGCTCAGCGATGTTCTTTCGCTTTCTCACTCCGGCCTCAGTTTGCAAAACCAATCGGTTTACTCCCCGATGCCTCGGCTTAGCGATGTTCTTTCGCTTTCTCACTCCGGCCTCAGTTTGCAAAACCAATTGGTTTACTCCCCGATGCCTCGGTTCAGCGATGTTCTTTCGCTTTCTCACTCCGGCCTCAGTTCGTGCAGCCTCATAGCTTACTCCCCGATGCCTCGGTTCAGCGATGTTCTTTTGCTTTCTCACTCCGGCCTTCAACGCCGGCGCCGTCATTCTGATTTGCGCGTTCCCCGCAAGCCCTTCCGCTTACTTGGAGCGCCAGGTGATCCGGCCCTTGGTCAGGTCATAGGGAGACATCTCCATTGTGACCTTATCGCCGGGCAGGATCCGGATAAAGTTCATCCGCAGCTTGCCGGAAATGTGAGCCAGCACCATATGGCCGTTTTGCAATTCGACCTGGAAGGTTGCGTTGGGCAGGGCTTCCTTCACAACGCCCTGCACTTCAATTACGTCCTGTTTTGACACTCTCAATCACCATACCTTTCGAGGAAAATACCGGGTTCTCCGCTACTTTCCGGATTGCTTCCGCACGCTGTCCTGAAAAGGACGGAGCGCGGTACGTATCTGCCGATCGGTCCGCAAGGCTTCCTCCGGCAGCACCGTGGCCGTGGGGGCCAAATGGAACAGCTTTTTTCGTTTGGGCCGTTCCAACGGTCTTCTCTTTCCATCGCACACCAGCGCGAAGGGAGGAGAAACCTCTAGCACTGTCAAAAAACCGCCTTTATCATGGCCTGCAAGGGATCTTACCACCTGGCCGCGCTTTACTTCCATAGCGGCCTCCTTACTCAAGCCGTGTCAAAATAACCGGCCCGTCAGGGGTGATGGCTACCGTGTGTTCAAAGTGAGCGGAAAGGCTTCCGTCCTTTGTTACGGTGGTCCATCCGTCAGGCAGTATTCTCACTGCGCAGCCACCCGCGTTGATCATGGGCTCAATGGCTATTACCATGCCCGGCAACAGACGCACGCCCCTGCCGGGGGTGCCGTAATTGGGTACGCTGGGATCTTCGTGCATGTTCGCACCTACTCCGTGGCCGACAAATTCTCGTACCACCGAGTAATTGCGAGCCTCGACATACTCCTGAATCGCGTGGCCGATATCGCCCAAGCGATTTCCGGGACGGGCCTGCTCTATCCCTAAGAACAAGCCCTTCTCGGTCGCGTCCAAAAGCGCCTGCGCTTCCCCGCTGATCTCGCCGCAGGGAAAGGTCCAGGCGTTGTCGCCGTGGAAGCCTTCATAGTGAGCGCCCACATCGATCCCGACGATATCGCCTTTTTTCAGGATCTGGCTTTTGGAGGGTATGCCGTGGATCACCACGTCGTTTACAGAGATACATGTGCTGGCAGGGAATCCATCATAATTCAGAAAGCTGGGCGTGGCCCCCATCTTCTCGATATACTCCCGGGCGATCTTATCGATCTCCCAGGTGGAGACGCCGGGTTCCACCGCCTCTCCCGCCAGCCTCAGTGCTTTTTGTGAAATCTGCCCGGCCTTCCGCATGACGGAAAGCTCCCGGCTGGTTTTCAGCACGATCATGTGAGATCCTCCAGAGCTTCCAGAGTCAAGCGGGTGGTATCCTCCACCTTTTCCTGACCGTGGACCACAAGCAGCTTGCCCTGCTTGCTGTAAAACTCCTTGAGAGGTTCCGTCTGGCTGTGATACACCTCCAGACGCTCTTTCACCGTATCGGGGTGGTCATCCTTGCGCTGAATGAGGGTGCCGCCGCAGGCGTCGCATTTTCCCTCCTCCTTGGGCTGCTTATACAGCACATGGTAGGAGGAGCCGCACTTTTCGCAGACACGGCGTCCGGACATTCGGGTTACGATATCTTCATCGGCTACTTCAATATCCAGCACCGCGTCGATACCCGCCCCCATGGCGTCCAGAGCCTCGGCCTGGGGAATGGTTCTGGGGAAGCCGTCCAGGATGAAGCCGTTTTTGCAGTCATCCTCTTTGATCCGGTCCTTGATGATGCCGATGAGGATCTCATCGGGCACCAGCTGACCGCTCTCCATATACGACTTGGCCTTCAGACCCATTTCCGTGCCGTTCTTCAGCGCTTCACGGAGAATGTTCCCCGTGGAGATCGTGGGAATATTTTTCTTTTGGCAGATAATTTCCGCCTGGGTGCCTTTTCCGGCGCCCGGAGCCCCTAAAAGAATCAGTTTCATCTCGTTACTCCTTCTCAGTCAAGGAAGCCCTTGTAATGACGCATCATCATCTGGGACTCCATCTGCTTGACAGTTTCCAGCGCCACACCGACGATAATGATAATGGACGTACCGCCCAAAGACAGGCCGTTCATACCAGTCACCTTGGTGTAGATAATGGGCACCAGAGCCACAAACGCCAGGAACAACGCGCCGATCAGCGTTACCTTGGAAAGGATCTTGGCAATGAAATCCGCCGTGGGCTTACCGGGACGGATACCCGGGATCGTACCGTTGCTCTGACGGAGATTATTGGCCATCTCCAGGGGATTATACTGCACTGTCATATAGAAATACGCAAACACAATGATCATCAGGAAATACAGCACGATATAGATCCACCCGGTCTGCTCGAAAGCGTTGAAGAAGCCGGCCCAGAAGGTTCCTTCCGCAGGCTTTACAAAGAAGTGAATGAACTGGGGGATAAACAAAATGGAGTTAGCAAAGATCACGGGCATAACACCGCTCATCGCTACCTTGACAGGCAGAAATGTGCTTTGTCCGCCGTACATCTTGCGGCCTACCACCTTTTTGGCGTACTGCACCGGAATGCGGCGCTCCGCCTCGTTCATAAAGACGATGACCCAGATCACAGCCAGGAACATCACGACAAACAGGATCACCAGAGCGATATACAGCGTACCCAGCGAGGCATACTGCATGGCCGTTCCCACCATAGAGGGAAGCCGCGCGATAATGCCTGCCAACAGAATGATGGAAATACCGTTGCCGATACCCTTTTCATTGATCTGCTCGCCCATCCACATGATCAGCGCCGTACCGGCGGTGAAGGTCAGGATAATGGTAATGGCTACGAATACTCCGATAAAGCCGTCCGTGTACTTGACAATGGCAGAATTCCGAAGATACACATAGTAGGCGGTACCCTGGATCAGGCCCAGCAGCACGGTGACATACCGGGTAATGGTAGCGATCTTTTTCCGTCCCGCTTCCCCTTCCTTGGCGAGCCTTTCCAGCGGAGGAATGGCCACCTGCAGCAGCTGCATAATAATGGAGCTGTTGATATAGGGGGTAATACCCATGGCAAACAGGGAAGCGTAAGAGAACGCGCCGCCTGTCAGCATATTGATATAGCCCAGAGCCGTGTTTCCTGTTCCCTGCTCGGCTTCCTTCATCAGGTTTGCCAGGCTGGAAGCATTGAGGAAGGGCACGGGGATCACAGAGCCGAAGCGGAATACGATGATGATCAGCAGCGTGTACAGGATCTTCTTGCGAAGGTCCGGGATCCGCCATGCGTTTTTGATGGTATTAAACAACTCAGATCACCTCGGCCTTTCCGCCCGCAGCCTCGATCTTTGCTTTCGCGGCCTCGGAAAAAGCGGTAGCCTTTACGGTCAGCTTCTTCACCAGTCTGCCGTTACTCAGGATCTTTACGCCGTCGCAGCTCTTTTTCACGATGCCGGCTTCCTTCAGCGCGGCAATATCCACTGCCGCTCCGTCCTCAAACCTGTTCAGCGTTCCCACGTTGACGGAAATAATTTCTTTCGCAAAGATATTGTTGAACCCGCGCTTGGGGATTCTTCTCTGCAAAGGCATCTGACCGCCTTCAAAGCCGGGTCTCATTCCGTGGCCCGCTCTGGCCTTCTGGCCCTTATGGCCCTTACCGGCGGTTTTTCCGTTACCGGAGCCGTGGCCTCTGCCGATGCGCTTGCGCTCCTGCGTAGAGCCGGGCGCAGCTGTCAGCTGATTGAGCTTCATTCTCATGCACCTCCTTGAGCTTATTTGCTTACCTCGATCAGATGGCTGATCTTCTTGATCTTACCCTGTGTAGGGGCATTATCGGGCTGCTCGGTCTTATCGCCGACCTTTTTGAGCCCCAGGGAAAGAGCGGTGGCGATTTGGTCCTTTTTGCAGCCGATCAGGCTTTTCTTCAAAGTGATTGTCACAGTCGCGCCCTCCCTTACAGAATTTCTTTCGCGGTCTTGCCGCGGATCGCCGCGACTTCCTCAGCGGTACGCAGCTGGGTGAGACCCATCATGGTAGCGCGCACAACGTTGCAGGGGTTCTTGGAACGCAGGGCCTTCGCGCGGATATCCTTGATCCCGGCGCTCTCTACCACCGCACGGACCGGGCCGCCGGCGATAACGCCGGTACCGGGAGCGGCAGGCTTCAGAATGACCTTGCCCGCGCCGAACTCACCGATGATCTCATGGGGGATCGTAGAGCCCCGCAGAGAAATGGTGGTCAGGTTCTTCTTAGCGTCTTCAATGCCCTTGCGGATCGCGTCCGGCACTTCAGAGGCCTTGCCAATGCCAAAGCCCACAGTACCGTTGCCGTCGCCTACGACCACCAGAGCGGAAAACTTCATGATGCGGCCGCCTTTTACGGTTTTGGAAACACGGTTGATGGAAACCACGCGCTCCTGCATCTCCATTGTGGAAGCGTCTATATTACTAGCCAACTTGATTCCTCCTTTTTAGAAGTTGAGGCCGCCCTCACGGGCGCCTTCGGCCAGCTCTTTGACGCGGCCGTGGAAGATATAGCCTCCGCGGTCAAAGACCACGTCGGTGATTCCCTTTTCCGCCGCCCGCTTGGCAATCAGCTTGCCAACCTCACGGGCAGCTTCCTTGTTGCCGCCGTTTCCGCTGAAGCTCTTGTCCAGAGTAGACGCGGCACAGAGGGTATTGCCCGTTGTGTCGTCGATGATCTGGGCATAGATATTGGCGGAGGAGCGGAACACATTCAGGCGGGGGCAGGCTGCCGTGCCTGAGATCTTGCCGCGCACTCTCTTATGGCGGCGAAGGCGTGCTTTATTCGTATCCGGTTTATTGACCATTTCTTCTCAACTCCTTCAATCTTATCCTTTCGCGCCCTTACCGGCTTTGCCTTCCTTATGGCGCACATACTCGCCGGCATAGCGGATACCCTTGCCCTTGTAAGGCTCCGGGGGCCGCTTCTCGCGGACTTCCGCCGCAAACTGGCCGACCTTCTGCTTATCAATGCCGGAGATCACGATCGTGTTGGGATTCGGAGCCTCGATCTTGATATCCTCGGTGTCAGACATGGTCACCTGATGGGAAAAGCCCAGGTTCATCACAAGGTCCTTCCCCTGCTTCTGCACACGGTAGCCAACGCCCTGCACGTCCAGAGTTTTCTGGAAGCCCTCGGTAACGCCCACCACCATATTGTGGATCAGCGTCCGGGTCAGGCCGTGGAGAGACCGGGATTCCTTCTCATCGTCAGGACGGGTCACCAAAATCTCGCTGCCCTCCACCGCTACGGTCATCTTCGGATGAAACGTCTGGGTCAGAGTACCCTTGGGGCCCTTGACCGTCACTTCACTGCCGTTGATCTTTACTTCAACGCCAGCGGGAATATTTATGGGTTTTCTTCCAATTCTCGACATTCCGTCGCACCCCCTTCTTTTACCAAATGAACGCCAGCACTTCGCCGCCGACGTTTTCTTTTCTTGCCGCCTTGTCTGTCATAATGCCCTTGGAGGTGGAGATGATGGCCACACCCAGGCCTTTCATCACGCGGGGCAGCTCCTGCGCGCTGGAATAAATCCGCAGGCCGGGCTTGGAAACTCTCTTAAGGCCCTTAATGACCGGAACCTTGCCCTCGGCGTACTTCAAGGTGATCGTGATAACGCCCTGCTTTCCGTCCTCCGCGACAGTGAAGTGCTTTACATAGCCCTCGTCAACCAGGATCTGGCAGATGGCCTTCTTCATGTTGGAAGCGGGCACCTCAACGGTATCGTGCTTCGCGGACTGCGCGTTGCGGACGCGGGTCAGCAAATCGGCAATAGGATCAGTAATCTGCATGACTTAATAACCTCCTTCTGGTAATCAGTATCATGTTTTTTTGGAAAGCGCCTTCCCAAAAAGAAAGCCGCTTTTTGAAGCTTGTTGTAATCTTAAGAAGTCTGCTTCTTCTGGCAGAGTTACCCAACTTGGCAAAGTTAGCAGAGTTAGCAGAGTTGCAGAGTTGCGTAGCAACTCCATAAGAAAGCCGCGTAGCGGCTTTTTGCAACTCCATAAGAAAGCTGCGAAGCAGCTTTTTACCAGCTGGCCTTCTTCACGCCGGGGATCTCTCCCTTGTAAGCGAGCTCGCGGAAGCAGATACGGCAGATGCCGAACTTCCGAAGGTAGGCATGCGGCCTGCCGCAGATCTTGCAGCGGTTGTATTCTCTGGTGGAATACTTCTGGGCTCTCTGCTGCTTGATTTTCATAGATGTTTTGGCCACAGTGAAATCCCTCCTTTACCTCATAAACGGAGCGCCCATCAGAGAAAGGAACTCCCGGGCCTCTTCGTCGGTTTTTGCGGTAGTGACGAAGCAGATATCCATGCCCCGTACCTTATCGACCTTATCGTAATCGATTTCGGGGAAGATCAGCTGCTCGCGAATGCCCATGTTGTAGTTCCCTCTGCCGTCAAAGGAATTGGGATTAATGCCGCGGAAGTCGCGGACACGGGGCAGCGCCACGTTGAACAGTCTGTCGAGGAATTCATACATCCGCTCGCCTCTGAGCGTGACCTTCACGCCAATGGGCATTCCCTCACGCAGCTTAAAGTTCGCCACGGATTTCTTTGCCTTACACACCAGGGGCTTCTGGCCGGTAATGGCAGCCAGGTCGCCGCTGATGGCGTCGATCACCTTGGCGTTGTCCTTGGCTTCGCCGGCGCCTACATTGATGACGATCTTGTCCAGCTTCGGGATCTCCATAACGCTCTTGTAGCTGAACTTCTTCATCAGGGCGGGGGCTACTTCTTCTTTGTAGAACTCTTTCATTCTTGCCATCTTCGTTTTTCCCTCCCTTACAGCGATTCGCCGCATTTCTTGCAAATGCGCTCTTTCGTGCCGTCCTGCAAAACCTTATGGCCGACACGGGTGGGCTTTCCGCAGCGGGGACAAACCACCTGCACTTTGCAGGCATAAATGGCGGATTCAGCTTTGATGATACCGCCGGGCTCTCCCATTTTACGGGGCTTTACATGCTTCTGCACGAAGTTGGCGTTCTCGATGATGACCTTGCCTTCCTTGGGGCTGACCTGCATGATCTTCCCCTTCTTGCCGCGGTCCTTACCGCTGAGGATCACAACGGTATCGCCGGTTTTTACATGCATCTTGTTATTCATTGACGTCCACCTCCATCAAAGCACTTCGGGAGCGAGAGACAGGATCTTCAGATACTCCTTGTCTCTGAGCTCGCGGGCCACGGGCCCAAAAATACGGGTGCCCCTGGGGTTCTTGTCGTCACGGATGATCACGGCGGCGTTCTCGTCAAAACGAATGTAGGTGCCGTCGTCTCTGCGCACGCCGGAAGAGGTTCTTACGATGACCGCCTTCACAACGTCGCCCTTCTTTACCACGCCGCCGGGCGCAGCCTTCTTGACAGAAGCTACCACCACGTCGCCGATATTGGCATACCTCCTGCCGGTACCTCCCAGAACGCGAATGCACATAAGCTCCTTCGCGCCGGTGTTGTCGGCAACTTTGAGGTAAGTCTGCTGTTGAATCACAGTGCGTTCCTCCTTTGCTCTAAGCCTTTCTTGGCCTTAAACTGAATGACAGGCCAAATTACTTGGCTTTCTCGATGATCTCGACCAGGCGCCATCTCTTATCCTTGGACAGAGGACGGGTCTCCATGATGCGCACGCGATCTCCCACATTGCACTCGTTGTTCTCATCGTGGGCCTTGCGCTTTACGGTGCGCTTGATGACCTTTCCGTACAGCGGATGCTTTACGCTGTCCTGAATGGCGACCACTACGGTCTTATCCATCTTGTTGCTGACTACATGACCGACAGCTGTTTTTCTCATGTTTCTCTCTTCGCTCACGTCAAATCCTCCCTTCCCTTAGGCGTTCTCAGCGCTCAGCTCGTTCTCGCGGATCACCGTTTTTACACGGGCGATATCCTTTTTCACAGCTGAGATACGCATGGGGTTGTCGAGCTGATTGATAGCGAGCTGGAAACGAAGGTTAAAAAGCTCCGCCTTGAGGTCCCTGAGCTTGCTGTTCAGCTCTTCAGCTGTCAATTCTCTGATTTCTGAAGCTTTCATGACTTACGCCTCCGTTTCTTTCGTTATAACTTTGCACTTGATGGGAAGCTTGTTGGCAGCCAGACGAAGGGCCTCCTTCGCTGTTGCCTCCGGCACCCCGCCCAGCTCAAACATGACGCGGCCGGGCTTTACCACGGCTACCCAGTACTCCGGGGAGCCCTTACCGGAACCCATGCGGGTTTCAGCGGGCTTCTGGGTCACGGGCTTGTCGGGGAAGATCTTGATCCAGACCTTACCGAAACGCTTGCAGTAACGGGTCATGGCCACACGGGCGGCCTCGATTTGGTTACTGGTGATCCAGGCGGGCTCCAGGGCCTGAAGGCCGTAATCGCCATAGGTGATCTTGTTGCCGCGAAGAGCCTTGCCCTTCATGCGGCCTCTCTGTACTCTGCGGTACTTTACGCGCTTAGGAAGTAACATTTATCTGCGGCCTCCTTCCCTTTTTTCTCCGGAACCGCGCCGGTTGTTCGGGCGGTCGCGGCGGTCGTCCCGCCTGCCGCGGTTCTCGTTCCGGTCTTCCCGGCTGCCGCGGTTATCGTTGAGCACCTCGCCCTTGTACAGCCACACCTTTACGCCAATACGGCCATAGGTGGTGTTCGCCTCGGCGAAGCCGTAATCGATATCGGCCCGCAGAGTCTGCAGGGGAATGGTGCCGTCGTGGTACTGCTCGCTGCGGGCAATTTCAGCGCCGTTCAAGCGGCCGGAAACCTGGGTTTTGATTCCCCTGGCGCCCAGACGCATGCTGCGGCCGATACAGCCCTTCATGGCCCGGCGGAACGCGATACGGCGCTCCAGCTGGGAAGCGATGTTCTCAGCCACCAGCTGCGCGTTCAGATCGGGCTGGCGAACCTCGACGATATTGATAACAACGGGCTTCCCCAGCATCTTCTCGCACTGCTGGCGAAGTTTTTCGATCTCTGTGCCGCCCTTGCCGATGACAAGGCCCGGCTTCGCGCAATGAATGTGCACGCGCACCTTAGAGGCGTCGCGCTCGATCTCAATTTTCGGAATGCCCGCGGAATAGAGCTGCTTCTTCAGCATTTTGCGGAGGTTGTAGTCCTGTACGAGAGTATCGCCGAACTCATTGTCCTTCGCGAACCAACGGGAATCCCAGTCTTTAATCACGCCCACACGGAGACCGTGGGGATTCACTTTCTGACCCATAATTTGCCTCCTTACCGCTTACTCTTTTTCCTTCACCACAATGGTGATGTGGGAAGTTCTCTTCAACACCCGGAACGCTCTGCCATGGGCGCTGGGCCGGATCCTCTTCAGGATGGGGCCGGGCGTTACATAGCACTGGGAAACGTAAAGGCTGTTTCTGTCCATGTTGAAATTGTTCTCAGCATTTGCCACAGCAGACTTGAGAAGCTTTTGAAGATCCTCACAGGCAGCCTTGGGGGTATGCTGCAAAATAGCGGCGGCAAGGTCCACCGGCTTGTTCCGGATAAGATCCAGCACGATTCCGACCTTGCGGGGAGAGATACGGGTATAGTTCAATGTTGCTTTCGCTTCCATGATCGATCTGCTCTCCTTTCTTTACTTGGTCGTCTTCGCACCGGCATGACCCTTGAAGGTGCGTGTAGGGGCGAATTCGCCCAGCTTGTGGCCTACCATGTCCTCGGTGATATACACCGGCACATGCTTGCGGCCGTCATGGACCGCGATGGTGTGGCCTACGAAATCCGGGAAGATCATGGAGGCTCTGCTCCAGGTTTTCACGATCTTCTTCTCACCGGCTTCGTTCATAGCCTGGATCCTTTTCAGCAGCACGGGCTGTACAAAAGGTCCTTTTTTCAGACTTCTGCTCATAGCTTGTGATCACTGTCCTTTCGCTTAGTGGTGCGGCGGCTTCGCCGCTATTCCCGTGCGCTTACTTGCCGTTTCTGCGCCTTACGATAAACTTATCGCTGCGGTTGTGGGTCTTGCGGGTCTTGTAACCCAGAGCGGGCTTGCCCCAGGGGGTAACAGGACCGGGACGGCCAACAGGGCTCTTGCCCTCGCCGCCGCCGTGGGGGTGGTCGTTGGGGTTCATTACAGAGCCGCGAACCGTGGGTCTCCAGCCCATGTGACGCTTCCGGCCGGCCTTGCCGATCTTCACGTTCTCATGGTCGATATTGGAAACCTGGCCGATGGAGGCCATGCAGGTCTCCGGCACGTTCCGAAGCTCGCCGGAGGGCAGCCTCAGAAGGGCCATGCCGTTTTCCTTTGCCATCAGCTGGGCCATGATGCCGGCGGCTCTTGCCAGCTGAGCACCCTTGCCGGGATACAGCTCCACGTTGTGAATGAAGGTACCTACGGGAATGCTCTTCAGAGGAAGGGCGTTGCCGGGCTTGATATCGGCGCTTTCGCCGGATACCACCTTGTCTCCCACCTTCATGCCGTTGGCGGCCAGAATATACTTTTTCTCGCCGTCCTCATACTGAATGAGGGCAATAAACGCGGAACGGTTGGGATCGTACTCGATGCTTTGTACAGTGGCCTCCACATCGTGCTTCTGGCGCTTGAAATCGATAATACGGTACTTCTTGCGGTTTCCGCCGCCGCGATGGCGAACGGTGATGCGGCCGTAGCTGTTGCGGCCCGCGTTCTTGTCCAGAGGAGCCAGCAGGCTCTTCTCGGGGCCGTTCTTCGACAGGCTCTGGTAGTCCGTAACGGACATGTTGCGCCTTGCCGCGGTAGTCGGCTTGTAATTCTTGATTGCCATGTGGTTTTCACTCTCCTATTTCGCTTTGCGGGAGCTCGGCGCGCTCCCATTCATGCTGGTTCCAGCACTTTCCATGCTGTGTTTGGTTCTTTTGCCAAGCCCTTCTGCCTGGGCAGATTCGATGGATTTCAGGTGCAGCAGGCCGGGAAGTGTATTTTCGATAAACGACCGGCCGATAAGCCTGAAAGCCGCGAATCTGCCCGACAGAAGTTAGACCATAGATTCAAAGAATTCAATGGTCTTGCTGTCCTCCGTCAGAGTGACAACGGCCTTTTTCCAGCTTCTGGTGTAGCCTTGGTTGCGGCCCTGGCGGCGCAGCTGGCCTCTCACATGGAGGGTGTTCACCTTGCTGACCTTTACGCCGAACAGCTCTTCCACCGCGCGTTTGATATCGATCTTGGTGGAATCCTTACTCACTTCAAAGGTGTACTTCTTCAGGGAGTTTCCGTCCATGGTCTTTTCCGTGATCACGGGGCGGATAATGATATCCTGTGCTGTCATTACGCATACACCTCCTCAATTTTAGCCACCGCATCCTTGACGACGATGAATTTATCGGCGTTCAGGATATCGTACACGTTCAGGGTGTTGACCTGAGCGGTCTTTACACCGGGAATGTTCCGGGCGGAAGCGATCACCTTTTCGTCCACGGTATCGAGAACGATCAGGGCCTTTCTTTCGCTGCCCACCGCCTTCAGCATCTCGGCGATGGTCTTGGTCTTGTAGGCGTCGGTGGTAATGGCGTCCATCACGATCAGCTCGTTGTCCCGAGCCTTGGAAGAAAGGGCGGACTTCATCGCCAGGCGCTTGACCTTCTTATTCAAAGTATAGCTGTAATCTCTGGGCTTCGGCGCGAACACGATGCCGCCGTGGGTCCACTGAGGAGCCCGGGTGCTGCCCTGGCGGGCACGGCCTGTGCCCTTCTGGCGCCACGGCTTTTTGCCGCCGCCGGAAACCTCTGCGCGGGTCAGAGCGGACTGAGTGCCCTGGCGCTGATTGGCAAGGTAATTCTTTACCATGTCGTTCATTACGGAAACATTGGGCTTGATCCCGAATACGGCCTCGGAAAGCTCCTGCTTGCCGACTTCCTTGCCCTGCATGTTCAAAACTGCTACTGTAGGCATTCTGATTCCTCCTTCCCTTATGCTTTCACACTGTCGCGGATGGTCACGATGCCGCCGTTGGGGCCGGGCACAGCGCCCTTTACCGCGATCAGATTATTTTCCGCGTCCACCTTGGCCACGACCAGGTTCTGAACGGTAACGGTCTCAGCGCCCAGATGGCCGGCCATCTTCACTCCCTTAAAAACGCGGGAGGGATCGGAAATGGGGCCGTTGGAGCCGCCGTGACGGGCTACAGGGCCGGTACCGTGGGTCTCCTTCAGGCGGTGGAAATTCCAGCGCTTGATCACGCCCGCGTAGCCTTTGCCCTTGCTCACGCCGGTAACGTCCACGTGTTCTCCGGCTTCAAAAATGTCGGCCTTGATCAGATCGCCCACATTGAGCTCGCTGATATCCTCCAGCCGCAGCTCCCGCAGGGTCTTCTTGGGGGCGACGCCGCCCTTGTCGAAGTGGCCCTTCAGGGGCTTGGAGAGGCGCTGGGGCTTCTGGTCGCCAAAGCCTACCTGAACCGCCTCGTAGCCATCGTTTTCGGCGGTCTTTTTCTGCGTTACCACGCAGGGGCCGGCCTCGATGACGGTGACGGGGATCACTTTCCCCTTCTCATCGAAGATCTGCGTCATGCCGATCTTCTTGCCGATGATTCCTTTTTTCATATTTTTTCCTCCTGTCAGCCATACGGCTCAAGCCTGAACTGCTGTTTTCAGCAGGTTCAAATCCGTGCCGCCCGGCTGGGTTATTGGTTGGGTTTCCCCAACATGACCCTCTGTCTCGGTTGGTAGAAGCATTGGTACAAGTTCTTACAGCTTGATCTCTACTTCTACGCCGGCAGGGAGCTCCAGACCCATCAAAGCCTCAACGGTCTTGTTGGAAGGCCTGAGAATGTCGATCAGTCTCTTATGAGTGCGCATTTCAAACTGTTCCCGGCTGTCCTTATACTTATGAACAGCACGCAGAATGGTGATGATCTGCTTCTCGGTAGGCAGCGGGACCGGGCCTGATACCCTGGCGCCCGTGCGCTTTGCGGTGGCAACGATCTTTTCGGCGGACTGATCCACCAGCTGATGATCGTACCCCTTGATCCTGATCCTGATTTTTTCCTTGACTGCCACGTTAGTCGCCTCCTTATGGAAATTAGTTGGCGGGCTGGGTTTTTTCTTTGCCTGAAAAGGTCTCTCATGTTTTTTACACTGCTCCGGGTGTTCCTACCCAGGGCATCAAAAAACCGAAATCCGCATACGGATTCCGGGAGTGGGAAAAACCCATAACATCCTTTGAAGGGCATACGCTTGGCCTGCCGGGGGCTTCCCGGTGGTTCCGGCTCTTCAAATTCCTTCGCCCGGTTTGAAATCGGACATACTCCACGGAAAAACCGGCCCTTTGGGGGCCGCAACCTCCCGCTTCATCGCATATCTGGCGTTCTCTCTTCCACCCCCGGAATGCTTCCGAAGAAACCTTCCTGGGCGCTTCCAAGAAACGCCTTGTGCAGTCACGCTTGATTATAATACCATGCCCGTCCGGGTTTTGCAAGAGAAAATTCAAAATTTTTTCAAAATTTCCCTTCCTACTGGTAAAACACGATCTTTTTGTGCAAACAAGAGTATTTAAGGCAACTGCTCCAAAGCAAAGGTAATAAGAGCCTATCCCAAAATAATCGGCACACATCTAGCTTGCATATTTTCAACCATACATCGTTGGTTTTTCTTGCCGGGCGACAAGCCCGCCTGCGAAAAATCGCCTCGCCTGGCTGAAAATCTGACAGCACAATCTGCGCGCGTCTTATTTCGGGATAGGCCCTAAGAGTTCTGAATTTTTATCGCTTAGAAAATTCGGATACAAAATTATATCTCCTCCTCTATCAACTCTAAAAACATATCAACAACCTCCAAAAATGCTTTTTTGCATTCGAGGGCTGCTTCAGAAAGCGAATCATTAACAACTGCTCCCTTTATTTTTCTGATCTTGTACTTCCACGCAAGAAAGTAAAGCTTTGACGTTAAATTAAATAGCTGTTCTATCGCCTCATCCTGTGATGGACGCCTCTGAAGTAACCTATCCTCCCTGATCACACCAAGCCTGAATTTCATTAATTTGGCAGACTCTCGTAAGTAATTAGACATTTCACACCATCTAATAAAAAACATTTCAGTGCAGGGGTTTTTGCCGATATCACTTAAAAAATAGTCAATCGCGCTCAATCCATACGCATCGTAATCTCCTATATTTTTTCCCCGCTTCAGCTTCTGAAGCTCCAAATAAACTTTAGAATAGTTTATCTCTTTTTCAACGCTTTTATCAACTTTGAAAGCCAATATGCCATCATTTTCTATAGAGCATGGATTTTCATACATTTTTGCGCTTAAAATCAAATTATCAAAACCAGTCTCAAATTCAACAAATTCCTGACCGGAAAAATCCTTGCAAAAATACACCCTTCTTTCACTGTCTGCCCCGTATATCATCATATGGTGATGCGCCGTATCTCCCTTATGATAAAAAGAAATAGCAGGCTTTGCAACCGGCATATTAATATGGTAGCCATCATTTAGCAAGTCCAATATATTTTTAGGATTTGAAGCAAATTGCATCATAAAGTCTGACGGAATAAATATTCGTTTCAAGCCGCGGATACTTTCATAGTCAATCAAATTTTCAAATCTAACTATAACATCCCTGACAAATTGATGTCTACGCGCATAGAAATTTATGTAGTTCTCTGTAATGATTTTTTTACATACGCAATCGTTTGTATGAAGAGCGGCAAATATCATCGTATCATCTGGAATTGTATGAATCAGCGGCTCAAAAGTCTCATTTTTCATTATTGTATATCCTTACCTTCATCACCTGATACCGTTCGATTGATTCTTTAGCTTCTCACTTTAGCAGTAAGATTTGATCTTCCTCTGTGGTTTCTATGTTGTCATGGCTCACAAGAATGCAGAGCTTATATTTTGATTCTTCACGAATCACCCGGTAGATATCTTCCTTTAACTCAAAATCCAGAGAAGCTGTAGGTTCATCAAAAATTACAATCGGCGAATCTACCGCCAAAGCGCGCGCTATCGAAATCCGCTGACATTGCCCAAAAGAAAGGTTCTTCCCATTTTCCAGTATAGGGGTGTCGATCCCGAGCTCCATAGAAGATATCAATTCCTTTAACTCTGCTTTTTCAAGCACCTTATCCATGATTTCGTTTGGCATTTCGGTATTTTGTAAAAAGATATTCTCCCGGACTGTGCCTGAAAAAACCATGTGCTCTTGGGAGACGTAACTACAGTATTCCCAAAGCTTAGAGGTAACCTTCTCACCGTTATCAAGACAATACGCTATTTCTCCTGTATCTGATTGATACAATCCAAGAAGCAGCTTTAAGAGGGTGGTTTTCCCAGAACCGCTGGGGCCTTTTACGATAGCTAAGCCTGGGGACTTTATTCTGAAATTTAAAGAATCGATCACTTTTTCATCTTTTTGATAACTATAATTGACATCCTTTGCAACTATTTCAACTACCCGATGTTTGGAAGCGGCTTGTTCCGTTTGCTGAATTGCGGGAGTACGGCACAGCTCCTGAATTCGATGATAAGACACACACGAGGATCGAATCTGCGTTAACTGCCCCATCAACTCAGTAAAAGGCCAAACAATATAATTCAAAAGCTGCAAAAAGCCTACTACCGCACCAATAGTCATGTAAGAATTCATAGCTAAATACGCACCTGTGGTTACAGATGCAATCATAGACAATGAGCCCAAAAATCCACTTCCGTAATTCACAAAATTTTTTGACAGCGTTTGCTTTAAGTCTGATTTTACGTAGGAATGATCTAATCCGTAAAACTTTGCAAGCATAAAATCCTTTAAATGAAAAATACGTATCTCTACCGGAAGCCTGAGAATTTCCTGTAGGAACAGCCGCACCTGACTGTCCTTTTCGCGAGTATCAGAAGTTCTTTTTTCCACATAGGGCATCACTTTTTTCATAAAAAGAACAGCCGCAGGCGTTAAAACTAACGAAATTACAGTCAGCTGCCAGCTGAGAAAAAGAGCATAAATAATTCCTATAAGGCAGCTCGCGATACCGGAAAAAAGATCCAAAACCAAAACAGGAACTATTTGGGCACTGATCATTCCATCTTCTAGTATACGGGTCTGTACATCGGCCGTGCTCCAGCTTTCATACTTTCTTAAATCAAAAGACATCAAATTATTTAGAATTTCCCCTTTTAACTGCGAACTGCACCGCAGCGTCAGCTTTCTTTGAAGCCACGCATATACCAAATTACAAACAGCAGTTAAAAGAAAAACAGAAACAGAAAGAACAAGCGCCGTCCATAGAGATAGTTCCGATTCTCCGGCGCCTACATCAATCAAATTCTGAAGACACCAAGCGTTTCCCACTCCCAGCAACGCAAGAACAAGAGTTAAAAAAACACTAATGCATACCATGAAAAAATATTTCCCGGAAAGCAGCTTAAAAAGTTTCAGTATGATCTTAAGCGTATTCATTTGATTTCTCCTTGCTGTTTGCATTTGTAGGCCTGACCCAAAAGAGTAAATAAATTTATTTGAAATGCTCGATAACCAATTCTGATATATTTGAAATTTCATCAAATACGAATACAGGCAAATCAAAAAGTGATTTCAGCTTTTTTCGATGCTGCTCCAATACATCTTTTGATAATCTTTCAAATTCACTCGAAACAATCGACCATCTTCCAGTTTGGCACAGAGGAGAAATTACAATTCCAAGTACTTCTCCTTCAACAACCGAATTACAGTACTGAATTACATTTTTAACATATGAAATTTCATCATCAATATTTACAACCAAAAGAAAAGCATCCGGAAGAGCACCATTAATAAATAAATGGTTCATATACGGTATATTTTCAGCATTTTCAAAGGTAATAGGCAAGGTTTGTGATTGAGTTCCGGTAATAATTAAGTCCGGCTTTGTTTCTGCGATCGAGGATAATATCCATCTCACATTTGATATTACTGCTTCCGGATCAGTCAAAATATTTGAAGCATAACCCATCGGAAAACATTCAGTTGAGCGAAAAAGTATACCTGACGGCTCAGTGGAAAAATGGGCAACTGAAAAGCCAGAACTTTCCATTTGTTCTCTTAATTTCATTTGAAGTGTAAATTTACCTTGGCGCTTACTTGTTCCACAAACGCAAACAACCGGTATTGGTATTAATGGTAACTTTCCAAATGAATTATGTGGATAGAGCCTTTGACTTGCATGCGGAAAATAATATTTCAAATTGCGACTCCGCATTTCTTCTAACTCTCTTTGATAGGGCTCTAACGTGTCAAAGGAAATAATATTTTTATTATATTTAATACAATTTTTCAAAAAACTCATTAATAAGTCTGTTTTTACAATATGTGATAAGTGTTTTGTGTGCCCAATTATCACCGTATCAAATTCATCTGTCCAACATATATGTCTTGCGTTTTGCAATTCCTTGCCGTTTGAATTCTGGCCTTTAAGAATGTCGTTGAAAATTTTGCGATTTTTTGCCAATAAGTAAGGGTGTTCGTAATAACCGCAAATTGAAAAGTTGCAGTAATTTTCAAATCGCAAAACACTATGTATCTCTTTGTTAAATGGAAAAATTATAGATTTTTCCATTTTAAATAGTTTCTCATTTTTCTCAATATTCTTTGTTCTGCTCCCTTTTTCAAGATCAACAAAGCATCTTTTTCTCAATTCTCCTAATACATCATCACAACTGTCCCTCTGACTCAAAATATCGATTATTTGAGAAGTAACATGTGGCGCAGAAAAACTAGAACTAGCAACATATTCATAACGGTCTTCCAACCATGGTAGCCTTTGCGTTGTTCCCATCGCACGTATATTTACAATATTGTCACCAACGTAAATCATTTGCCCGACCCTTGAACATCGCTGTGATAAATCTACTCCAATAACACTTGAGAAAGCCGCTGGATAAGAAATGCCACCATAATTATCAAATGCAGCAACAATAGTCGTTCCTCTATCAACAAAAGAATTGCAAATTTTCTGTAGCATATCCTTATTGAAGCATTCGCATATTCCACAACTTAAGTGAAGCACTTTTGCTTCTATGTTTTTATATACCCAATCCAATATAGAAATGAACGCTTCTTCATCTATTGAAAGATCCTCAAAAAATATTTTTATTGAGCAGATTGAAGGGCAAGACTTGTTTTTTGCTATAATTGAGCAAACTGCTGTTCCATGTCCAATTTGATCTTCAAAACCTAAACTACGTTGAACCGTCCCGTTCGGCTTGCATTTTAGTGAAAAACCTGTAATCTGTTTGCAAAAGCGAACCATTGCCGGATGTTTAAGATTAGTTCCACTGTCTAAAACAACCACATCGAAAGAACCGATTTTCATTTTTTTCTCCATTTTTTAGATTTGTATAGAAATCTGGTGTAACGCACCGACCATAAAAAGGAGATGCATTACACCAGACATCTTCAATATTACCAGATATTGCAGCAGCCTGATTCAGCGTTGGTAGAATAGAGGGAAACCCTACGCCGCCGAGATTTTTTGAACAACTTCATGCTTTTCACCTCCTTACGAAATGCTTAGTGACTATAGAATTGAATAACAGATTATATGTATTTAAATTTTTATGGTATATCGGAAACCATCATCACATCTAACTTTTTTCATTGGCAATCGCTGCATAAACCAGGTTACATAATGATTCAAGAGTCATGCTATTAAGAACTAAATCATCATCTGGAATAGTTATATCAAATTTTTCTTCTATATCGCAAATAATGGAAATGTACTGAATTGAATCTAGAGTAAATTGTTCTGCTTCTTCTATCTCGTCTATTCCATATTCATATAAAATTTCACGTACAATCTCCTTAATATTCATTTGAATCATCTCACAATCTCTTATCAAGCTTATCTAAATAGTAAAGAGCATAAGTTTCAGCCGGAATATATTCTTCATATATACTTTTTTTGCATATATTACGCTGGTTATTTTTCGAAAATTTTCGGGCTAGAGGACAAGTTTGTACCCCAAAGCATAATACATAATACTTACAACGAAAGCACTCATCTTTACGAAAGGGTGCACTTTCTATCCATTCTGCATTTATTTTTTCATCTATTATCAGTTGTCCCTCATTACCAACCGCTCCAATTTCCCCATGATATAAAGAGCTATCATACTTAGAGTAAATCGCCATAGGACACTTGTATATCTTGTTTCCAGGATAAAAAACATAGGAATTAAGGCGTGTGGCTTCACAAATCAAACCAGAATGTAATTGTGTATGGTGGCCAATAGGCATCAACCCAAGCTCATTAGCTTTATATAAACAACTCACTGTATCTCTCACTGATGGAATATTACTCTGTTCGTTTTCGATACGATCTCCCCCCCAATCCATTTCCGGTTGAAGTGATAATTTAAATCGGGGATCAGTTGCAAACTCTTCTTTAAAGAAACGCAGTATTTCGTTAATACGGGGAAGGATTTGCTTAGTAATGGTCACTCTATAATATATCTTACATGCACTGGGTTTTGTTTTATCTCGAATGGCTCGCAAATTTTCAATTATTTTATCATATGAATTTTTGTCCGTTTTATGTGGACGCTGTCGATTATGGGTTTCTTTTACTCCATCCACAGAAACCTGTATCCAACTTGTATGATATTTGCGTAACATTTTATAGGTCTGCAAATCTAAAAGATATCCATTAGTAGTAATTCCTGAGGTTAAAGCTTTTCTATCGCGTTTGGCAAATTCTAAGGCCGCTTGCATAATTGTTTCAATTTCCTTTTTGCAGAGTAAAGGTTCCCCTCCAAACCATTGAATATTTGTCGAACTAAACTTCTTCATATTTTTATCAAGGTAACTGATTATAGCATTAACATTATCGGAAGTCATTGTTTGCTGCCGCTCTTCCTCAAAACAATAGACACACCTGAAATTACATCCACTAGTTGGCATAACTACAAGTTGTAATTTGTTTTCATAACAAATTTTTCTTCGAAGATAATCAGCCTGCTGACTTTCTATTAAATTTGAATCAACAAGAAAGCCGTACTTTACTAACAAAAGAAAAATATTTTCTTCAGTGTTATCTGCCTGAAGCTCAGAAGAGAGAAACTTTTTTACTAAATCACTTTTTCTGGAGACACATAAATAGTCTTGCCTGAAAAAAGATTTCTTAACACAAATGCACCTTCATCCAAGTCAAGTATAATGTTGTACTGTGATGCTTTAAACATTATAAGCACATCCCTTTTCAAGATAGTCTTTTTTAAGAGCCTTGTGCTTTACGATCTCCGTCCCCAAAGTCTTCCAATATTCCTCAATAGTAAGATTATTGGTGTTAAGAATATTATGACTGCTATTATTAAAATGCCTACAAGGAACAAGCGTATTGTTTGGCAAAATATCGAAGAATGTTTTGCCAGCACAACAAGAAGCAGGAAAATAACGTTTATTAATAAGTTTTTCCCTCAATTCAGAAAAGCAAGGGTCAATAGATATAATTAATCCATTAGTCGCTGTTTTACAACAAACAACTGCCTGCGACAAGAAATTAATCTGTACTTCAGAAAGAGCGGACTCCAATAATCCCGACCGATCTGGTTTGTTTTTTAAAATAACAAATTCATCAACGTCATAGTCTTTTGCAAGATTAATCATTCTTTCAAAGTCCTCAATATTATCAGATCTTGCTACCCAATTGATTCCACAACTGATTCCTGCACTTCTTAAAGTGTTCAGTGCATTTATTGCTTCGTAAAACCCAGCTCTTGAACAATCATTTATTTCAGCCGTTGAGCCATTTAAAGATACAAATACTCTAGAAACATTTGCATAATATAATTTTCTTGCAATATCTTCATCCAGTCCGTATCCAGATGTAGCGATTCTACATTCCATTTTATAAGTACTTAAAAGATGCACCGCGTCTAAAAAACGTGAGTATACAAGCGGTTCTCCACCTGTTAAAAGAATTGAAGAAATTTTTAAGGAACTTGCCTTCCTGTATGCGCTTGCTAAACGCATCCCATTCCATTTCTGCATTGCTAGCCGAACTGTAGCATTGGTTACAATTAAAAGGACATCTCTCAGTCAGAACTACATGGATAAAGAGTGGTATATTCATTTGTTTGCCTATTTTATCTATTTTGTGATTAAGAATAAAATTTCTTTCATCAGAAGTTTTCAAATCTGCCTCCATCTTTAATCTATTTAACGTTTTTCTTGTTGTGACATAATTACGTGGAGTTCTTTGAAATATTTATATCATTTTTGCAAAAATATGTCAATATATTTTTGCTTTTTGCTGAGTTTTTGCAGTATTATTACGGCAATATTTTCTTTTGCATAAAGCAACAATTAATTTTTGCAATTTGTATTAACACCTATTTTTTATAAGATTTCTACTACTCAATGACAAGTTACGGTCGGCGTTGTCTGCGCCGACTCGCCGCCTGAACCAGCGGTACAGATTCCTTCTAGAATACAACATTTTAACGGTGAAAAGGCATAAACAGCACAACAAGCCTTCGGCGCTTATGATATAATAACGACGGCAAGAAGCCGTCGTTATCCTGAAGAACCTCTGAAACGCGCAGCGTTTCTCTTTTCCTTACGGAAAAGCACCGGGCTTCTTCTGTGTGTACGAAATTTATGATGTAATAGAACCCAGGAACTCTCCTTCCGACAAACAAAAGCATTCCATGACAGGAAATAAAGAGAGAATTTCTTTATACTATATTTACGCTACATTGTATCAAGGAGGGGAAGCGCTTGTATTGGCTGCAAAGCATAAACAACGCGATCAGATTTATAGAACTGAATTTGACGAACAGGATCCGAACAGAAGATATCTCCAAAGCGGTTTGCTCCTCAGACGCTCATTTTCAGCGGGTTTTTCACATCGTAACGGGGATCACCCTTGGGGAGTATATCCGCAACCGCAGGCTGAGCCTTGCGGGCAGGGAGCTGCGGCTGGGAAAAGAAAGTGTAACGGAAATTGCCATGAAATATCAATATGATACTTCTGAAAGCTTTTCCAAGGCCTTTCTTCGATTTCACGGGATCAATCCCTCCGATGTTCGGGCGAAGGGCAGCAGGCTGAAATTTTACAGTCCTCTGCAAATCAACATTTCGCTGGAAGGCGGGTTCAACACGCCTTTTCAGCTGATAGACCAGTTCTGCTGGAACGATATCGATGAAAAGGTGACAGAGCCCCTTTCCGATGCGGAAAAATACCAAAGAGTCATCGATTGGTCCCATGCGGCCAGGGAGAAGAATCCCGCCGTATTTGATTCGCTGACGGACTGGATCCTGGACGACGCCCAGTGGACACAGGACAAGCTGGCTGAGAACGAGCAGATCCTGCTGCACGGGGTTTTGGCAAGATTCCGGGAACAAAACGCAAGGCTTTCCGCATATTTAAGGTCTTTCTCCGATCCCGGCATTGTAAATCAGGCTGTTTGGAACGCCCTGGAAAAATTTAACGCCCAGCTGATGGGAAAAACAGACGAGCCGGAGCTGCGGCAGGCTGTGGAGGACATGTTCGGCGATTTTTCCGTGATGAAAAACCGCCGGACCCGGGAGCTGATCGCCGGCAGCAGGACAGGCCCCACGGGCACGGACAGCATAGAGCTTTTCGGCTACATCAACTGCCTGGAGGTCTGCGACGCCGGTGTACAATGGGCTTTGTTCATGCCTCAGTTTTCCAAAAATCAGCAAAAGGGCTTCCAGCTGGAGCATTTTGAATACAAAACACTGCCTGCCATGCGCTTTATCGGCAAGGAATTTTTTAAGAACGACCCCGTAGAGCTTCAGCAGAAGCTGGACGTAGTTTCCGCCCTGGATCAGCTGAAGGGAGCTGGCTCCGGCTTTGATTACGATATTTTTCTCTTTCACCACTTCGGAAAAGGCGTGGACGAAGAGCCCTGCCACGGCTTTTTGGGAAGATTTATGAAGGCCGGAACCGCCGTTCCGCCGGGCTTTACCTCTGTGGATTTTGTTCCGGAATGGACCGCGCCGGATTTCGGCCCCCCCTATCTCTCAAAATTTGCCTTTGCCTTTTTTACCGGCGATCAAAACGCCATGCACAGCCGTGACGGCTATGACGTTGACGCCATGTACGATGTTACCAGAAACACCGTTCTGGGCCAGGGCGTGCAAATTCCCTACCCGCATAAATACTGGACGGCGGAGGTTTTTCTGAACGGGATCGCAGACCCCGGCACGGCCTATCTGTTCAGCGTGGAGCTTTGAGGGATACTGGGAAAGCATGAGAAAAAGCCTTTCTTTGAAAGCGATTTTTACTGAAATGATTTGTAAGGGAGCATCGTTATGCAATCGATCCGTATCATCAAAATACCTGATTGTAAAATGGTTTCATCGGGAATCGGCATGTTCGGGGAGGAAAATTTCACAGCGTTCGACGCTTGGTTTTCCGCCTTTCCTCCCGTAAAAGACGCCCGGGATTTTGCCGTCGAGGCAGACGGCGGTCTGGAGTGGCTTTTTCTCTATGAGGAAGGCATAGACGTTCCGGAACAGTTCCCCATTGTGGATTTCAAAGGCGGCCTTTACGCTGTAAGCACCGACATTGACGGGCAGACCGATACTGCCGCCATGGATCGGGAGCTGCAGGAGTTTTTGCGGGAAAACGGCCTTGAGCAGGATCTCAGCCGCCGCAGAATGGGCAATATCATCACGCCGCCCGAGGCGGAAAGGATCATGGGCTATCAACAGATGGATTACTATATGCCGGTAAAGGCACGCCGCATAGAGTCAGCAAAGGAGTCAAATATCTAAGACACGATCGCACAAACACCGGAAAAACCACGTTGAAGCAGGAAGATACCGCTATTCAGAATAAAAAAAGAAGGAAAAAGCCATGAGCGAAAAAGCGATCATCACCTATCGGTTTCATCAAGAAGCCTTTGAGTTTCTCGGAAATGAAACTGTCATTACGGAGTCTACCGTGCCCTCCGATTTCAAGCAGATCTGGAACGATTTTTTTGAAATGGGCGGGTATGCCCCCATTCTTCCCTATGCGGTGGATCCAAAGCCCATCAACGTATGGTACTTCAATGAAAAGGGAGAACACATTTACTCTCAGGGCCTTTTCGTACAAAACGTAGACAAGGTACCGGAAGGCTACAGGCTCTCCCGGTTCGACGGGGGCGATTATCTCGTCGTCACTACCGAGTGGATGGAGACAAATGAAGAGGCCGTAGGCGATAACGGAAACAGGCGCGTCAACCGATATGCGGAAACGGCGGAACTGCCGGAAGGCTATGTCCGAAGCGGCGGTCCCATTCTTGAAATCGAAAAAGAAAACGCCGATACGCCAGAGGGCAGCAGATACGAGGTCTGGGTCCCCATGGAGCCCGCCGCAAAAGGCAATTAGGAATGAGCAAGGGGCGGTAAAGGAGCCGCGATATTATGAAGCCGCTTTCCACTTGTTATTCTGAGGAATATAACAACAAAGAATCTCGTCTTTCCAGTCCCGAAAAAGGACGAAAGGCGAGATTCTTCGCAAAGAAAGCAAGGCTCCCCTTGCTTTTTGTTCAGTAATAACAGGAGAAAAGTAAGCGGTTTTCCGCTAAATTATAGTTTAGCGAACTAGTCGTTAGAGAAGAACAAGGTCCCTCCTTTGTCATTCTGAGGAACAAAGAATCTCGCCCTTCCTTCCTGAGCAAGGAGCCAAGGGACGAGATTCTTCGCAAAGAAAGCAAGGCTCCCCTTGCTTTTTGTTCAGTAATGACAGAGGGGAAGTAAGTGGTGTACCCGTTAAATTATAGTTTAGCGAACTAGCTGTTAGTTGTTAGAAAAGGGCAAATCCTTTCTTTTGTCATTCTGAGGAGCGCAGAAAGCTATAGCTTTCTTGACGAAGAATCTTGCCCTTAATTCCAGGGCAAAAGGGCAAAGGACGAGATTCTTCACTTCGTTCAGAATGACAGATAGAAAGCAAGCGGTTCGCCGCCAAATTACAATTTATCGTACTAACTGCCCTCTTTGTCATTGCTGAGCAAAAAGCGAAGTAAACTCCGCTTTTCTTGCTTTCTGTTCAGTGATGACAGGTGGAAGGTAAGCGGGCAACCGCTAAATTCCAACTTATCAGGTGTCATTTGCAGCGCTTGCACCCTTGACCTTACTAATTGCTAATTACTAACCGCTAACTACTAATTCTCCTTGCGCCCTCAGAGAATTTCAGGCTTCTCCCGGTCTGCCTCTAAACGGGCGGCGTGTCGCTTTGCCTTCAGAAGAAGCACCGTGTCGTAAAGCTCCTCCACTGTCAGGAGGAGCATGGCGCTCCAGCCACGGTTCTGGAGAAAGGCAAACACTGTCAGGCAGAGGGAAAGCAGAAGCAGGGCAGCGCTGAGAAAAACACCCTTTTGTCCCAGCCGGGTGCTTTGATGGGTTCGAAACAAAAGAAGAAACGCCAGCGCTGACCAATACAAGACGTTTGCCGCAACCAGAGGTTCAAATTGATAGGCGGTTTGGGCCGTTCTTGTCGCCTGCTCCAGCAGCACCGGCAGGAGCCACAGCGCCAGCAGAGCATAGAGCGCATAGAAAAGCAGGTACAGCGCAAAGGAAAAATTGCTTCGGTTTTTCATAAAAACGCTCCTTTCTTTTTACAAAATCTGCATTTTATAAATCAGTGCATACCATGCGGGCGTTCCTTTATTCAAAGCTTATTCCCGAAGCCTTCTTGCTTCCCTTCGGTACTCCGCCGGGGTGCGGCCTGTGCTTTGCTTGAAGGAATCAATAAAGTAGCTCAAGCTGTTAAAGCCCGTTTCCAGGGCGATATCCAGCTCCTTTCGGTCTGTTTCCAGCAGCAGCTCTCGGGCGGCCGCCAGGCGCAGGGCGTTGATGTAGCGAATGGGCGTTTTCAGGGTAACCCTTTTGAACAGGCGGCAAAAATGTCCCTCGCTCAGATGGCTGAGCTCTGCCAGCTCTGCCAAAGTGATAGGCTGGGAATAGTTTTTGCGGATATGCTCTATGGCCGCCTTGATCCCCTGGGAGGGCTCCTTTTCTTTGCGGGCGGAAAGGAGCTCGCCGCCCTCCGTCAGCCCGGCAAAGATCTCCAGAAGCCTGCTCTGTACCCGAAGCTCATAGGCGGGCGGCTGCCGGGTAAGCAGCTCCACGGTCTGGTCAAAAGTGGTAAGGAGCGCATTTTCCCGGTCATTCTCTCCCCGAACGATCCTTTGCGGCTTCAGCCTTCCCTCCCGCACCGGGATCACATAGGCCCTGCGGGCCAGCTCGCCGCTTCCGCAAAGCATTTCCGGGCTGAATACCACCGCGTCATACTCCAGGGGAGTCTCGTCCAGCGCCTGTGCGGCATGGAGCTCTCCGCTGTTGAAAAACACCAGATTGCCGGGGCCCGCTTCCATAAAGCTTTCCCCACACTGTACCCGAGCCCTGCCGTCCCGCACCCGAAACAGCTCCATTTCCTCATGCCAATGGCATTCCAGCTGCTCCAAACCCCCGGCATAGGGCGGCCGCATACGGTAGCAGCCGGCCGGAAAATCCGGCCCGCCATGGCGGCGGGTCTCTTTCAAGTGCTTATCCACCATACTCCGCTTCCTCCTGTCCGGGCGCGCACCCATAAAAATCAAAATATTGGAACTTTTCATTGGTTTTCCGCTAGTCTTTTTTTCTGTGAAATTGTATAATACATCTAAATTATACTCGTGCTTCCGGCATTTTGCAACTGCCGGAAAAAATCTCAAAAAACCGACAATTTCAGAAAGGATGCTTTGCCATGAAATTTACTAAGGGCTACTGGATGAATCTCCCCGGCGTAGAGGCGGCGGACTGCGTGCAGATCCGGGAGGTCAAAATCGAAAAAGACCGCGTCTATCTCTATTCCGTTCCCTATCCTCACGACGTACGGGCTATGGGCGGCCCGGTGCTGGAGCTGTTCATCACCTCTCCCCAGCCCGATATTCTTCGCACCCAGGCCTACCACTTTATGGGCAGCGCCAGGAAGGATCCTCAGTTTGAGCTGAACGAAGCGCCTCAGCCCCTGCAGGTCACGGAAACGGAAAAGGGGCTTTCCATCGTCAGCGGAAAAACCGAGCTGCGCATTACGAAAAATCCCGCCTCCTTTACTTATTATTATAACGGAAAGAAGCTCACTCAGATCGGCGACCGCTTCGGCCACGCCATGATCAGCACCATGAAAACCCCGGAAGGGCCCTTTATGCGTTGCCAGATGGATCTGGACATCGGCGAAAAGGTCTACGGCCTGGGCGAGCGCTTTACGCCCTTTGTGAAAAACGGACAGGTGGTGGACATGTGGAATGAGGACGGCGGCACCTGTTCGGAGATCGCTTATAAAAATATCCCCTTCTATCTGACCAACAAGGGCTACGGCGTGCTGGTAAACACCAGCGGGAAGGTCTCTTATGAGATCTGCTCCGAGGTGGTCACCCGGGTGCAGTTCTCCGTGCCGGGAGAGAAGCTGGATTTCATGGTCATCGGCGGCGGAGACGGCAAAACCGTGCTACAAAACTACACCGCCCTCACAGGCCGCCCTGCCCTGCCCCCCGCCTGGTCCTTCGGCCTGTGGCTCACCACCTCCTTCACCACCAGCTATGATGAAAAAACGGTCACAAGCTTTGTGGACGGCATGTCGGAGCGGAAGATCCCCCTGCACGTGTTCCACTTCGACTGCTACTGGATGAAGGAAAACGAATGGTGCAATTTCACCTGGGACGAGGCCATGTTTGACGACGTGCCGGGCATGCTTTCCCGTATGAAGAACGAAAAGGGCCTGAAGATCTGCGTATGGATCAACTCCTACATCGGCCAGAAATCGCCCTTGTTCCGGGAAGCCATGGAAAGGGGATATCTCTTAAAGCGTCCGAACGGCGATGTGTGGCAGTGGGACCTGTGGCAGGCCGGCATGGGCCTGGTGGACTTTACCAACCCCGCCGCCTGGAAATGGTATCAGGAAAAGCTCCGCGCCCTGCTGGAGATGGGTGTGGACTGCTTCAAAACCGACTTCGGCGAGCGCATTCCCACCGACGTGGTCTATTATGACGGCAGCGACCCGGAGCTGATGCACAACTATTATACCTATTTGTATAACAAGTGCGTCTTTGAGCTTTTGGAGGAATACAAGGGCAAAAACGGGGCCTGCCTCTTTGCCCGCAGCGCCACGGTAGGCGGCCAGAAATTCCCGGTACACTGGGGCGGCGACTGCTCCTCCAACTACCCCTCCATGAGCGAATCCCTGCGGGCCGGGCTTTCCCTGTGCCTCTCCGGCTTCGGCTTCTGGAGCCACGATATCAGCGGCTTTGAGGGCACCGCCCCGGCTGACGTATACAAGCGCTGGGCGGCCTTCGGCCTGCTTTCCACCCATTCCCGGCTTCACGGCTCCAATTCCTACCGGGTGCCCTGGCTCTTCGATGAAGAGGCGGTGGACGTGCTGCGGAAATTCACCAACCTGAAATGCACTCTCATGCCCTACCTGTATTCCGCCGCCGTGGAGACCCACCGCACCGGCGTACCCACCATGCGCGCCATGGTGCTGGAATTTCCCACGGACGCCGATCCTCTAAACATTCCCTGCGCCGATCTGGATCGTCAGTATATGCTGGGAGAAAGCCTGCTGGTGGCTCCGGTATTCACCAGGGAAGGCGATGTGGATTACTATCTTCCCGCCGGCACCTGGACGGGCCTCCTGGATAACCGCACGGTAGAGGGCGGCCGGTGGCTCCACGAGGTACACGATTTCATGAGCCTGCCCCTGATGGTGCGGGAAAATACCCTTCTCCCCATCGGCGCGGACGACCAGAACGTGGAATACGATTACGGCAAGGATCTGACCCTTCACGTGTTCCAGCTGAAGACAAAGGCCTATACCGATATCAAGGACCAAAACGGGGACGATCTCCTGCAGGTCTCCGCCGAAAACCAAAACGGCACGCTTACTTTCCACTTCGAGGGCAAAGCCGAAAATCTGAAGCTCCTGCTTCGCAATATCAGCAGCGTAAAGGAAGTTTCCGGCGCCGCCGCGGAGCAGACCGGGGAAGGCGTTCTCCTGGCCGTAAACCCGGAGCTCCGGAACGTGACGGTTCGGTTGTAACGATCGCTTTTGAAAAACTATTCTTAAAGAAAGAAGCAGGGCTGTCGATAAAGGCAGCCCTGCTTCTTTCTTTAAGAATGTGATAAATTGAGATAAACAATACGGCACATTTGATCCATCAAAGGACAATTCTCGAATACGTTTCGTATGTAATAAAGTCATAAGTACCCCAAGTATTGTAGGAACTGGCTCGAATTCCTACTTTAATGTTTTTTGGGGGAGATACAGATAAGCTTTCTCCGCTTTTCATATTCGTTTTGTGAGCAAGGTCAGAGCCTGTATTTAAATTGGTATATCCTAAATTATACGTAGTTCCGGGGACGATTTGCGTAAAAGAACGAATCATGGTCGTATCAAACCGAACCTTGTTTTCAATGTACCTTGTGGTAGAAATCGTTCTGAAAGGCTTACTGGCCGCAGTTTCAGACGGTTTCCGAAGAGAGACGCTGTCAACATATTGAGTTACTTCTGTTGTAGTTGAGTAGGGGGAGCTTTCGGAATAAACTTCCGCTTTCGGCAAACCAGCAGGAACAGACCAATCAGCAGGGAAAAGCTCAGAGAATTCAGGCAGCTTTTCCAGCACATTTCCTTCTAAATCCATTACATAAGCATCTATGCCATCGGCTGACCAGGACTCTGCATAAATCAGTTCATTTCTAGCTTCCAATATTTTAGCTTTAGTTATAGAATCAGCGTTATCAAGGTTCATAATATGCGTAATGACGAATTGTGTAAAACTCTCCAAGGTCTTTGGCAACAGCAGAAAGAGAAGTAGTGGATAATAGAACTAAAGATAAGAAACAGGCAAATATAAACCGAATGCGCTAAATGCGTTTTTTCATATATAGCTCCTCCTATCATTTAAGCAACGAGTAAAAGTCATAGAAAACCTGGTCGTTAAAAACACTTTGGCTGTTCCCAGTCTGAAGGGAACAACTCATGAAATTCCGGAACTCTTTCAATGATATTTCCCTCCAGATCTGTTACGTAAGCTTCAATGCCATCGGCGGCCCAGCCGTCAAAACGGTTCATCACTCTTCGGCGAGCCTCCAGAATGACAGGCTCAAGAGAAGCTTCCGCATCGGCAAGCTTCATGTAAGCATAATAGTCCACTCCGTTTTCCTGAAACAGCTCGTCCATTTCCGCGGCGGATACTGTTTCCGGTGCATCGGCTTGAGAAATCACATTGTCCGATGCAAGGGCAGAGCGGTTTCCTGCTGTGACGCAAAACAGGACAAAAATAAGCATCAGGGCCGCAGCTTTCCATTTTTTCATAACGCTTCTTCCTCCTTGATTATGGTGATTATTATTTTTTGCTCATACTCCCAAAGTATTCCGAGAAAGCTACTAAAAGTCTCGTTTTTTCACTTAAAAGCTTATCACTTTTTGCAGAGTTTGTAAATTGTTAAATTGTACAAATCATACAATAAATTTAGTGACATTTATCGATATGCACATTTATAGTTAAGATGAAGCCGAAAACCTGAAGCTCCTGCTTCGCAATATCAGCAGCGTAAAGGAAGTTTCCGGCGCCGCCGCGGAGCAGACCGGGGAAGGCGTTCTCCTGGCCGTAAACCCGGAGCTCCGGGACGTAACGGTTTGTTTATAACGCGTAAAAATTTCTTTCAGAAAAGGAGCGGGGCTGCCTGACATCGGCAGCCTCGCCCTCTCTTATTTGGGGACTTATATTATACAACACACCCTCGAAAAACACTCCCTTATTTACTGTAAAATATTTCTTCCAAAATTTTTAATTTTTGCGAATATTCACAAAGCGAAATTTTTGATATGGTTAATGTGACCCCAAAAACTGTCTAGAAATCTTTTTTTGACGCTTTTCTTACTCAAAATTAAGAAAAAAGACAGAACCACTATTTTTGGTTTGTGAAACGATTCAAAAAAGCAAAAAAGCTGTTGAGTATGGTTCTTCTTGCTTCTACTCTGCTTGCAACCGCCGCCATACCGGCAGAAGCTACCGCCTTTTCCGATGTCTCTGGATCAAATGCTTACCTGGACGCAATCAATTATGTTTCCGACAATAACCTGATGGTGGGAACTACCAGTACCCAGTTTTCCCCCGGTACCGGCCTTACCCGGGCTATGATCGTTTCCATTCTTTACAGAAAAGCCGGGTCTCCTGCTGTAACCACCAACAGCACGCCCTTTACGGATGTTCCCGCTACCGCTTATTATCGCAAGGCTGTAATCTGGGCGGCAAATCAGGGTATTGTTGCCGGAACGACTGATACCACCTTTTCTCCCAACCAAAATGTGACCAGAGAACAGGCCTCTTGCTTTTTCCAACGCTTTTCCAAAAAGACTACCACTACCGTAACAAAAAGCGATTCCTACACCGGATATGCCGATTCCGGCAGCGTTTCCAATTTTGCCAAGGAATCCGTAGGCTGGGCTATTGCCAACGGCCTTTTGGAAACACCCTCTAACAAAATAAGGCCTACCTCCCATATGACCCGAGGAGAAGCAGCCTTTGCCCTGACCGCCTTCGGCACCAATGTGGAGCGAATCCTTTCCGGAAAGGATCACTTTAAGTTCCGAAATGTCAGCAGTAATTTTTCTTCAAAATACTATATGACCAACAATCATTATACAAAGGCAAAGAATAGGGTTTATAATAAATACTATACTACCGAAAGTAAGAAGGTTTATAATAATGCAATAAAAGAGTTAGACTACTGGAGAAACTCTTCGTGGAAAGGCCATTGCTTCGGTATGTGCGCCACCTCCATTTCTCAGATCGGCGCAAAACCGGGAACAGAACAGGAAAGCGCCCTGACCTATTACCACCTTGCGCAGCACTATGATAACCTTTGCGGCATTTCGCACGATGTCTGGACCACTAATACTTCACAAGAATTTAACAATACCGTCAAAAAATTGCAATTTGCAAAAGGACCCGCTCTATTGTCTTACATTTCCGTGAATGACACTGACGAAGTGCATCACGCTGTTATTGTGAATTCCTGTACGTGGAACAGTACCGGTGATCGCTATTACTGGAAGGTTTATGATCCCAACACCGCACAGACAAGCCAATGGGCTATTACTATAAAAGATGGCTATTATCACCTTCCTGACGGTACCCATTTTT
The DNA here is from genome assembly GCF_034335015.1 of Neglectibacter caecimuris. NCBI lineage: Bacteria > Bacillati > Bacillota > Clostridia > Eubacteriales > Oscillospiraceae > Neglectibacter > Neglectibacter caecimuris. The sequence continues at coordinate 110,564 of NZ_JAWXXK010000009.1, read as the reverse complement.
TAACCTTACACGCATTGGCTAATTATACTGAAAACGGGAAGGAAATCAATGAACTAAACAAGTTTAACTATCTTGATATTGACGGATATCAAAATTTGAAAAATTACTCCTCTGGAACACTCTCTTTAGATGAGCCTTCCATGGAAAGCAATACTTTGCCGGAGGCCTTTGCCACTATGGAAGAGGAGCGCCGTGACCCTAACACCTACTCCACGATCGGCTTCTATCTTCAGGACGGCCTCATTATTACCAACGACTGCGGGGAAACTCTGGAATGGAGCAGAGAAAACGGCTTTACCGGTGATATGGAGATTTATGACTTCCGACCCATCATTGGAAGGCCCCCTTCAGGTACACCTGGAAGTTCCCCTCAGCAAAACCTTTACAGTGAAAAGCCCCGAAGAACAGAGCCAGTATTTTACCATTGTAGATCAATACCGCTTCCAATACGCCACTGGCTTTTCCGGCTCCGCTGTACTGAGCAGCAACGGTTCCATGGAGCTGGAACACTGCCTGGAGGAGTTTGAAGTGGGCTATTACTGTGCGGAAGAAGCTGATACTCAAAGGCTTTCCGGGAAAAACGGGCACGCCGTAAAAATCGATTATACCGATGGCCTGCTCAGCGCCGCCGGAGAAATGGAACAGTATACCGTAACCAAAACCGATGCGTCCGGCGTCAGGCATACAACGGTTCACACTGCTGAAGCGGTGGTGGAGGAAGCCTCTTCTTCATTGATTCCTGAACCGGAAGAAAGCTCTTTGTCTGAATAACCTGGGAGGGCACTCTAATGAAACCCCTGCTTCACAAGCTTTTCCTGCTGCTTCTGACGCTTTGTTTTCTGTGTAGCTGCGAAAGCGATTCCTTAGCTTCCAGACCTTGGATCAAAGGGTATTCTCCCCGGCCTGATAACTACAATCCTGCTGACTATACAAACTTATATTTTAACAGCTACAAGGGACTATGTATTACCAACGCAGAAGAAGAAACTTTTCACTATGACGGAGACTATCTATGTAATGGTATTACTTACTTGTATTATGGGAATATGAAAATCTATCGCGCTCATTTTGCGATTGGTTTCGGCGCGATGACAGAATTGGAGGTCCTTTCCAGCCGGTATTACATGTTTGAATATTCCCTGAACCCAGGCACGGACATTTCTCTCAGCATAAACGATACAAACGCTTATACGGGCAGATGCACGTATCCCTCTCCGGGCGTCACTGTCTCCGCCACTGCAATCACCAAAGCTGTTTTATTCCAAAGCGGCACCGCCATTCTGGACGGTGATCTTTCCGAATTTGAGGTTTCCTATCAGCGCCCGGACAATACGGAAACTAAGTTATGTTTGACCGGCTCTGGGAAAGACCATGTGGAGGTTTATTACGAAAACGGCACACTTGTTGCCGAGGGCGAGGAACTGGAATATTACGTTACGAAGGAACCAATCTGGCAGGCTCTACCTGAATAATCTGGGAGGGCACTCTAATGAAAACCCTGCTTCAAAGAGTTTAACGGCTCTTCTGAAACAGCGGGATAGCTCTCTGCAAGCTTTATTCCGGCAGTTTTATTTTTCCGCCCTACCGGTTGAGAGGAATATTTATGAAACGACTCCTGCATAAGCTTCTGCTTTTGATCGTTTCCACGGCTCTGATCCTGCAAAGCAGTTCCATAGCCTTGGCAAAAACAGAATCTGCCGTTTCTTGGTTTGCCGATGTCTCTCTGGGGAAGGAGGGCTTTTATGATGACGTCATATATGCTGGGTGGGAGCTCGGTTTCTTCTATGGAACCGCTCCGGAACAATTCTCTCCCAGGAAACCGGTGACCCTGGCGGAATCCGTTACTTTTCTGGGAAGAGTATACGAGAAGCTTTCCGGGATAAAGCTGGAAGAATCGTACAGCGTTGCGGATATTGACCCCGGCAGGTTTTACAGCCGGTATGCCATATGGGCCAGAGAGAAGGGGCTTCTTGATCCTTTTTTCCAAAAAAGTTTCCAGCCGGAGCATCCCATGACCAGGGAAGACACCGCGATTCTGCTTTACAGATTTCTTCTGCTCTTTGATACCACGAAAATGATAGGCATGGAAAACGCCTTTCACTATGCGGACGAGGAAGAGCTTTCCACGGAAGGGCAGGCGGCTGTATACACACTTTCCGCTATTCCCCTTGTTCCCTATGACCGATGTGACTATGAAAAAAAGTGGCTGGCCCCCGCAAAAAATACCTTGCGCAGGGAAATGGCTTCTTATACAATGCGGATATGGCGTATTGCAGCCATATCAATGATTTCGGCAAAATCAAGGGCAAGGACGGAACCGGCCCGTTAAGTTCAATCAAAAACAACCGTGAAAATTTCTTTCAGAAAAAAAAAGGGGGGGGGGAACCGCCGTATATTGGCAGCTCCTCCCTCTCTTGTTTTTGGGGCTTATAGTACAATGCTTTTCCCCGAAAGCACCCACTTTTTTCGTTAAATATTCCAAGGAAAAATTAAGGTCGAGATTCTTCGTAAAGAAGTGAAACTTCTTTTCCTCAGTAATGACAAAGAAGAGACCTTGACCTTTTTTAACGACTAACAACTAGTTCGCTAAATCATAATTTAAGGGTAAGTCGCATATTTCACTTCTGTCATTCTGAGCCGCCAAAGGCGGTGAAGAATCTCGCCCTTCTCTAACGACTAACAACTAACAGCTAACGACTATTATCATCTTCCTTGTGGTCGGCAAAATAACTATATTCTCCCGTACCAAACAGGAACATGTGTGCCTGCTCATTGCTCATTTTTAATTGCTAATGATTCCTTTCCTCCCGTTCCCTGAAAAACTCCTCGCAGAAGCGGTTCCACTGCTGCTCGTATTCCTCATGGGGGAGAAGCTTCAAATCCATAGGGGTGAACACGCCCCGCTTTTGGGCCTCCGCGGCGAATTCCAGCAGCACCTCGTTTTCCTCCGCCAGAAAGCCCCGAACTGTGGGAAAACCCTTTTTTGCCGCCAGATACAGCCGGGTGTGGCCATCGCAGGAAAGGTACCGTTCTCCATAACGGATCAAGGGAATGACGATTTCCTCCCAGGCGGAAATAAAATCCTCCACCGCCCGCAGCTTTTCCTCGTCTACAAAAAACTGAGAGGGCTGAATTTCCGAAAGCGTTACCGGAAACAGCTCTACCGGGGGAAATTCGGCGATCAGCGTTCCATCTTCTTTCAGAAACCGTGTAATATGCTCCGCGTAAAAGCGAAAGGTTTCTATCAGCTCCTTGTACGCTTCCCCGCTTTCGGGAAGCTCTCCCAGCCGGATCACGGCTGTGGTTTCCCCTGTAATTTCCACCTCGCAGGGAATGCCATCCACCAGAAAACACCCGTGCTGGCGCAGAGCCTCTTCCCGAAACCGGGAGTCCTTGTAATTGTCGATCCGCTCTATTTCCATATCAGGAACCTCGATATTCCTTAGAGTAAAGTTCTGTGCCATCTTCCGCTATATATTTGAGGACAATAACGGGGTCTTCTACTTCCACCAGGGTCTTTAAGAGATTTGCCATGCTAGCATATTTTTCGCTTAAATCTTTATCATCTAAATAACTTCTCACAGCTTCCACAAAGGCCTTCTCATCCACATCATATATGTCTTTATAAATATAAGTATAAATAAGCTTGTTTTCCTGCCCAGATATTTCAACTTCTAGGATGTCTGGATCTGTCATTTCCCGCAAGTTTTTCAACTGCAATTGCACAAGATCAGACTGAACATACTCTTCCATGGTCTTAAACTTGCCCTCAGCTGTAAAGCCACGCTCTTCTTTCTGTTTTTTCCACGCCTTTACCTCATATTTTCCAATCAGGTCATAAATCTCCTCATCACCGTTCAAAATCTCTAAACTTTGCTCCAGCGCACTGGCAGCTGCTTCATAATCACCTTGAGCATCGTACGCCTCTACCGCCAGCAAAAGATCCCGCTTGTACGACTGACAAAAGGCTTTCACCTTTCCTTGGGCCGCTTCATACTGCAAGTCGTCCTCTACCACCTTATTATAGTACGAAAAGGCTTCTGTATCCTCTCCCTTCTTTTCCGCTTCTACAGCCTTCTCAAAATCTACTTTGGATTGCCGCAGCACTTTCAGATCCTGCACAAGCCCCGGCAGTCCGTTTTCTGTACAGTAAGTGGACAAGGTTTTAATCAGCGCTTCCGCTTCTTCATACGCAATTTCTCCCCAGTTGTACTCTTCATAGGCGTTTTCTGCCAGCTCTGTGAACCGGTCGATAGCCTGAAGCCTGTTTTCGTCATCTAAAAGCTCCAGTTGAAGCCCGGCCGTTTCATAGTCTTCCGTCCCCATAGCCCGGTTGTAGACCTGGAGGGGAGCGTTGTACCACCCCAGAAAACAGGCCAAAGCAATACCAGCCACTACAAGAAAGCCCCCAACGCTTCCCAGGACGATCCAGCGGGTCTTCTTTTTGGAGGGCTGCTTCGGAAAGCCGCCCGGCGCAAACTGAGGCGCGGCAGACGGCGCAGGCGCATAGCCATAGCCGGGCTGCTGGGGCGCCTGTCCGGCCTGCTGAGATTCATAAGGCCCCTGCTGGGGTATGTAAGGAGCCTGGGGCGGAACGACAGGCTGCTGAGGACAGGCGTTCTGGGGAACCTGCTGATGCCCCGCTTCCGGTCTTCCCTGAGAAACAGGGGCGGCAGGGGCCGCGGGCTGCACGGGCGCTCCGCAAAACGGGCAGAACCGTGTATTCTCCGGTATTTCTCTGTGACAGTTTCTGCAAATCATAGGTTTCTCCTTATCCATTCCCACAATATTTTTCCCTTTGCGGGCCGCCAAAGCTGCCGGCCCCCGCAAGCCTGACAAACACTATCTTTTATACTTTTCTGTTCTGCCGTCTGAAATAGGGCCGCTCCAATTCAGGCCGAAGCCGAAATCATAGGTGTTCCCGCACTCGTCCGTATAGGGAAGCATATCGAAGGGAACGTCCTCCTGCTGGGTCTCCACGGTGTCCATATCCTTGGGCAGCTGGATAGGCAGCAGGCCGCCGGGCTCCGCGTTTCCCACCAGAATGTCCAGTTCGGCCTGGGCCTGTACGCCGAAATGGGCTACAATTCCTGCCGCCTCCTGTTCAAATTCCGCCATGACCATGGGCTTATTCAGCTCGGCAATGACGATGACCGGCTTTTCGCCCATGCGGTCCTTGGTTTCCAGAATGTTGGCTAGATCCCGCTCGTTGGCGGCCCGCACCGTTTTGCCCCGGTAGCCCCGGTCGGTGAAATCCTCGTAAGGATCTCCCCCGGCAATGCTGTGCTCTCTGGCCTTTTCCGCCGTGTAGGGAGAAAATTGCAGGCTGACGGGGAGGTAGCCGTTGCCGCCACGTTCCCGGTCGCTGGTCTCATAGGGATTGGTAATGGGCGTTTCCACAAACACCAGCCCCACGTCCGCCTCCTCCGGGGTATCCACAACGGTGAAATATTTGGAAAGCAGGCTTTTGGGAACCGGGTCAAAGTCCCGGGCCTCGTCCATGTTGCGGAAGAAGGCGGGGGTGGCGTCTATGTGGCGGCGGGGCACGTAAACCTTCACGCCCTTTCTCAGGGGCAGCACGTTTTCTTTATTTTTCAGCAGGATCACCGATTTCAGCTGGGCTTCATAGCCCTCCCGGCAGAATTCCTCGCAGCCTACCAAAGCCGCGCTCTCCTCCGGGTCGAGATAGGGGTTTTCAAAAAGCCCGCAGCGGAAGGTGTTGAGAAGCAGCCGCACGGCGGATTCCTCAAACCGCCTGCGCATGGTCTCTTCCCCGTATTTCTCACAGCCCAGGCGGTAGGCCTCCAGCACTGGGCCGGCCTCCGCGTTGCCGCCGAACTGATCCACGCCGTTCATGAGAATGCGCAGGTGGCGCTCCGCCTCGCTTAATTCCTCCACGCCCCAGCAGCGGCTGGCAAAGCCCTCTACGCCTTCCCCGTGGTCGGCGGTAATGCCCCAGTCGGTACAGACCACGCCCTCGTAGCCGTACTTTTCCCGAAGCAGGTCGTGAATGATGTATTCGCTGTAGGAATTTCCCACGTTTTCGCCATTCTTTTGATCCTGTCCCCAGGGCACGGAATAGTAGGGCATAACGGCGGAGGCGGCGCCGGTGGGGCCGGAAAGCCGGAAGGCCCCCTCCAAAAAGGGCTTCAGGTGTTCTTCAAAATTATTGCCGGGATATACCGCGTATTTGCCCCAGGCGTAGTGGGCGTCTCTTCCCCCTTCGCAGGTACCGCCGCCGGGCCAGTGCTTCGCCATGGCGTTTACGCTGTCCCGACCCCAGCCGGTTTTCTCCCCCTCGGTGGTCTGCATGCCGTCGCAGTATGCCCTTGCCATATCGGCGGAAAGCCCGGCGTGCTCGCCGAAGGTATCGCCGAAACGCATCCAGCGGGGCTCGGTGGCAAGGTCAATCTGGGGAGAAAGGGCGGTGGCGATGCCCATGGCCCTGTACTCCCTGGAAGCGATCTCCGCGAAGCGCCTGCACAGCTCCGGGGAGAAGGTAGCGGACATGGCAAGGCCCTCGGGCCACTTGGAAACGTCGCCGCCCGCGCCGCCCCGGTATTCCGCGCCGGAGGAGGCCGCGCCGTGGCGGGGGTCGCTGCTGGTGTTCACCGGCAGGCCCAGGGGCAGGCTTTCCGCCATGGCCTGCATTTCGTTGTTCCACCGGGCGGCGGTATCGGCGTTTTCCAGCTTCATGGCCAGAATGTGCCGGATATTGTCTTTTTCCAGCAAAGCCTTCTGCTGGTCGGTCAGGGCCCAGGGCTTTTCCCCGCTTTCCGGGAAGGTCTTTCCGCCATAGGTGCCGGGGAAGGGGCCAAAGGGCATGGCCGGTACCATTTGATGGGGGGAATAGAGCATCAGCCCGGCGATCTGCTCCACCGTCATGCGGGAGGCCAGATCCTTCGCCCTTTCCTTCGGGGGAAGCCGCCAGTCCTCATAGGGCAGAAGCTCCCCGGTTTTCGCCAGGTCCTTAAAATAACAGCCGTCCCGCTCCAGAAGCTCCACCCCGGAATCCGGGCTGAAGCCCAGGGCAGGACCGTTCCTGTTTTCCACGATCACAAATTTTCCGTCCTTTGAGCGCTTTTTTTCCACGCGGCATCTTCCTTTCCGTCAAGCAAGATTCAGAACTTGTACCAACAGAGAAAGCGTACAGCTTTCCCCACTTCGGCGCTTTCAAAAAACACCGAGGTTCCTTTTCTCTTATTGTATCGGCGGCGGAAAAAATTGTCAAGATATCTAAAAAACTAAAACAGAAGAAAAATGAATCTGGGCGGTATGCCTTTGCTTCTTCCCTGCCGCGGCGGTTTCCTGCTTAGTGCAAATTTTCTATGGTATTTTTCTGTTTTCTTAATTTTTTAGTGAATTTTATTGACTTTTCCTTGATTGAGGTGTAAAATCAGTACAGAGCAATATTAACGCGTCCTTTTGAAAAATGTCTTATCACATTTTTGTTTTTTAGCCCTTGAAAATTTAACAATGCCCGAAATAATTTTTCGTAAAGTGATTTTGGACAAAGCGGCTTTCTTCTAACGCAAATTGTTGAGGGAGAAAGGAGGAATAAACCCATGTAAAATCTTCATCTGTAGTATCTCTATAAAAGGAGGAATTCTGTGTTATCTGAAAACGGAAAAGACTGGCTTCATTGTTCTGTTCTTGTTGCCGCTATCATCGTTGATTGTTTTGTTGTATCACACGTAAAACTGTTTTACAGCAGCTATTTAATCATTTTCGTTTTTTTATGTTGCATTTTAAATGTTGGTCGTGATATTTCACAAAACCGGAAAAACAAGAATCGCCTGAAAGAAGAACCGGAAAAGGAAAAAGAGGATACTTCTCCAGTTTTTCAGGATGATGAAAGAAGGAAATAGCGGCAGTTTGTTTTCCCATAGTTTTTTCAAGAAAGGGGTGTTCCTTAAATGCAAGATTGGTTCAGCAAAAACAGAGAGGTGCTTTCCAGGCTCTGCTTTCTGTTTGTCGGAGTATTTAACATCATTTATTTTTCCTTAAAGGATATCGTCTCTCCGGTAGCTTTGATATTTTGGTCATTCTATACCTGCATTTGTCTGGGGGTGGTCATATGGGCCCTGTGGAAAAAACTAAAATGCAATGACAGCTGAATAAAATACAGCGTTTTTTATTCTTAAGAAAGGGGAGATTCTCTTGCCATATAAATACGAGCCTACCGTATCAGACCTTTACAAAAGCTGGCTGATTTGCAGTGTTTGCTCGCTTGGTATTAACATCATAAGCTTCGGCTCGATCGGGGCGATCATAGTCACCGCGATCTCACTGCTGTTTTTTCTTGGATCACTGCTTTATCTCTGGTGGAAAAAGGCAAAAAGCAAGCGTGAAATTAGAGAAATCATGGAAAAATCCGAAAACGAACAAGATAGTTCTGTGTTTCGAGATGAGGAAAAGAGAAAATAGTGACAAAGTGTTTTCTCATAGTGAAAATAGGAACTAGTCTTTAGGAAATAACGCAGGAAAAGGAGGCGGTATCATTTCAAAACGGAAAATTGTTGGGGGAGAAAGGAGGAATAAACCAATGTAAAATCTTCATCTGTAGTATCTCTATAAAAGGAGGAATTTCGTGCTATCTCAAAATGGAAAAGACTGGCTGTACTGCTCCGTCCTTACCATAGCTATCATCATTGATTGCTTTGTCGTATCGCACGTAAGATTATTTTACAGTAGCTCTTTGATTTTTTTGGTCTTAGCTTATTCAATTTTAAATGTTGGTCGTGATATTTCACAAAACCGGAAAAGCAAGAATCGCCTGAAAGAAGAACCGGAAAAGGAAAAAGAGGATACTTCTCCAGTTTTTCAAGATGAAGAAAGAAGGAAATAGCGGCAGTCTGTTTTCCCATAGTTTTTTCAAGAAAGGTGTGTTCCTTAAGTGCAAGACTGGTTCAGCAAAAACAGCGAGCTGCTTTCCAGGCTCTGCTTTCTGTTTGTCGGAATTTTTAACATCATTTATTTTTCCTTAAAGGATATCGTCTCTCCGGTAGCTTTGATATTTTGGTCATTCTATACCTGCATTTGTCTTGGGCTGGTCATATGGGCCCTGTGGAAAAAACTAAAATGCAATGACAGCTGAATAAAATACAGCGTTTTTTATTCTTAAGAAAGGGGAAATTCTCTTGCCATATAAATACGAGCCCGATCCCGGCCAGGGTATTATCTTTTCGGCAATCGGCGCCGCAGTTTGGTTTTTGTGGGCAATGATCGATTTCTTTACCCACCGCTCTCCACTGGATATTTTTATCAAGGTAGATTTTGCAATCGGCTCCCTCGCCTATCTCATCTATGGAGTCAAAAAGAATAAGTCCGATGAAACTGCGGTGAGAGAAAAATTGCAAGAAGAGCAAAAGGACAGTTCCCCAGTTTTTCAAGATGAAGAAAAAAAGAAATAGCAGTATGTTGTTGTTTTCTCATAGTGAAAAGGAGAACTAGTCTTTAGGAAATACAACAGGAAAAGGAGGGGTATTATTTCAAAACGGAAAATTGTTAAGAACGGAGGTGTTTTTACTTTATCCAACAAACAAAAAAATTTGCCCACCTATGCGAAAGGAGTTACAAATTATGAAAAAATTTCTGTCCTTTTTGCTATCTTCTGTTTTGGTAATTCAATTTTCCAGCCATGCACTTGCTGAAACTACAACAAGTAATAATTCTACATTTGATACCGTAACAAATACTTCTTCTGCCGCAGAGATTAACGAAGAAGCATATGCTTTGAACACTGCTTTTGGTATTGAATGTGTTGAAGAAACACCCTTGATAGAAAAAAGAAGTCAAATGCCCTACTCTTTGATCATAAACAATTTCTCCATTTCAGATAGCAAAATTTCTTTATCTGCTGACATTCTATTTAATAACAAAAAATTGCTATCGCTTACTCAGACTGGATATGTGTTTTTTTCTGAATCTATTACCCAAAACGAAACAGGGCAGCTAACAGTCTTATTTGAAAAACAAGAGGGCCAAAATTACAAGATACTGAATTTTTCTTTATTTTCATCTGCTATTGGAGAATTATTGCTTCCAATTCATAAGAATTTAGACAAGGAGTATGTATTTGAATTTGCTATAGAACTGGATGATAAAATTCTGTATTTTGAAAGCCAGCTTGATAATGAAGAGGTTTACACCGCATTATATAACCTTGCATCTGTATCTGCAGAACAAGAAAGTTTCCCTTTAAACTGTCTTGTTGCCGATGAAAGCAACCAGGATATTACTCTTTCGGAATTAGTTCATTCCAGCGAATCTTGGAGATTTTATGCCTATTCTAACCATGCTGGCAATACAAGCGTTAACGAATTTCCGTCTGACAATTTACCCCCCGTTGCTTCTGCCAATGCTACCCCCATAGGATTGCCAGCTGGGGCTCCTGCAACTATTTTTTTAAAGGCAGGCCCTTGGGAAAGCGCTAATAATCCAGCTAAACCTCAAGTGGGGTATTGTGCAAAAACAGCCCCATATCCCGGTACGGGAAATATGACTACACGATTAATTATGTGGGAATATGTATATGGAAAATGCCAAAATTTACTAAAGGGGCAAGATCTCGCTACTGGCGGCGCAACTTCTTTAAGGATTACAGTATCCGGGGAATATATTTATTATGCTCATAATAATACGATCTCTCGAACTTATTACGATTCATATATGCGTATGTCTAACATTGCTATTGCTACTGGGCTTATGTCCAATCAACAACTTTTGCGACGAGCAGATTCCAAGCTTTATATAGATAATTCAGGAATACAGATAAATTGGAAAGAAGGTATTGGTATCGTTCCAAATCAAGTTTTTGCATCAGCAAAAGCTCTTATGGATACCATAGAGTATGTTCCAAAAGACCACAATGGCTGCATTGAGTACCAAGATACTGCCAAAGGACAAATAGCGGTATATGGAAAAGTTATCCGTGGTCGGAGAACCTCTGCAGATAGCAATAAGCTTGGTCGAGATGGAGACTATATTACTATTAACTTCAATATTATACAGCCGTCAGACCTTCAAAGGGCTGCCGGACAAAAAGAAATCGTAAACAAATACTACTTTTCTGTTTATGATCGAAATCCTTATACTCTCCAATATACAGATAAAATCATAGGCACAACACAATATCGCTCAAGTTATTATCAGGTATACTAAATGAAAAAAATACAAATTCACCTGATTCCCTTTTTACTGGCCGCAGCGCTTTTGCTGGCCACGATGATTTTTCCCTGGGTGAAGCTGGCAGAAGGAAAATCCGCCATGTCCGGGGAAATTTTTCAAAGCGTTCTCCGTGTTCAAACCATTCTGGAATCGGAGGACTGGAAAAAAGCCGTTCTCAGAAACGACAGCAGGGAGGCCTTCACGGAGCTTTCCACCAAACTCACTCTGCTAAATTCCTGCTATCAAAATTCTTCCCTCACGAAGAGAGTAAACGGAAGCCGCCTCCCAGAGCTTTCTGAGCAGGCACAGCGGCTAATCCTGATTTTGGAGGAAAAGGACGCCAGGGAAGAAGCCGCATGGAAGCTTTTGGAGGCGTTGAAGCCTTATTTTCGCGCTGTGGTCTACCGGGAGGAAGGGAAACCGAGGGACCATACCCAACTGAAGGAAGGGACAGAAGCCCTGTCAAAGCTCAGCGGCCAGCCGGAGCTTTCCGAGCTTTTCCGGAAAATTTCCGATTTGTGGAGTACGGAAGCTCCCGCAGGAAAAACGAAAAATTCTGCGTTGTCTTGACAATTCTTTCTCACCTTATTATAATGAATTTTGTAAGGTGAGGGTTACCGGTATGTGAATCACACCTCTCTTATCGGAGAAGCAGCTGTCCTATGGCGTTACGGACGGCCGCTTCTCTGTTTTTATCTCTTTTTACTTTCCTAAAAACAGCACTTAAAATTTTGATAGTCAAGTCAAAATAGGCCACGCACAGAATCAGCTTGTAAAAAGGCGCTCGATAAGCGAAGAATGTCTGTGTAAATTATCAGCCGCAAAGTGCTTGGCTTGCTGCAGTTAAAAAGAGCAAAGGAAACGGGAGAATCATTCGCAACCTGAAAGGAGCAATGAAAGGCAAAGGCACAGGCGTTGCAAGCAGCGCCCGGTTGCAAACAACGCTCGCTAAATTGGAATTTAGCGGCGAGGCTTTTACTTTCCACCTGTCATTGCTGAGCAAAAAGCGAAGCACGCTTCGCTTTCCCGGCAAAGTAAACTTTGCTGCTGCAAAGAATCCCGCTTTTTAGTGATTAGCTGTAAATAGTTAGTCGTCAGAAAGGGCGAGATTCTTCGAGAAAGTGCCAAGAAAGCGATAGTTTTCTGCACTTTTTTGATCAGTAATGGCAGAGAGGCGCTTGCTCTTCCTTGTTTCTTCCTTGTTTCTTCCTTGTTTCTTCCTTGTTTCTTCCTTGTTTCTTCCTTGTTTCTTCCTTGTTTCTTCCTTGTTTCTTCCTTGTTTCTTCCTCATTACATCTGCATCACCGTCTAAAATCCAGAACCCAAGGTAACCGTCTGAAAGAAAAGAGCCGCTGCAAAATGATGCTTTTCGCAGCGACTCTTTTTCTCTTTCTATTTTACGCTTTTCTATTTTCTCAGCTTTGGGATCACCATGACCACCAAAAGCCAGAACAGCTCAAAGGCGAACAGGATAAAGGAAGAAAGCTGGCGCAGGCCGCCGAAGCAGGCCATGAAGGCCACCAGCACAAAGCCCAGGATCACCGCCGTATTCTGAATGGCGACCACCACGCCGGCGGTACGCTTTTCCTCTACGCAGGCGGAAACCACGCTCATCATGGATTCCACGCGGCCTTTGGTAGCTACAATGCCGTCTGCCCTGGGAATGGTCTCCTCTATCAGCTTTTGGGCGGTATCGCCCAGCTCCCCTTCCAAAATTCCCACAGAGGCGGCGTCAATGCCGAAGAGCCTAGACACCATTTGGGCGGTCACATTGGGGTCTGTGGTGCGAATCAACACGCTGATGCCGCTGTCTTCCAAGCGCTGGAGCTCGTTTTTCCGGCGGCGGTCCGCGGAATAGGTAAGCACCAGCATGGCGGCCACCTCTACGTCCACCGCAATATAAACTACCACCTTATTGCCGGAGGAATACTGGCTTTCTTCTTCTCTGGCAGGCACCTCAATGCGGTGATTGATCAGCAGAGAGCGGTCTCCGATATAGATCTTCCTTCCGTCTACCCGGCCAATAATGCCGCCACCCGCTTCATAGGTGATATCCTCTATTTCAGGCAGAGCGTCCTCGTTTTCACTGATCACCTGGTCAAACACGCCGGAAAGGGGGCCGCCCACCTCCTTCATCAGAGCCGACGCCGCCATAATGGCGCTTTCCGCCCCGGCCCGGTTGCCGAAGGTTTTAATGCCGCCCAGCACCACCGTGCCTCTGGGGAAGATCTCGTCCGCGTCTACCAATACGGCGTTTACATTGCCCAGCTGCTCCACGGCTTCAAACCCTACTACCATAGCTCCGGCCCGGCGGGCCGTTTTACACAGGCGGCTGATGGGCAGGTTCACGGAAACCATATTGGATACCGCCACGCAGGCGCAAGAGGCCGCCGACAGGGCACTGAGGGCAGTGGGAACGTTCCGGGTGATGAGCAGGCAGGCGATACATACCACCAGGGAGGAGATCAGCCCGATCGGGGCCAGCAGCTGAGAGGCCGCCTCCGAAGGATCCGGGCTGTAGGAAAGCTCCAAAAACCGCTTTAAGAAGCCGGCCTTGCACTGATAGGCGATCAAGGGCTTTTCCGCCACGCAGTCCTTTGTCATTTTCAAAGAGGTATTGTAATCGTCATAGACCCGAACGCTGTACTTCTGCTCCCGGGAGGTAATAAACCGGAAATTGCTGTGGATCCGGCGGATCATGGTGAGCTTGCCCGCCGCGTTGACAAAGAGGATCGCGGAGAGCACCACGGCATAGAGATGGAGCTTTCCATCCGCCAGCTCGGACCGGAAGAAAATAGAGGCCACCGCCTGGATCGCCACCGTTACGGCCGCCACGGCAGCGGCACTGTCGGAATTGGCATTCAGGGCGAACAGAGCCTTCAGGCCGTTTATCACAGTGCGGTAGCACACGCCCACCGCCACGAACAAAAACACCACGGTGAGCACCACGTACACAATGGTCATGGAGCCGCCGTCCGCCGAGGCGCCGCCGCCGAAGATCAGATTCACCAGGGCCAGAAGAGCCGTGCACACGCCGGTGATCATCATGCGCATGGTGAGCTCCCGCATATCGCTTCTCAACTCGTGGGAAATGGATTTCGCGTCCTCCGGGCCGGTGTAATCGTCAATGGACTCTCCGGTATCGACCACCGGTTCCTGCTCTTCTCTTTGCTCCTCCAGCTTTTTGTTCCGTACCCGGCGGCGAGGCGCATGCCTGAGTTCTTCCTCCTCCGCCGCCTGCCGCAGGCCCTCCGATTCGGAAAGCAGGGCGCTTTGCAGCACGTCCGCATTGATAACATGGGTGGGAATGCTGCGGGAACGGTATTCGTAAATACTGGCGATCTGGGGAATTTCTCCCAAGGGCCTGCCAGAAATGACCTTTTGCTCCGCCGGGGCGGCTTTGGGTTCTGCCTGGGGCCGCTCCGCTTCCTGTTGGGAAAGCCCCTGTGCCTTTTCTTCCACCGTCTCGATCGGCGTTTCTTCTCCCTCCGCAGGGCCTTCCGCCAGCTCTACCGGAGTAGGCTGCGAAGGTTCCTCATAGACTGTCTCCTCAGCCTCTTCAGCCCCATATTCCACAGATTCCAGAATTTTATCGATCGATTCCTCGCTGACGGCGGGCATCTCCTTCACCCGCTGCAGTTCGATGGTATCGTTTAATACATTGAGCTTGATCTCCATGGTTTGATCACTGGAGGTTTCCAACATGGCCTTTTGCAGGCTGGAGATCCCCTCCTGCTCGAGGTTTTCTCCCTCTACCTCGATCCCGTGCTGTTTGGCATAGGGGTCGGCGGCAAAGGCCGTGACCGGCATGGGGGCCACCACGCCGAATTCATCGGCGATCTGGCTTTCGTCCACGCCAGCAGTCTGCACCGCTTCCGCCACCCGGCGGCGGCGCTCCTTCTGAAGCCGCTGGAAATTCTGCTCCACCTCGTCGTCAATGGCCTTTTTGGAATCATCGAACAGGGCCTTATACCCCTCTTCGCCCAGGGTAAATTCCCCGGTGGCGGGGTCGAAGCCCTTCCGGTATTCATCGATGGGCTTGAGCTGGAGGCCGTAGTACATATCCTCGCTCTCATCAAAATCCGGCGTCTTTTTCTTTCTGCCAAAGAGGCCGCGCTTTTTCTTTTTCTGCTTTCCGGCGAGGGGCTCTTCCCCTGCCGCCTCCGGCGGCACCTGGAAATTCCCTGTGGCGAAAGCGTTTAAGTCCGCCGTGTCCTCCATAGCGGGACGGCGCGGGGCGGGAGCCTCCTTCGGAAGCTCTTCCGGCGCCGCCGCCTTTTCAGACGGAGACGAAGCCGTACCCTCTTCCCGCAGGCTGCGCTGCTCCTCTAAAATATCTTCCAATGTAAATTCCTTTTTTTCTGCCATAGGGTCAGGAATTCCTCCTTATGGGATCGACTGCGTGCAGTCCGCTTCTCTGCCTGCACACCTCGTAGCAGAGGATACCCGCCGCCACGGAAGCGTTCAGTGAATTGACTTGTCCCTTCATAGGAAGCGACACCACAAAGTCTGATTTTTCCTTGATCAGCCTGCCCACGCCCCGGCCCTCAGAGCCGATGACCAGGGCCAGGGGCCCGGTAAGATCTGTTTCACACCAGGGGCTGCCGTCCATATCGGCGGCATAGATCCACACCCCTTTTTGCTTTAACTCTTCCAGCAAAGCCGCAAGGTTCTGTACCCTTGCCACCGGCAGGTGCTCCACCGCCCCGGCGGAGGCCTTGCCCACCGCATAGGTCAGACCCACGCTGCGCCGCTTGGGAATCACCACGCCATGGGCGCCCGCGCATTCCGCCGTGCGGATCACTGCCCCTAAGTTGTGGGGATCCTCCAGCTCATCGCAGATCACCAGAAAGGGCGGCTCATTTCTTTCCCGGGCCAGGGCAAAGATCTCCTCCACCGTGGAAAATTCCTTCACCGCCGCCACGGCCACCACGCCCTGATGGGCCGCGCCGCCGCACAGGTGATCCAGCTTGCGGGGATCCGCTTCCTTGATGGGAATACCCGCTGCCTTTGCTTTCGCGATCAGTGAAACCAAGGCCCCGCTTTTTTCCCCGCGCTGTACATACAGGCTGTCTATCGTGCGCCCGGCCCGCAGGGCTTCGCTCACCGCGTTGCGCCCGGCGATCAGATCGCTGCCCCGGGCCGGAGCCTCCCGCTTGGCTTTTTCTTCGGAAGTCCTGCCGAAAGTTTCCTTTTTAGCTTCTCTTTTTTCTCTCTGCCTGTCCACTTTCCGGCACACACCCTTTGCCAAACGCAGATTCCGATCACAGTTTCTCTTATTGTAGCACATTCTTCTGTAAATCTCAAATAAAAATGCAATGGAAAACCGACGGATTTCCCCACCCCTCTGTTTTCCGCGACGCGGCTCTGTGTAAAAATTCATTTTCTACTGTTTTTTGCATGAAAATTCTTTTTTACTCCCAGTATTTTCCACTTTTCCCTGCGTTTACATAAAAGAGATTTATCTGGAAATCCAGCTTGTGGAAAACTCGGTGGAAAATGTTAAAAACACCTTGTCCCAAGCGGATTTCTCTTTCCACAGCTCTTTTTTTCTCCGGCAATTTATGTTAACGGCAAGTTTTTGCGCTCTCTCCGGCCCATTTTTTGGGCATTTTTCTTTCACCCCTTTTTTTCGCAATATCCGGTATGATAAAACTTTTCTTCATCTGCATTTTGTGTCAATACCTTTTTTGGGACAGACGTTTTTTCCAGGTTTTTTTCCACATTCTCTATGCAGCCTTTCTTCTCTTCAGCAAAACTCCCTTTCCGGAAAGAAATGCTACCTTTTTCTTCAAATCTATGGTATACTGAGGAAAAACCAATGAAAAAATGGGTGTTTTTTTCAAAAAGCTTCCGGAAGCAAGCCGGATTTTCCTTTGCGGAAAAATGGATATTTATACACGTCTATTCCGGTCAATACAGAAGGTAAGATTGCCGGCACATGCTTTGAAAAATCGTTGCCGCGCGATCTGACCGCCCGGGGCGCCGGCAGAGAGCGCTCCACCGGGCAAAGAAAGGAGTTTTGTTATGAGAGAAGACATTTGTTCCATTCCGGTCAACGACGTATTCCTGCCGAAGGAGGGCTGCCCTTTCTGCCGCATGCGGGACATGCTGGAGGACAGAATGGCAACCTACATCACCGGCGCCGCCATGATGGAGCCGGACGTTCGCATCGAAACCAATCGCCTCGGCTTCTGCCGGGAGCATTTTGCCCAGATTTTGAAGCGAGGCAGCAGGCTTTCCGTGGCTCTGATTTTAGAAAGCCTGCTGGCCGAAGTGCAGAAAGAGGTTTTTCCGGAGGGAAAGTCCTCCGCAAAAAAAATAAGCGCCGCCGTTCACGCCAGGCAGGAGCACTGCTTTGTCTGCGAAAGCCTGGAGACCAATATGAAAAATCTGGTACGAAACACCTTAAAGCTGTGGCAGACGGACCCGGAATTCCGCCGGCTTTACAGCGAACAGCCCCATCTCTGCCTGCCCCATTACGGCATGGTGCTGGAGGCTTCTCAAAAGCTGCTGCCCAAAAAGGAGCTTGCCGCCTTTGAAGCGGAAACGGCCCGGCTTGCCGGGGCTTACCTGAAGGAGCTTTCGGGGGACGTCACCCATTTCTGCCGCATGTTTGACTACCGCAACGCCGGAGCGGACTGGGGCAATTCCAAGGACGCCATTGAGCGGGCCATTTTCTGGCTGACCGCCAGAGAGCCGGACGTTGCCCAGAAGGCGGACGAGAAAAACAGATGAGCGCGCCCGTTACGATCCCGGCCCTGTTTGATCCCGCCCAGACCCTGACCTGCGGCCAGGCCTTCCGCTGGCGGGAGGTTTTGGGAGAAAATAGCCTGCCTCTCTGGGAGGGAGCTGCCATGGGAAGGATTCTTCGGCTGCGGAAAACGCCAACGGAACAGGGAGACATGGTCTCTTTTTTCTGCTCTCAGGAAGAATTTGAAGCGCTCTGGCAGCCCTATTTTGACCTGGAGGCAGACTATCAGGCGAAACAGGAGGCTCTTTCCGCCATTGATCCCATTTTGGAAACCGCAGCGGGTTTTGCCCCCGGCATTCGCATTCTGCGCCAGGAGCCCTGGGAGGCCCTGTGCTCCTTTCTCATTTCCCAGAACAACAATATCCCCCGGATCCAGGGAATCATCGGGCGGCTTTGCGGCCTTTTGGGAGATCCGATCCCCGGTTCCCAGCTTTTCACCTTTCCCGGCCCGGAGCGGCTGGCGGAGCGTTCTGTGGAAGATCTTGCTCCTCTGCGGGCCGGGTTCCGGGCAAAATATCTGATCGATGCGGCAAAAAAGGTGACCTCCGGCGAAATAGACCTGACAGAAATAGCCCGCTCCTCCGCAGCCTTCGGAAGAATCGAGCTTCAAAAAATCCTGGGCGTAGGCCCCAAGGTGGCAGAGTGCACCCTGCTGTACGGCTTTCACAAAACCGAATGCTTTCCCATAGACGTATGGATGAAGCGGGCCATGGCTGTTCTTCTGCCGGGCCATACTCCCGAGGAGTTCGGAGAAAACGCGGGCCTTGCCCAGCAATATCTCTTCCACTACAGCCGCATGCACCCGGAGCTGTTTTGATGTCGAAGCCGACTTTGAATGAGGAATTAGCAATGAGATGAGCAATTTAAGGGCTTAGTTCGCTAAATTGGAATTTACCATGTTAGTTGTTAGCCGTAAGTAAGTAGTTGGTTGTTAGAAAAGGGAAAAACCTCCAAATTGTCATTACTGAACAGAAAGCAAGGAAACCTTGTTTTCTCGGTGAAGGATCTCGTCCTTTGCCTCTTTAAGGGAATTAAGGGCGAGATTTTTCGTCACTTTGTTCCTCAGAATGACAGTGGGGAACTGTTCAATAAATTGGAATTTGCAGCTGCGCTGCGGGCACTCGCGAAGCTGCTTGATAGGGAAAATCGGTTTCTGACCCGACCGACGGTGACCCGCCTATTTTCCTCATGTCATTCTGAGGAGCATAGAAAGTTATAGCTTTCTTGACGAAGAATCTCGTTCTTTGCCCTTTTATTCAGGGAATTAAGGGCGAGATTCTTCGCCTGCGGCTCAGAATGACAGCGAGGGAGCCCGCCCCTCTTTAACGACTAACAACGAACAGCTAACGACTAGTTCGCTAAACTATAATTTGTTGCTTTCTTATGGTAAGCTCAGAGGCTATCCTTTTTGTCATTGCTGAACAAAAAGCTATAGCTTTTTTGTGAAGAATCTCGTTCTTTGGTCCTTTTCCGGAATCAAGGTCGAGATCCTCTGCCTGGAAAGCGGAGTTTACTTCACTTTTTGCTCAGCAATGGCAAAGAGGGCAGTCAGTACACCACAAATTGGAATTTAGCAGCCCTTTGCCCCCCCTTATTTATAGAGGGGAAACAGACTGCTTCGCAGTCTGCGGGGACCGCCGAACGGTGAGCGCGTCCCGGTGGGGGGAAGGTCTCCAGTGGAGAACTCAGCTGTCGCTTCAGACATTGCTGAACGTGCCCCACTGGGGCACAGCAACCACTCTGACCCGTTCTCGTTTATCAACTCGGTCGTTGCTGGACGTGTGCCACCGGCACACAGCAACCGAGCCGACAGGCGAGAACGGTGGAAGGGATAGTCACACGCAGAAAGTAGGATGGAACCGCCAGTTTCGATCCCCTCAGTCACGGCTTCGCCGTGACAGCTCCCCTTATAAATAAGTGGAGCCTAAGGGCGCTAAACTATAAATTTGGTTGATTTCTTATGGTAAGCTCAGAGGCTATCCTTTTTGTCATTCTGAACGAAGTGAAGAATCTCGTCCTTTGATCTTTTTCCGGAATCAAGGTCGAGATTCTTTGCTCCGCTCAGGATGACAAAAGAGGGAAGTTTGTTCTTCTCTAATGACTAACAACTAACAGCTAACGACTGGTTCATTAAACTATAATTTATCAGCTTACCTCTGCAGTCAGGTCAGAAATTATCCTCCCGCGCCAAGCAGGGGCACGAGCGCGGCGGCTCACCGCGTTACTCCGCGCTCAATTTCAAAAACAGCGCGTTGAACACCAAAAAACCCCGGGGAGTAAAAGAGATTTTGCCTTCGTCCGCCCGCAGGAGCTGGGGCGGGCATTTTTTTGCGTTTTGCAGCAGCCTCGCAAAGCCCCTTTCCCCTTCAGCGCCAAAGCGTGCCCGGCAGCTTTCCCGGCACAGGCCTTCTGTGAGCCGCAGGTTCAGCATGGCGTATTCCTCAAAATCGCCGCCCTCGCCGTCCGGGCAGGGGGACTTCCCTTCCAAAAAATCTGAAAGGCTGCGGGGATAGTAAAACCGCTTTCCCGCAAAAAAGGAGTGGGCGCCGGGGCCGAAGCCCAGGTATTCCTCACCGTGCCAATAAACAAGGTTGTGCCTGCTTTCCCGCCCCGGCTTCGCGAAATTGCTGATCTCGTACTGCTGGTAACCGTATTTTTCCAGCTCCTGCACACAGAAGAGATACTGGTCGGCAATTTCATCGTCCTCCGGCAGAACAAGCTGTCGGCTTGCAAAGGGGGTTCCCGGCTCCACCTTCAGAATATAAGAGGAAAGGTGCTCCGGCTCCAGACCAGCAGCAAAGGCAATGGACCTTCCCAGCCTTTCCGGGCCTTCCTCCGGCGCGCTTTTCGGCAGGCCCAGCATCAGATCCAGAGAAAGGTTGAAAAATCCCGCCAGCCGGGCCGCTTCCACCGCTTCCTTTACGTCCTCGGGACTGTGCCTTCTGCCTAAAAGCGCCAGCTCCTCCGGGTCGGCGGACTGCATGCCCATGGAAAGCCGGTTGAACCCCGCCCGGCGTACCTCTTCAAAAAACGCCCGGTCTACGGAAACAGGGTTTGCCTCCAGCGTGACCTCCGCCCCGCTGTCGAGGAGGAAGCTTTGATCCACCGCGGAAAGCAGCCGGGAAAGGCGGCCCGCCCCCAGTAAGCTGGGAGTGCCGCCTCCGAAATACACTGTTTTGACCGATCCTTTTCCGCGCTCCGCCGCCCACTGCTGTAAGGCCCGCTCCACCGCGGAAGCATATTGCTCCATCAGCTCTTCCCCGGCGCGGAGAGAGTAGAAATCACAATACGGGCATTTCCCATCGCAAAAGGGCACGTGAATGTAAATTCCCGGCATATCAGCTTCTCCTCTTATGGCATACCGCTTAAGGCGTTGACCGTACACGGTGCGGCGCTGCCTTAAAGCTCGATCAGCGCCGTGTGGGGGCGGTGGTCGGAAGCCTCCACCGGCGGGATATCCGCCTCCAGCGCCTGAGCGTTCTTTACAAAAATATAGTCGATCTTCTGCTCCGGCTCATCGGAGGGCCAGCTTTTCAAGGGGCAGGGAAACAGCGCCGCCGTATCGGTCAATTCTTCAAACAGAGGGGCAAGGATCGGGCTGTCCGGCTCCAGGTTGAAATCTCCCATCAGCACCACGGGGCCCTTTTCCTCCCGCAGCAGGGAAAGCACGGTTTCCACAGCGTTTCTGGCTTCGGCCTTCGCCAGGCCGAAATGGCTGATGAGCACGGTAAAGCCTTCCGCAAAGCGCGCCCGCAGCACACAGCGGGTCTCATAATAGGCGTCTTCGTCCCGCACCGGGGGATCGGGGATTCCTATGGTTTTTGCCTCCAATATGGGAAACCGGGACAAAATGGCGTTTCCGTAGGGGTTCCCCCCAAGCCGCAGGGCGCTGGCAAAATAGCAATGGCAGCCCAGCATGGCGGCAAGCTGCTCCGCCTGGCCGGTATATTCCGGGGAGGGGCCGCCGCCGAAAATTTCATTCAACCCTACGATATCGGCCTTTTGGCGGCGGATCTCTTCCGCCATCAGCGCAAGGTCTACAGGCTCCTGCCAGATTCCGCCCCGGCGCTCCAGCTCCTTTTGCCGGTGATAATTGATCCCGTGCTGAATATTGTAGGTCATAAACCGAAGCTTCATTGCCGCTCTCCCCCTTACTCGTCCAGCTTCAAAACCGCCATAAAGGCTTCCTGGGGCACCTCTACTGTGCCCAGCTGGCGCATGCGCTTTTTGCCTTCCTTCTGCTTTTCCAGCAGCTTCTTTTTCCGGGTGATGTCGCCGCCGTAGCACTTGGCAAGCACGTCCTTACGCATGGCCTTCACGGTTTCCCGGGCAATGATCTTTCCGCCTACGCAGGCCTGGATCGGCACCTCAAACAGCTGCCGGGGGATCTTGTCCTTCAGCTTTTCCGTCATTTTTCTGGCCCTGGGATAGGCCTTTTCGGCGTGGAGGATAAAGGAAAGGGCGTCTACCACCTCGCCGTTCAGCATAATATCCAGCTTTACCAGCTCGCTCTTCTGGTAGCCCATCAGCTCATAATCGAAGGAGGCATACCCTCTGGTACGGGACTTCAGCGCGTCGAAGAAATCGTAAATGATCTCGTTTAAGGGCAGCTCATAGTGGATATCCACCCGGTCGGTATCGATATATTTCATATCCTTAAACACGCCCCGGCGCTCCTGGCACAGTTCCATGATATTGCCTACGTACTCGGAAGGGGAATAAATATGGGCATTGGCAATGGGTTCTTCGGCGCTTTGAATGGTGGAGGGATCCGGATAGTTGGTGGGGTTATCGATGGAAAGCTCTTCTCCATCGGTCTTTTTGATCTTATAAACCACGCTGGGGGCGGTGGTGATCAGGTCTAAATTGTATTCCCGCTCCAGACGCTCCTGAATGATCTCCATGTGCAAAAGCCCCAAAAAGCCGCAGCGGAAGCCGAAGCCCAGGGCGGCGGAGGTTTCCGGCTCGAAGGACAGGGAGGCGTCGTTTAAGCGCAGCTTTTCCAAGGCGTCCCGCAGGTCGGTGTAATGGGCGCCGTCCGCCGGGTACACGCCGCAAAATACCATGGGCTGTACGGAACGGTAGCCCTCCAGCGGCTCCGCCGCCGGGCGGGAGGCCAGAGTGACAGTATCGCCTACCTGGGCCTGGCGCACTTCCTTGATAGAGGCGGCGATATAACCCACCTCCCCGGCGCACAGGGCATCGGCGGGCTCCAGAGTGGTAGCCCGCATAAAGCCGCACTCCACCACGGTAAATTCCCCGCCGGTGGCCATCATGCGAATGGTGTCACCGGGCCTTACCGTGCCCTCCTTCACCCGCACGTAAACAATGACCCCGCGGTAAGAATCGTAATAGGAATCGAAGATCAGGGCTTGCAGGGGGGCCCTTTCATCTCCCTGGGGGGCGGGAATGTCTGTGACGATCCGCTCCAGCACCTCCTCTACATTCTGGCCGGTTTTGGCGGAAATGCGGGGCGCGTCCATGGCGGGGATCCCAATGATATTCTCAATTTCCTGGCAGACCCGATCCGGGTCCGCGCTGACAAGATCGATTTTATTCACCACAGGCAGCAGTTCCAGCCCGGCATCTACAGCAAGGTAGGTATTCGCCAGGGTCTGAGCCTCGATGCCCTGGGAAGCGTCTACCACCAGAATAGCCCCCTCGCAGGCGGCCAGAGAGCGGGAGACCTCGTAGTTAAAGTCCACGTGGCCGGGAGTGTCGATCAGGTTAAAAATGTAGTCCTCGCCGTTTTTGGCGGTGTACACCAGGGTCACAGCGTGGGCCTTGATGGTGATGCCCCGCTCCCGCTCCAGATCCATATTATCGAGAAGCTGGTTTTCCATTTCCCGCAGGGGAACCGCCTTGGTCAATTCCAAAATGCGATCTGCCAGAGTGCTTTTCCCGTGGTCAATGTGGGCCACAATGCTGAAATTTCTGATTTTGCTTTTATCCATACTATTTCGTTTCCTCCCGGAAAAGATCGATCAAAATTCAGGAAATCTCTAAACTCCCTCCCGCATGACTGGGGTAAGTCTCTCCCCCGGCTGTGCAAAGAAATTTTAGAGGTTTTCTTAAGTATACATGATTTTGAACAAAAAGGGAATGGTGTTTTTTCTTTCCAATCGGCATTTCAAAGACTTCGGTGTTTTTCTTTTGTCGTTTTCTACCTTCTGGCTTGTCATTCTGAACTTTCTCTCTGTCATTCTGAACTCTCTCCTTGTCATTCTGAACTCTCTCCTTGTCATTCTGAACGAAGTGAAGAATCTCGTCCTTTGATCTTTTTGGAGTGCTTTAAGGACGAGATCCTTCGGGCGCTGCCCTCAGGATGACAGGTGGGGAGATTCTGCATTTTCCTTTCGGTGTTCAAAAGTTTTCTCCGGCCATTTTCAGCCTTCTGCCCTGTCATTCTGAACGAAGTGAAGAATCTCGTCCTTTGGTCTTTTTGAAGGACTTTAAGGACGAGATCCTTCGGGCGCTGCCCTCAGGATGACAGGTGGGGGGATTCTCAAAGATAATGGGGAACATCCTTTAAAATGGCGGGAAGAAGGAATCCAAAAAACGACAAGGATGATTTATTCCTTAGTATAACAGAATTTTTTGCACAAAGAAAGACCCATGCTTTCGCATGGGTCTTTCTTTTATTCGGGATTAACCGAAATTCGCCATTGGGCGATCAAGTTCTTACTTCGCCTCGGGCATGGTGATCTCGGTTCCGTAGTAGGAAGCGGGAACACTCAGGGAGGCAAACATCAGGTCGGCATAAGCCCACTTGGTGTCGTCGGTATTGATATCGGTGAAGGGGTTCGTGATATCGGTGCTGGTCTTGATGGCTTCCTTCTCCGCATCGGTGAGGCCGATGTAGTGGTTGGTCATCGTGGCAGACTCCATACGCTTGATGTTGGAACCAGCGCGGAAGGTGCCATCGGTGTAGCCGGAGATGGTGCCGTTGTTGCACAGGGCAGCAACGTAATCCTTAGCCCAGCTGGAAACCTTATCGAAGTCCTTTACCTTATCGGTGGTGCCGCCTTCCTTTACCTCAACCTTGAAGGTCTTGGCGATCAGGATGGAGGCCTCTTCACGGGTGATCTTATCGTTGGGACGGAACTTGCCGTTGCCGTCGCCCAGAGCGATCCCAGCCTGCTGAGCGCAAGCAATGTAGGAAGTATACCATGCATTGCCAACGTCAGTGAAGTCGGGCTTGCCGTAATCCTTGGTGGAGTCATAGATACCGGCCGCAACAACCAGCATCTTGGCCAACTCTGCACGGGTCACGTTGGCGGCGGGACGAACCTTGCCGTTGCCATCGCCAACCATGTAGCCACGGAACGCGGCATAGAGGGTCTGGCCGTCCTTGGGCTTGAAGGTCTTGATATCAACGATCTTCGCTACGGTGCCGTCTACGGACCAGCCTACGAACTCAGCGCCCTTGACAACATCGGTAACTGTGGGCAGCTCGGCGATCAGGCCATCGGCGCCAACATCGGCGGTATCGAAGGAAGCCTTGCCGTAGCCCTTGGTATCAAAGCTGATGCCGGAGGTAACAGCCTGGCCCTTGGCATTGATGTTAGCGGTAACAGCCAGGGTCTTGCCCGCTACATCTTCAAAGTTCTTGCCCAGAGCGGTAGCGCCATCAGCGGTAGCCATGGTCAGGTTCAGAGAAATGCTCTGGCCAGCCTTGGAGCTGAAGTCCCACTTCTCTTCGCCGCCTGCGGAAACAGGAGTAGCGGTAAACGCGCTGACATTGATCGTGGTCTCGGATCCGCCGTCGGGAGTGAACTTGATTTCGCAAGCTTCCACGTTTTCTCCAACAGTCACGGTTACGATACCGTTCTCATCTACGGTGAAGGTGAGGCCCTTCTGGGTACCGGTATTGGCATCAACAGCAACGCCATCGATCGTTACGGTGGTACCCTCAGCGAAGGTGTAGGTATCGCCTACAACACCCTCGGTGATCTCAGTCAGAGCTTCCGTAGCCGTCGCGTCATGGGCAGTAGCCTCTACAGCCTCACCGCCTGCCGTATAGATGGGCTCGCCCAGAGCCTTCAGAGCGTTGATGATATCTTCCTTCGTGAAGTAATCGCCAACCTTACCCTGAGAAACATCGATACCCTCTACCTTAATGGCACCGTTCAAAATCGCTTCCGCTACGGTGTCTCCGTCAGCAGTGGCAGGAATTTTGCCGGTAGGAATCTCTGTGGTGATCGTTGTGGCAGTGGCCTTGGCGATATCGCCGGTCAGAGCCGCGGGGAACTTATAGGTTGCATCGCCAATCACTTTTTCCATACCCAGAGCGCTGGCGGGAGTAACATTGATGGTTACGCCGTTTGCCGCGTCGGCGGAAGCATACTCGATAGCGGTGATGCCGAAGTCCTCCAGCGTTACACCAGCGGTGCTAACTTCACCCTTGAACTCGGTAGTGCCATCGTAAGTCTTGTTCAGGCTATCGAAGGCCACGGTGGTGATACCCTTACCGATGGTCAGGGCCACAGTGACAGTCACCACATCGGTGGTGGCAGGCAGTGTGAACTCGAAGGTAGCATCGTTGCCGTCAGAGCCATCGTTTGTAACCTGAGCGCTTACACCGTTTACACCAGTGATGGCTACGCTGCTCAGAACACCGCCGTTCAGAGTAGCAGCGGAAACAGTACCTGTTACCTTACCGCCCTGGTTGGAAACGGTAGTACCGGTAACATGGTCACCAGTATAGGTGGCGGAACCGCCGGTGGTGTTCAAGGTGTACTTGGATTCGCTTACTTCGCCCTTGACACCCGTTACAGTAGCGCCAGCGAAGGTGTAAGCATCCTTCTGAGCGCCAGCCAGGGTAGTACCCAGCGCAACGCTTACATTATTGACAGTGCCCTTAGTAGCAGAGCTCTGATAGGTAGCAACGTAGGTTACGGTGACCGTATCGGTACCAACCAGACCGTTGCTGGTCTTGAAGGTATAGGTGCCGTTAGCAGTCAGAGTAGTAGCGCCCTGCTTGATCGCGGGAACGTTAGTAATATCGGCTGCCACAGGAGCGGTCAGAGTCTTCTTCGCTACAGCGGAAGTAGCGGTGCTGACTACACTGCCATACTTGCCGTTTGTGCCCTTATCTGTAACGGTGCAGGTGATGGTCTTGCCAACATCGGCAGCTACAGGAGTATAAGTGTTGGAGTCGGTACCCTTATTGGTGCCGCCTACCTTCCACTGATACTTGGCGCTGACAGCATTGCCGCCGCTATAAGTAGCAGTGATGGTATCGCCGTATACCGGGCTGGTGGTATGGCCGTTGTTCGCCGCCAGAGCAACCGTACCGGTGAGAGCTTCCTTCACAGTGAAGGTCTCAGTGGTGGCAATATCCGAAGTGGGATCGCCAGAGGTAGCGGTATGGCTGGCCGCCTTGGCCTGAATGGTGTAATTCTTGGTGTGATTCAGAGCAGAACCCTTGATGGTCAGCTCAACCACTGTATCGCTCTTGCGGGTAACAGCAGTTACCGCACCGCTTACAGCAGTTCCGCCGTCCTGAACCTCGAAGTTCGCAGCGGTCAGAGAAGTGGCCCACTTGCCGTTCTTCAGCGTTACCGGAATCTTAGCGGTATCCACAGGATCCAGCTTCTGGTTCGCGGTGATGCTGATAGCGGGATCGCTGGATTCCACTTTAACGTAAATGGGAGTGGACTCAATAGCAGTGCTGTTTGTCAAAAGTGTACTAGCACCAGATGCGTCCCCAGCGTTACGAGCAGACTTAAAGTTCATTTTACCTAAACTCATACCCGCATTTGCTACATTTTCAATCTGCGCTGTGCTGTCGTACTTTTCAACCTCAATTTTATGAGTGCCTGCCGTAGCGGCTTTAAACTGCAGATAACAGTCCCACTGGGTATTTTTAGGAAGAAAACCAGTACCATTAGTTGCATTGACCAGAACAGAGCCGGTACCCGGTGAGGTTGTTTGAATATTAGCTGTATTAGCACCTGTGAAAGTATAGGCTGTATTACCAGGGAAATAGTCCACTACTGCGTCTGCAGTTGTATCTGTCCAACCGCATACACTGGGATTGTTCATATAAGAAGTGTGAATTTTCTCATATGTAAATGCCCCGCCGGAATAATCTATACGAATACTGCTGTTATTATACAGACCATATTCATATGTGTCACCGTTCTTCTCCGTTTGCAGATCCAAATCCACTGCTACGAAAAAAGTAGCACCCTTCTGTACTACATATGGATCCGCTTGCGTTCCGCTGCCGGAAAGGGCCTGCGGCATGTTGTTTACCTTTTGGGCATACTCAGGAAGCTTTGTTACGTCTTCATTTTGGTCTGAGCCGGTTATACCTAAAGCCGTCCGCAACAAAGTCTCTCTTTGTGTCGCATTTGTCTTGCCGAGGGCGGTCAAAACTGCATCACTAAACGTAACAGCCTTCAAGGTGACATTTACCTTTGTCGGTGCCGCAGCTGACGCGCTCATAGGAATTGCCGCCAGGATCAGCATAAGTGCCAATACGCAGGCTACCATTCTTTTGAACCTTGTCTTCATAAATGCTTTTCCTCCATATTTTTGTTTTGCCAACTGAACTGTTTCCTTTTTCGTTATATCGCTCTCCTTTCCATTACTTCCAACTCTACTTTTTGTTAGAATCTCATGGGCGGTATCGTGTACAAATCATTCGCCTTGTCTACAATCAGCGCCGCATCACCTGTGTTAGCATTACCATCCATGTCCACGTCCATCAATTGCAGAACCAAGGTCAGAATTTCCACTCCACTTTCATCTACGAACGGAAGCGTCACATTATTTGCCTTATCTACAATCAATGCCGCGTCACCTGTATTGATATTGTCGTCCAGGTCCACGTCGCCGGTCTCGTATCTCAGCTTTACGTCACGATATGCCGTATATAGTTCTCCATCTACCTTGATGGTGTAGATGATCCGATAATACTCCTCTCCGCGTACTGTACTGCTGGTGGCTTTCGTGTTGTCATAGTAATTCGATGCTTCCGCTCCTGTATTGGGCTGGATATGCGCTTTCGCATCTTCCCCTTCGCCCACTGTGTACAGCTGGGCGCGGCTGCTTCCGTATCCATCGTCTCCTATGACAACTTCCTGAACCTTAATCTCAGCGTCCGGATTTGCCGCCAACCAGTCTGCTATTGCAGTTCCGTCTACGGTTGCTATCATTCCGCTGTAATCCGCTTCCTGTGCGTTGCCTTCTGAATCCACAGACGCATCTACATACTTGGCTACATAGTCGGGATTCGTACTGTTGGTTTGATAGTACCCTTCTGTTTTGTAATAGAACACCAACTCGTCTCTGTAAGAGTTCACGGTCCTTGCTTCCGCTCCCTCTCCCAAAGAGGCATTCACAGAATCCAGATACTGCTGTGCAGCTGCCTTTGCGGCGTCATCTGCCGTGCTGTCTGCCTTCAGGCTCTTCCACACATCGCTGTTGCCTTCTGTCAGCTGCAACGGGTTCGCGTTATCAGGATTATCGGGGTCGTAATTAGTATACAGCTTAATCTTGACAAATGCAACCTTTTTTTCGGGATCTGCATTGGTAATATTTTGCTCTGTCAAAGCGGTTTCGTCAAAATCAGCCACCAGAGCAAATCCATTGTTTCCGTCAGGTACATTGGCAAGTGCCTCGCTGTAGTTATC
This sequence comes from Neglectibacter caecimuris, assembly GCF_034335015.1. Lineage (NCBI taxonomy): Bacteria > Bacillati > Bacillota > Clostridia > Eubacteriales > Oscillospiraceae > Neglectibacter > Neglectibacter caecimuris. The sequence continues at coordinate 80,999 of NZ_JAWXXK010000009.1, read as the reverse complement.
TGCTACGGTTCCGGTCCAATCGCCGGTACCGGTCCAGTTAACACTTTCTGTCTCTGTGCCTTCATTCACAAAGGTAACCTTCTTCAGCGTCCAGTCCACATTTGCGCCAGTGCCGGAGGTCTTCAGAGCAATGGGCAAAGATTCCGTATTGTTGCTGAGGGTTGCTGTAGCGGAAGTATAGCTCTTCACCAGATCCAGCAGACTCTGGTTGTTCAGAATCATACCGGCAGTCACATTCAAAGTCGCAATTCTGGTATCCTTCGCAATCGTCAGCGCGCCGGAGGCCTTTTCATAAGTGGCGTCCTGACGGTCAGACTTGACCTTGTCCGCTTCCTTGAAGTAGATCTCCACTGTACCGTTCACGGTGGGATCCAAGCCCTGGAAGCTTTCAAAGGTGAGGCCTGCCAAGCTGGGATCGTTGCCGATCTTCGCCGCCAGATCATCTCCTGTTACCGTGGCGCTGTCCTTATTGATCACAGCGGGAGTGATCTTGCCTTCCTCGCCTTCCACAGCGGTAAACGGAGTGGGCAGCAGGAAGTAATGATAATTTCCATCAGGGCCGGGATACTTGACGATCACGTCCATTTTGGTGATATCAAAATCATCCTTGTTTGTGGCGCCGGAAATATCAATATTGATGGTGTAGTTTTCGGGATGGTCGGGATCCGTGCTGGGATCGATCTTCACAGCGGCAGGATCGGGCTTCACCGTTTTCGCCACAGTAGTAGCATCATCTGTGAGAGTCAGGGTGACTTCATTGGTGATATCATACCCAGCGGCAGGGGTAACCTCGGGAGAGGTTGTGCCCACGGCGTCGATACGAGAGATGATTTTTGCTGTCTTGTCATCGCTCAGACCCTCAGGAACATTGATTTCATTCTTCGGCGCATCGGGATCATCGCCGGGAGTAGTGACGCTTGCCGCATCATACTGAGCCTTCAACTGATAGTCGGCGGTGGCGTCCGGCGCGGGATCAGAGAAGGTCGCATTGGTCACAGGATCACCTGCGCCAGTGAGCCACTGCTTCACTGTGGGATAGACAGTGACTTGCTCGCTGTTCCGAATTTCATACTTGCCGTTCTCGTCCTGAGTAAGATGCACCGCAACAGCTTTCGCGGTATTGGGCAGTCTGGTCTTGATATTATTCTCAAAATCGACTGCGCCGGTCTCGCTGTATCTCATCTGGAGGGTCTCAGGGGTAATGGAGGGCAACCCTGCACCGGTCCAGAGAATGTAATCCTCCACATTGTAAGCCTTCGCAATGGGATCGGAGGGAGCCATACCGGGCACGCCGGCCGCGGCTTCTCTTCTCACCGTATACCAGAGCTTGCCGCCCATGGAATTCAGCACGGTGGCGGGAGCAATACCGGAATCGAACACTGCGGGGAGAGAAACGGTGGTATCATCAGTTCCCAGCTTGGCAGAAGCAATATGCCCGCTGAGCTTGTCGTTCTCCGCGTCATAAGCGGTATAGATATCCACTACCAGATTGGCATAGCCATCAGCAGCGGGGCCGTTGTGCACCCTGATCTCATCGTTCTGAGGATAGGGATTGTTATTAGCAACGGTATCAGAGCTGTTCGTAATGATATCGCTGGGCTTCGGAGTTTCTTCCTCATCATACTTCTTCGCTACCACTTCCACCTTCTGGGTGATGACGGGAGCTGTCCAGGTTGCGCTGGGCTTGTTGATGGGCAGGGTAGTCTCAGCAGTATCCGCAGTATTCTTATTTGCCGCGGACAGGGCCGTCCAGTCTACCACGCCATCGTTCAGCGTGATGGTAACAGGAGCGGTCTCAAAATCGGTTCCGCCTGCCGTCCAGTTGGCTGCCGCATAGATATTTCCAGTTACAGGTACTACCGCCATAGACCAAGTGGCGGAAGGATCCTGTACCGGAGCGGTATTGCCGCTGTTTTCCTCATCGGACATATAATAGCCATAGGTCAGCTTGGGCCCGGTAACACCGGATACATCAGCGATCTTGTTAATGACATCGTCCGCGGTATAGGTGTCGGTTTCGGGATCGGCTACCAGATCGGACTTGACGATCTGTACTGTTTCAGGAGTAGGCTGATCCACACTGAAAAGCGCGTACTCTTCCTGCTTCGCAACAAGGAACGGAACTTCATTGCCCTCGCTATCTTTCATTGTCTGTTCTTTGCTTTCTCCACCTGTAATTCCGGTAAACAGCCTGAGCCTTGTATTATACTCTCTGGCGGTCTGCGTGAACTGCACAGTGTAGTTGTAGCCGCCCTCGACCGGTTCCACCGTGATGTCTTTCACACCGTCCAAATTGCCAAAGGCCACACCTACGGTTTTGGTTCCGTCTTCGCTTACCAAGGTGAGCTGAACCTTCCCAGCATCCGCTTCAAGGGCTTCCGCCAGCTGACCGGCTTCATCTCCGGTAATCCGTACCGTATCCTTGGTACCCAGGGGCTTATTCTCTGTTACCTCAAATTTAAGGTTTGCTCCGTATAGTCTGATTGACCTTGATACTTTAGCAGTGATCTTTACGGAACGCATTCCCGGATCGGTGTTTGAATACGTTCTCACAGTGCTTCCGGTAAGTGCATTGTATTCAGCAGTTCCTTCCTCGTTCCCGGGAATGGGGAAGGAAACTTCATACCGATCATCCAGAACTTTCTCTCCATTCAAGGTTGCCAGGTCAGAATCAGTTGTTGTATTGTCCTCGGCCACTTTTTTCACAGAAAGCCTAGCGGAGTTCACGGCATCGTAAGTATCCTCTCCCGCGTCATTTGCGCTGCCGACCCATTTCTTCATTTGGGCGGCCGTGAGGGTAAATTCATCAGATTTTACCTCCCCGCCTTTCTCAACAGGGCCTACCACCACGAATTTAACAGGATCTACATAATTCAACAAATCATTCAGCTTTTCCTTGGGCCCGAAGGTTTCCTCTACCTCGGTATCCTGCAGCACAATAGCAGTATCGCCATCGGCCACGCGGATCTGAATCTTATCGCTCTGAGTATAGGTTACACCGTCTACCGGAGTATTCTGATAGCTCAGCCACATAATATCTCCTACAGCAGGAGTATTCTTCAAGGTTTCAGGAGTGATGCCGGTTTTGGTAAGATCGGCAGCGTCAATGGTAAACAGGGCTTCCCATGATATTCCGGTTTTTGTTTCATCGTCCCACAAGAAGATCTGATCACTTTCGATCATGAAATCCTTTGTGTCTCCCAGAACCGTCAGGGAAGTACCTTCATCATTTACTGCAAGATAGTAATCCGCCGGGTTAGGCAGCACATTGACATAGATTACAGAGGCATAGCCGCCTTCGGGAATGGCGCTGGGAGTCTTGTAGTAATCTGTGGGCTGTTTATAAGTAACGCCGTCAATTTCCTTTTCCTTGTAGGGATTCCGAATGGTGAACAGGCCGTGCTTGTTATAAACACCATCGGTATTCATGCCCTTTTGGGTCAATCCGGCAGTACCGTTGTACAAGGAAGCCTGCATCCAGGAGTTCACATAGGTCTGCGCCGTATTCTGAGTACGCACACCGCTTTCCACCGGAGCGTTCACACTGGTGGAAAGTATCACATTCTCCGCGTCTAAGGCATCAAGTACATCCTCCATGGTGTCTCCAAGCTTGATCTTCAGGGGATTATCCTTGGAGCCGGGAACGCCAGCGGGCACCACATCGGTATCCTTACTGTAATAGAAGATGTTTTCTTCCGGGTTGATCGCTACCTTCGGGCTGCTTGCCGCAGAACTGGGATCCTTCGCTTCCTCGCTATCGGCAACCTTTTCCCTACGGGCGATATAAATCTCTTTCTCGTCCTTCAGGAAGCTGTAATCAGCAGATACAGGCTTATTCGCCTCGGTGCTGCCCTTCAGGTCATCCACCAGCTTCAGGGCCAGGCCTTCCGTGGTGTTTACCGCATCGCCGTCATTCAGAGAAGGAGCGGCAGTTACTGTACCGTCAGCGTTCAACACCACCAAGTTATCGGCCGTGATGGTGGTTTCACCGATCAACTCTCCGTACTCGTTTTCGTTTTCGGTGGTCTTATAGAACATAACAGTATCGCCCACCTTGAACTTCGTCTCGTCAGAGGGGAACTTCAGGTAGTCGGTACGGGCATTTTCATCGGCTGCCGCTGCGGCAGCCATGTAAGGCAGGTTCTTCTTGTTGATGATCGCGCCTTCATAGTTACCATCGGGAGCTTCAGAGGGGTTTGTAACGGTAACATAGATAGGTTCTGAAACAATCACCGATGAGTTTGTCATATTTGTGCTCGCGCCCGGCGCATTTGCCTCGGTATTACGAGAAGACTTATAGTTCATTTTACCCAAGCTCATGGAGCTGTTAGCCACATTCTCAATTTGAGTTGTACTATCGTACTTTTCAACTTCAATTTTATGTGTACCAACCTTTGCCGCCTTCAGCTGCAAATAGCAGTCCCATGTAGCATTCTTGGGAAGATAGCCAGTACCATTCGTAGCATTAACCAGAATAGAACCTGTACCCGGTGAGGTTGTTTGAATATTAGCTGTATTAGTAGCTGTAAAAGTATAGGGTGTAGTACCAGGGTAATAGTCCCACAGAATATCCGTATCAGCGCCCAAATAGCCTGCAATACCGGGGTTGTTGATATAAGAATTGTGAACTTTCTCATACGTAAACGCACCGCCGGAATAATCCACACGAATACTACTGTTACTACCCAGACCATATTCGTATTTTCCATCAGTACCCTTATCCGTTTGCAGATCCAAATCCACTGCTACAAAAAAGGTGTTCCCTTTTTCTACCACGTAAGGATCCTCTTCCGTTCCACTGCCGGAAAGGGTTTGCGGCATGTTGTTTACCTTTTGGGCATACTCAGGAAGCTTTGACGCATCCTCATTTGTCTCTGCGCCAACCATATCCAAAGCCTGCCGTAACAGATTCTCTCTTTGTGACGCATTTGTCTTGCTGAGGGCGTTCAAAACTGCATCACTAAACGTAACCGCCTTCAAGGTGATATTTACCTTTGTCGGCGCCGCAGCTGACGCGCTCATCGGAATTGCCGCCACGATCAGCATAAGTGCCAATACGCAGGCTACCATTCTTTTGAACCTTGTCTTCATAAATGCTTTTCCTCCATTTTTATATCTTTTTGACCTAAAGCCTTACTCTCTCTTCCTTATCACATCCCTTTGTTTTTCTTTGTTTGGGAAAATTTAACATGTTAGAATCTCATGGGCGGTATCGTGTACACATCATTTGCCTTGTCTACGATCAACGCCGCATCACCTGTGTTGGCATTACCATCCATGTCCACGTCCATCAACTGTAGAACCAAGGCTAAAATTTCTGCTCCGTTCTCATCCACAAACGGAAGCGTCACATCATTTGCCTTGTCTACAATCAATGCCGCGTCACCTGTATTGATATTGTCGTCCAGGTCTACGTCGCCGGTCTCGTATCTCAGCTTTACGTCACGATATGCCGTATATAGTTCTCCATCTACCTTGATGGTGTAGATGATCCGATAATACTCTTCCCCGCGCACTGTACTGCTGGTAGTCTTCGTGCTGTCATAGTAATTCGATGCTTCCGCTCCCGTGTTGGGCTGGATATGCGCTTTCGCATCTTCCCCTTCGCCCACTGTGTACAGCTGGGCACGGCTGCTTCCGTATCCATCATCTCCTATGACAACTTCCTGAACCTTAATTTCAGCGTCCGGATTTGCCGCCAACCAGTCTGCTATCGCGGTTCCATCTACGGTTGCTATCATTCCACTGTAGTCTGCTTCCTGTGCGTTACCCTCCGAATCTACCGTAGCATCTACATACTTTGCCACATAGTCCGGGTTATTCGGATTAGTCTGATAATACCCCTCGGTCTTATAGTAGAACACCAGCTCATTTCTGAACGACGCGACATCTCTTTGAGCATTCTCTTCCAACCCGGCATTCAGATTATCCAGATACTTCTGTGCCGCTGTCTTTGCGGCGTCATCTGCCGTGCTGTCTGCCTTCAGGCTCTTCCACACGTCGCTGTTGCCTTCTGTCAGCTGCAACGGGTTCTGGTTCTCCGGATTATCCGGATCGTAGCCCACATACAGGTTGATGGGAACCGCGATGTAGGGATAGTTCTCCGCATCTACCGTGTAACCGGGAGAGGCGTAGTCCGGGCAGGCCAGCAGGGCGAGCTTGCCGGAATTCTCACGGTTTGCCAGAGCTTCGGCAATGAGCGCGTCACGACCGGCCTGCTCCAGGGTGGTATCCTGCAGCGCCGCCATGGGCTGCCACTTGCCTTCCGCGCCCTGTTCGCCCAACACCCAGCCAACGAAATCCTGATCGGCGGGGGCTTCCGGCAGAGAGGTCATTCTCTGGAGGGTATCCTCCTCGGGCGTTTCAGACTCGCCCAGATAATAGGCGTAGCCTGCCTCGTCCAGATCGGCCACCAGATCCAGAAGCGTCTGCTCGGTGGAGACCATGCCTGCCGTGAGGTTCAGAGTACGAGGCTCCTCCATACGGGTCACTACTGTGCCGGTGGTGGTCTTATCGCCTTCTCTGATATAGAAGTAGGCAGTATAGGCCTTCCCGGTGGGCTGACTGATCACATCCTGCTTTCCGCTGTTTACCACATCGGGCAGGGTGATCGACATCTTGTGGCTTGTACGCCACTGACCACTATTATAGCTCTCAATCCAGCGCGAGTCAATAAAAGATTTGTCGATTCTTGTCATTTCCTCGCCAGCGCCGATCACATAATAATCGGAGCCAACTGTGCCCAATGTCAGCGTGTTTCCGGTGGAGCTTACCACCGTGATGAGGCTGGGGAAATATCCCTGTACATCGGCTAAGGTCGCGCCGGGCGCTACCGTGATGGGGTTCGTGGGAGAGGAGCCCTCGCCCTCGGTGATTTGCAGATAATCCGCGACATAAGTCTGAGTTTCCGCATTGAAGGGAGCGTCCATGGTAACGGGATAGGGCTCGCTTTCCATACCGTCGCCCTGGCGGGTGATATAGGCCACGCCGCCTTCCACCGGCAGGTAGCTTTGCAGCAGTTCCTTCAGCTGAGCGGTGGGGTTTGCGGGCACCGTATAGGTGAACTCGCCGACCTTCTTAAAGCTGTTCTCCGAATCGCCTCTGGCATACACGCGGATCACATCGCCATCGTCCAAAGCATTTTCCACCTCAGGGTGGGCCTGGCTGTAGGTGATAGAATCCTTCTCCGTACCGTTGGCATTGAACACCGTGAAGGTGAGCCCGGCCTCCGGAGAAATGCTTTCGGAGGGATACCCGATGGAGCCGTTTGCGGTATAAACCGTGCCGTCCACCGTAATGGAGGCCTGTACCACAGCGGACTTCGCGGTACCCATGCCCACCGTGACGGACCGGTGATCCGTACTTGCGGCAAGCGTTACGCTGCTGAGGGTCTCGCCGGGCCTGGAGCTGATCTTTGTCCAGGTATCCTCCCCGCCGGTAAAGACGGGAGCGGCAGTCTCATCGCCATACTGATCCAGGAACTTCATCTTGAGCTCGCCCGAGGTATCGGAGGCCTTCAACACCACGTCATCCACCTTCAGGAAGGTAAAGGTCAGGTCATCGCCGGTGATCTCCCGCTTCACTTCCAGCGTGTAACTGCCGGAAACATTATTGGGAGCGGTGGCAAGGATCAGATACCTGCCGGAAACGGCTTCACTGGTCAGCGTGAGCACACCGTTCTGGTCGATGGAAACTCCCTTCGGCCTGCTCTGAACGCTCCACACAATGGCGCTGCCGTCCATGGGCTGGTCGTACTGGTCATAGGGTGTTGCCTGGAACTTCGCGGTGGTCTTACCGGGAGTATCGGCGTCTTCCATGACGGGCACCGCCATGGTGCGATCTTCGTTTACGCCCTCCAGAGCGTCCACGCGGATCCATGTTATTTCGGAAGGTGTTCCAACCTCTTCCACATTGATAACAGTCTCACCGTCATAGAAGGTACCGTTCTTCTCGGCAGAGCCGGTAACCTTTACGGAAGTTGCTCCGTTCAAGGTCAGCGTATCGGTATCGTTATCTATGGTGGGAGTCGCGTCAGCAGGCGCCAGCGCCTCGGGGGCGTCATAACCTACCGTTTCAGAAGCGTCTCCCATGTAGCTGCCGTAAGAATCCACAAAGGCGGAATGCAGCTCTACGGTCTCTTTATCCTCCTGTACCGCGGAAGGCGTGATCTGCAGCCCCGCGATAGCGGAATATTCCTGACCGGTGATCGAAAGGGTCACGCTGTTCTTCAGTCCGGCGGCGGAAACGGTAAGGTTGGCGCTGCCGGTTTCGGCCGTGTTGTAAACAGTCACGTTGCCGTTTCTGTCTACGTCTACACCGGTCACATACGGGTCGATGGACCAGACCATATTTGTCACATTCACCCTGCCGCCAAACTGATCTTTGACCTCGGCGCTGTACTGGGCCGTGCCGGGAGCCGTAATGGCGTTGCTTCCCTTCACATCCAGACGGGTGATAACGATCTCGGTGGGTACAGGCTCCTCATCGGAAACCTGGATCTCCTTGGTATCGGAGCTTTTGCCGGAGGCAGCCATGACGGTGAATTTCTCCACACCGCCGGCGATGACCGCCACGCCGCTTTCCGCTACGGTAACGCCTTCTGTAGGCGTGGGCAGCGTCCACTTCACCTGGGCGCCGGTGATCTTCTCACCGTACTGATCCAGGACCTCGGCTTCCAGGTGAGGCGCTTTTCTGCTCACTGTCTCTGTCAGGATCTTCACAGACTGTGCCTGGGGTTCCGCATGGCCGGCGTACACCTCTACAGAGCCTTCCACCTTTTCCGTGCCGCGGGTCGCGGCAGCGGAGACCTGATAGGTCTTGGCAGGGCTCTTCGCGGGCACGGTCAGCTTGCCGTTCGCGGCTCCTGTCCAGGTGAGAGTTATATCGGTCCGGTCTGTCATATCCGTACCGAACTCACCTACGAGCTTGTGGTATACCGGTACCTCCAGGTCGGCGTCGGTCAGAACCGTTACGGGGCTCTGGGCCGTAAGCTTTACAGTCTTCAGGCTTTCCTCACTGAGCGTCTTGCCGCTGACGGTGATCTCCGCCTCGTCCTTTACGGAATCTGACAAGGCGGCCCGCACGGTAAAGGGCTGATCGTGGCCGTTCAGGGTCAACTTGCCGCCGGCGGTCAGCACAACATCTGTAAGGCCCTCTGTGACCATGGACCAGATGGGCGCCGTATTCACAGGCTGTGCCATCTCGTTTCCATACTGATCCAGATATTTTACCTTCAGCTGGAAGTTCTCGCTGTCTCTGGGAACAACGGTAGGATCGATCTTGATTCCAACGCAGGCGCTGTCTTCCTTTGCGATGTCTGTCGTGGCATATCCGGAAACTCCGGTGGCGCGGTCTGTAGCGCTGATCCGGATCCCCTTGGCCTCAGGCGCCGTGGAAGCCACCGTCAGCATACCGTTCTGGACAGAGCCGGAAGCGGTCACGCCTGCGGGAGCGTTTTCAACGCCCCATACGATATTGGGATTCGTGGTAATGGGCCTGCTGTACTGATCCAGGATCTCCGCGGTATACGCCACGTTATTGCTGCCGCTCACGGGGATATTCACCGCACCGCTGCCAGTGTTTCTGGTAACGGTAATGCTGGAGACCACAGGCGCTTCCTCAGAGATGGCGAGGGTCTTCGTCACAGACTTTCCGTCCGCCGTGTAGGTCACGGTAAAGCCGGTCAGGGACTCATCGGTGATCTTCAGACGGCCCTTCTCGATTTCAACACCGCTGGCGGGAGCATCGATCTTCCACTCGTCGCCCAGGGGCACATAGCCCGGGATCTCTTCGCCGAACTGGTCAAAGTACTGAGGTGTCAGGGTGGTATCGGAGCCGCGCCTTACGGCGGATTCCTTGATCCCCACAGCGGAGAGCAGAACTCCCTCGCTGTAATCCCGCACCAGGTCAAACTTCGCCGAGCCGCTTACGCCGGAAGCGTAATCGCGTACCCGGAGGGTAACGCCGGAGGCTTCCTTCGCCCCGGCGGGGATCTGTACCGTTCCAGTGCCGTCGGCAGCTTCTACCGTTACGCCGCTGGGTTCGCCGAACAGTCCCCACACTGCCGCCGCGGGCAGGTCGATCTCCTGACCATACTGATCATACGCCTTGGCAAGGAAGGGCGTCAGGCTGACTTGCTCCGCAGCCTTGATCGTTCCGCGGGCCGGGCCTGTCACCTTGATCTCGGCAAGTCTTGCCTCCTCACCTCTGGTGATGGTCACTGTTTTCTTGAATTCCTTCTTGCCGCCGTCCGTACAGGTCACGGTGGCGGGGAAGGTGATGGATTGTACCTCAGAGGGGAATTCGCCCAAAGTTCTGGTGCCTTCGTTGTAGGACAGATTCTCCTTCTGCTCCTCTGTCAGTTCGGGCTCAGTAGTCAGCTTCGTGAGATCTACCGCAATGGTATAATCCGCCGGAAGCTCCATTTCCTCGCCATACTGATCCAACCCAATAGCGCTGAGCGTCACGGAAGTAGCTCCAGGTGCCATCTGGACCGGCCTTACCGCCACATCTGTCAGCTTGCTTTCCTGACGCAGAATTGTGAAGGTGGTCTTGCCGCTTACCTTGGTGCCGTTCTCCAGCGCGGTGATCGTAACCGTTTGAGCCGCCTTGGCGGTCTTGGGTACCGTTACGGTGACCTTCTTCGTTGTGCTGTCCGCTGTGCAGGTCACGTCGCCGGAAGCGCCGTCCAGGCTCCACAGGAAGCTGGGGGCGTCGATATTTTTGCTTTCGGCCTGGAAGGTCAGTGTAACAGGTGTATTTCCTGTAGGCACGGTGACCGGGCCGTCCGCCTCACCCTCCTTCAGCACTCTGGTCACGGTGACAACAGGCGTGCGGTCAGGCAGGGCCGTGCTTCTGTCAAAGGTATCGGAGGCCTCGAAACGGCCATCGCTGGTCACAGCCTTCACATTGACCAGCAGGGCGTCGTGGAAGGTCAGCAGACCGCCGCTGGAAACGGTGGGTTCCACCGCGGTCTCGGAGGCGTCGTCCATCTCTTTTCCGGTGATCTGGAACAGAGGAATAATGCCGTCGGGCTTATCCATCTTCGCGCCATACTGGTCGATATAGTTTACAACCAGCTGGATCACGCCGTCCTCGGTATCTCCTGCTTCCAGGGTAATTCCCTTGAGCTCAGAGGCCGTGCGAACCAGATTTACTTCCGTATCACCGGAGAGCTCGCCGTAAAGGGCGGTGATCTTCACACCGTTTTTGGGAACGGCGTTGTTGGATACTGTGAAAATACCGGTAGAAACATCTTCGGTCGAGGCCGCCATGCCGGTGCCGTTGATGGTAGGCATGGTCCGCCAGGTAATGGCGCCCTCCGCGATAGGAGTTACCACACTCCCGTGATCGTCCAGTACCGTAGCTCCAAAACCGTAACGGTCCTGACCAGAAACGGGAATATAGATGGCTCCGCTGCCCTTCAGACGGGTCACCAGGATCTCCTTCGCCGTCTGGGGATCTACACTGTAGCTGTTATCACGGGCTAGTGTTGCGGTGGCTTCCTTGCCGCCGGCGGTCACCTTGACCTGCATATTGTCCACGTCCGTGGGCAGCCAGAGCACGCCGTTGTGAGCGTCCGCTTCCGTCCGGAATTCGGCTTCACGGGTCTCCGTGGCTCCTTCCGCCGCCGTGCCTCTCTGGGTAACGATGCTCCATACGGCATCCGCCGGAGTGGGCATCAGCTGCCCGTACTGATCCAGGTATTTGACTCCCAGAGTCAGGGAAACATCACCGTCCGCCTTGGTGGGCAAAGCGTTTGAGGTGATCACGATGGAGCTGAGCACCTGGCTTTCCTGACGCAAAGCGGTTTGCTTTTTCCCGGTGATCGGGTCGCTGTCCGGGCCGGTGGCCAGTGTGACCTGAACCACATCCTCCTGCGCGGAGGTACCGGCGGCATAAGTTACCTGTACATCATCACTGCCGTTGAGCACGATGGTACCGGCGTTTGTTTTCCAGCTGTAGGTGCCGGCGGTAAAGGCCATCTTTCCGCCGTACTGATCCCGCAGAATGCTGGTGAAGTTTGCATACACGTCCTGCTTGCTGCTGAGCTGCACCTCGTCCGGACCTGTCACAGACAGGTAAGAGGCCTTGGCGGGCTCATCACCTACCAGAAGCGTCTTCGCGGCGGAATAGGAGCTGCCGTTCAGCAGTGCCGTTACACTTACCTTGATCTTCGCCGCATCGCCGGAAGACAGAGTGCTGTCGTTATTTCCGCTGTTGGCAAAGCTGGGCGTTATCGCGTCTTCCGCTGTGGAGCGCATCTCATAATCTGTCACTTCCCACTGGGAAACCACGGTGCTGCTGCTCAGATCCATTTCCATGCCGAACTGGTCTTTCCACGTGAGCTCCAAGGGAGTGGAGGTCTGGGGCGCGACCATATCGTTTTTGATCTCCACGGTGGTGACTGTGGAAGCGGCCTTCTGCAGCGTCAGAGACGCGGTGCCGAATTTCGCGCTCACAGGCTCCGTGGCCATCACCGTGATCGTTCCGGCGGCGGCGCTGCTTTGCACCGTTACCGTGCTTTGAGTCTTCTGGGTCTTCTGGATCTCCACACCCGCGGGCATATTTTCGATTTGCCAATCGCAGGCGCGATCCAAAATCACGTTGTTATTCTCGTCCAGGATCCTGGCGCCATAGATCAGCGTGGGAGGCGTTTCCTTCAGCGTAGGCACCGCCACAGTGGAGGAACCGTAGATCTGATACACCTCTACCCGGTCTACCTTCTGCTCCAGGTCGTCTACCACGGGGATCTCCTTTTCAGGAGAATCCACGCCGTCCGCCGTTACCATTACCTTGACGGCAGAGGCCGTACCGGGATACAGAATACCATCGGCGGTCAGATAAGCGCCGGATCCCTCGGGCGTTTGCCCGGTCAGCGTCCAGCGGACCTCCGCCGGATCCGCGGCGGCATTGCCGAACTGATCCAGGTACCGGGCAGTCAGCTGCACAGCCTTTCTCGGCACCTTGGTGCTGAGCACTTTCACAGAAGCCAGCCTGGGCTCTTCCTGAACAAAATCCACACTGCCGGAGCCGGGCTTTGTAACGCCCGCGATGCGGACAGAATTGCTGATCCCTACCGCGTTCTTGGCTTGCGCGCCTTCCGCCGCGACGATTTCACCGACAGCGGCGTCGGGCACGGTATAACCGGTGGTGGGCGCCGTGATCTTCCAGGTCACGGTATCGTTCTCCTCCGTGGGAAGCATCACGTTGCCATACTGGTCAGCCGCCACATAACCAAACTTGGCGGTGGTCTCGCCTTCACTGTTCAACGTAACTGTGCCGTCTCCCAGGTGACAGACTGTCACTGTGGTCAGCACATTGTTGTAATTGGGTTCACCGCTGTGGATCACCTGCAGGGTCTTTTTAGCCTGGCAGGCAAGGCCGCAGCTCACTTGTACTTCAATAGAAGCGGGGACGTAGCCGGCAGTCAGATCCAACCGGCCATCGCTGGAAAGCACCGCGTTTTCCGGTGTTCCCACCAAGGACCATACCGCCGTTGCGGGGGCCGCCACAGGTTTTCCATACTGATCCAGATACTTGGCGGTAAGCTGAGTCACATCCTGATCCTTCACTTTTTCGGAAGTGATCTCCACACTGACTACATAGCTCTGGCTGTGAACCAGGTTCAGCACGGCATAGCCGTATTTCCCGGTAGAGATATCCATGGCGATCACGTGGATACCGTCAGTAGGCTTACTATTTGCGCCCACTGTTACAATGCCGGTATTCCTGTCTACGGAAACGCCCTCGGGCGCGCCGGACAGGCTCCAGGTCAGGGTGGGCCTGATCTCCTCGCCAAACTGATCCAGCACGGTGGCCTTGTAGGCCACTGTTACAGAAGCGTTGGGCAGGATCTCCACATTTCCGCTTCCGGAAACCCTTGTTACCTGAATAGTTTCACTGCGTCTGTTCTCTTCCGTTTCATTGGTGATGCGGGCAGCCGCTTCCAGCATTTCTCCGGCCAGTACCGCCTGTACCTTGACATCGGCATATTCGCTGCCGTTCATGGTCAGATCCGCGTCTTCGCCTGCCGGTGTGATGCTGGCGGTACCCTGCTCGTCGACATCACCCAAGGACCAGGTAACGGAGGTCACTTCCGCAGGCTTTGCCATTTCTTTCCCATACTGATCATAATAGACCGCACGCAGCCGGCCCTGACCGTTCTTTACGGCCTTAGGCTCAATACCGATGGTGGTCAGCACCGAAGGCGCTGCCTCGATCTCTATCTTTGCGCTGCCGTTGATATAGGTTTCCGCCTGGGTCAGCGTTACCGTGACCTCAGAGGCAGGCTCCGCGTTGGACTCCACGGACAGGATCGCCGTTCCAGCCTGTGTAGAACTTTCTGTCAATGTAATTCCCTGACCGCCGCCGGAAAGGCTCCAATAGGTATTGCGGTAAGGCGCTGTCATCAACTCGCCGTACTGATCCCGTACAGTGGGCGTAAGGACAGCGGTCTCCGCAGCCTGGCCCTTGGCGGGGATCGTGATCTTATCGGGATCCGCGCTCAGGGAAATCTCCGCGATATGGGGCAGCTCTCCCTTGGTCAGCTTCTTTCGGACCGTGGTGCCGCCGATGACGACCTCCACGGTAACACTGACTGTTTCTTCCCGGTTATAGTGCAGCACATCGCCTTCGATGGACGCCGTGCCGCCCTCATAAGCCCACACGCTGTAGATCGGCGTTCCCAGACCCAGCATGGGCCGGTTGTACTGATCTACCGCCACAGCGGACAGCGTAATGGAATCCTTGGTAGGATTCAGCGCCGAGGGCGACAGGATAATATCCTTCAGCTTCGGCATATCGTAGATGAGCATCAGATCAGCCTTGCCGGACTTCATGGTTTCCCGGTCGGCGGCGACCACCTGGTAGGTGCCCTCGGAAGCGGCGGCTCCTACCGTGACAACACCATTCTGATTGATCGATGTGTCACTGGGGCTGCCTTCCAGGCTCCATACCTCTTCCATAGGATACCGGCTGCCGTACTGATCATATCCCTCTGCCGTGTAGGTGACAACAGCGGGGCCGATCACCGCGGCGGCGCCGCCCACCTGCTTGACCTGAACGGTCTCCAGGGCAGGCTCTCCGGCCTCCTCGATCGTAAGCTCTCCCGTGCCGGTAGCGCTTTCCGCCGTAATGCTTACCCGGATCAGGGCTTCCTTCCCCTCCAACTCTTCCGGAGAGATCGGGCCCACGGTAAGCAAACCGGTCTTTTCGTCCAGAGAGACCAGCTCGCCCAGAACCACTGGCGCGCCGTCCTTTGTCACCATGGTATTACTGGTATAGATGTTCTTCCATGTGGGGCTTCCCAGATAAACCATTTCCTGGCCGTACTGGTCATAATACAGGGCGGTCAGCTGAGTAGTGGTGCCCGGACGTACCTTCTTTTGCAGCAGCCCGGTAGAGGTCAGCATGCTTTCCTCCTTGCTGGTAGCAAAGGAGGCCTCGCCAAACACCGTGCCGATCGCCGCCCGCACTCTGATCACATTCTGCACCGGAGCGTGAGGCTTGATGGTGACAATTCCGTTTTCTACCTCAACGCCGGGATCGCCTGTTTCCCCTGCCATCACATCCTGAATAGACCAGGCAAAGGTCTCCCCGCTCATTACCTGACCATACTGGTCATAAGCGGTGGCCTGGAATGTCACGGTGGCAGTTTTCTGCTCCAGAGTGGGAATGGACATTACCGCGCTGCCGGAGATCCGCTTTACAGAGATCTCGGAAGGCGCGGGCGTACCCAGATCCTTCACAAACAGGGTCTTGGAAACCGACAGACCGGAGGCCTGATCTTCTACCGTGACCTCTACCTGCTTGAGATTCTTATCATATGTGAGCATATTTTCGCTCAGGGTGGCATGGCCGCCCGCGGCGGTTTCTGCATCAATGGACCACAGGAAGGTCCTGCCCTCCATTTCAGTGCCGTACTGATCCTGAGCAATAGCCAGCAGCGCTACGCTGTTGGTACTATCGGTAACAGGCAGCGCGGAGTTCTTGATGGCGATGGAGGTGATCTTCCTCGCCTCTCTGCGCACGGTAAGCACATCGTAAGAGGAAACGCCGTTTTCTCTGGCGGTAGCGGTCACCTTGATACCGGTGGCAGTCTCCGCGCCGGGTTCCACTGTTACAACTGCGCGTCCCTGTCCGCTCTCGCTCTGATCCGGTGCCACAGACACACCGGCACCGGCGCCGTTCAGAGTCCAGACGACCTCATCGCCCGCGGGCGTCCAGCTGTTGTTATATTGGTCATAGAAGGTCGCGGAGAACACGGCTTCCTTGCCGATGGCCATCGTTCCTACCGCGGGCACGGTGATATCCTCTGTGCCGTCGATCCTCTTTACCTCTATCTTGGCAACATGGGGCGCCTGGCCTACAGGCAGGGTCTTCTCCGGCGAGATCTTGCCGGAACCCGCGTCGCTGACCTGCACCGTCACAGAAGTGGTGGCGGCGGAAAGGCTGAGCTGGCCGGTCATCTCATTGATGGAAGCGCCCTTCGGCACGGAGGAGATCAGCGTCCATCTGGGAGAGGCCGCCTCATAATTCATTTCCGCGCCGTACTGATCCAGATACTTGGCAGTCAGCGTGGGCTCCAGATCCCCTGCGGGAATGGCGTCCTCGCGGACCTCCAGCTTGTCAAATACGGATTCCTGGCGCTCGGTCACAAATTCCGCTGTACCGAACGCGCCGGACTTGGTCTCGGTGGCTGTTACACGGATCGTACTATTGTCCGCCGCAGTGCTGGTCACAGTGACAACGCCGGTATTTTCCTCTATGGTAACGCCGGTGTAGCTGCCGTTTATCTTCCAAAGGATCTCGGGAGTTCCCTCTACGGGATAATCGTTGCCATACTGATCCAGATAGCGCTTTACCACGTAGCTGAACTGGTTGTCGGCCTTGCCAGGCTCCGGCACAGCTACGGACTTATCGGCGGGCTGTTTCTCTATCACCAGAGAGGCAAGATATCTCTCTGTGGTATCGCCGAAGGTCATGGTGGCGTTGGGGGAGATCTCCGTACCGTCTGTCACGCTGACGGTCATGGACTTCGCGCCCTTGTAGGTCAGCTTTGCCGTATTATCAGCATTTGCCACCAGCTCCACCGTATCCTTGGGATTGGCGGAAACCACGGTCCAAACGCAGCCAGCCGGAGTCTCCTTTTCAAAGAGATCCCCATACTGGTCACGGTATACGGCAGTCAGCGCGCCGTCCTGAGGCGGCAGGACCGTACCGTCCTCCTTCACAGTCAGATACCACTTCTGGGGCTCGGAACGATAGGTATCAAAGGATACCGTGCCCTTGGTATTCCCCTCCGCGGTGACCTCGATCTCGATCCCCGCTTCCTGAGGAGCCCCGGAGGTCACTGTGACGATCCCGCGGCTGTCATCGGCTTCATTGGCCTTGACTGTGACACCGTCTACCGGTGTTTTGACCTGCCAGGTATAGGAGCCGGTATAAGCGGTATACTCGTTGCCGTACTGATCCACAGGAGTGACCGTCAGGTTCAGCTCTTCCTTGCCGTCCTTGATCTCCATGGTGCTGCTGGAATTATCCTTCACCTTGGCGGGTACATTCACATATTTTTTATCTGCCGTTACCTCCAAGGCCGCCAGTCTGGGAGCAGAGCCCACTGTCAGCCTGGTAACGTCGGAGGCCTTGATCGCGTCTCCGGTATCCCGGTCCTTCACCGTTACCTGAACGTCCACTGTCTTCAAATAGTCGATATGAGGCGTCAGCAGACCATCGGTGGAAAGGCTTACCGTGGTAAGCTCCGCCGTGCTCTGGGGGTCGGAGTCGATCTTTTCCCAATACAGCGTGCCGGGCGCTTCCATGACGGTATCGTACTGGTCATAGCAAATAGCCTTCAGCTGCGTGGTAACCTCCGCGCCGGGGGCGAACTCGAACTGTACCGGCGCGATCTGGATCCTGGTCAGCACCGATTCGCCGCGCACCGTGTTGAAGGTGGTCCAACCGGCGGCACCGTTCTGATGCATGGCCATGACCCGAATGCCGTTCTTCGCGGGGGCTTCCTTGGTAATGAGCACAGTTCCCACCGCCGGGTCAATGGTGATGCCGGCATAATTGTCGGGCAGCAGCCACTTCACCGTCTCGCCTGTCATAATGGTACCGAACTGATCCAGCACCTTTGCCGAGAAGGATGCTCCGGACTTGCCGCTTCCGGCAGGCACGGTAATGTTTCCTTCTCCATCAGTACGGCGCACCTCAATGGAGGTGGCCTTTGCCGCTTCCTCGGTGACCTTTACCTTCTTGGTATCGGAAATACCTGCGGTACCGCTTTCCAGGGTGACGGAGGCAGCGCCGGTCAGGGTGAGCAGACCGGACTTGCTATGAATGCTGGCCGTGGAGCCCTCCTCCGGAGTCACGGACCACACCGCGTTCTTGGGGGCGGTCATTTCCTTGCCGTACTGGTCGTAATATTTGGCGTTTAAGGTCACGCCGGTGGTAGCCGCCTCCTTGGGCAGCAGATAATATTCTCCTTCCTGCTGAGAAAGCAGGATCTCTACAGAGGTCAGAACGCTTTCTTCCCGCAGGGCCTGGAAGGAAGCCTTTCCGGGAGTGACAGCGCCTTCCTTGCTGGCCGCCTTCACCGTCACGGTCCCGGCGGCAGTCAAAGAGCCCATTGTCACCTGGCCGCTTTCCTGGCCGACCGTTACGCCGTCTACAGGCGGATCGATGGTGTAGACCAGTTCTTCCTCTTCGTTCCAGTTCCGGCCATACTGATCCAGAGGCTGAGCCACCGCCTGGATGGCGGCATCGGCTTCGCCCTTCTTGGGCACAGCCAGCTCGGTCACTTCCTGGCCCGCAGCGTTCTGCAGGGTCAGGGCGATCTTACTGAACCTTGCTTCATCGCCCACCGTCAAAACGGCGGTATCGGTAAAGACCCGGGCATCGCCGTTGTCGTCCTTCTGGCTGGGATCTGTCACCGTAGCGGTCACCGTAATGGAGGTGGCCCCGTTGCGGGTCAGCAGACCGCTGGTCTCGTCAATGGCAGGGTGTGCCGTGGCGGGTTCTGTTTTGGTCTCGTCGATCGTCCAGCTCACGGTAGCGTCCTTGGGCTTTTCGATCTCCTTGTCCTCCAGGTTCAGATAGGCAAGCTGCATGGTCATGGAGCTGTCATCAGGCGGCATCTGCCGGCTGGTGATCTTCACATGATCCAGCAGGGTGTCAATATCGGCAGCCTGCTTTTTATCCAGCTTCAACAGGAACGTATCGGACAAGCCGGTATTCCTGCCGATGGCCTTTACCCGCACCTGCCCGGCCTTGGCCTGGGCAGTTACGGCCACAACGCCGCTGTCGTAGTTCACGCTTACGGTGTTATCGGAGATATCCTCCAGGCTCCAATAATACTGCTCTGTACCAAATACGGGGTCGGTATACGGCCTGTTGTACTGGTCGTACAACTGGGCGCTCATTGCCTCGTAGAAGGGGTTCACCGGCGGGATCTGAATAGCGCTCACCTTGCCGTTCAAACGGGTCACCTTGATGTGGTCCGCCCTGGCGGCGTCATCGGCGGTAATGGTGGCGGTATCCGTCAATGTAACTTCCCCGGCACCGCCTGTCGGATCGGAGTATTTCACGGTTGCCGTAACATCGACAGGCTTGTTGTCCGCGTCAAAATGGAACAGACCCGTATGCTCGCCCACATTGCTGGTGGGCCCCCAGGTGATCTTCGCGCCGTCGGGCTGGGCGATCACCTGACCGTACTGATCGTAATAGGTCAGTGTCAACTGCCCGTCAGTGGTTCCGGCGGGGAAGCCGGTCTCGTTGATTTCCACCTTGGTCGCGATGGACTTTTCATACACGGTTTCCGCCACCAGGGTTCCGGTAACGGTCCGCTTTACGTCCTCACCGTTTTCGTCCTTCTCCAGCAGCGTGGTGGCCGCCGTGATGGTGACAAACGTACCTTCCACCGCGTCCTTGGGAACGGTCAGGATCGCATGGTCCTTTTCCGTTTCATTTCTTTCGATCTTCAGATTTTTGATATAGTTGCTGCGGGCTTCCCAGGCCGGCTCACCCACATTGTTCCAGGGGCGGCCGTACTGATCAAAGCCGTGGCAGATGTACTCTTTTTCCGTATCGTTCTGAGAACCGACCAAAATCCCCAGGTCACCCCAGACTTCGATCTGCTCAGCGCCTGTGATGGTCATGGTTTCCAGCCTGGCCTTTGCCCCCAGGGTAATGACCTGCTCCGGCGAGGTCTCGCCGTCTACCTCTACCTGAACCGTCACTTCCTCGGAGCTGTTCATGGAGAGCTTGCCGTCGCTGGTAAGCTCAGCGTCCACGCCCTTGTCGACCAGGGTCCAGACAGGAGGATTCTTGGGCTGATAGTCAAATACGGTATTGTACTGGTCCAGCACCTCGTAGCTCAGCTGGAAGTTCTTCTCCGGCGGGGCAACCTTATCCTTTACTCTGACGCTCTTGAGCACAGAGGGCTTCCGGATCAGATGGACGATATCGGTCTTCGCCAGACCGGATTCCTTCTCGATCACCGTGATCTCCACAGTCTGGTTGCCCGGGGCCTTGCTGGTGATGACCAGAGCGGCGGAATCGCCCGCTGTATTCAGTGTAACGCCCTCCAGCTGCGCCGGCCGCATCTGCCACACTACATTGCTGGTATCCAGTTCTTCGTTGAACTGGTTCACCACTGTGGCAGAATAGGCCACCAGTGTGGTCTGATCCTGTCCGTTGGCGGGCTCCGGCACCAGTACCGGATCTCCGCCGGTGCGCTCCAGCATAATGGCATAGGGCTTTTCATCATCACCAAAGGTGATCTTATGCTTTTGCTTGGAAATATGGACCCCGTCCGCATCATCGTCATAGGCTACGTCGATATAGACTTCCTCTTCCACGCCGTTCAGCGTCAGAACGCCCTTGCTGGGATCGGAGATCACAACAGAACCGGCGGGGCTGACCATCTCTTCTCCGCTGCTATTCTCGGAAACGTTCCAATGATACTGCCCAACGCCCGGAGCGGGAGAGGGCATCTGGTCTTCATACTGGTCGTAGAAGATGGGAGTCAGCTCCAAACCGGGATGAACGATCTGGCGCAGATAGCTTTCCCGCACAGAGATCTTTGTCAGAACACTGTCTCTATGGCGAACAGCCAGCTCCACCGAAGTGCCCGGCACATTGTCCACACCGTCCGCGTACAGCCGCACGGCCACATTGATATGGTCCTTCTTGGGCGCGCCGGCCTTTACCTGTACCGTGGCGGACCGCTGGTCATCTCCGGCCGCAGCAGCCATGGATACCGTCTGCTTATTGTTGTCGCTGCAGGTCCAGACAAAGTTTGCCTTATACTGCTCCGCCCAGGGGATGCCCGCACTCTCGCTGCGTCCGTACTGGTCGTAAGCAACCACAGTCATTCTGGCCTGCTTATCGGGCGTGCCGGCCACTTTTTCCGATACGGTCACGGAGATCCCGTTTTCTGTTACCACCACATCGGGATCACTGCCGGTCTCCGGTACGATCTCAAGGCGGCTCACTCTTGCTTCTCCGCCCAAACGGATCGTAGCGGGCTTGGAATACAGGAACATCTCGTCCCCGGTTCCCGCCGGCTTGGCTTTTACTCTCACCAGGATCGTATCGCCCGGCTGCATGGAGAGAGTTTCTCCCTCCGGTGTTTCGGCAGTCCAGGAAAGCTCGCCGCTGGTATCTACCAAGCGGGGCGAAACGCCCTCTATGGAGGAGGTGTAATCCAGCAGATCCCACAGGAACTCATAGCCGCTGCTCTGGGTAGAAACGCCGAGCACCTGCCCGTGTTCGTCCAATGCGGAAGCCTGTAAGCGGAATCTGCCGTCCGCGGCGGGAACAGCCTGGGTATCTACCCGTGCCCCCGCGAAGGCGGTATCGCTTTCATAAGTGGTGGTGAACCACGCGGTACCGGACACGATGCCCGTATTGCTGCTGGCCTTCACCGTCACTGTTTTATTTTTGGGAGCGGAGCTGGAGATCATCACTCTGCCGCCCTGGTTCACAGAAACACCGGAAACGGCGGGGTCGATCTCCCAAATGAAGGGAGCGCTGAGCTCCATCTCAAAGCCGTACTGGTCGTAGGCCTTCGCCACAAACTGCCTGACCTCATACTGCTCCTTCCCATCCAGATGGGAGGGGACCTCCACCGTAAAGCCGTCTTTTCTTCCGGTGGCTTCCTCCACCTTGATGCTGGAAAGGCTTTGGGCCTGGCCTACTTGGAAGGTCTTCAGGGGAGACCCGATCACTTTCTTATTGGAAACCGTCGTTACCCGCACGGTAAACTGAACGGTAGTGTCCTTCACCGTTACCTTGCCGTCGGAGGTTAGCTTCACTCCCGCGGGCTGAGAATCCTCCAGGATCCACTGGCATTGGCCGTTGTAGGCCATTTCCTGATCGTACTGATCGTAGAACTTTGCCGTCAGCTGCAGATCCTTCGCGTCGGAGGCGATCTTCGAGATCTCCTCGCCCTCGGGCTGGACCTGAATGCTCTTGAGCACCGCCAACTCTCTCGTAATGGTCACCTTTTTGGTGCTGGTGAGCGTGGCCGCTCTGGCGGCGGGCGTATGAGAGGCCGTGATCTCCACCTGCAGAGGCAGACTTGCGAGAGCGCTGGCGCTGTCTGTTACAGTAAGCTCACCGGTGGCCGGATCAAAGGTAATCCCGCAATCCGCGGGCAGGCCTGTGATCGTATAGGCCGCTGTGATATCATTCTTCTCAGCGCCGGAAGCCGTATATGCCTTTACCGGGTACTCCGCTGTTTCGTCCGCCTCTCCAGGCAGGGGCGCGCGCAGAGTCTCCGGGCCGCTCAGGGCAATGGAGACAATGGCGTCACTGTTCTCGTCGCCCACTGTGATCTTAGCGGAGGGAGAAGTCACTCCCTTGGCCGTTACAAAGACGATGGCATAGCCGTCCGGATCATGGATATACAGCTGATCTCCGGTCAGGGTAGTCTGATCGCTGGAGCTTTCCAGCATGGTCCAGATAGAAGCTCCTCTGTACTCAATGGCCTCGCCGTACTGATCCTTATACTCCGCCAGCAGTGTCCCGGTTCTGGTATCTGTGGGCACAGTGGTGGTAAGGACATTGACAAAGGTCAGCTTTCTGTCCGCCTTGCGCAGGGTCAGATAGGCAACACCGGAAACGCCGCTGATGGAATCCACCGCCACGATCTCAATGGTGCCCTCCTGGGCATTGCTGTTTACCGTGACCACGCCGCCGCTGCTGATAGATACGCCTGCGGGGGTGCCGCTGATCGTCCAGAAGAAGCTGCCCTCCATTTCCTGATGATACTGGTCAAACACTCTGGCCTGGAACACCGCGAAGGCGCTGTCACCCAAGCCGGGAATGGTCACATCTCCGTCAGAGCCCTTCCGGCTGACCTCCACAGAGGACGCCCTGCGCTCGCCGCCGCCTACCGGCAGCACGACCACAGCGGGCTCAATGCTTTCGTTGACCGCCGTGACCCGCACGGTCATTTCGGTCACGTCGTCTCTCAAAAGGGTAAATACGCCGAATTCGTCCACCTCGACACTGGTTTCGGGATGGCTTCCCAGCACCTCCCAGAACACAGGGCCGGAATACTCCATTTCCCTGCCGTACTGGTCATAGAACACAGGCGTCAGAGTAAAGCTGTGCTTTCCTCCCGGCACGCTGGTCTCCTGTACGCCAATGGCAGACAGCACGCTGTCCGCATAGGTCAGATCTACCGTGATACTGCCGGAGATCCCCGCGGCCTCAGAGGTGGCCACTACCTTCACATTCCGGGTGGCGGGCACATTGCTGCGCACCGTTACCCGGCCGGTGGTATCGTTCACCGCCATACCCTCCGGCGCGCCTTCCAGCTTCCAGGTAAACACTGCGGCAAACTCGTTGCCGTACTGGTCGTAGCCTACAGCATTGTAACGTACCGGCTGCGGCTCCACATTGGGCGTAAGCGGGATCTCGGTGTTTCCCGTTACCTCAATGCGGTCAAGCACTCTTCTGCCGCCTACCGTCAAGGTCTTTGTGGTGCTCTTATCGCCCAGCACCAATGTTACGGTAACAGACTTCGCACCGGTCTTAGGCGTAATTCTGCCGGAAGCGTCGATCACGGTGCCGCCATCGTTTTCACAGCTCCAGACAGGACGCTCCGTAAAGCTCATGGGCTCGCCGAACTGATCCAGCATCTGGGCGGTCAGCTGGGTGGTCACCCCACCTTCGATCAGATCTTCCTTAATATTGGCCCGGCTCACCTGAGGAACGCCGTGCACCAAGTCAATGATGTATTCGCCCTCCACACCGGAGAGCAGGTCTACCGCCACTACCCGCACCTGTGTCTGTTCCGGCGCGGCGCTGGTCACAGTAAACAGGCCCTTCTGGGTAATGGAAACACCCTCAGGAGCGTTATCCAAATACCAGCCGAACTTGCCCACTGTCTCAGAGCCGTACTGGTCATAGGAGGTTGCGGTAAACTGATAGGTATTTTTCTTTGCGGCTTCTCCGTCATAGGTGGGTACGGAAACCATTCTGCCATCGGGATCCTTCACGATCTTTACCGTCGTCGTATGAGGATCGCCGCTGATCACGATACGCTTTGTTCTGGACATGGTGCCGGAAGCGGATACGCGCACATACACCGCCTGCACGTCCTCTGTCAGGGTCAGCATGCCGCCGTGAGGCGTAATGGAGACCTTGCTCAGCTGCGACTCCGGCTCAGTCTGGGACACATACCAGTCGCTGACGCCCTTATAGTCGATAGCCGTTCCATACTGGTCATAGTAATCCGCATGGAGCTGGGCCACCTCTGTGCCAAAGGGCAGAGAGTTCTCCCGCACCTCTATGGTTTTGAGTATGCTGGGGCTGCGGTCCAGGATCTGAATAGTCCTGCCGCTTATCTTGTTCTGCTTTTGATCGTTGATTTCAGTAGCAACTATCTGAATATTTCCGGGAGCGGTATTGGCCGCTACAGAAAGCTGGTTTGTCACCGCACCGTCCGCGTCGGGGAAGGTAACTCCCTCCGGCGCGCCCCGCAGCTCCCAGGTGACCTTCAGGTCGTTCATGGGTTGCAAATACTGGTCAATGCCGGAAGCGGTATACTCCGCGTGAGCGGAAGTTTGATTGCCATAGGGGATATACAGGATCCCGTAACCATCGGTACGGGTCACCTTGATCTCCCGCAGCTCAGGCGCATCGTCACTGAGAGGGATCACCTTGTTTGCCACAGCAGGCGTTTTGTCCCCTACGGTAACAGTGGCCTGTACTTTTACAGACTCCAGACTTGTGTCAAAGTAAAGCACGCCGGATTCGGGAGAGGCAAAGTAGGTATTCGCGTTGGCGCCGTCGGGCAGCACCCATTCTACCTTGTCATACCCCGCCATTTCCTCACCGTACTGATCCAAAGCCACAGCGGTGAGGGTAAAGGGCATCTGCGCTCTGGGGATATAATCGTTCTTAATGGCGGCGGAGGTGAATTCCGGAGAAGCCCGCTTGATCACCAGAGTAGCCGTGCCGGACTTGCCGGACTCAGACTCTCTGGCAATGACGCGCACTTCTTCGCTGTAAGCGGAAGAGCTTACGCTCACCACGCCGTTCTGATCAATGGACACGCCGCCGGTGGAGCTTTCCACTTCCCAGGTCACTTCGCGGCCTTCCATTTCATCGCCGTACTGATTGTACACATGGGCCTGATAGGTGGCGGTCTCCTTGGAAGAGCTTGCCTTGGCCGGTACGATCACCGCGCCGGTTTTGCCAGTGCGGGTGATCTCCACCTTATCCACATACTCATCGCCGGTCCTTTGCAGCAGCACTTCTCCTGTGGAAACGCCGCGGCAACTCGCTTCCACCACGACCCATGTGGTGGTGGGATCCAGCGGGTTCAAGCTGGCGGTATAGCCATCGGAATTTTCCACCAGACTGGTGAGATAGCCGTCATTCTTTACCAGCTTCCAGGATACGGAGCCCTGACGGGACATTTCCTTTTTATACTGATCCAGCCATACCGGCTCTAAAACCATGACCTGCTTATCGCTGGGCAAAGCCTTCTGCTTGACCTCCAGATAAGTGAATTCCGAAGGCTCCCGGATAATATCCACTTCACAGGTACCGTAAACACCGGTATCGCTGTCGGTGGCATACACGGTCATCTTCATATTGGGGGCGCTGCTGGTCACTGTCAGAACACCGGTCTGAGAAATGTTCACAGTAGCCTCTTTATCGCTGAGGCTCCAGATCAGATGGGTATCCATTTCCACGCCGTACTGGTCATA
Organism: Neglectibacter caecimuris; assembly: GCF_034335015.1. NCBI lineage: Bacteria > Bacillati > Bacillota > Clostridia > Eubacteriales > Oscillospiraceae > Neglectibacter > Neglectibacter caecimuris. Next base: position 54,768 of record NZ_JAWXXK010000009.1, on the reverse strand, counting down.
GCCCTGCGCGGTAAACGCCTTGGTGGAGGGGGCATCGGTGCTTGCCATGTCGGGCACCCGCACGCCGCCTGCCGGGTGAGACGTTACTACGATCTTAGACAGGTATCTTCCTGTTCCCAGGGTAATATCCGCCTCGTCCGTAAGGCTCTTTGTGGAACCCGCATCGGGCAGCACGCTTACCTTCACATGGGCGGAGGTATTGCTGCCGAAGGTGATATCGGCGTTCTGATCTTCCTCCCGCTTTGTCACAGTCACACCGGAAGTAGTAGTGCTCCAGGTGGCATTCGCCGTGGAAGGACGGTTCATCTCATCGCCAAACTGATCCAGATACCGCAGGGTCAGTGTTCCGGTCTCTGTTCCGGCAGGGAAGCCGCTTTCCACGATCTCCACACTGCTCAGCCTGGGAGATTCCCGCACTACCGCAAATTCCTTATAACCGGAGGCTTCCGTCTGCTCAGCGGTATCCATATCGTCACCGATCCAGCAGGTAGCGGTCACACGAACGTCCGGGATTTCTTCCGCTTTCGCCGGAATGGTAACTGTACCGGTGTTCGCGTCGATCGTCGTTCCTACCGGAGCGTTTTGCACACTCCACTGAATCTTTACCTTGCCGCTTTCCAGATCCTCTATGGTGTACGCTTCCGCATACTGGTCATATACCGTGGCGGTAAAAGAGACAGTACGCGCTGTTGTGCCGTTGATACGAACCGGCAGGAAGCTGCCCTTTGCCAACTCTACCTCCACAGAAGTGGGCATCTTGGGATCGGCAGAAACGGGAATGGTCACTTCGCCGGAATTGATCCTGGCTGCTTCTACTGTTACAGTAAGGCTTGTGGTATCTCCTGAGCCGCCAAAGGTCACATAGCCGCCCTGAGATACGTCTACCTGAGTCTCCTCCGGAAGCGCGCGGATCTTATCCCATTCCTCATAGCCCCGCGGGAAGGTCTCTCTGCCGTACTGGTCGTAATAGATGGCTTCCAGCTGTACATTCTGGCGGGGCAAAAGCTTCTTCTGCCGAACACCGATGGAGGAGAAAACAGACTCCTCCTTGGTCAGCATCAGCTCTACCGTGCCGAAAATACCGGTAGCCTCGTCCACTGCGGTGATCACAGCCTTGCCCTCTTCGGCAGAGCTGCTCACGGTGAGCACACCGTATTCATTGATGGAAAGCCCCTTGGAGGAAGCGCCGGAAACCAGCCATTTCACATTGGTCAAGGGCGTTCCATCGTGAATATCCAGATCATACTGATCGATACCATATGCCTCGTAACTTACAGAAACCTGACGATCCGTGCCGTCTACCTGAGCAGGGATCGCCACTGGGCCATCACCTAACGCCCGCCGCACAATAACCTGCTTCAGTATAGAGGGGTCTCCTCCTACTTCCAGGTAATCATGCTTTGGAGCAAGATCTCTCAGGCCCAAGTCCTCAGGATCGCTGCCTGTATAGGAAACGGTAACGCCAACCGAAGTCTCATTTTTCACAAATCTAATCCAAGAGGCGCCATCTGTTTTCCGTGTAATTGACGCACCTATCCCATTATCCTTTACCCAGGTGAAGTCTCCCGGCTCTGTAGGAATTTCTACATTAAACTGGTCATATACAATAGCTTCCAGCTGATATTCTCCCGTGCCTGCGGGGAATTTTTTATTGTAGATCTCCAGCCGGTCCGCCCGGAAAGCGCTGCCTGTTCTGGTGATCTCAACAAAGGTTTTTCCCAAAATACCGGTGGTATAATCCTTGGCCAGAACGGCAACATCCTGCTTCTTCTCCGCATAAATATCAGCGGTAAGATTACCATTCTGGTCAATAGTCACACCTTCCGGCGCCCCTACCAAGCTCCACACCACACCGTCCAGAACACTCTGTCTCATGGTCTGACCATACTGATCATAGGGTGTGGCACGGAATCGCACGGAGCCGGAACCGGCATTGATCACATCGGTCTCACCCTGTACCTTGATCGTAGTGAGTCTGCGCTCTCCCGCCTGATACAGATAGATAGGACCATAAGCCTTTCCGTCCACCGTGATTTGGATCGATACATCCCACGCGGTTCTGGAATAGATCAGGCGGTTTGGCCTGCCGGATTCAGAATGGTCAAAATTGGCTCTGGCCTGCTCCTCTTCAGGCTCAGCACTCAGCACCTCCCAGAGAATTTCTTCCGGTGTATACTCCATTTCCCTGCCATATTGATCCAGAAATACCGGAGTCAGATCCAGATATGTGGTATCACTGTAGGAAACGGGCAGGAAGCGTTCGCGAGTTGTCACATTGGTCAGAATACTGTCCTCCTGCTCAGCTAAAATGCTGAAAGAGGTAAACCCGCTGACGCCGCTGCTGCGGTCCACCGCGGTCAAGGTCAATCCCTGTTCAGAAGTGGAAGCAGCCTTGCTGGAAATGCTCACCGTTCCACGGTTGACCGTTTTTCCGTCAATGGTCACAGTATCTCCCACCACGGTCACGCCGTCAACGGTCTTTTCAAAATTCCAGTTAAACAGCCGTCCCTCGATCTCTTTATCGTACTGATCGTAAACCCGGGCAATGTACTCCACCTTGGCGTCACTGCTGCCAGACCGGGGCACATGCACAGGGATCTCACCGTTGTATTTCACGATCTCGACCCGGGTGGCCTTAGGCGCCTCCCGGCCAATGGTAATGGTCTCCTGGATCGGGGCCACATCTTTTACCGCATCACCCACCGGGGTGATGGTAACAGTAATACTTTCCGTAGTGTCGCCCATCACCAGAACACCATCTGCCGAAACGGTAGCGGCTCCCGCCGTAGGATCCCCTTCCACGGAAGAAACCAGCTTCCAGGAGGCAGAAGCACCGTCTACCACAATGGCGTCATAGTATTGATCGAAAAATTCATATTCCAGCTGTATCGGGCGAGCGGCAGCCGCCAGAGAGCGAGGCGTCTTCATGCGAATGCCAATCAAATTGGGCTCTTCCCGCTCTACTTTGGCCACGCCGGTGGCCACCACCACCGGTTGGCCGTCCGCCGCGCTTTCTGTAGCGGCCTTCACCGTTACATTGCCTGCCGGGGTAGTGCTGAACACGCGCAGAGTAGCACTGGGGTCCTGAGCGGGATCGGTTTTACCAGTAATGGTGATCGCCTGGTCAGGAGTATCCACAATGCTCCAGTGCAGTTTATTTGCACCTGTAAAATCTCTGAATTCCTCTCCGTACTGGTCTCTGGCATAAGGACGCACCTCAAAGCTCTCAGACTGAGGTGTTCCGTCCGCCAGGAAGGGCTTTACCAATCTGGAAGAAGGATCCACCGTCAAGGTCAGCTTGTCCACATAAGGCTTTTCGCTGCTGACACTGATCCGGTGATTCCTGCATTCTACGGAACCTACCGCCACATTGACGTAGAACCACTCAGAATACTGAGTGTAAGTGGCAAGTCCGGCATCCGTCAGAGTGACCGTACCGCCGCCAAACCAGCCGGAACCGGCTCCGTCTCCCGGTTCCCATACAGGAGTACCTGTGGGCTGCATAGGCAGTCCATACTGGTTCAGATATTCTGCCTTCAAATAGGTAGAACCGCCGTTTTCCGGATCCTTATACACCTGCTTCTGCTTGACACGCAGAGAGGTGAGCTCATCCGGCTCATAGCCTACGGAGAAGGTGGCGGAACCGTGGAACCATGTATCCCCTTCCCCGGGAGCTGTCGCGGTGATCGTGGTAGCTTCGCTGGGGTTCGTAACAGAATTGATATGTACCACACCGCGCTGCGTATAGGTAAGCCCGGTAGGTTCATTCTGCATGGACCACGTCACGCCGGCGGGAGTTCCCATGGAATCGCCGAACTGGTCGTACCCAATGGCGCGGTACACCGAAAGCCTTTCGGCATTGAGTCCGTCTCTTCCCACGGGAGGAATATACATATGAAGGCCGCCCAGAACATTCCTTACTTCCAGGTCGGTCAGCACAGATTCCTCCGCGCTGATCGCAAGCTCCTTTTCCACTGTTCTGGAAGAACCGCCATATTCCGCGGTCAAGCTTACCGTGACACTGCCTTCCGTCACACTTTCCGGCACCAGGATCTGGTTTCCGTTGTTTATTTCAACGCCTTCCGGCGGAGAAACCAGGGTCCAGGTCAGCTTTGCGGCGTCAAGGTCGATCAGTTCCTCTCCAAAGCTGTCATACAGTCTGGCAGTCAGCGGTGTCGTCGTGCCGGGCCGCAACCTGCCGTTTGTGATCTCCGCACGGCCCAGGGCATTCTTTCCCTCAGCCGAGTGAACCACTTTAACATCCTTAAAGCCTACCAGATCTGTAATATTTCCTCTTCGATCATAATAGGTCACTGTAAGACGGATCGTTCCCTCCGGCACCTGCTGATTCAAGGTCAGGTTACCGTACTGATTCTGCTTGGTCGTGCTGGTGGAACCGTCCCGTGTGGTCAATTCAACACCGCTCATACCGGGTGCGGAGAATTCCCACTTGATCTTCTGAACATAGTTTCTCAGGCTTAAGTTAGCTCCAAATTGATCCCGCAAATAAACCTGATAGTCCCCTGTGGTGACCGGGTACGTTTCCTGACCCGGCTGCAACGTAATGGTATCAGGACCGCTGATTTCAAGATAGCTTGGTGTTCCGTTACCCTCACCAATAGCATAGATCTTTTTGATAACCTCAGCCGTATGTCCTGTTAACCTGGACTCTACCACTAACCTGATCAAGGTATAGGTATCCGGCGCGGTGGCCTGCACAGAATAAGTATCTGTAACAACATTATTCGTATAACGCCATTCCGTACTGCCGCTGTCCTTCAGCTGTGAATAGTTCTTTTCCAGCGTCTCGCCTGCCCGCAAAGTATAAGGATTTCCATACTGATCATAGTACAAGGGTGTAAGAGGAACATACCTCTCTGCCAATATAATGGATTCCTTGATGTCTACCCTTGCCAGGTAAGGCTCACTTTCATGCACGGTAAAAAGCTTTGCCGTTCCAAAGATACCGGAGTTCCTTTCGATCGCCACCACCGTATAAGTTCCTACAGCGGCTGTGCTGTCCACAGTCACACGTCCATCCTTACTGATGGAAACGCCATTGTGCTCTCCTAAAATATCCCATACAACGGTATCGCTGCCAATATCCAACCCACTGCTGTCCATAACTTTTGCTTTAAACTGCAGATTGCTGACATAATTGGGTGTACCATCTGCCTTGGCCTCAGGGATCGCTACCGTAGTATTATCATCGGTAGTCACCGTAACCGAAGCCGCTTCACCGGCATCCAACACCTGCAAAGCTGTGAGCTCACTGGATACCGTTTCGTCCGGAGTATTCAGCAAAGACGCCTCAAACTGCACCCGAACCAGCTCCGCGCCCTTATAAGTGGTAACGCTGCCAACATTTGCGTCAAACTTTGCATACTGGTAGCCATCAATCCGGTTGGGCGGAACGGTATCAAAGACGTCTTTTAACCAATTAATTTTCAGCCTGGCGGCAGGAATCTGTGCACCATACTGGTCATAACATTTAGTTTCCAGAACGGTGGTTCCCATGCTCTTTACAGCTTCGTTTACCACTTCCGCTCTATCGACTTTGCTATCGTTCTTTGTCAATTCTACCGTGCGGCTCCCTGTTACATTAGCAGTCTCCGCAGTCAGATCTATTTTCCCTTTTGCCGCCTCAGAGGTAACAGTAAACGTAAGTTTTTGCTCCGTTTTCTCCCCATTCAGGGCACCGGTTTCCAATACAACGCCATCATATTGGCCTCTCTCAGGCTTGTATACTACGGTTTCCCCGTCCTTCAGGCTCCAGGGTTCCTCATACTGGTCAAAGAACTTCGCCGTTACAGGAACAGATAAAACACCATTTTCCCCTGTTTCCGAAACCTCCGGAACAGCATAGGTAGTTTTATCTATTGCCAACTCAATAGAATCCAGAGCCCGGATACCACCCCATACCAATGTACCAGTATCAGAGGCTTCCGTTTTGCCATTATAGGTAGGCGTAACCTTTACATGCACTTCGGGATGTTGATTCCCGTACACAGTTAAAAGGCCATCCTCTGTCACCTGATAGGGAACGGGATCATTATGTTCCTTGCTGGTATCGATTTCCCATTTCAGCTGCAGCTTAGCCAGATCTTCTTCCGTCATGATATAGTCTGCGCCGTACTGATCCACCGTGGCAATCTTCAGCTGGAAGGGCTTTTCCTCCGTACCATCAGGATAAATAGTACTCTTCACCCGCACATGGCCAAACTGAGAAGAGCCACGAGTAATGGTCAGCACCGCAGTATCAGAATCCTTCGCGCCGCCCTCAATTGCGACGGACACTTTGAGCCTGATCTCTTTTTCCGCATAGCTGCTGGTAATAGATAAGCAGTTCCGGTAAGGAGTACTTCCTTGCTCTTGAGAATCCCATATCTCGACATTCTCATCCTGAACAACGTCTCCCTTTTCATCTACAACAGACCACTGGTATGCCTTCGGATCTGTCACAGCCGGCATTTCCTGGTGATACTGATCGTATAGCTTGGCCACGTAATAGGTTCGGCGTGGAATCTTGATACCATTTATGGTAGCAGGCAGCGCAAGCTCTGTGGAAGGTTCCACATTCGCAAAAGACGCATCGGTATAGCGCACTAATTCCACAGATGAAAAGCGGGATTCTTCCTTTTGCAGGGCAGCCGTATAAAAACCCTGCTTATCCTGAGAAGTATCTCCGATCCCGGCGGGGTGGAAGGTCGCCTGTATTTTCATGTCTCCCGCCTGTGCATCCGCCGCGGTTTTATCTTCTCCAAAGCTGAATTTCACCTTGATTGGAGTCGTCCCGTTCCAGGCAATCAGGCCGTCCTCGTCCTCTGTCGCTCCGTCCTGAGGAGTCAGAATAAAAGCATCCGATTTTTCTCCACTCAGGGAAAGGAATAGGGTTCCTGCCCCGATGGAGTATCCATATTGATCTTTTACATCTACTGTAAGATCTAGGCCCTTTTCCTGGAAGCTGCCAGGCTCTACAGAAGAAATATCAATCTGTCCGGTACTGTTGCCTTTCTCGTCCTGTACCGCTACAGAAGTAGGCACAGAGGTCTCTTTCGTCAAAGCAACGCTCAAAACAGAATAGGCACGAAAACCGATTCTATCGTCCACAGCAGGAACATGCTCCTCCATGTAAACCAGGTTTCTGGAGGCTCTGAAATACACGGTCAGATCCTCGCCCTCGTTTTGAGAAGCTTCCGGCGTAATTTTTAGCTGGCCTGTGTAAGCCTCTACCTGTACGCCGTCCTTTTCCACCATTTCTGTCTCAAAGCTCACACCCTTGGGCATGTCCTCTTCGTTTGTAATGGGATTTCCCTCCGCATCGCAGAATTCCCAGTACAAATCGGTAGGCGCAAAAGAGCGCACCCGATCCTTCACATCGATACCCTTGATCTTACCGGTATAATCGATGCTGGTGGTTTTGGTCTGTCCAGCCTTGGGAACCTCTTCCGTGATGCTCTGCGCGCCCACGTACAGATGGGTAATGGCCGGAACATCCCAGCCGGTATAATAAATACCAATGTTCCAACGCTCGGGATCATTGGAAATATCCTGGCCGGTAGTCACATCTATGTTGCGGATCTGGCGGGGCACATTATAGTTGACACCGATATTGGCATCGACCGCGGGAAGTACATCGTAATAATAGCCTACCTCGTTCCGCTTTGTGCTGCCGCCGCTTACAGTAGTGCTGATGTATTCGATAGCCGCGATGGTATAGGCCGCTGTGCTGGACACAATGGCCTTTTCCTCGTCATAGCTTCTGGTCTCCTCTACATAGCCAATATCATCTGCCGTACCCAGCCGGAAGCTGTTGTCCGTCAGATTTCCGATATCGTTATTTTTCACTTTGAAGTAGAGAACGCCCGCTTCCACTTCCACGCCGCTGTCCGCACTGGTATTCAGCGTGAATTCATAGCTCAGATAAGTACGGGGGGATTCTCCGCTTTCTCCTTCTTCCGGAGAAACCACCACATATTTACTCTGGGACTCGTCCACCCGTATTTTGGAAGTAGGCTGTGTAACACTTCCTCCTACCGCATCGGAAAAACTGCCGATGGGGCTTTCTCCCTTTAAGCCGTAGCCTCCGGTCTTTCCCTTGTCGGAAGACACCTGCAAAGGCTCCTTGCCGCTGGCCAAATAGGGAGTCAACACCTTCGGATCCACAGAAAACAGAATGCGGCCCGAATGGATCCCGTAATTGCCCACACCTGTGGCCAATACCTTCATTTCCAGAATACCGTTTCCGGAGTCAAATTTAGATTGCTCCAACCGGATACCCGCCTGGGCATTCTGTGTGTCCGGACTGATTCTGGCGGATGCCAATGGTGCGCTGCTAAGCAGCAGCGTCACTGCCAAAAGGAAGGACAACACCCGTTTCATTTTCTTTTTCATGTGATCCACTCTCCTTATTTTTTCATAAGCAGAACTGTAATATTTGAAGTCTTTCTTGCTCAGAGCATTGGGGCTGCCCTGAGCAGGGAGAAAAGCAAAGCTTTTCCCTCTGCTCAAGGCGGTCCCGTTTGGGATCGTCTTAAGTCCCCGGTAAATGGGGAGGTTATTTCTTACGCGTCCGGCTGGATCGGGGAGAAGCTGCGGTACGGATAATGTTCATCCGTATTGCCCAGGTTTCCAATCAGGAAGCCGCGGTCCAGCGCATTGACTACGCCGTCCTGGTTAAAGTCGCAGCGCTTAATGATCGCCTCTTCCTCGGGAGAGGTACCCGGCTGACCTGTATATCGGTTATAGTGCTCGATCAGGATATTCAGGTCGGTATCGTTGACCTTCTGGTCACCGTTCACATCGCCGCCGATCAGACGAAGGTCAAAGGTATAGGTCTTACTGGTGGTTCCCAGCTCCAGAGAATAGGCTGTGGGCCTGGGCCGGTATTTCCGCCCGTTATAGGTAAGGAAGCCGTCCCTTTCTACAACGATGTAATACTTACCACCGCTGTAGGCGCCCTTATTCAGAATATTCTGAATCTCAAACTCGCCGCCGTATTCCTTGCTCTCCGTGGTATAAACCGGAGGCACGTTGAAGCTGCCGTCTTCCTGCAGGGTTGCGTTTTCCGCGTCATACAGGGAGATCTTCGCCACGCCGGTACGTTCGTTCAAGGCAGGCATTTCAGGTGTGATGTAGATGCGGCCCTTCAGGGTGCTCTGTCCCACTACCTGACGGATCTTTATCTTGACCGGTTCTTCCACATGGTCGGCGCTCAGGAATACCCAGCCCTCATATACACCGTCCTCCAGGCCGGACACGGGGTGGATCTCCACTGTGCCGATGCCGCCCAAAGACTGCTTCAGGTTGGTCTCGCTGGGCCTCTCCGCTTCAAAGTAACTGCTGGGAGTAGCGCCCTCACGGTCGTCGTACACTGCCGCCGTAATATTTTCCAGATCGCCCGTTCCACGATTTTCATAGGACAGTACAAGACTGGTAAGCTGGCTGTAATCCACCTGCAAGCCGGAGAACTGGTATTCATAACGATCTATCGCCCCGGTAGAGGTATTCAGCACCTCTTTCATGAAGGGCTGGCCGTTCTCGTCCTTGTTGATGACGCCCAGAATATAGCTTGTGACCGGGCTTTCATCGTCCTGAATGAAGACGTCGGTATAGGCGCCGCCGTTACTTACATAGCAATAGCCTTCATCAGAATTCTCAATGGAAAGTACCAGCCTTACAACCATGTGCCCCTGCATCTTATCCGTATCCTGCAAGGTCAAATACACATCTTTACTGGTGGAAGCGCCAAATGTAATGGTATCATACTCTCTGCCGCCGGCAAATCCAAAGGTCTCCTTTGCCGCTATCAACGCTTCGCCGGTCAGTTCGATGGGGTTGCCGCCCTCCAGAATCAGATTGCCGAATTCGTCCGCCTCATAATAGTGCGGAGTGACTCGCACAGTAGCACTGGCATCGGCGCTCCCCAGCTTATTGATGTTGAACGCCAAAGGCCGGCCCTCCGGATAATCTGCTTCCTTATAGGAGTACTTGCTTCTTGTAAAGCCATACTGCGCCATCTGGAAGCTGTCTTCCGTAGTCAGCACTACATGACCTGCGCTATATACCCTGGGCTTATCCGGCAGCTTGTAGTAAGACCACAGATAATAAGTGGCTCCTTCACTTAAGCCGCTGACACCAAACTTCAGGTTTCCGCCTACCGTAACCGGCGTATGATTGTAGTTTACATACACAGGAGAATCGATATATCCTATTGGGAATTCTGCTCCTGTGTTGGGATTATAGCTGCGGTCTGTTACCAGCAGCACGCCTACCTCATCAAACTGCGGGTGGACGCCCAAATTGGTTTTTACTTCACCGGAAATGTAGTCGTTACCCACGTTTCCTTCCGAATCCACCAGCTTGTAGACCAGGTAAACGGTCTTGCCGTTTTCCACCTTGGTGGTATAGGCCTTATCTGTGTCGGGCAGAGGATCTTCAAAGGTGATGTTACTGGGATCGTAGCACTCATTGTACTTGTCTATGATGTTCTGTATCGTGTACTCTTCCGTAACATAGTAATCGTACTCTGCCTTGGAGGTATCTCTCCAAATAAAGCTCTTCTTGGAGCGAATCTCAGTATAAGGCGCTGCCTTGATTACGAAGTCCACTGTTTGAGAAGAACTGTTCCCGCCGAACTTGGCGACCAGCTTCATCATATAGGTGTTTTCCCTGTCGGTAGCCTTCAGCTCCACATCGGGAATTACCGTATCGCCTTCGCCGGTTTTCAGCCAGGAGCAGATATTCTCCGCCAAGGCATATTCCAGTTCGGCCCAGTAGGTGGTCTTGCTGCCAACGTCCTTCAGGAGCTTATCACCAGCCGTGGCCAAGCGCGCATTGTACTGCTCTTCTGTAATGGTCACATATTTGGTCACAGGCGGCGCTACTCTGGCAATGGCCAAATTCATTCCATCCACTGTCAGTTTTCCGCCCACTACAAACCTGGGGCTGGAAGCATCCGCACCCAGGAGCGCCGTTGCCTTTGCCACCACAGCGGCGTCTCCAGTCACACACAGCTGCTGATACAGCGTGTTGTAATCACTGGAGCCCAAAGCCGCCTGATATTCGGCGGGCATCACCAGCAACGCTACCTTGCTCAGGTTGGTGGAAGCCGCGCTGTCTCTTGCGGCGGCCGCCTTTACCTGTACCAGATCGCTCTTCTGATAAACAGCTTGATTTTCCAGCTGTCTGGAGGTGCCTCCTACCACAGAGGACTGAGGTGTATTGCGGTTTATGACCAGCCGGAGTTCATCAGTGGTCTTCTTTGTCTCCGTGTCGCTGTCAGATGCCCGTATTTCCATGGAGGTGTATACTCCGGTGGGCAATCCGCTGGCGTCAAAGGTAACAGGATACAGATTCTCTCTCTGGGTTGCCGCTTCCTGGCTCTTGGGCATTGCCTCGGTGAGTTCAGGCGCCGCGCCCGGTACTGTGGCGATCGTGCCATTGACAGCAGGCTTAACGGTGCTTTCCGCACGGGAGCCGTCCGGATCCCAGGCAGCCACATTCACATGGAAGGTTTTATCCGCCATGCTCTGGTCTACCAGGAGATAGGGCTTTCCGTCGCCGGCGGTCTGAACCTTTCCGGCATCGTTATCGTAATAACGATCCTCTTCCTTCGCCAGCTCCACGGAGGGGCTCTTATTGAAGGTGATATACTGCTCGTTTACCGGGGTGTCCCAGCCCTCTTCCGCATATCTGGTATAGGCTGCCAGCTCCGCTTCGGTCCAGGTGCCGCTGGCCGTGCTCAGATGAGGCGTGGAGGAATCCTTGGTATACTCAAAATAGTATCCATCCCGGTTCACCACAAACTGCTTGCCCAGTGAGTATTCTACACCCTGGGTCTGACCGCCCAGGTTCTCAGAGGTGGTCGCGCCGTTGGAGCGGATCTCTTTCACATAGATCTTGTACTCATAGGCCGTGCTCAGGTTTTCCCAGGTAGCCCTGGCCGCGGTCTCGCCGGATACCTGAGTGACCTTTGTCTCCTTGGCCTTCTGGGTAACGCCGTCCGCTTCGCGGTTTGCTTTGGTGGGATCCCACTTGGTGATATCCACCTCGTGGTAGATCGGTTTCCCGTCTTCACCCAGCACAGGCTCGCCTTCCGCGTCTGTTTCCTTCTCAAAGGCCTTGAGCGTCAGGAAGTACTTCTGGTAACGGCCGCTTTCGTTGGGATTATAATTCATCTGCACCGTGATCCTGCCGCTGTTTTCCGTACCGGCAGTGCTGGCGGAAACAGGCTCCTTGCAGCCATATTGGAAGCAGGGATAGGTCATGGTCTCGGAGAACAGATATTCATACTCTGTCAGCTCGATCAGATGATCCATCTTTGAGGACTTTTCCGGATCTGCGGTAGAGCTGTACTTGGATCTGTAATACTCTCCGCTGACCGCCATTCTGCTGGAGCCGACACCCGCGGCGTTCACATAGGCATAGCTGTACTTGTAAACAGCGTCCGCCGCAAAGTTTACCCTGGCATCTTCATAGGACAGGGTCTCCGTGTCCAGCTCTACCAGGAACATACCATCGCGGTAGATCTGTACGCCCTTCACTTCTCCGGTAGGCGCATCCCAGTTCAACACAATAGGTGACATGGGAGAAGCCGGCTCCTCAAAGTAGAAGCTGTCGGCGGGCGGAGCCGCAGGGCTCAGCATAATGCTGGTGATATCCTTACTGTTCAAGCTGGTGCTGTACCCATCGTGGTTTCTCGCCACTACCTGCAAATGGTACCACCGGCCGGGGGTCAGGCCCCGAATAATGAACTTATCACCATCGCTTAGGGTTGCCCAGCCGCCGCCGGGCTCCTCCTCGTTAGCGATGAACATATCCGTCATGGAGCTGGAATTGGATACATAGACCATGTATTCCGTTCCCTCTGGGTTCCCGCTGGTATCCACAGTAAGCGCTACGCTCTTCGTAGCGTAGTTACCTGCGTCATCCAGTGCCTCCGCGCCCAGAGTTCCGGGCATGTTGGCCATGGCGTATACGGTAGAAATCTTTTCATCGCTGATATTTCCTACCCGGTCACGGGTGCGGACAGATACATAATACTGCTTATTGGGCTCCAACGGAATTTCCTTCTCCGCACCTTTTGTCAGAATTCCCGTATAGGAAATGGTATTGGATTCGCTCCACTCGCTCCATTCGCTGACATTCCTGTTATGATCGCTTTCCGGGCCATCAGCAATACGGAACTGGTAAGGCTCTTCCGCCAAAGCGTCATCGGCATCCTTTACGTTATTTGCCACTGCCGTGATCATATGCGTAGTTTCGATATGATTGACAGTTCTCTCTGTAAACTCGGCCTCCACGCGAATATTGGAATGAATGTTCTTCAGTACGTAAGAGCTTACCGCGCCCACGGAATAGCTTGTTGTAGCGGTAACACCATTCATTTCAAAGATCGTGAGAGACTTGACCCGGTAACCGGCCTTTGGCAGAGGCAGGATCAATACGTCCTTGCCCTCAGGAACAGCGGTAACAGCCAGGTTTCCGCCATCCGCCGCTTTCAAGCCGATCGCGCCGCCCACACCGGGTTGGGTACTGATCTTATAGGTCTGCCGGTCAAAAATGACCTCCAGCGTACCGTTACTGCCGGGATCTCTCAAGGTATATTGATACTTCCTGACATCTCCGGGCAATAATTTCAAGTCGCTGCTTCCGACCATGTCCTCAGTATCCATATCTCCATCGACCTGATGGCTCAAGTAGAGATGGGAAATCTTATAGCCGGGCTCAGGTGTGATCATAAAGGTTCTGGCTCCGCCAATCGGAAGATTGATGGCGTCTCCGGCGGAAACAATGGTACCGTGAGTCAGGCCGTCTTCGGCGGACACTCCCACACTTACCTTATAGACACGCCGCGCTGTACTGAGCACATCAAATTCTACCTTTACATCGATACCGGGATCTTCGCCCTCGCCTGTGTAGGCCGGCACATAGTACTCGTAAACAGCCGCGCCCGGAAGGAAGCCATCAGGCTGAGCGCCATTGATGAGCAGAGATTTTGTACTGTAGCCGTCATCGGAGTCCATCTGGATATAGATCTCTTCTTCCTCAGGAACACGATATTCGCCGTCACCACTGTTCAACACGTTTTCTTCGCTGTCAAAGATCGTTACACTGCCGCAATCAGAGGTAGACAGGCGCAGTACACGGGTGGGAACTTTTTCAAATCCTGCCCAGACAATGGTGTTGTCTTGATCAACGGTAAGCTCATAGGTACGCACATTGCTGTGCTCAACCTTTGTGAGCGTGCTCACATCGATGACCTCGGAATTCACCATGAACGTGGCTACCCGATACCCGGCGTTGGGACGCAGTGTCACCAGCACCTTTCCTCCGGGGAGCACCTGATTCTGAGACAGGGAAACAAATCCATGGCTATCCAGCTCATGAGCCTCCACATTGTACATCACCGTGGGATCTACAGGATCGGGCTCTGCGGGCTCTGTAGGCTCTGTAGGCTCTGTAGGCTCTTCGGAACCCTCTCCCCCTTCTTCTCCGGGATCTGCCAAAGGCGTGATATTCGCTTTCGGTTCTTCATCGGACACGGTTCTTGCCGCCGCAAACTGTACAGCCGCCATACTGCGGGTAAGGCTCCGGTACACCGGGGCCTCCAGCTCCGTTTTCGGGAAGGTGGCGGAAAGGGTCGCGTCCTCTCTTACATTTTCGATCTCCAGATAGTCAGCGTCTCTCTCGGCGCTGTGCTGTATCTTTCCGGTCACATCCTGGCCCGCGTAGGTCACGGTGCCCAAAATATGCCCTTCAGCGGGATGGAACTCAAAGTATATGCTTTCTCCCGCGGGTACAGCTACTTCCCGATCCAGCTCGTTGACCTCATCGTTCCGAATCGAATAAATATTGCCGGTCGTATCGTCAAAGCTCAGGCTGATCACGTATTCGTCCAGGATGTCCTTCATCGTGGAGGTAGCGGTCAGCGTCGGTCCCTTGGTTTCCGGCGGGGTGGTATCGATACATACCAACACCGTGCGGGGATAAACCGCTTCGTTGCCGGCCTTATCTATCGCCCTGACCAGAACGGTATATTTTCCGCTCTTTTCAAATTCTACCTCAGCAGAACCCTGTGTCAGGCCGCCCAGGGTGATCCAGGTTTTGCCGCCATCGGTGGAATACTGATATTCAGCGGATTCCGCGTTGATATCGGTAGCGCCGGACGCCACGATCCGCACATTTTTTGTCCACACGTTGGAAACGTACTCGCTGCCGTCCTCATTGAGGAACTGAACGTCCAGTCCGCTGGGGGCTGTCTTATCTATGGTGAATCTTACGGTTCTGGTGTCACTGACGATGCCGGAGCCGTTTACCACGGAAGCGGTCACCTCGTACACACCGTCGTCAGACAAGGTCAGCGTCTGCGCGGAGGGGATCACAACATTTACCGGCAGCTTATTCATACCTGCCGCCAGCATCTGGTCATCGGTCCACCATTCCTGGGCTTCTCTGGCCTTATACTTTATAGAATACCGGATATTCGCCACGCCGGTCATATCCGCCGCGCCGTAATAATCCTGATAATATTCCTGCCCGCCCGCATTCAATACCAGATCGCCGGAGCTGTTGGGAGCATACTTTGCTTTTCTGGGATCGAAGCGCACCGTAACATTGGTGGAGGAGAAGTCGAACAGATCGGTCGTCTGCGTGTCTGTCTTTCCGGCGGCTATATTGGCCTGAGAACCGTTTTCGTTGCTGATGTACGCCACATTCTGGTTCATCATGTTTGTGACGGAGATCTCAGGCGGCATGGGCTTGGAAATGGTCAGCTTAATGTCGGTGATCCTTGTTTTTGCGGTCTGGTTGCCTCCGGTCTCGTTAGCCATTCCGGTCTGGTTATCATAGGCAAATACCGCCACGTTCAAAGAATCTACCGGCGTTTTCCGCATGGCGGCCCTGCCGATCTTGATAGAACCGCCGGTCTTCGGCAGCTGCCGCAGGGCCGTCTTCGCATTGGAAACCTGGGTCAAAGTGCCGTCGGCATTCATTTTGTACCACTTGGTCTCCGTGCCAGAGGCGTTCTTATCGTAGAAGTAATAGCCGTAGCCTCTGAGGACGCCTTCCTGGTCTTCAGAGCCGCCCACATTGATCATAACAAACTTATCGTTGCTTGTTACATCCAGATAGCTGTTGGCCGCATAGGGCTGCTGCTCGGAAGAACCGGCCACCAGCATGCCGGTGGTAACCACCTGCGCGGTGGGAGCCTGGGTATCCTTTTCATACAGGATAGAACGGGCAGACTGGTCAGGGATATAGTCCTTATCCGTTTTGCCCAGCGCCGCCGATGCGGCGGAAAGGCCATAGGTCCTCTCAGTAAGCTGGATCTTGATATGCTTGCCGATCTGACCGCGGGCACTGATAAAGGAGTAAGGAACCTCCCACACGCCGCCGGTACTGCCGATTTCTCCGTTGCCGATATTTCCGGTGGCAGTAGGCGCCGTAACGCACTTCAGCACCAGCTGGCTGCCGTAATAGTAATCGTTTCCTCTCTTTGTCAGCTGGGTATACCCGCTCTCCTTATTCGCACCCTCTATGCCGACCTCTGTCAGGTTGATGGCAAAGGACGGAGTAAAGTAGTTTTTCTGGGGGTGAGAGCTGAGACGTTCTACCTTGATAGACCGGTGGGAAGAACCTGCGTCACTGGCGGTATCATACATAATGGTGGGGGTCATGCTCATGACGCTCTGGGGCGCATAGGTGACCGTAACACCTTCTGTGGCGTTGACCTGGCACACATCGCTGACGGCGCCGTTGATGGCTTCGTAGCGATAGCCCGTGACCTGACCGCTGGCATTTTTCACCGCCACTCTGCGGGTCGCGGTATCGGTAACGCGCTCGTAAATGGTCAGTACCGTGCCGGAGGGCATATCATTGTAGCCGGTCAGGCTGTTGAGGGTACGGCCGTTCAGGCTGCTGGTTGACCAGCCGCTTTCTCTCGACACTACCAGCTTATCTCCACTCTTTGTCAGGAACTGATACTTCCATTCCCGCTTGACAATACCGCTGAGCTGAACGCCGCCCTCGCTGATGGGGCCGCTGGGGCAGTCCGGGTCATAGGAAACATCCGTGACCTGCAAAACCTTCGTGCTGCCCTGGTTGGCAATGGTGGCGGCAAATTGCGCCACAGGCCTCTGGTTCACCACAAAATCAAACACGGCAGTGGCGGGATCCAGGGTATTGTTCTTCACATCCTCCTCAGAGGGGGCAAAGTAATAGGTATACCGCCCGGGCAGGGTGATGCCGGTTTCCAGCGCGTCGGAATACTGCCCGCTTCGCACGTCCACCTCATCTCCCATGCCCTTGGGATCGTGCACCATATACCAGCGGCCCGCGGGGAAGTCCGGGTTCGCCGAGGATTCGCCCCGCTCCGGCGGATTGACCGCCAGGTGCAGGTTGGAAATGTTATCCAGGGTATAGGCGACGCCCTTCTGAAGGCCCCCGCTGGGAGATACCTGATCCTTGATGGGCCCGTTGTCGGTATTGAAGCCCAACTCAATATAGTACTGCTGCGTAATATAAGTGGCTATATCTGTATATTCTTGAGCAGTACCTTGCGGTCCAGAGCCAAGTCGGCTTTCATACATACCGTACAGAGCCCGGTCTGCATCAGTCGCGCCCTGGCCCGCCATACGATTTAAGAAATCGATAGTGCCCTGACGCTGGCTGGCCTTGCCCCAGCCTACATATCTTGCCTTATCGTTATTCAAACGCCACTGAATCTGTGCTGTCAGAATAGGATCGCTGAAATCCCCCTGCGGGTCATCGGAAAGGTTCATAATAAATCTTGCCTTTCCTTCGCCCCAGGAAGGCTCTGTAACCACTTCAGACAAGGTACGGCCTACGTTATAGAAAATAGCGATGTTGCTGAATTCTACGCGAGTTTCAATTTGGCAGCTATGGCTGTCATAACCAATAACCGGGCCGAAACCGTAGCAGTCTGTATCACGGTAGGGGTTGGAAGCATCGTCCACATCGCCAATGGTGTGTCCGTCTACTGTAGGACGAGGTGTGGAAACATTGTTCAGGATCTTGTTGCCATTTGCCCGGAAATACTTCACGTTCAGATTGCTGTCTGCCATGGTATTTTCGATTTTATAAATTGAGCAAGTCGAACCGGTCAGATCGATCATGAAATTTTGGATCGTTGCGCCGCTGCCGCTGAGGTTTGCGGTAGCAATAACGGTACCCGTATTTGTTCCACCGCTATCTGCCAGCGTTTCTACAGGCTGATCCGTAAACTTCTGCACCTGAATACCGCAGGCACTGGTTTGACCTCGTTTGTCTGTCAGGCTCCACGAACCACCGCCCTGCACGATCATCACACGGTAACCGGAGACGACCCAGGTTCCCGCCTGGTTTTTGCGGATCGTAGTATTAAACCAGAAACCAGACTGTCTGTAAGTATGGAAGTCGCACTTTGCCGTATCCATAGTAAAGATAATGGACTTATTGGTGTTCTGAGAGAAATGATAGAACAGCCAGTCGCTGTTTGCTTCCTCACTGACACCGGCAAACAGAATTTTGGACCAGTCACTATTCCCGCCGATATCCATAATATGGCGCTTACGCATCATACAGGCATTGGTGTCTTCACCATTATCACCGTTCCCTACGGCATGCCGGTCTGTATACGCACGTACACGGCCATTCTCGTTGATTGCTACACTTGAACCGGTACGAGTATCGTGGTCATATTGCGCCCATTCTGTAATCTTTTTGCTGGCATCTCCGCTCATCAAACCGGAAATATTGATCCACTCCGGCTTATAAATGGAATAGCCCTTTGCCTCCACAATATTATAGGGGCAGCTGGCGCCCTGAGTACATGCGCCTGTGCCGCTGTCTGTAGTGTAGGTACAGGTATGGCTCTGCGTATACAAATAGGGGTTGAAGTCAGCGGCGTTGATATTGCTGCTGCCGGAAGTACCGTAGTACTTCTCATTGATCATCTTTGCCGCGCGCATTTTCAACGGAACAATGTTGCGTTCCATTTCCAGCTCGGTATTACCCAAAGCCATAGCCACCTCAATGGGGTCATGGGAAAGGGTGGCTACCGTGGTCACGTTGCTGGAGGTACGTATCGCAACTTCATTGGATACCATAGACTCATTGCCTAGCATATCCACAGCCTTGAACAGCAGGGGAACATAATCGCTATAGCCCAGGCCGGTAAGGTCAATGCCTACCTGATATACAAAATTCTGAGAGCTTGTATAGTTGTTCCCTGTATATACCGGCACGGTATCGCTGGTGTTGGTAAGCTTTACCAGCTTTTTATCAGAAGCGATGGTGCTGATATCCGTCCAGGTAAGGCCGCCGTTTGTAGAGAACTTAAAGGTTTTCAGCGCTTTGCCGGTCTGAGGCTCGGAGTAAGCGAACGCCCAGACATCGCTTTCGGTATAAGTACGGTTATCATAGGGCTTAAAGCTTCCGCTCTCTTTCTTCGCAAGCCGGGCCTGAGGGGCCTTGGGAGACGTCAGATCCACACGGAAGTAGCCTTCTACCACTTCTGAAATGAAGCCGGCCTCGTCCTCCGCCCGCGCCACTACACGGTAGTAACCATCCTTGGAAACCACCAGCTCGGTCATATTGCTTACAGGGTTTCCAGAGGAATCCAGCTTATCGGACAAGGAGGCCCAATCCTTATAATCACACCCGGTATCGTATGTAGTGGGCGTATAGGTGCTGAGCCTCTGCAATACAGCGGCTGTGGTGGAAAGCCCGCCGGGAACGCTGTCTGTGGGCAGGTAGTACATGCTGTAGCTGTACTGCTTGATACCGGAGCCGCCATTATCCTGGGAATCTCCGATATTGATGCTCACCTGGGCTGCTCCGTCTTCTCCTGTGCCGCCTACTACCACTGCCTTATCCAGGGACAGATCCTTATTTTCTCCGCCGCTGACCGCCCGCATAACAGGCTTTGTAGGCGCGCCGGAGTCAATGGTAAAGGGGTCGGAATAGCTTACGGCCGTATAGCCGGTATACAGGTCTGTCACCACCAGCTTAAAGGCGCAGGTAGTGCTGTTGATGGGCGCTGTATTCCCCGCCACACCCAAATCCTGAAGACAGCTGGGAACATGGAAGTTCAGCCAGGTTTTCGCAAAAGTGGCCGATACTGTTCCGTTGCTGTCCGTCATTTCCTTTGTAGTGCTGTAGGACGGGATCTGATACCAAGCGGAATGATCTTCGCCGTAAACTTCGTTTCCATCCTCATCTGTAGTCGTTGTAAAATCGCGGTTTGCGGTGAAGTAAATATCCGCCTTCAAAGCCGGGCCGCTATAAGTCCTGCCGTCCGCTCCCACATAGTTTTCCACGCCAACCGCGTTGGAATCGTTGAAGGTAGTGAGCATGGAAAGGTTCATCAGGCCCTTACCACCCTGATAAATGGTGGTAACACCGCCGATGCTGAAAGAGTTGATATTCGGCTTCCGGTAATTGAAGCTCAGCTCCGAGGTATACTTCGGCGTATTGGTTTTGCCGTCTGTAGCGATCATACCCCGGATATCATAAGTCTTTCCCGCTTCCAGGCCTTCTACAGAGATATGGATCGGCTCATCGAGATTCCAAGCAGAAAGATCGTCGATTTCCCTTACATACTTCTGGGTAACTGACGTAGTCCAGGCCTCTGTGCTTTTCTTGATCTGATAACCCACAGAAGCTTTCAGGCCGCGGCCTTTTTCGGTAAGGTACAGGTCAAACTCCGCCTTACCGCCTGCTGCGTCGGGGGATTCTACCAAAACACCCGTATTTACCTGCCCGTCGGGAACATCGCTGGAATAAGAGCTGTCATAGCTTGCCGCATAATCGCTCTTATAATCCATTTTCTTGCTGTCGCTGTTCGCTTCGCCCTGAGCATAGTTATAGAACCTGAAGCTGCAGGTATACTCACTGTAGGGCCTGTTTGTGATCTGGTTCCAGTCTGATACAGAGCCGTTCCTGTATGCTTTAATGGAAACAGACCCTTCGCCGTATTTCTCCTGGCTGCTACTGTTAAAGCTAATGCTCAGCTGAGACATCAGGGTATCAAAGCTGCCCTTTGTCAAAGCTTCCCGAGACTTATACGTATAGTACAGTCTGTCGTTTTTATCCCTTTCTTCAGTCCATTTGTTTTTTCCGCTGCTGTTGCTGACTTGCAGCTGCAGCGGGGTGTTTTCGTCAATGTTTGTCAGCGTAATTCGCAGGGAATACACCTTGTTCATGCCGCTGGTGCCAACAAACACCTTATCCGACTGAAAGTTCAGCGTTTCTGTAAGGGAGGCGGTAAGTACGCCATCCTGCTTCACAGTGCTGCTGCCAGCTACCAGAATACTGAACTCGGCATTCCAGGCAAGCGCGGCTGTGCTTCCTACTACTGCCATCAGCATAGCCAGCAGCAAGGCTACTACGATCAGCCTTCTTCCGAAATTTCCTTTTCTGAAACTAGCTTTCATCTTACTCATGAAAACCGTACCTCCTTTTCGTTCCCGCAACGGTTAGGCGATACCCGCCGCACGTAGGACATATGCATAAGCCCAATGCCTCTTATCGATATCAATAAATGGACAATAGGCGTACTTCTGAATGTTGGTGCGCTCCAGGTCGTTCAAAGCGTTCTTCGTGATCATCACGATCAGCTTCACGGCCTCCGCCCTGGTGATGTGCTTTTCCGGACGGTAGGTGCCGTCCTCATAGCCGTCTGCTACCTTGGCTTCCGCCAGAGCTTCAATATACTTTTCATACCAGGCACCGGGCCTTACGTCCTGGAAGGTGCCCGATTTTCCTGAAGTGAGCTTCGCGGCGTCCGCCAGGATCCTGGCCGCCTCGCCTCTGGTGATATAGGCGTTTGGCCGGAAAGTTCCATCACCATAGCCGTCTATGATCTTCAGCTGCTTCGCGTAGGCAATGGAATTGGAATACCATCTTCCCTGCGCTACGTCCTGGAAGGCTTTTCCGTAATTTTTCTCGGAATCAAAGCCGCCCAGGGCCCTTACCACCATGGAAACGAACTCCGCTCTGGTGATCTTATTTTCCGGGCGGACAGTCTTATCGCCATAACCCTCCAGGAACCTGGTGGTGGTCACATCTTTATAGACCGCTACGTAGGTGATATCGGTAAACACGGCTATCTGCGTGGCGTCTACCACCATCTCACCGTCTGAGGTCCAGCCCACAAAGCCGTAGCCCTCCACTGTTTTCACACCCGGCGGGTTCTGGGGCGCTTCGCCGGAAGTGATGGCAATTTGGCTTTCGCCTACCAGCTTTCCGTACTCTCCGGCATCAAAGGTAACGGTCACTCCGGTGTTGTTGTAGGGCCGGTGAACACTGATCTGGGAATATTCGTATACCCAGCGGGATTGATCCATCATATACCGGGTATCGATCACCAGGCACTGCAGCAGGATCAGCTTATTGGTATAGAAGCTTTCCGGCTGTACCGTCAAGGTAGTGGTGCTGTCGGGCGCGTCGTTTTTCAGTACCAGGAACTGGCTGGGCGGCCTTTCGTTGCCCTTTTCGTCCAGCTCCACATTATAGGGCAGGTAATTTCCGCCCTCGTCCTTCTCCGGCAGCATCAGGCTCCACTGAATGGAAACGTTCCCGGTGTAAATTCCGCCGTACTGGTCATAGATCGTTGTATAAACATAGTCCTGAATGGGATCTTTACTGCCCGCCATTACGAAATCTTTGCAAGTGCGGTTGATCTTCACTGTATAGGGGCGAAGCTCTTCCTGAATAATGGGAACTGTCAGTTTCTTAAAGCCAGCCTCGCCCAAGGGCTCATAATTGGCTGTGAAAGCCAGCTTCTCAAGACAATCGCACTCGGTATAAACGGTAAGCTCTCCGGTAAGCCGGTCAAATTCCGCGATCAGGGTTTTTGTTCCGGTCTCGTCCTCCGGGCCGCTGTACTCCACTCGGTATATCTTGTATTCGATGGGCAGATTGCCGTTTTCGGCGCTTTCGCCCCGTTTGTAGATCTCCTCTACCAGAATATTGTTCAGGCCCTCCAGCACGGACCGATCCAGATCCATTGCGATCTCAGCATCTTCCACAGGAGCACCGTACTGATCATACACCACCGGATCAAACTGATAGACCACAGACTTATCCTTCGCATAGGGTCTTTGCAGGGGCGTATCCACGCCGTTTTCATCGGCCCCGGTGATATACAGATAGGTGCTTTCCGGCTCCTCGCGGTTCAGCCGCAGGGTAACTGTTTTGGTAAAGTACCGGTCCTCGGCCTGATTGCTGGTATGCAGCCGCAGGGTCACAGTGTGGCTCAGCTGCCCGGCAGGCACCGCCCGGTTCGTAATGTTAAAGGTAACGTCCTCGCCTTCCGCGATCCCGTCTCCGTCAGTATCGCCAGTGGCAAATTCCACGCCGGTATGGTCGCCCACAAACTCCCACAGGGGGTGATACAGGGCGGAATCAGACCGCATCCAGGCGCCGTACTGGTCTACCACCTCGGCGCGCAGGGTAAGCTGATCGGCAAAATCTGGATCCGGTTTATTCGCCATCTGCTTATTGTTCCAATAGGGGATATCAAACCGGTACTGGTTGGTTTCCGCCAGATACAATTCATAAGCATAGGCGGTACCCTTGCTCAAAACCACCAGCAGGGAGCTTTCGTCCCGAACGTTTTCCGGTTTTCCATGAGGCGTGGCCTGCAAGGTCACCAAAAGGCCCGTTACGGTGGAATTCACGTACAACGTTCCCCGGCTGGTACCGGCCGCCTGCGTCAGCCGCAGCCCCGGCGCTGTTGTAACAAGCTTGATATCCGCTGTTTCTTCCGGCATTTTTCTGCCGTACTGGTCGTAGACCTCGGCATCTATAATGATCTCCTTGGCGGCGGCGCCCTTCGGCGGCACCACCGGCTTTACCACGCCGTTTTCTATTACAGAGCCCTCGCCCGCATCGGTCATTACAGGTACCGCATAAGCAGGTGCGGCATCATCCAGATCCAGATGAATTTTCAGGTCCTCATACACAGTGGTGTCATCTTTCGCGGCACCCCGCAGGGTAAAGCCCACGTCTGCGCCGTTTCGCAGATCCTGCAAAGCCTGAGCTGTATAATACAACCGCACCATTCCGGCATATTCATCATAGATCTGCGCCTGTACTCCGGGGCTGGCATTTTCTACCGTCCACTTTACCATTTTGGAAATGGGGTTCGTAAACTGGTCCCGAACGACCCATACAGCCGTATAAGTCTCATAGCCCTGCCCGGTCTGCGCGGGAAGGGGAAGGGTAACTTCATTCCCCGCCGGAATAGGCTGCACCGTTCCGGAAGAATTTTTGATTCCGGTAAATTCTACCGCTCTGGGCTCCAGCGCTTCGTCCTGACGGAGGGAAAGGTAGAGCGTGCTCCGCAGAGAGCCACAGGCCGCTACAATAGGCACAGAACCCGGAGAAGCGGTGTGATCGATGGTAACGGTTTTCGCCGTGGTGTTTACGGTAACACCCTTGGGCAGCGGAGTGGTGTAGCTCCAGCTGACCGGCGCGTTTTCCAGAACAACACCATACTGATCTCTCACATAAACTACCAGCGGCACCGTTACTGTTTTCCCGTTTTCCGGGATTTGCACGCCGTTGTTATAAACCTCCATATCCTGCGGGAAATACAGGCGGTCCGGCACAGAGGCGTCTCTCGTGATCTTAATAGTCTTGGTATTCCGCACACTGTTGGCGCCGACCACCGTCACAGTGATCTCCTGCGGAATATTGTTGGCCAAGGTAGTGCTGGAGAACCGCAGCCCTCCCCCGGCCGTGAAGGTCACCACGCCCCGGGCGCTGTAAGAATTGCTGCTGAGGTCGTGGGGGATATCTCCCGTCTCCATATCGATCATTTCACTGGGGTTATCCGGGTTTGGCACCTGCGTGGTCCGATACAGGGTGGCATCGGGGAATTTCACCGCATCCAGCCGCCAGGCCAAATCTCCCTGCTGGAACACCTGATCATCGCCATACTGTGTGGTACCGGAAGCGGTCAGATATTGCAATACAGCTCCTCCATCTGTACTGAACACATAGGGAACTTCCGTTTCCTTGATCTCCACAGAATCCGGGCGGGCAGGTTCGCGCCGCACCTCTACCGTAATGCTTCGGGAACGGCTGCTTCCGTTCTGCACGAAAACGCCGGTAATGGTCACATCGCAGTCCGCTGCGCATTTCTTCACGGTCAGCGCCCCGGTGCCGCTGTCAACGCTGATATCTCCCGCGGCGGAGGCAGGGGAAACTGTGTATCTCCATCTGGCGCTGTAATCTGCCATCAAGTCTTCGTACTGGTCGTACACCTGCACCGAAGGAGTATAAGTTTCGTCCCTTCCATTTTTTGTGGAAGGCGTGATCTCATTTGTGCCGTTATAGATCAAATTTTGCACAGTAGTGGGCTTGCTGGGCTCCCGTACAATGTTCACCGCTACCGTATTGGAGCGGCAGGAGCCAAACTGGGCGTAGATCTTAAATTCAGAGGTTCTTGCCGTGGTGTCTACCGTAACATGAGTATTGTTAGCGCCCGTCAGGGAAACTCCATCGGGCAGCTCCCCTTCTACATAGACGCTCCAGGGATCGTAATGGACCCCTTCCTGGTTCAACCTGCCACCGGGCGCATACGCTTCCTCCACCGCGCCCCAATCCCACTGGCTGCCGTACTGGTCAACAGGAACTACGTCCAATAACCGGTCAGCAGTGCCCTCTGCCTTCAAGGGCACCATAATGGTGTACCCGGTCTGATGGGCAGGGGGATAAATTGCGATCTGCTGAAGGCTTCTGGGCTTTCTCGTAAATTGGAACTGATATTCCACAAACCGGGTTTCCCCTTCAAAGGCAGCGGTGATGCGCAGGTTGAAGCGAGCCCCCTCCAGCGTGTTGCTGTTATAGGTAAATTTCCCCTGTGTGTTCATTTCCTGTAAATAAACACCCTGAGGAGCTCCGCCGTCCGGGTAAGAAAGCTCATAAGAAATGGTAAAACCTTTTTGTCTGGCCTTTGCCACATCGATAGCCCCATTGGCGTCCTGGCGAAGCCCGGAAACCAAGTCATGCCTCAAAAGCTCTTCGGGCATCACGTCCTTATCCCGCCACTGATTTGCCAACTCCATAATACGGACATATTCGGTATTGGTGGCAACCTTGTTGTCGATATTGCGGGCGGGCACCTCATAGCTCAACTGATAAACGGTGCCTTTTATGCCGTTTTCCTCTACCTCTTTCATACCCAGCATTTGGTAACTATTGGTCAGAGAGGTGCGCATATAGGAAAGCCGATCCTTTGGCTTGCTGACATAAACTGTTTTTTCCTCCGTGATCTTCGTTCCGCCCGGCTCTGTATAAGTAGCCCGAAGGATATGCTCTCCTTCTACCACATCATTTACACTTGTATCGTCCCTATATATAATAGTATACGAATTTCCTATTCCCCGAGTGATCTCAAAGGGACAGCTTTTTCCAAACGCAGTATAGATTTTCTGTGTATTCGAAGTGGGAACCAGCTCCAAGGCAGGCCATTTATCCTGATAAGCAGCCTGGTACTGATCGTACAGGAAACCATAAAGGCTGGTTCCCTGAGAAATTACATCCTTGATCGTTTCCTGGCCGGAGCCGTCCAGCGCCGTATTGCCCACACAGAAGCCCTCCACCGGTTCTCCGGCAGAGTTTGTCACGCTGCTCACCAAATTCTCCGTCTGCGTGCCTACCGCAGACGGAACTACAGTACCCTTATACAGGCCGATATCGATCATATCTCCATGGATCGCTTTTCCATCCATTTCAAAAATCGCCCGAATGGCAAACCTGGCTTTTTGCCCGGTGATAACCGGACCAGCAGCTTCGGTGTGCCAAAGAAGATTATCCAGATTGGCAGCCTCATGAGTCACATGAAGCTGAGGCGCGGCCACATCTGTACGAACGATTTCCTGCTCAGGTCCTTCCAGGAATTCATCCGCATAGGTGATCTCCGACGGCACCATATCCAGCGTAACGCCTACCGGTGCTTTCATAAAGTATTCGTCCAGGTTGGGATCTTCAGGATCTAATACCTTATATACTACCCACAGCTTTTTCCCCACCAGCTTCGAGCCTTCCAGCTTGGGGTCTGTCAGGGTAGCTTCCTTTACACGGTAATATTCCCCGTTGACGGTGGGAACCAGCTTTCCTTCTCCGCTTTCCTCCGTGACCTCACAGCTTTCCAGGGAAATATCATCGTTCAAAATAAATTCCCATTTGAGCCCTGTAAAGAAACCCTCAAAATCGTCATGCTCCGGAGAAGTCGTGCCCGAAGTCTCCGTGCCCGCGTAATACTTCAAAGCAGGTCTTTTGCCGTTCCCCTGATGGCCCTCCGGAATCCAGTTGCCCTCTGTATCGTTCTGCTGAGACTGCTCATAGGTGGGAATATCATATCGGGGATACCGGCCGCTTTCGATCACCACGCCGGAAGAATTGGTCGGTCTTTGGAAATCGGGATCCGGAATTTCAATGCCCTGGCCGGGATGCTCCGGGTCTTCTATGGTGTCGCCGCTGACAGTATTGTTATTGCCTACAGAGAGGCTTCTTACTAAATATTTAACATTGACATTATCATACCAAACACCGGGAGCCTCTTCTCCCGCAATGCTCTGCGCGGGATTCCGGCTCCATGTAGTGCGGGAAGCGCTGCCATTCTTTCTCCAGGTGGAAAGCTGCGGCTCATCGTAATAATAATAGGCCTCGCCCTCCTGAGCTGAATAATATTCATCTCTGTACTTCTGAATAAAGCCCGCGCCGCCCATGGCCAGGGAAACCTTTTCTCCGGCGGAGTTCTCATAATAGAACTGATCTACGATCTCCTGAGCTTCCTTGGCTGTCTCGGGAACGTGAATAGAGCCGGAAAACAGCATCTCTGTACTCTCAGCAGGGTTCATGTTGTCATAGCATTGAAAATCCAAATCAATTACTGTGACATAGCCCTCTTCATCGGGCTCCGGAAATTCACCTTCGTTAAAGTAGAACTGGAAATAGCAGTCCAGCATGCTGGTATTCCCCTGATCCTTCCGGGCGCCGGATACCAAATATCCTGTATAGCGGGAATACAGGTTCTGAGAGCTCATGGCCATTTCAAAATCTCCCGTATCGGAGATGATCTTTGCCTTTTCCGTGGCCAGGAATTCCTGTACGGCCTGGGGCATGGTGCTGCGGTTGGAAAGTACCGCCGCGATCTTTCCATTATAAGCCCGGATCGCTCTGCGCTCTTCTGTCAGAAAGGGCGGCTGCGGATCCGCACGGGGACGGGTAATGGGAACTACCCGGTTTCCATCCGTCTGAAACACGAACACGCCTTCCCGCACGGTTTCATTCCGTGCGCCGGGCTCCGGCTTGATCTGTAAACTCATAGTGAGAATACCGGTAGTCGCGTCAAAGCCGGTCTGCACAAAGCGCATCCGGGTATCCGGAACCGCGGCGGTTTCTTCCGTTTCCAAATCAGAAAAAGGAGTCTCCTCTTCCGCTGTTATTTTTAACGCCTGCACAGCAGGAACCACCGGCAACCCGTAGACCGCCAGGAGCAATGTTAATATGAGTGCGACCACCCTTTTCCACTGTTTCATTGAATTCCTGCCTCCTCAAAACACTTTGTTCTCCGGGAGCAGCTTTCCTGCCGCTCTCCGAAAAATCAACATTCTGTAAATTTCGTTCCCTATCCCGCAAGGTCTTGCGGTTTCTTTTTGCCAAATGGGCACAGCACCCCTATCATTTATTACATATACTAACATTATATCCAAAATGGAAAAAACGTCAATATTTTTCCGCAAATTTTCTTGCTTTTTCTTTGTGAAAAATTCAGGAAAGCAACTGCTTTCTTCTGAGAAACCACGAAAATTTCTGTGGGAATTTTCAAAATTATACAAAATGTAGAGGTGTTAGGATTTCCTGACTCTAGAAGCGGTAAAGCTGCGATACAAAAAATTTTAGAATCGCGCTATACGCTCCGTAATTTTTTCAAAAAAACTTGGTTTTTTCGGAGAATTCTCCATTGACAACGGAAATTTTATCCCCTATAATAACGTCGAGTAATTCTATAACTATGGCCTTTTTCCGTTTTTTAGCTTTATGAGGTCTTGCATACACTAATAAAGTACAAAAGCGGATCTGCTGGATACTAACAATAAGGAGGGAACCTGATTTGAAACAAAATTCTCATCATCCATCTGGCGGAAAGCTTCGCGGCCTGTTTTGTCTGGGCCTTGCCGCTGTATTGGCCGCTGGGATTGCCTTAAACAGCACCGCTGCCGGTACCGCGCCCACGCAGTACGACATTTCCGTATGGAGCTCTCCCACCCACACCGCCGCTCTTTCCGGCGACACGCTGTACTTCTGGGGAACCAATGAGCGCGGTCAGTTCCCCGGTTCAGAACTGGTTTATTCCCCTGAACCGACTCTTGTGCAACGCGGAGTAAAAGATGCTTCCGTATCCGTTAATCGCACTTTGACAGTATCCTCTGACGGGCAGCTCCGTTCTTATGGAATTGAGCCCGCTACTGATATTGCCGCTCCCAAGGACGGCCTTGTGTTGGCAAGAAATGTCGCTCAGGTAGAGGCTGAGGATCTTTTTGCCGCCTATATCGATAAAAAGGGCGCCCTTTACACGTGGGGACAGAATGGGTCCTTTCAGCTGGGTACCGGCTCAGTGGAGTCCTCTGCTGAACCTATCCGAATTTTGGACAGCGGCGTAAAAAAGGTCAGCCTGGGTAATTCCTTTGGCTTGGCCTTACTGGACGATGGCTCTGTGTATGGCTGGGGTAACATTTCCTCTCTTCTTCCGGATTCCGATGAAAATTCCTCAGAAGGGGCTATAGATCATCCCGTGAAAATAGCGGAGAATACACAGGATATCAGCACTGGAAAAATGCATGCATGTCTGTTGAAAAAGGATGGATCTCTGTGGGCCGGCGGCGACAACACCTTCAGCCAGATCGGCATAGAAGATTATTCCTCCAACGGTCTCACGCAGGTCATGGCTGGAATTCGCTGCGTCAGCGCAGGTTCTTATCACAATTTCGCCGTATCCAATGACGGTGCTGTCTACGCTTGGGGCTACGGTATGTTTGGTCAGTTGGGCAGCGGCAATACTGAACGCTACAGCACCCCCACGGAAACTTCCTTTGATTTCGTGCAGCTGTTTGCCTGCAGCGACAACACCTTCGGTGTATCCACCGATGGCTCGCTGTATTCCTTCGGAAACAACACCAACTACCGCCTGGGCAAATCCAACGGCTCCGATTCTCTGCTGCCCGTGCGCATTCTGGACCAGAAGATGAATTGGGTCTATACCGATGAGCCCGAGTCCAATGAGCCCTCTCACGGCGCGGACAACAGCGGCGATCTTCCCGATCACTCCGATAACGAGCCCTCTCAGCTGCCTGACGACAGTTCCAAAGAGCCTGAGATCGTCAGTGTTCCCTTTGTCAGCGGCTACGAAGACGGCACCTTTAAACCCGATAAAAACGTGACCAGGGCCGAATTCCTCCGTATGTTGGTTTCCGCCCTCTGTGAGGATTTCGATCCTGATCACAATTACGGCACCTGCTCCTTCTCCGATATTCCTCTGGGCAAATGGTATGAGAACTACATCGCCTTTGCGGAACAGAAGGGCCTGGTGGCAGGCTATGAGGACGGCACCTTCCATCCGGAGGCCTCTATCACCCGCGCTGAGGCCAGCAGCCTGGCTGCGGCGATTTTGAAGCTGGACATTGCTTCCGCTCCTTCCGCTAGCTTTACCGATGTAGGCGTGAAAAACTGGGCGGCTCCGGCCATCAACGCTCTGGTAGAGAAGGGGATCCTGCATGGCGATGGAAACGGCAAGTTCCGCCCCGGCAGCCCGATCACCCGTGCGGAAGCGGTCATTGTGGCAGCCTCCGCCGCCGGCTTCCAGCCCGATTCCGATACCGTGGAGCAGCTGACAAAGAGATTCCCCGAAAGTCCCTTTAAAGACGTTCCCACTTCCAAGGGCTATTATGTGTATCTGCTTCGTGCGGTAGGCTACGCGCAATAGTTTTCCCCTTTCAACGGATTATTTCTATTCCCTATATTTCCCTTATTCGGCAGACTGGCATTGTCCAAATGGACAATGCCAGTCTGTTTTTTCGTCCGCCCATTGCGGTCTTCGATTTTTCATTGCATTCGCCGGGGAAAAATGCTATACTGAAAAAACACCGAGCTTCATTTCCGGCACCAGAAAGCTTAAGGCGCCACCGCACAATTCCCGGTTAGCGCCTTAAAATTTCAGCGGCTTTCTCGTTCGGTTTTTTAGCGAAGATCCCACAGGGCGCTTCCGGAAAACGGTAAGCGGCCCTTTTGAAAAAAGGAGCGGGTAACATATGAATCAAACGGAAAAAACCATGGAAAAAATTGTGAACCTCTGTAAAACCAGGGGCTTCATTTTCCCCGGCAGCGATATTTACGGCGGCCTTGCCAACACCTGGGACTACGGCCCCCTCGGGGCAAGGCTCAAAAACAATGTAAAGGACACTTGGCGAAAGCGCTTCATTCAGGAACGGAAAAACAGCTATGAGGTGGACGCCGATATTCTGATGCACCCCCGGGTATGGGAGGCCAGTGGCCATGTTGCCTCTTTCTCCGACCCTCTTTTGGACTGCAAGGAATGCAAAATGCGCCACCGGGCCGATAATCTCATCGACGATTTCGACCCTGAGGCCCACGCCGACGGCATGACAAAGGAAGAGATGTTCCAATATATCAAGGATCATCACATTCCCTGCCCCAACTGCGGCAAACACAATTTTACGGATATCCGGGAATTCAACCTGATGTTCCAAACCTATCGCGGCGTCACCAACGACAGCAAAAGCGTCATTTATCTGCGCCCGGAAAACGCCCAGGGGGAATACGTCAATTTCCTGAATGTTCAGCGCACCATGCGGGCAAAGCTGCCCTTCTCCATCGGGCAGATCGGCAAGGCCTTCCGCAACGAGATCACCCCCGGGAACTTCACCTTCCGTACCATCGAATTTGAGCAGATGGAATTCCAGACCTTCTGCAAGGAGGGCTCCGACGAGGAGCTGTACACCTATTTTAAGGAGTACGGCAAGCAATATTTTGAGGATCTGGGTCTTCCCGCGGAGCACCTGCGCTTCCACGACCACGAAAAGCTGGCCCATTATGCCAAGGCGGCCTGCGATATCGAGTTCCTGTTCCCCTTCGGCTGGGGCGAAATCAACGGCACCCACAACCGCACCGATTTCGATCTCACCCGCCACCAGGAATACAGCGGCCAGAAGCAGGAGTATCTGGACCCGGAAACCAACGAGAAATTCATTCCCTATATCATCGAATCCACTTATGGGCTGGACAGAACAGTGCTGGCCCTGCTGTGTGAGGCCTACGACGAGGAGCTTTTGGACGCGGAAAAGAATGACAGCCGTGTGGTTCTGCATCTGAACCCTGTTGTGGTCCCCTATAAGGCCGCCGTGCTGCCCCTTTCCAAGAAGCTGGGGCCCAAGGCGCTGGAAATTCGCGACCTGCTCTCCAAGCACTTTATGACCGATTACGACGAGACCGGCTCCATCGGCAAGCGCTACCGTCGGGAGGACGAGATCGGTACGCCTTTCTGCGTCACAGTGGACTTCCAGACTGTTGGCGACGAGAATTCTCCTGCCGACAACTGCGTTACCGTTCGCGACCGGGATTCCATGGAGCAGGCGCGCATGCCCATCGAGGCGCTTGTTTCCTATCTGGAAGAGCGGATCCATTTCTAAAAATCACCAGCGCGGCGGCGGTTGCGCCGCGGGCACTCGTGTCCCTACTTGGTGCGAAAGGATAGTTTCTGACCCGGCCAGAAGATTAAGATGGCAAATTGTAGTTTGCGGCGAGACGCCGCGGCCACTCGTGCCCCCACTTGGTACGGAAGTTTGGCTTCTGACCCGACCGGAAGGTTAAGATGGCAAATTGTAGTTTAACGAACCAATCGTTAGCTGTTAGCTGTTAGTTGTTAGTCGTTAGAAAAGGGAACGCTCTCTCTTTTGTCATTCTGAGGAACGCAGAAAGCTATAGCTTTCTTGACGAAGAATCTCGACCTTGATTCCGGAAAAAGGGCAAAGGACGAGATTCTTCACTTCGTTCAGAATGACAGGTGGAGAGCGAGCGGGTAACCGCTAAATTATAGGTAACCTCTAAAAACTCATTGTTCCGATGAAACGATTTAGAAAAATCGGCCTTTTACAGGCTTTACAAGTGCATTTTTCTGAGTTTTTAGAGACTCCCTATAGTTTATCGATAAGGAAAGGCAACATGCTGTAGGGACAGCCCTCCGGGCTGTCCGGGGAATTTGTACGTAATTTGCGGACAGCCCAGAGGGCTGTCCCTACATTTAAAGCCTGATAAATTCATATTTATCAGGCGTTGGTGATAACCCTTATACTGCCAGCAATGCTTATGCCCTTGACCTTGCTAATTGCTAATTACTAATTCCCCCCCGTCCGGCATCCGGTAGAAGGATTTTACGCTTATGAAAATTGACAGACTTTTAGGTATTCTGGCGGCGCTGCTGCGCCGGGATAAGGTCACCGCACCTTTTCTGGCGGAAAAATTTGAGGTGTCCCGGCGCACCATCAGCCGGGACATTGAAACCCTTTGCATGGCGGGCATTCCCATTGTCACCGAGCAGGGCCGAAACGGCGGCATCTCCATTGCCCCGGGCTACACCTTTTCCAGGCAGCTTTTTACAGAGGAGGAGCTGCACGCCATTCTTTCCGGCATTCGGGGGATCGACAGCGTCTCTCCCGCCCCCCACCGGGCAGTGCTGGAGGAAAAGCTTTCCCCTTCGGAAAGGGGCTCTTCGCCCTTGCTGATCGACCTCGCCTCCCATTATCACGACAGCCTGACGGAAAAAATTTCCCTGTTTCGCCGGGCCATCGACAGTTCCTTGCTTGTCACCTTCCGCTATTACTCGGAAAAAGGAGAGTCGGCCCGCACGGTAGAGCCCTATTACGTGGTTTTTCAGTGGGGGGACTGGTATCTGCTGGCCTGGTGTACGGAAAGGACGGATTTCCGGCTTTTTAAGCTTTCCCGGCTGTGGGAGCCGCGGCTGACCTCCACCGGCTTTTCTCACAGAAGGGTGCCGGAGGAAAAGCTGGATTTTGAACAGACCTGGCAGGAAAACTACCGGCTGGAGGCCGTTTTTGACCCAGAAGTAAAATACCGGCTGATCGAGGAATACGGCCCCGGCTGTTTTTCCACAGAGCCGGACGGCCGCCTGCGGTTTTCCGTGGACTTCACCTTTTACAGCTCCATGCTTTCCTGGGTGCTTTCCTTTGGAAGCAGCGTTCAGGTGCTCTCCCCGCCAAAGCTGCGGGAGGACCTGAAAAAACAGGGGGAATTTTTTCTTTCCCACTATGCAAAACAGGACAGTTAGCTGTCCTGTTTGAGCGTGTCGAAAAAGCTTTTCGCCCCGCTCAAACCTCTTGAAAAAATCTATGATTTTTCCAAGAGGTTCTGATTGAAACGCGAGAGAGGGACCCTGATGGTCCCTGGAAGCTGCAAAGCAGCTTTTTCACACTCTTCCCCCTTCCGTTTTTCATAACTAGAAGCTCAACCTGAAACAGGACAGTTAGCTGTCCTGTTTTTTCTGTTATATTAAATGACAACATATCCTGCCGTCATACTTTGAAGCAGGCGGGAGAAGGCCCATATTTTTTCAAAAAGGAATGGTGTGAAATGAGTAAGCTTCAGGATTTGAAACAGGAGATCACCACATACTGCGGACTGGACTGTGTCGGCTGCGAATTTGTGGAAAGCTGCCACTGCGGCGGCTGTATCGCCACAAAGGGGCGGCCCTTCCACGTCTCCGCGGATCAGGAAGCCTGCGAGGTGGCAAAATGCGCCATGGAAAGGGGCGTCACCTTCTGCGGGGAATGTGAAAGCTTCCCCTGCGAGCTTTTGCAAAGCTTTTCCAACGACCCCGAGCACGGCGACAAGCCCCAGGGGGCCAGAATCCGCCGCTGCCGGGAGCTGATGGCGGCACTGGAGCGGGAAAAGGGCGGCGCCCTGTGAAGCGCGAGTTCTTTTCCTATCCGGAAAGGATCGAGCAAAGCTCCCTGTACGGCTTTTCCTGGATGGAATATGTGACGGCGATCCCGTCTCCTCTGGTGGCCGTATCGAGCTATAAAAGCAACGGCAAGCCCAATGTGGCAATGCAGTCCTGGTGTACCTTTTCAGGTGGTTCGGACGGATTTTACACGATCTTTGCCAATGTCCACAAGCGGCAGCACATGTACGTCTCCGTGCGAGAAACCGGCTGTCTGGTGGTAAACTTCCCCTCCCAGAAATACTTTGCCGCCTGTATGCGCTCCATTCATCAAAATGATTTTGACACAGATGAGATCGCCGCTTCCGGCCTTTCCGCAGAGCCCGCCGTAAAAGTAAACGCTCCCAGAATTCAAGAATGCTTTTTGAATTTGGAATGCGAGCTTGCCTGGGAAAGAGAGCTTTTTCCCGGCAGCGACAGCATGGTATTGTGCGCAAGGGTGGTGACGAAACACGCTATCGCACTGAAAAACCGGGGCGCTATGGCGAAACGGGCTATCTTTATAACCTTCGCTCTACCCTGAACCCGAAGACCGGAGCCAGAGACAGGGCCGCCCTGGGCATTCTCCAGGCTCTCCCTCCTTATGACATTTTGTAAAATGACGCTCTTTTTCTTTTCAATTTGTCAAGTAAACCAAAACAGCCGCCGCAAAATTTGAACTTTTGCGGCGGCGACTTTTTTAGGCGCTGGATACCCTGGAAGCTGGACAGATGCGATAAATTATGTTTGGCGAACTAGGGCTTGTTTGAAAATAGAGAAAATGGCGGATTTTTGTACAAGGCGAGATGGTTTCAAGGCGGAAACCGCAGGACAGGCTGACGCCTGTCGAGGATTTCCAACGCGGAAATCCGTCCGCATTGTGCAAAAAGACGGCGTTTGCGATTTTTTAAACAAGCCCTGGTTGTTAGCTGTTAGCCGTTAGAGAAAGGCAAGTTGTTCTCTTTTTTATCATTCTGCGGAACGAAGAATCTCGCCCTTACTTCTGAAGCAAAGAGCAAAAGGACGAGATCTTTCGCCACCTTCGGTGACTCAGGATGACAATTTGGAGAAGCCTTTTCCTTTTCTAACAACCAACTACTAAGGACTAACACGCCAAATCCCAATTTATCGAATTCTGTCCTTACCCTTAATTGCTAATTGCTCATTTTCCCTCTGACAACTTGCAATCATCAAGCAAAACGCTTCTATAAAATCCCATATTTGGGGCTTCATTTCCAAAAACCAAGAAAAAACCCCTAAATTTTGTGAATTCAGGCAGAAAAAAGATTGAATCGTATCGGTTTCTGTGATAGAATGAAATAGTATAAGTAGGCGTATGCTCTTTTGGCAGGAGGGATCTTCATGGCCCCCAAACGGCGCCGCTTTGCAGTGCTGCTTGGCTCGCTGCTGTTTGCGGCTTCTATCCTGAGCGTTCCCGCCCTCGCCACAGAGGAGGGCGGGCTTGTTTCCTATACGGAAAATGGAGATAATGGGGCCATTGTATTTCCTACCAATCCCGCGCCGCCCACCCCAACGCCGGAACCGACTCCCACACCTACGCCGGTTCCTACCCCCACGCCCACACCTGTGCCCACCCCTGAACCTACACCGGTGGTCGATCCCACTCCTTCCGAGGATCCGGACGATCCGCCTTATGTTCCCGATGATCCCACTCCATCGCCCTCCAGAAGGCCAAACGGGGGTGGCACGGCGGTTACGCCCGCCCCCACGCCTCACCCCTCTAACCGGCCCGTTCCCTCGGAACAGCCTGTGGTGCAGCGACCCAGCATTACCCCGAAGCCAGATGGGCCTCTGGTTTCTTCTCCGGAAGCCCCGGACGACGGTACCAATTATGTGACCTTCGCGCAGCTCAACACAAAAAATAATTCTTTGGCGATCGCTCTGTTTTACGGCGGCCTTGCCTGCGCGGTGCTGGGCGTAACCGGTCTGATCATTTTATTGGCGCGTTTTCTGCGAAAACGCCGGCGGGACGAGAAAGAAGCTATTTTCCGTGAAATTGAGGCTGCGGAAAACCGTCACCATTCTGCTGAAAGAATTCCCAGTAGAATGCCGGAGCTTGTGACCTCTCCAAATCATGCTCCTTCCACGCCGCATTCTGGGGAGGGCTCTCCTCGTCCAAAAGAACCTGTTTACCGCTCACAGGAGCATTCTCTCAGGCAGCCTTCTTCCTCTCAGGGGGCCTCTCAGCATCTTCCTCTCCCCATTTCTTCGGAAGAAGAGCCTCTTCCTTCTTCTGTTCACCGGAACTCTCCCCGGGTTTCTTCCGCTCCGCTTGCTTACCCTGTCTCCGCCACCCACCCCAAAACCGGCCCGAATGCCCCCATTGTTCCCGTGCAGGCCTCTATGTACACGGAGGAATTTTCTCTGCCGGAGGATGCGCCCGCCCCTGCCCCGAAGCCGCAAATGG
Source organism: Neglectibacter caecimuris (assembly GCF_034335015.1). NCBI lineage: Bacteria > Bacillati > Bacillota > Clostridia > Eubacteriales > Oscillospiraceae > Neglectibacter > Neglectibacter caecimuris. Next base: position 17,311 of record NZ_JAWXXK010000009.1, on the reverse strand, counting down.
CCTCCAGGCTCCGGCAGTCTGCCCAGCGTCCGGCGGAAAAGCAGACCTCTTCAGAAAAAAGCAGCGGTTCTTCTGTTTCCGAGCCCCAGGTGAAGCCCCGGAAACCGGAGACCTCCGAACCGCCTTCTCCCCCGAAAGAAGCTCCTAAGCCCGTAAAGCCAGAGCCGCCCGTTCAGGAAAAAGCGGAGCCCCCAAAGCAGGAGCACAAACCTGAAAAGCCCCTAAAGGCCGCCGCTTCCTCCTCCAAGGCGGAAGCAAAGCCGGAAAAAGCCGCCGAGCCCTCAGACGCGCAGATCCCCGGCCAGATGAGCCTGCTGGATTGAGCCTTTTCGGGGAAGCAAAAAAGTTTTCCAAAAGATTCCCTCCATGCCTGCATAGGAAAAACTTACTTTGAAGAATAGTTCCTTCTAAAAAAAGCAAGGGCAAGACAAACCGCAACGGTTTGTCTTGCCCTTGCTTTTTCCTAATTGTTCCTTTATACCTGCGCCACCGTCCAGCATCTATAATCAGAAAAAGCATTTTACAGCAACCGCAAAAAACTGAGATCCGGTCACCGCTCATTTTCATCATAGAAACTTACGAAATCCGCAAACAGCTTTTCGTCCAATGAGCCGCACCATTTTTCCCTGTCCAAATTTCTGTGGATATAATCCGCTTTATCCGCCGCAAACCGTTCCCTGTTTTCGGGAGCTTGAGGATCATATGCCAGGGTCTTGAGCCATTTGTCAAATTCTGCGTTAAACTCATTTTTGTATGCTTTGTCATTGAAGTACTCATGGCCCTGATCCTCGAAACGAACAAAGGTAAATCTGGGATCATTTTGGTACTTTTTATAGTAAATGTCGTAGCCGTATTCGATCGGAACGACCTCGTCGTCGGCGCTGTGCAGGATCATAACAGCCGCGTCACTGCTTGCAAAGCCGTCCATGGCCGTGTTGGAAGCGTAGCTGCCGAACTTCATCTGCTCATACAGCCTGACAAAAGGCATCATCAAATAAATACCTGCCCCCGCCTGCCTTTTTCCTTCCGCCTCAAACATCTCTGCCGAAGAGTTCACCCCCGAACAGGCGATCACCGCCTTTACCTCGGGGTGATAGGTCAGCACGCTGCAAACGCTGTACCCGCCCCAGCTGTGTCCGAATAAAAAAATTGGCAGATCGGGGAAATTCCCGCTTTTTTCCACAAAGGTGATCGCATGGTCCAAGTCGATCACGCCCTGGGGGAAGCCCCCCACGCCCTTTCCTTCGCTTTCATCATTTCCCGTGGCGTCATAGGCGAAAACACAGTATCCGTGCCGGGCAAAATAATTCGCGCAGTCCATGTAGGAATTGTGCCCGCCGCCTCCAAAGCCATGCGCCATGACAATGATGCCGTGCTGCTCTCCTTCCGAACGATACAGATATCCCGTTAAATTTTGTCCCTTGTCGGAAGTAAATTCGTATTTCTCGCGCCGCAGCCCGTCAAAATCATTGACGTGCAGCATAAGCGGCTCATAGCTTTCAAACCGCTGGTCGAAATTTTCTCCATATATCATGACAGATAATGCCCAACCACCGGCAACGATCAGTACAACCACGATGGATAATGCAATTAAGAGGAGCTTTCTTTTCTTGGGTTTCGGTTTCATCTTTTTCTCTCCTTTGCCCTCTTGTTTCCTTGGGAAATTCCCTTTTTAAGCGAACCAATTATAACAAAACACCCACTGAAAAGCAACTGCTTCTCAGCGGGTGTTCACTTTCTTATAGCTTCTTTATTTTTGTGTTTCGCCTTTATCCTCCAACAGGGTGACCGTTACCTTCAGCTCAGTGCCGTTTTGCCGGTACAGCGTGATCTCCGCCGTATCGCCGGGAGCGTACTTCAAAAGCAGGTTGGAAATATCCGAAAGGCTTGTGACGGTCTCGCCGTCAATGGCGGTGATGATATCGCCCTCTCTGGCCTCTGTGCCGGTAAAGGCGCTTTCCTCCCCGATCTCAGAGATCATAAAGCCCTGGGGCATTTGGTAAAGGGCCACCATGGCGTCTGAGACCTCCATACCGGTGATCCCCAAGCGGGTGCGTCCCTTTACATAGCCGCCGGAAAGCAGCTCGTTGATAATGGATTGGGCCTTGCTGACAGGAATGGCAAAGCCCATTCCCTCATAGCCGTCGGTAATGATCTTGGAGGAATTGATCCCGATGACCTGGCCGTACATATTCACCAGCGGGCCGCCGGAATTGCCAGGGTTGATGGCCGCGTCCGTCTGGATATAGGTCATGCCGTTTTCACTGTAGCGGCCTACTTCCCGATCCAGGCCGGACACATAGCCGCCGGTCATGGAGCCGGAGAACTTTTCGCCGCCGGGGTTGCCGATAGCCACTACGGAATCGCCGATCTCCAATTCCCCCGCATCCCCGAATTCCGCCGGAGTAAAGTTGTGGTCGTTGGTTTTCAGGATCGCCAGGTCGGTGGTACGGTCCACGCCCACCACCACGGCCTCGTATTCCTCGCCGCCGGAGGTGATGATCTTCACCACGCTGCTCTTGGTGTTGAGCACCACGTGGGAATTGGTGATGATATAGCCGTCGGAGGTGGCGATGATGCCGGTGCCGGTGCTGTTCTGCTCCTGGCCGTTTCGCGTTAGAGTAACGGCCACCGTCACTGTGGATTTTACCACCTTTTTATAGACCTCCTGGCTGGTCAGCTCCTGCCCCTGGGGCTTTTTGTGAATGGTGATCCCCTCGGTGTTGGGAGTGATATCCACATCCGGCTCGCCGGGGCTTTCCTCTTTGCTGTCCGGCGGGATCACGCCGTCGTCAAAATCGGGAATATCGTCCTCTTCGCCATCGCCAGGCTGCTGGGGCAGCGGCATTTGGAAGCCGGGGGTATTTCCGTAGGGGAAGCTTTTTTCCGCCGTTGCCGCATGCCAGGCCAAGTATCCAAAAAGCCCCAGAATCGCTGCGGCAGCTAAAATAGAGGCGATCCAGATGAAAACCTTCAGCCCTGTGGAAAGCTTCTTCTTCGGCGGGCGGGGCGGCTCTGCTCCATAAGGAGAATAAACCGGCTGCTGGGCATAGCCGTAATACGCAGGCTGTACTTGTACAGCCTGCTGCTGAGGCTGGAAGCCCGGCGCATAGGGCTGGGGGGTACCGCCATAAGGGGCCGCGCCCGGATAGGCGGCCGGAGGCTGAGGAGCATACCCATAGGGAGCCTGGGGAGGCTGCTGATAAGGCGGCGCATAGCCATACACACCAGGCTGCGGAAGATAGGGTGCCGCGCCCTCCATGGGCCGCGCCCCCTGGGGCGGGACCGCCGTTTCAGGCTGGACAACAGACCTGGCCGCTCCCACAGGCGCGTTTTCGCCTGACAGGGAAGCAGCCCCGCTTTCTGCCGGATCGTACTGAGGCTCCCGCGACGGAAGTTCTCTTGCTTCCACCGGCTGTTCCACGCTGGGAACAGGGGCCTCCGCCGCCTCCCGCACCGGCTCTGCCGGGCCTACGCTGAAGCCGTCTTCCCGTACAGCCTCCACGGAAACAGGAGCCTGCTCCCGCGGTGCGGGAGTACTTTCCACGGCAGCCGCGTTTTCGGCAGCGGGATTTTCTATGGCCGCATTTTCCTGTCCGGAAACCGGCTCTTCGGCCGGCGGTTCTCCCTCTGTGGGGAGCTTATGGATCTGCTCGTCTATCATCTTTCTCTTCCCTTTCTTAATTTAAGGTTTTACTTTCTATAGCAAACAACAAGGCCTTATTTCCCTGTTTTCCCGTGCTCCTTTTGTTCCTTCTGCCGCCCCTCTTTTCCCTTCGTCTCCCGGGGCTTTAGCTCCTTCAGCTTCAGGGGAAGCCCCTCCTTCAACTTAGGCGGCTCCGGGGGCTTGGGAAGGTAAAATTCAAAGCGGCAATTCTGCCCCGCCACAGAGCTTACGCCGATATCTCCGCTGTGCAGCTTCAGGATCGTCTTCACGATATAGAGTCCCAAGCCCATGCCGTTTTTATCCTGGCTTCGGGAACGGTCCGTCTTGTAAAACCGCTCGAAGATCCGGGGCAGCTCCTCAGCGGCAATCCCCTGTCCGCTGTTTTCTATCACCACGCTGGTGCGGTCGATCCCATCTGTGATCTGCACGGCGATATAGCCGCCCTGCTCCGTAAATTTTACTGCGTTTTCGATCAGATTATAGACCACCTGGTGGATCAGGTCCTGGTCGCCGTACACCGTTTGGGCCCTGGCGTTTTCCAGCCCCCGCACCTCGATCTGCTTCTCGTCGATGCGCTGCTCAAAGGTCAGCAGCGTATCCACAAGGATCCGGGTGATATTGAAGCTGACAGGCTTCAGCTTCATTTCCCCGTTGTCGATGCGGGAAAGGTCCAGCATGGATCTCACCAACCGGGAAAGCCTTTTTACCTCGCTTGACACCACCTGCAAATACTTTTCCTGTTCCTCCCGGGAGATCGTGCCGTCTAAAATGCCGTCGATAAACCCGGCAATGGTGGTCATAGGCGTTTTCAGCTCGTGAGATACGTTGGCGATAAAGCTGCGGCGGGTCCCCTCGGAAATGGAAAGGGAATTGGCCATATTGTTGAAGGAAACCGCCAGCTGGCCCAGCTCGTCCTCGCTGGTGACCGGCACCCGCACGGAAAAATCTCCCGCACCGAAGCTTCTGGCCGCCGCCGACATCTGCCGCAAGGGCTTTACCAGCCGGTAAGCGAACATTCCGATCACACAGAAGGCCACCGCCAGAGCCACTGCCGCCGCCACCAGGAAAATGCGGAACCACTCGTCCCGAAAGCTGTTTACCGTGACCACACTGGTGGCGGCAAACACCGCGCCAACACAGGTATTATCCGTCCTGGCGTACATGGGTACGCCGATGATATAATAGCTGCTTTTATAAAAGCCGTCTAAATTGTTTTTCCCCTCGTACATTCCCTTCGCCGCCAGCGCCACTGCCTGCTCCGGCACCTGTACAGGGCTTTGCAGTTTGCTGTTGGGATAATTTCCCGCCAGGATATTTCCCTTCAGATCCGTGATAAAAATATCGGCGTCGATACTGGTGGAGAAGCTGGAAATAAAGCCCTGCAGCACTTCCGCTGGCAGCCGGTACTGGTTTTTTTCCTCCTGCACCAGGTATCCTTCCGCCAGACCCGCAATGGACGACGCGTTTTGGGTGAGAAGCTCCTTCTTTTCATTTCTCCAGTATTGGGAAAAAAATAGCATCATCATGCTTCCCAGCATGGTAAAGCTGAGGATCACAATGATCATGGTAATGCTGAGATATCGCTTAAAAATGCTTTTCTGCATTTTGCCGAAGATCCTTTCCCGGAAACCTGCCTCGCAGAAAGCAGCTTATTCCTTTACTTCAAATTTGTAGCCCACGCCCCACACGGTTTTCAGCGCCCACTGGTCGGAAACGCCCTCCAGCTTTTCCCGCAGGCGCTTTACGTGCACGTCTACGGTGCGGCTGTCCCCGTAGTAATCAAAGCCCCACACCTCGTCTAGCAGCTGGTCTCTGGTAAATACCCGGTTGGGATTGGAGGCCAGGTGGTAGATCAGCTCCATCTCCTTGGGCGGCGTATCTATCTGTACGCCCTTTACCTTCAATTCATAGTTTGTCAAATTGATGGATAAATTTTCGTAGGAAACCGCCTTATTTCCGCTTTGCTTGTCTCCGTTCTGGGTACTGCGGCGCAGCACTGCCTTGATCCGGGCGATCACTTCCTTGGTTTCAAAGGGCTTTACCACATAGTCGTCCGCGCCCAGATCCAATCCCAGCACCCGGTCGAACACCTCGCCCTTGGCGGTGAGCATAATGATCGGACAGGCGGATTTTTTGCGGATCTCCCTGCATACCTGCCAGCCGTCCAGGCCGGGCAGCATAATATCCAGCAGCACCAGGTCCGGCTCCGCCGCGTCAAACATTTTCAGCGCCGCTTCCCCATCGTTGGCAAGAAACGCCGTAAAACCCTCTTTTTCAATATACAGCCGAAGCAGCTCGCAAATATTGGTATCATCGTCCACGATCAATATTTTTTCGGAAGCCATTTTTCCGCCCCTTTTCTTTTTCCTTATTTTTGGAAGAAAATTCATCCCTGCGGGACCCTTATGAAAGAGCTTATTCGCAGAGTTCCAGCATTATTTTCATTTTACCCGCTCTCTATGGCAAAATCAAGAAAAAGAGATGAACATTCTGTGAAAAAAGCGCTCGAGTCTGGACGGAAAAAGGAAGCCCGGCACTTTTGCCGAGCTTCCTTTTTCCACAGGTTTCTGGCGTACTGCCGGAAAGGCGCTTCTGACCCGATTGCAGGTAAGCTGATAAATTGGAATTTAGTGACGAGAAAAGCCTCCCCTTGCTTGCAAGGGGAGGGGGACCACCGTTAGGTGGTGGAGGGGATAGTCACACACAGAAAGTGGGATAAAACCGCCAGTTTTAATCCCCTCAGTCGCGGCTTCGCCGTGACAGCTCCCCTTATAAATAAGTGGAGCCTAAGGACGTTAAACTACAATTTGCCGATTTACTTCTGGTCGGGTCGGAAACCAAACTCCCGCACCAAGCAGGGACACAAGCGGCCGCGGCGCCTCGCCGCTGAACTATACTTTATCGCATTTCACTTTATTATTTACTCTTATCCTAAATTTCTCTTTGTACCCGCCGCTCTGACTCTTAATAGTACATTTGCAGCGCCTGGGGCAGAACCGCGGCCTCTACCTGCTCTCCGCCGGAGGCGTATTCTCCGTCCAGAGACCAGGGCATGGGCTCGGCACAAGTGAATTTCGCACCCGCCGTATGCACAAAGGTGATCATTTCCTCATCGTACTTTCCGCTCATCAGGGAGAAGATCACCCGGTTCAGTTCCAAAAGGTTCCGGGGCATTTTTACCAGCGTCAGCTCCAGCTTTCCGTCCGACAGGTCCACCTTGCCGGAATCCAGCTTTACAATACCGCCAAAGGAGGTGGAATTGCTGAGAGCGCCGAAAACGTAATCTCCCTCATACACCTCGCCCTCCGCCGTTTCCACCTTGACCTGATAGGATTTCAGGGTAGGCAGCTCCTTGATCCCTTCCAGAATATAGGCCAGATGCCCCAGGGAATTTTTCAGGCTCTGGGTGGTAGAGTAGGAAGACTGGGTAAATGCGCCGAAGGACGCCACGTAGATAAAATATCTTTCCCCAAAGCGCCCGGCGTCCAGGGGCTTCGGACAGCCCTCCACAATCTGCCGGGCCGCCTTTCCCGGCTCCTTGGAAAGCCCCAGGGAACTGGCAAAATCATTGGTGGAGCCCGCCGGAATATAGCCGATGGGAACAGAAGCGCCAGCTTTTAAGACCTCCGCCACCATTTCGCTCAGGGTACCGTCTCCCCCGCAGCAGATCAGGGTTTCCGGCTTCTCCTCCAAAGAAGACCGGATCACCGCCTCGGCCTGCCGGGCGCTTTCCGTTTTAACGGTGAAAACCTCCCTGCCGCTTTCCTTCAGGATCTTCCGCACTTCCTCGATCTCCCGCAGAATATTTTGACGCCCCGCGTGGGGATTTACCACAACTACGGTTTTCATGCTTTTCTCATCTCCCTTTTCCCACAATGACCGGAGTATCGTCCCTTTCAGATTATCCTTCCCCCTTTTTGGCAGAAAATTCCTCTGCCTCCGGGGGTTCCGTATTTTTTCCCAAGAGGCCCCAAACCTGCCGGCGCGGCTCTTTTCCCCGCGCTGACAGCGCAAGGAACGCGGCGATCCACAGAGCGGACAGCACCAGCAGCACCACATACTGTACGAAGGCCATTCTGTCTCCGGCGCGCCGGGCGGCGGCCGCAAGGCCTTCCCCCTCCGCGCCCACAAAAATCAAACAGATAAGATTCATCAAAAGCATCAGGGCAGGCATTGACAGAGAAGCTCCGACCCGGAGAAGCGGCAAAGCTTTCTTTTCACCTTCTCCTGCAGCTTCGCCATTTTCCGGGCATTTCCGAAGCAGCCGGGAAAATACTCTTTCACTCACCTGTTTTCCTTTTTCTTTTGCTTGTTGCAGCACCAAGAACCGGGGCAGCGCCGCTTTCAGCAGCGCCCATACAAGCACGGCAAGCACGGCGGCAAAGCCCGCAACGATCCCCCACCGCACGGCGGTCCCCCATTTCACGGCAAGGATCAGCGCCCCCGCAAAGGTGGGAAGGGCGCAGCCCGCGGCGGGGAGGCCCAGGGCGGAAAGCGCCCAGCTTTTCCGCCCGCCGGCGGTCTGATCCGCCGCCCGGAAGGACAAGAGACCGGCCAAAACCGCCAGGGCTGTTTCCAAAAGGAAGAGCCCCAGCAAAAGAAGTCCCCGGCCCCAAAGATAACCGGAGCGAATGGCCTCCGTATCCATGCGGAGCTCCTGATACAGCAAACTCTTGAAAGAAACTCCCACCCGCTCCTTCAAAGCCCGCGGCGCTTCCTCCGCGGCGGAAATGACCGTTTCCATACTCTCCCTGGGGGCCCGGTCCAGCAGCGGCAAAAGCGCGTAAAGCTGCTCGATATCCAGTTTGGAAAAGCCTACTTCGGAAAAAACAAAGCTCTGCTTTTCTGCATTCTCTTTCCCGGAGCCAGCCTTTTCGCCGTTATTTGCGTTTTCCTCGCCGAAGGCCTTTTCCTGAGAGCCCAGCATGGTTTCCGCCTCCGCTTCAGAGGAGCTTTCCGCTTCCGCAAAAGAGCTTTCCTCCGGAAGCTGAAACAGCGCGCCCTCCGGCATGCTGGTAAGCACGCCGTTCGGCAGAGAGCCTTCCTTTCCTTCCAGATCTCTCAGGTTATCGCCGAATTTCCCGATCTCCTTTTTTTCCTCCCGGGCCGCGGCAAGGCCCTGAGAAATGGTGTTCAGCTCGCCGGTCTGCTCTGTCTGCCGCAAATACAGCAGCAGGGCATAGACCGCCTTTTCATAAAGCTCGCCTGCTTCCTGGACCCGGGCTTCCTCCAGCCCCTCCCGCAGCACGCTGATGGTTCCCTCCTGAGCGTAGGGATATTTCTCCGACAGGCGCTGGGCCTCGCTGCTTTCCGACTCAACGGTAAGGTAGAGCTCCTCCAGCAGCCGCTGCTGCTCCTCTGTCAAAAAGCTTTGCAAAAGCGTTTTTCCCTGTAAGCTCATGGCCTCTGGCGCGCCCGGCTCAAGGCCTCCCTGCTGAACGCCCCGGTTCACCAGGCCGCCCATCAGGGCGGGAAGGGCCAAACCGCACAGGGCCTGCGCAAAAAACAGGACAAGGCAGAAAAACGCCAATGCCGCACAGGGCTTTAGAGCCTTTATCATCTGTTTCATACTGCCTTTCCTCCTTCTATACCGTTTCTGGCATCTTCTTTTCCCGATAGAACCGACCCGCAAGAGGCCGCTGCCTCTTATTTTAATCGGCTTTTTCCCGCCGTCAACCTGCTTCTACGAAAAATTTACAGGCTGTTCACAAAAAGAAAGGCCTTGCTTAGGGCTTGTTTGAAAAAAACCTGGCTTTACAAAAAGCAGCTGCTGCAAAAGAATAAATTTTGCAGCAGCTGTTTTATTGCAGATACGTGATTCTGGAGGTGACGGCACCGACCATAGACAATGAAAAATGAGCAAGGAAGGGCAGGGGCAAAACAATAAACAGTAAGGCGGTAAATTATAGTTTAGCGGCGAGGCGCCGCGGCCGCTCGTGTCCCTGCTTGGTGCGGGAGTTTGGTTTCCGACCCGACCGGAAGTAAATCGGCAAATTGTAGTTTAGCGAACTAGTCGTTAGCTATTAGTTGTTAGTCGTTAGAGAGGGGCGAGTTCTCACTTTTGTCATTCTGAGGAACGAAGAATCTCGTCCTTCATTTCCTGAATAGAAGGGAAAAGGGCGAGATTCTTCACTTCGTTCAGAATGACAGGAGGAAAATAAGCGAATCACTTTTGGTCGGGTCAGAAACCGATTTCCCGCACCAAACAGCTTCACGAGTGGGTGCAGCGGTACGCTGCAAATTCCAATTTAGCTGCTCCTGCCCTCCATTGCTCATTATACTTGGGCGCGCCGCCCTTCCTGCTATCGAGCAGTTTCTGTGGCATTCTGTAGCGCGCTCTCTGCTATTTTACCCTCGGACTCCACGGTTTCTTTCCCGTTTCCATCGCTCAGCGGAATTTTTCCTTCACCCGCTCAAACAGCACGGGGGTGATCCCTGGGTAGGTCAGGTCCTCCGGCAGGGACTCGAAAAGGTTTACTTCCTTCATTTCGCTTTCCGGCAGCGCGGCAAGTTCTGTGATCTCCGCGAAAAACACCGCGCCGGCGGCGCCGGAAACTTCGTCCTCGGCATAATAGCCGCAAACCGGCTCCAGGGTAAATTCCGACGCGCCAGATTCCTCCCACAGCTCTCTGCGGGCCGCCTGCTCCGGCGTGTCCCCCGGCTCGATATGGCCTCCCTGGGTCTCCCAGGTAACACGGTTTTTATGGCGGCTCAAAAGAAGCTTTCCCCGGCAGCGGGAAAAGATCACCACATACCGGTACGCCGCCGTTTCCTCCATGGGAAAAACCCTTTTGCATACAGAACCTTTTTTCCCGCTCATTCCTTTTCTCCTTTCTCCATGCCGCAGACCCTGCGCACCGCCAGGTCGTAACCGGGATCTGCTTTTTTCAGAGACACCGGCCGCCCGGCGGCGCTCAAAAAGCAGTGAGAGGTTTTTCCCCGGCACCGCAGCGCCCCGGTCTCTTTGTCCCGCACGGTATAGAAAAAGGCGATCCGGGTACCTGTATAGCTTTCTATCCCCGTTTCCACCCGCACCGTTTCTCCAAAGCGGGTCATGGACTTGTACTCCGCCTCCGCGTGCAGTACCGGGCTGACGATCCCTTTCGCTTCCAAGCCCTCCAGGCTCATGCCGCAGACCCGCATCAGGTGAACGCGGGCCTCCTCAAACCAGCGGATATAGTTGGAATGATGCACACAGTCCATTCGGTCTGTTTCGTAATAGTACACCGGCCGCTCATACTCTACTGTTTTCACAGCAAGCGCTCCTTTCCGTCAAAGGCCTGCTTTTTTCGCTATCCACTATAACACAGTCTCCCGCCGAAAAGCAATCTTCTTCCCCCCTCTTTTCTAACATCGAAAGGCTTCCTTTTGCATAAGCTTTTTAGGACAAATTTCCCGAAGCGCCATTTATTGTTATGGGCGGACAGGTTGATTTTCCCGTCAAAAAATGCTATGATTCTCTATGTTCCGAAAAATTCAGGCAGTAAGCAAAAATTTTTTCTTTTTCTTATTTTGTTTTTTTGAACCGGCGCCGCTTTGTAAAAGGAGCGCCGCCGAAGCTCTCTTACCGTTAAAGAAGGCAGTGATGCAAAACCATGAAAATCGGTATGGACGTAGGCTCTACCACATTAAAATGCGTTGTGTTCGATGAAGCCGGCACGCCGGTATTCCGGGAATACGAGCGCCATTTTTCCCAGATCGCGGAAAAGGCTTCGGGTATGCTTTCCCGAATCCGGGAGCAGTTTCCGGAGGCCTCTTCCGCCAGGCTGTGCGTTTCCGGCTCCGCCGGTATGGGGCTGGCGGAGGATCTGGACATTCCCTTCGTGCAGGAGGTTTACGCCACCCGCACCGCCGTAAAGGCCTATTTGCCGGAGGCGGACGTGGTGATCGAGCTGGGAGGCGAGGACGCGAAGATCCTGTTCCTTTCCGGCTCTATGGAGGTGCGCATGAACGGCTCCTGCGCCGGCGGCACCGGGGCCTTCATCGACCAGATGGCTACCCTTTTGAACATTGCCCCGGACGAGCTCAATGAGATCGCGAAAACCAGCGAGCGCACCTACAGCATCGCTTCCCGCTGCGGCGTGTTCGCGAAATCCGACATTCAGGCCCTGCTGAATCAGGGGGCCCAGAAAAATGACATCGCCCTAAGCATTCTGAACGCCGTGGTCAACCAGACGGTGGCCGGCCTTGCCCAAGGTAGGGAGATCAAGGGAAAAGTGGTCTATCTCGGCGGCCCGCTGACCTTTCTTTCGGAGCTTCGCGCGGCCTTTGACCGCATTCTGGGCGTAAGCGGCGTCTGCCCGGAAAATTCCCTGTACTATGTGGCGGCGGGCGCCGCCATGAGCGAGACCAGTCGGGAATTTTCCCTTCCGGAGCTTACGGAACGGATCAAAAACTACAGCTCCAGCCACCACTACCAAAGCAGCGAGGCCCTGTTCCGGAATGAAGCGGAGTACGAGGAATTTACCGCCCGGCACCAACGGGACACCATTCCCACCGACGCCCCCCTGCTTCCCGGAAATATCGCCTATGTGGGCATCGATGCTGGCTCCACCACCTTAAAGGCCACCGCCATCAACGAAAATGAGGAGATCATTTTCTCCCGGTACCTGCCGAATTCCGGAAACCCCGTGCCGCTGGTGAAGGAATTTCTTCTGGCCCTGTACCAGAAATTCCCGGGCATTGTGATCCGCTGCGCGGCCTCCACCGGCTACGGCGAGGAGATCATCAAAAACGCCTTTCGGCTGGATCTGGGCGTGGTGGAAACCATCGCCCACTTTACCGCCGCCCGGAAATTCGAGCCGGAGGTGGATTTCATCATCGATATCGGCGGCCAGGATATCAAGTGCTTCAAGATCAAAAACGGGGCCATCGACAACATTTTCTTAAACGAGGCCTGTTCCTCCGGCTGCGGATCCTTTTTGCAGACCTTTGCCGGGGCCCTGGGCTATGAAATGAGCGATTTCGCAAAGTGCGGCCTGTTTGCCGACAGCCCGGTAGACCTGGGCTCCCGCTGCACGGTGTTTATGAATTCCTCCGTAAAGCAGGCTCAGAAGGACGGGGCCTCTATTGAGAACATTTCCGCTGGCCTTTCCATGAGCGTGGTGAAAAACGCCCTGTATAAGGTCATTCGTGTCACAGACGCCAAAAGCCTGGGCGACCACATTGTGGTGCAGGGCGGCACCTTCTTAAACGACGCGGTGCTGCGGGCCTTTGAAAAGGAGATCGGCAAAAACGTGACCCGTCCCTCCGTGTCCGGTCTGATGGGGGCCTACGGCGCTGCTTTATACGCGAAGCAGCATGAAACAGGAGAAAGAAGCGGGATTTTAGACGAGCGGGGTCTTGCCGCCTTTACCCACGAGGTAAGGGCCGTTACCTGCAACGGCTGCCAGAACCACTGCCGCCTGACGGTGAATACCTTCGGCGCGGGGGAAGGCGGCTCCGCCCGGTACATTGCCGGAAACCGCTGCGACAAGCCCCTGCAGAAGCACGGCGAGACCACACAATATAACCTGTATGATTATAAGCGGCAGCTTCTGAACTCTTACGCTCCCTGTGAGGGAAAGCGGGGGACCATCGGGATCCCCATGGGGCTCAACATGTTTGAGCTGTACCCCTTCTGGTACACTTTCTTTACGAAGCTGGGCTTCGGGGTGTTCCATTCCCCGGATTCCGACCGGGAGCTGTATTTCCGGGGCCAGCATACCATTCCCTCCGATACGGTATGCTACCCGGCAAAGCTGATCCATGGCCACATCGAGGCCCTGCTGGAGCGAAAGGCGGACGCCATTTTTTACCCCTGCATGAGCTATAATCTCGATGAGCACAAGGGCGATAACCACTATAACTGCCCTGTGGTGGCCTATTATCCCGAGGTATTGGACGCCAATATCGAGGCCCTGAGCGAAACGAAATTTATTTACGACTATGTGGGCCTGCACCGACGGAAAGATTTCCCCGGAAAAATGCAGAAGATCCTGGCAAAATATTTCCCTGCCATTCCGGAGCAGGAGGTCAAAGCGGCTTCCGATGCGGCCTATGGGGAATACGAGGCATACATGGAGCGGATCCGCCAAAAGGGCCGGGAGTTTTTGGCCCTTGCCGAGGAAAAGAACCTTCCCGTGATCATTCTTTCCGGGCGGCCCTATCACCTGGACGGGGAAATCAACCACGGCATCGACAAGCTGATCTGCGAATGCGGGGCCGTGGTGGTCACGGAGGATTCCGTCAGCGACCGGGTGGAGAAATTCCCCACCACCGTGCTGAACCAGTGGACCTACCACGCCCGGCTGTACTGCGCCGCCAAATACGTGGCGGAAAGCAAGGAAAAACGAATTAACCTGGTGCAGCTGGTCTCCTTCGGCTGCGGCGTAGACGCCATCACCGGAGACGAGGTGCGCTCTATCCTGGAAGAGGGCGGGCGCATCTACACCCAGATCAAGATCGACGAAATCACAAACCTGGGCGCGGTGCGCATTCGCCTGCGCAGCCTGTTCGCCGCTCTGGGGCTCTAGTTGTTAGAGATTAGTCGTTAGTTGTTAGACAGGGCAGGGCCTTTTCTCTACAACTAATAACTCAATTCGAGATTAGCTTCCAGACAGAGCAAAGCCCTTTTTCTAACAACTAACAACTAACAACTTACAGCTAACAACTAAACTAAGTAGGTGATACCCATGGCCGATGAAAAGAACAGAGTGGAGTTTACGAAGGAGATGAAGAAGGATTACACCATCATCACTCCCAACATGGCTCCGCTTCATTTTGAGCTCATAAAAAACGTGCTGCAAAGTTTTGGCTACCACGTGGATCTGCTGCGCACCACAGGCCGGGAGATCGTGGACGAGGGCTTAAAATACGTGCACAACGATACCTGCTACCCCGCCCTGCTCTCTATTGGACAGATGATGCACGCCCTGCACAGCGGGAAATACGACCTGCACAAGGTGGCCCTGATCATGACCCAAACAGGCGGCGGCTGCCGGGCCTCCAACTACATTCATCTTCTTCGCAAGGCGCTGAAGAAGGACGGGCTGGACTACATTCCTGTGATCTCCCTGAACCTTTCCGGGCTGGAAAGCAATTCCGGGTTCCAGATCACCCTTCCCCTGCTGCGCAGGGCCATTGCCGCCCTGACCTACGGCGACCTGCTGATGCTCTTAAAAAACCAGACCAAGCCCTATGAGGTGACGGAAGGCGCAAGCGATGCCCTGGTGGAGCACTGGATCTCCACCCTGACCAGCCTCTTTGAGCAGGGAAAGGCCTTTACCCAGCGGGAGGTGCGCCAGTATTTCGATACCATCGCCCAGTCCTTTGCGGATCTTCCTTTGCGGGACGTAAAGAAGACGAAAGTCGGCGTGGTGGGCGAGATCTATGTAAAATATTCCCCCTTAGCCAATAACAGCCTGGAGGAATTCCTGTTTGAGCAGGGCTGTGAAACCATGGTGCCGGGCATTTTGTCCTTTATGATCTTCAAGGTGGATAACCGCCTGGAGGACATTGCCCTTTACGGCGGAAACCCTGCGAAAAAGCAGCTTTGCACCATGCTGAAATGGTATTTCACAAAATTTGAAACAGACCTGATCGCCGCGGTGAAGAAGTTCCCCCAATTCACGCCTCCCGCCCCTTACCGCCATTTGAAGGAGCTTGCCGGAAATGTCATCGGCTACGGCTGCAAAATGGGCGAGGGCTGGCTTCTTACGGCGGAGGTGATGGAGCTTATTGAAAGCGGCTACGGCAACGTGGTGTGCACCCAGCCCTTCGGCTGCCTGCCCAACCACATTGTAGGCAAGGGCATGATCCGCAAGGTAAAGGGCATTTACCCCAAAGCCAATATCGTTCCCATCGATTACGACCCCAGCGCTACCAGAGTCAACCAGGAAAACCGCATCAAGCTGATGCTGGCTGTGGCAAGAGAGCAGGAGGAGGAGGCCTCTCCAAAAGCGCCCCTTTCTCCCGCCGCTTCTGAAGCCTGAGCGCTTTCTGCGCGGCGTAATCCGCCGGGAAAGGAACTCCCCTTTATGAGCTTGCTTCGTTTTGGAAAATATACGGGAAAGTATGCCGGCCAGCGGCTGCCCAGGCGGATCATCGCCATGCTGCTGGCTGTTATCGTTATGGGCTTGGGGGTCAGCCTGTTTCTTATTGGCTCTATGGGCGCGGACCCCTTTTCCACCATCAACCTGGGGATTTCTTCCCGGCTTGGCCTTTCCTTTGGTCTGTGGCAAGCGATATTCAACGGAATTTTGCTGGTACTGGTGCTGTTTTTTGACCGCTCCATGCTGGGGCTCGGCACCCTGGGAAATATGTTTCTCGTAGGCTTCTCCGCCGACTTTTTTACCCCGATCCTGGAGAAGCTTTTCACTGCCGGTGAGCTTTCCCTGTGGGCACGGCTGCTGTTTACCTTAGGCGGCGTGGCGCTGCAGATCATCGGCTGCTCCTTTTACGTTACCTCCAACCTGGGCATGGCGCCCTATGACTGTATTTCCTTTCTTGTACCCAATAAAACGAAGCTCTCCTTCCGCTGGTGGCGCATTCTCAGCGATGTATTCTGCGTGGCGGTGGGATTTTTGTGCGGCGCGAAGGTCGGGCTTGGCACCCTGATCATGGCCTTCGGCACCGGCCCGCTGCTGCCCCTTTGCAATAAATACCTTGCCGCCCCGGCGCTGAAGATCACGGAGATTCCGAAGGAGGGATCCTGATGGAACAAAAAAAGGGAAAGCCTTCCAAGCTTTCCCTGGAGCTTTTGAGCGAAAAGAACCTGGCCGCCGCGCGAAAGCTTCAGCGGGAGGATATCAGCGAGGATTTTGTAGACACCGTCGATACCATCTGGGAGCTGACCCAATACGGGCTTTCCCATCACTGTATCGGACATACCTATGCCGTAAACTATGAGGGCCGCTGTATCGGTCTGATCCTGCTGGGCGAAGCCCTGCCCTGGGAAACAGATCCGGCGGAAATGCGGGAAACTCCCTTTTACCGCCTGATGGGCTTTGTCCTGGACCGGTCTTTCCGCGGCCAGGGCATCGGCGGCGCGGTGTTGGAGGAAGCCATCTCCCTCATTTACCGGGAATTCGGCGTGCGCCCCATCGCCTGCGGCGTCCACCGGGAAAACCACCGGGCCGCCCGCTTCTATGAAAAGCACGGCTTTCATAGAACAGACGCCATGGAGGGAAACGATTTTTATTTTCTTCGTTACCCGGGCACGAAATAAAGCGGCGAGCCGCCGCAGGCACTCGTGAAGCGGCTTGGTACGGGAAACCGGTTTCTGAGCCGACCACAGCCAGGGAGATAAATTAGAATTTGCAGGGCTAACGAACAGCAGAAACTTCTTGCCTTTCTCGCCTATCGGCTCGGTCGGTTCGCACCAGCGTCCCACCGGGACGCGCTCACCCCTGAAAGGGGAGGTGGCGCGGCGAAGCCGTGACGGAGGGGTTATAGGGCACTGATGGACCGCATGAAACCTATATTTTCTACCTCACCACCACGGAACCCCTCAGTTAGCCTTCGGCTGACAGCTTTCTCCGCTTCGCTTCGGTTGCTGTGCCCCAGTGGGGCACAGCAACCGCTCTGACCCGTTCTCGTTTGTCAACTCGGTCGTTGCTGGACGTGTGCCACCGGCACACAGCAACCGAGCCGACAGGCGAGAAC
>NZ_JAWXXK010000008.1:0-191833 GCF_034335015.1 Neglectibacter caecimuris | reverse complement strand
CGCTGGTGCGAACCGTTCTCAGCTGTCGCTTCGGGTGCAAAGCGCAGAAAGCCATGGCTTTCTTGGCGCATTGTTCTGCACCGACCGAACCGACAGGTGAGACCGTTGCTGGGCGTGCCTCATCGGGGCACAGCAACCGAGCCGACAGGCGAGAAAGGCAAGAGTTTCTATGTATTCGTCAATTCGCTAAATTCAAATTTGCCGCACAGTTCCCTCGTGTCATTCTGAGGAGCATAGCGACGAAGAATCTCGCCCTTAAAGCCCCTCAAAAAGACCGAAGGACAAGATTCTTCACCGAGAAAGCAAAGTTTCCTTGCTTTCTGTTCAGTAATGACAGGAGGAAAATAAGCGGATCACCATTGGTCGGGTCAGAAACCGATTTCCCGCACCAAGCAGCTTCGCGAGTGGCCGCGGTGCCTCGCCGCCAAATTCCAATTTAGCGAACTAAGTCCTTGCCCTTAAATTGCTCATTACTCATTCCTAATTCCTCATTAAAAAATGATACATTTCCCAACGCTTTTCCCGCATTGGGTGCGGCGGCAGGCTGCCCTGACCCTTCGTTTCACAGACTGCGCTGCGTTTTACAGATCATTTCATTTCTTCCGGAGAATAAGGAGCGCAGCCGCCTGTGATCTCAGGCTTATATACCATGGAATCCGCCTCTGTGATCTCCCGGATCACCCGGCAGGGGTTTCCGGCGGCAAAGGACAGGGGAGGAATATCTCTTGTCACCACACTGCCTGCGCCGATGACGCAGCCGTCTCCGATGGTCACGCCGGGGCACACCACCACGTTGGCGCCGAACCAGCAGTCATTTCCGATCACAACGGGCTTTGCATAGCACAGGTGGCCGGGCTGCCCGTCCTCCTTTTTCATCGAGCGCCGCTCCTCCGGCAGCATGGGGTGAACCGGGGTCACAATGGTCACATTGGGGCCGAAATTGCAGTTATCTCCGATGGTTACCAAAGCATCGTCCTGCACAGTAAAGTTAAAGTTCGCGAAAAAGTTCTTCCCGATCCTGGTGTGAGTTCCGTAATGGAAGGCGATGGGCCCCTGGATCCGCCCGCCCTCGCCGAATTCTCCGATGATCTCGTGAAGGAGCTGATCCCGCTTTTCGTATTCATCCTCGTGAGTGGCATTGAAATCCACATTTAGATTGTGGGTTTTCAGCTTGATGGCCACCAGCTCGGGATCCCCGGGGGAAAACAGCTTCCCCGCAAAAATTTTCTCTTCTTCCTTGACTGCCATGGTTCAAATTCCTCCCTGATGTCGTTTGGGCAGACACGCCCTAATTTTCAAATTCAGTATAGCACAAGGCACAGAAAAGAAAAAGAACTTTTTCAAAGGATTTTCTTATGCCTTTTCGAAATAATTGTTTATTGTAATACGATAAATAATTATTGACAAACTGGAAATGCTATGCTATACTCTGAAAAAACACAAGGAGGTTTTTCAAGATGAAGCTGAAAACACTGTCGCTCCGTCTGGAGCTCGTTTTGATCGGCATGGCCCTGTGCGGCCTTGTGGTATACGGGTGCTTTTTTCCGTGGCTTGGGCGCTCTATCGTTCTCAATGCGCCGGAATTCGCCTATTGCTACTATCCCTGGCTGATCCTGCTTTGGGTTACCGCGCTTCCCTGCTATGCCGCTTTGCTCCTCGGCTGGAAAATTGCCCGCAATATTGGTAAAGACCGGGCCTTTACAGAAGAGACCGCGAAGCTGCTGCGGTGGATCGCCCGGCTTGCGGCCTGTGACGCGGGATTTTTCTTCCTGATGAATCTTGTTTACCTGTTTCTCAATATGAACCACCCCGGCATCGTACTGGTATCATTGCTGATAGCCTGTGCCGGAGCGGCTGTTTCCGTGGTGTGCGCCGGGCTTTCCGACCTGGTAAAGCGGGCCTGGAAGCTGCAGGAGCAGTATGATCTGACGATTTAGGGAGGGCATATGGAAGGCGAAATCATTTTTAATATCGATGTGATGCTGGCAAAGCGAAAAATGAGCGTAACAGAGCTTGCGGAGCGGGTGGGTATCACCATGGCGAATATTTCCGTTTTGAAAAACGGAAAGGCAAAGGCCCTGAAGGTTTCCACCCTGGCAAAGCTGTGCAAGGCCCTTCAGTGCCAGCCGGGAGATCTTTTGGAATACCGGGAGGAGAAAAAATTATGACAGGACAAGGGCTGTTCAGACTGTTGAAAAACACTCGTCCCTCCTTTATGTTCTGGTTTACTTGCGGCTCTCTTTTTCTGCTGGCCGGAGCGGCGTGCTGTCTGTTTTTCGGCCTCCGAAAAAAACGGAAATTACTGCTTTTCAGCGGAGCGTTCCTCATACTGCTGCTGGTAAGCGCCTGGGTGCTGCTGGGCCATTTTCTGACAAAAATCTAAGCGCCTTTTTCTTCGGCTTCATTGACACCGCAAGGGGAATCTCTTATAATATTTCCATAGAAATTCCGTGAGATCCGCCAACCGGCGGAAGCGAAAGGAAGGGAAGGCGTCAGGTATGAAGTTACTGGTGATCGGCGGCGTGGCCGCGGGAACAAAGACAGCGGCCAAATTTAAGCGGGAAAACCGTTCCGCTCAGGTGACGCTGCTCTCAAAAAGCGAGGATATTTCCTATGCCGGGTGCGGCCTGCCTTATTATGTAGGCGGGGCCATTGAGGACCGGGGAGAGTTGATCGTCAACACCCCTCAGAAATTTGAAAGTCTCACCGGGGTAGAGGCGCTTACCTGCCGGGAGGCGGTAAGAGTAGACGCGGAAAAAAAGAAGGTAGAGGCCAAGAACCTGCGCACCGGGGAAACGGAAATCTATGAATACGATTCCCTGGTGATCGCAGTGGGCGCCTCGCCGGTCGTTCCCCCTGTAGAGGGCGTGGAGCTTCCCGGTGTGTTCCAGGTGCGCACGCCGGAGGACGCCGTTTCCATTCGGGAGTATCTGGACACGAATCAGGTGAAGAAGGCCGTGGTGGTAGGCGGCGGTTTTATCGGCCTGGAAATGGCGGAAAACTTCCTGGCCCGCGGGGTTTCTCCCACAGTGGTGGAGTTTACCCCTCAGCTGATGCCCGGGGTTTTGGATCCCGAAATGGCGGCCTATGTGAAAAAGCATCTGCAAAAAAAAGGGGTGCGGGTCCTTACCGGCACAAAGGCGGAGGCTGTTTTAGGGCAGGGAAAAGCGGAGTCTGTGCGCACCAGCGGGGGAGATCTGCCCTGCGGCGCAGTGATTTTTTCCGTGGGCGTTCGCCCCAATACCGGCTTCCTTTCGGACAGCGGCATCGCCATGGAGCGCGGCACGATTTTGGTAGATGAAAAGCTCCGTACCAATCTTCCCGATGTGTACGCCGCTGGAGACTGCGCCATGGTGAAGAACCGGCTTACCGAAAAGCCCCAGTGGTCTCCCATGGGCTCCTCCGCCAATCTGGAGGGCCGCACGCTGGCCCAGGCCCTGGCGGGGGAGGAAAAATCCTTCCCCGGTGTGCTGGGCACCGCCGTGTGCAGGTTGCCCGGCCTGAACTGCGGAAAAACCGGCCTGACGGAGCAGGCGGCAAGGGACGCGGGCTATGCGGTGGAGACCGCCCTGATGGTCACCGATGATAAGGCCCATTACTATCCCGATTCCTCCTTCTTCATTATCAAGCTGATCGCAGAGAAAAACACCGGCGTCCTGCTGGGCGTGCAGGCCCTGGGCCCCGGCGCCGTGGATAAGCTCATCGATCTGGGCGTGCTGGGCATTTCCATGAGGGCAAAGCTTTCCGATTTTGAAAATCTGGATCTGTCCTACGCGCCACCCTTCTCCACCGCCATACACCCCTTTGTGCAGGCGGTGTATGTGCTGGAGAATAAGCTCAGCGGCGCTCTTGTCAGCATGACTCCTGCCCAGTACGCGGCGGGGGAGGCCGAGGGCTATACGGTGCTGGACGTGAATTTACAGCCCACGATCCGCGGGGCAAAATACATAGATCTGGCTTCTGTAAACGGGCCCATCGAGGGCATCGGCAAGGAAGAAAAGCTGCTTCTGGTCTGCGCCAAGGGCAAACGGGCCTATTTCCTGCAAAACCGCCTGAAGAGCTTCGGCTATACCAATACCGTGGTGCTGGAGGGCTCCACCTTCTTTAACGATGTGCGGGTAAAAGCCGCCGGCGCTTCTGTGCCGCCGGAGGAGGTCACCAGAGTGAAGGGCCTGGGCTTCCTGTGGGATAAGCGCACGCCCGATTGCTTTAACGGACGGGTCATTACCAGAAACGGCAAGATCACCGCCGATGAAATGCGGGCGATCACCGAAGCGGCGGAGCGGTTCGGCAGCGGCGAGGTGGCTATGACCTCCCGCCTGACCATGGAGATCCAGCAGGTCCCCTTTGACAATATTGAGCCTTTGCGGGAGTATTTGCAGGCGGCCGGGCTGGAAACCGGCGGCACCGGCTCCAAGGTGCGCCCGGTGGTGTCCTGTAAGGGAACCACCTGCCAGTACGGCCTGATCGATACCTTCGCCCTTTCGGAAGAGATCCACGAGCGGTTCTTCCACGGCTATGCGGGGGTAAAGCTGCCCCATAAGTTCAAAATCGCCGTAGGCGGCTGCCCCAATAACTGCGTAAAGCCCGATCTGAACGACCTGGGCGTCATCGGTCAGAAGGTGCCGGAGATCGACCTCGACAAGTGCCGGGGCTGCAAGGTGTGCCAGATAGAAAAGACCTGCCCCATCAATGTGCCGGTTTTGAAGGACGGCAAGTTGGTCATTGACGATACCGCCTGTAATCATTGCGGGCGCTGTGTTGGAAAATGTCCCTTTAAGGCTGTGGAGGGCTTCACCTCCGGCTACCGGATCTATATCGGCGGGCGCTGGGGAAAGAAAGTGGCTCACGGCCGGTATCTGGATAAAGTGTTTACCGAGAAGGAAGAGGTGCTGAACGTGATCGAAAAGGCGATCCTGCTGTTCCGGGAGCAGGGGATCACGGGCGAGCGCTTTGCCGATACCATTGCCCGCCTGGGCTTTGAAAATGTGCAGGAGCAGCTGCTCTCCGATAAGCTGTTGTCCCGAAAGCAGGAAAACCTTTCCGCTCAGAAGCATCTGAAAGGCGGGGCCACCTGCTGAACGCGGCTCGGAAAGGAGTAAGGGCTATGTGGCTGGTATTTGCGCTGCTTTCCGCCGTGTTCGCGGCGCTCACATCAATTTTAGCCAAGGTGGGGATCGAGGGAGTGAATTCCCATTTGGCCACGGCGATTCGCACATTGGTGGTGGTGGGAATGTCCTGGGGCATGGTGTTTCTCACCCATTCCCAAAGCGGACTTTCCAGCATCAGCCGGAAAAGCTGGATCTTTCTGATCCTTTCCGGCCTGGCTACCGGGGCCTCCTGGCTGTGCTACTACTATGCTTTGCAGCAAGGGGAAGCCTCCAAGGTGCTCCCCATCGATAAGCTCAGCGTGGTGATCACTCTGGTTCTGGCCTTTGTGTTCCTGCACGAACAGTTTACCTGGAAATCCCTTGCGGGATCTGTTCTGATCGCCGGCGGAACACTCTTGATGGTCCTGTAAAAGGGTGAGAAGAAAAAAGCAAAGGGCTGCCGCAGAACTTGACGTTTTGCAGCAGCCCTTTGCTTCTTGGATGTTAGATTCTGGGTGCTGGATTCCAGACGGTGGCGGCGCTACTATGCTCAATGAATAAGAAATTAGCAATGAGCAATAAGCAATGAAAGGAAAGAGCGTGCAATAAATTATAGTTTCGCACACAGGTCTCTCACTGTCATTCTGAGCCGTAGGTGAAGAATCGCGGCCTTGATTCCTACGTAAAAAGGGCAAAAGGACGAGATTCTTCACTTCGTTCAGAATGACAGATGGGAAGTGAGCACCTCGCCATTGGTTGGGTCGGAAACCAGTCTCCTGCACTCAACAGCTCTACGAGTGAGTGCAGCGGCTCGCTGCAACTTCCAATTTATCTGCTTACTAACGGTCGGGTCAGAAGCTGTTCTCTTACACTCGGCAGCTTCACGAGTGGCTGCGGCGCCTCGCCGCTAAATTCCAATTTGCCGAACAGTTCCCCACTGTCATTCTGAGGAACGAAGTGACGAAGAATCTCGACCTTAATACTCTAAATCGAGGGCTAAAGAGCGAGATTCTTCACCGCCTTCGGCGGTTCAGAATGACAGGAGGAAAATAAGCGGATCACCATTGGTCGGGTCAGAAACCGATTTCCCGCACCAAGCAGCTTCGCGAGTGGCCGCGGTGCCTCGCCGCCAAATTCCAATTTACCGAACTCTGCCCTTGACCTTCCTAATTGCTCATTGCCCATTCCTCATTGCCCATTTCGCCGGAGGCGATTTGCGCTTCCCTGTCAGTCCTTGTACCGGGTGATATACAGGGCGTTCCCACCGTGGCTTTCCAGCGACTGCTGGCTGATCTTTCGGCCCCAGGTGATTTTGCAGGTGGAATAGTCGGCGTTGACCTCCGCCACAGTGACATGATCGACCGTCTTTTCTACAACTACCATGGAATGAACGTCGTCGAATAAACGAATCTGGTCGCCGGGCCGCAGCTTTTGGAAGTCCCGGAAGGTGCGCACGGGCGCGTCTTTCCCGAAGATCTGATCGCTGAGCATGCTGGCAAAGCCAAGGCACTGTCTGCTCCAGGTGCTGCCCACTACGGGAATGGAGGAAACGCCCTGATACTCATTGCAGTAATAGGTGCCGTAACCATCGTGATAGCAGGGCGTATCCGTTACAATTTCCCATGGCTCCTTCCCGGCAGTGCCGGCGGAAGTTCGGTGATTCCAGTATTTTCCGTTGGGGAATTTCTTCTGAAGCGCCGCCAACTTCTGCTTTACCTGATAATAAGGATCCGGGGGAGCGGGGATCTTGTCCTTTGCCAAAGGAGAAATATCCAGTAATCCGCAAAGCAGAACAGCCGCCTCACTCCGGGTGGTTCTGGCCAGAGGCCGAAAAGAGCCGTCTTTGTAGCCGGTAATGATCTCGGCGGTTTGGCAGGTGTAAACGCTGCTTACCGCCCAGCCTGAAATAGCCATGTCGTCCGAAAAAGCTACCGGCTCTTTTTTTGCCTTCAAATCCGCTTTCTCGGGGTAGGCCTCCGCAAAGCGCACCATAAAAGCGGCGGCTTCCTCCCGGGTCACAAGGCCGTCCGGCTTGAAGCGGTTTTCCGCGTAGCCATGGGCAATTCCCGCTTTGGCTCCCCAGTTTATATAGGGAGTAAACCACTGCCCGCGGGGCACGTCCTGAAAAACGGTAAAGGTCTCGTACGAGGTAATTTCCTCCGGGGAAAGCACGGCCGCCGCAAGCAGCCGTAAAAATTCAGCCCTGGTCACGGGGCGGTCAGGAGAAAAGGTGGTCTCGCTGGTGCCGCTGACGATCCCCTGCTCCGCCAGGGCATACACATAGCCCGCATGCCAGGCTGTCTGCGGAATATCGTGAAACACAAGGTTTTCCGCCGCCATGGCTGTGGGGAAAGGAAGCAAAGTAAAAAGCAGGGCAAAAATCAGCAGAAACGCGCAGCATCTCTTTTTCATGGAAAACAGATCCTTTCAGAAATCAGTCTTTCCAAACGACAAAATTTTTCTTTCCTGTAAGGATAGCACTCTTTTGTGGGAAGAGCAAGAACAGACGGGAAAATAGCAAAAATTTCTTTTATTTGCCGGTATTTCGCAGCTGAATATTTCAAATTTGTTAAGAAATCGCCCTGCTTCTTGCAAGCCGTGCGATTTTGTACTAAAATAATATCGTTACAGAATTTGATAGCCGCGCACCGATAAACAATAGAAAAAGCGGCTTTTTTCAGAAAACAGAAGCCCCGCCTTGGAGAAGCGCGGGAAAGAAAGGAAGTCTTTCAGTTATGGCCCTGAAGCAGTTCAAAGCGGAGTCCAAGCGATTGATGGATCTGATGATCAATTCCATCTACACCCACAAGGAGATCTTTTTGCGGGAGCTGATCTCCAACGCAAGCGACGCCATCGATAAGCTCTATTACCGCACCTTGGAGGACGGCGATACCGGCCTTTCCCGAAGCGACTTTTTTATTCGCATCGATCTGGACAAGGAAGCCCGCACCATCACCATCACGGATAACGGCGTGGGTATGACCAGGGAGGAGCTGGATAACAATCTGGGTGTGATCGCCAAAAGCGGCTCTCTTCAGTTTAAAAGCGATACGGAAAAGAAGGAAGACGTGGATATCATCGGCCAGTTTGGCGTGGGCTTTTACTCCGCCTTTATGGTAAGCGACCGCGTCACTGTGGAAAGCCTTGCCTTTGGCAGCGAGGAAGCTTTTGTGTGGGAATCCAGGGGCTTGGAGGGCTACCAGATCAAAGCCGGCGGCAGGACAGAGCGCGGCACGGTGATCACTCTGCATTTGAAGGACGATACCGAGGAAGAAACCTACAGTGAATTTCTGGAGCCGTACCGGGTCAGGGAGCTTATAAAGAAATATTCCGATTATATCCGCTACCCTATTCGCATGGAGCTGCAAAAGTCCCGGCGGAAGGAAGGCGCCGGGGAAGAGGGCGCGGCCCCGGAATGCGAGACCTATTTCGAAATGGAAACCTTAAACAGCATGACCCCCATCTGGAAAAAGGGGAAAAACGAGGTTTCCGAAGAGGAAATGAACGCCTTTTACAAGGAGAAGTTTTACGACTGGCAGGATCCTCTACGGGTAGTGCGTACCTCCACCGAAGGCGCGGCCACCTACAGCGCCCTGCTGTTCTTCCCGAAAACCGCTCCTATGGATTATTACACCAGAGAATACGAAAAGGGCTTGCAGCTCTATGCCAGCGGTGTGCTCATCATGGAAAAATGCGCCGATCTGCTGCCGGACTGCTACAGCTTCGTCAAGGGTCTGGTGGATTCTCAGGATCTCTCCCTGAACATTTCCAGGGAAATGCTGCAGCACGACAGGCAGCTGAAGCTGATCGCCGCGCGGCTGGAAAAAAAGATCACCTCCGAGCTTACCGCCATGCTCCAGAATGATCGGGAAAAGTACGAGGAATTTTTCCGCAGCTTCGGGCTGCAGCTAAAGTACGGTATGTACGACCGGTACGGTGAGAAAAAAGACGAGCTGAAGGATCTGGTGCTGTTCACCTCCTCCGAAGAAAAGAAGCTTGTCACCCTAAAAGAATATGTGTCCCGCATGAAGCCGGAGCAGACCGCCATCTATTACGGCTGCGGAGAAACGGCGGAACGCATTCTCAGTCTGCCCCAGGCCGAGGCCATTCGGGAAAAGGGCTATGAAATGCTGTGCCTTACCGACAATGTAGATGAATTTGCCCTGAGAGTTTTGGAAAAATACGAGGAGAAGGAATTTCGCAATATCTCCTCCGACAACCTGGGCCTGGAAACGGAAGAGGAAAAGGAAAAGACGAAGGAAACGGCGGAAAACAGCAAGGAACTGCTTCTCGCCATGAAGGAGGCGTTGGGAGACAAGGTGAAGGAGGTCAAGGTTTCCGGCAAGCTGAAAACCCACCCCGTGTGCCTTTCTACCGACGGCATGATCTCCACCGAAATGGAAAAGGTGTTAAACGCCATGCCCGCCGGGGAGAAGGTCAAGGCCCAGCGCGTGCTGGAGCTGAACCCCAACCACCCCGTGTTCCAAAAGCTGCAGGCCCTGCGGGAAAGCGATGGAGAAAAGCTGAAGCTCTATGCGGAGCTTTTGTACGACCAGGCCCTGCTCATTGAGGGGATCGCCATTGCGGACCCGGTGGCTTTCTCACAAAAGATCTGTGAGATCATGTAAGAGTAGAGAGGAGATCGCAATGAACCAGTATCCATATCCCTTCTACCAGGGGCAGGGCGTTCCGCCCCAGCCCCCGGCTCCGGTCTTCGGCTGGCAAAGCGCGCCCCAGCCGGTTCCTGTGCAGCCTCAAGCCGCTCCTGCCGCATCGGTTTTTGGCGGTTATCCTCAAAGCGGCTGCCCCCAGGGTGCATACTCACCGGCGGCTCCGGCTTTCGGTTCGGTACAGCAGGCGCCTGTCGTACCGTTCTCTCCACAGCCTGTTCCCGTACAACCTGTTTCTGTGGCGCCGCCCTTCGCGCTGAAGCAGGAAAAAAATCCCAAATTGGCGGGGGCCTCGAAAACGCTCAACCGGCTGTGTCTGGTGGTGCTGCTGCAAACAGCGGCGGCTTTCCTGTTGGAAATGCCGCTGATGGCGCTGTTCTTTTCCCAGGGCGTCAATATTATGACGGATCCCATGGCCTTCCAGTGGTTTACCACAGCCATGGTGCCGCTTTCCACCGCGCTGCCCTTTTTCATTTATCTGCGGCTGGGGCAGAAGGAGGTTACGGATTATCTGAAATTTGAGAAGGTAGGCTTTTTTACCGCCCTGCTCTGTGTGTTGGCGGGCTTGGCCCTGTGCCTGCTGGGAAATTTCCCCGCCTTTGCCATTCAGGACTTTTTCGGAAGCTTCGGCTATGAACCAGCCTCCAGCCTCGTGGAGGAGAGCGCCAGTATGGCCCTGTTTCTTCTGGAAATGCTTTCCACGGCGGTGCTGGTGCCGGTCATGGAGGAATTCGCCTTCCGGGGCGTGCTGCTTTCCTCCCTGCGGAAATATGGCGCGGGCTTTGCCATTGTGGCCTCGGCATTCGTCTTTTCTCTGGTACATCTGGATTTTTCCAATGTGGTATTTGCCTTTATCGCCGGGCTGGTGTTCGGCTTTCTGTATGTGAAAACCGGAAATTTGTGGATCTCCATTCTGATCCACGCTCTAAATAACGGCATCGCCGTGGCGGGCAGCTATGGGGAATTCCTTTTTGGAGAGTCCATGGCCAAGGCCTTTGAGGACCTTTCCCTGCTGATCCCCATTGTGGCAGGACTGGTGGCTTTGCTTTTGCTGGTGATCTTTCGGCGGGAGCGGCTGTTCAAGCGAAAAGAGGAAAAAACGCCGCTGTGTCTTTCCGGCGGGGAAGCGGCGGCCGCCATGGTCCGCACGCCGCTTTTGTGGGTCATTGTGGCCTTCATGGCAGCCTATACGACCACCTTGTTTTTCTAGATGATGAAGCTGGCTTTTTTACCGGAAAAGAGATTTATGCTCCATGCGCTGGAGCTGGCCCGGGAGGCCGCCGCCTGCGGGGAAGTGCCGGTAGGCGCCGTGGTGATAAAAGCGGGGGAGATCGTGGGGGAAGGGCGCAACCGCCGGGAGGCGGAGCAAAACGCCCTGGCCCACGCGGAGCTGGAAGCGATCTCCCAGGCCTGCAAGGCCCTTGGCGCCTGGCGGCTGCCGGACTGTCAGCTGTACGTCACGCTGGAGCCCTGCCCCATGTGTACCGGGGCTATCATCAATTCCCATTTGGGCACGGTGGTTTACGGCACGGAGGACGAGCGGGCCGGCTGCTGCGGCACCGCGACGGATCTTTTTACCCTGCCCTACAGCCACAGGCCGGAGGTGTACCGGGGCTTTTACGAAGCGGAATGCAGAGCCCTGCTCCGAGAGTTTTTCCAAAAGCTGCGGTAAGCGAATAAATTTGAACATGTAGGAGAGCAAACAGAAAAGTGAGTCGTTGTTTTCTGCTTGCTCTCTGCTTTTTTGCAATGATAATCGGCGCTGTTCACTGCGCTCATATATCTATGCGGAAGATCTGTGAGCTTTGGTATGCCCTAAGAAAATCTTAAGCATTGCTTCTGAAAACCTCAATAAACCGGAGAACAAAGTGCGCTATACTAACAGTGAAAGGAGAGCGGTGCTATGCCCGAGAAGATCCTTGTAGTGGACGATGAAGTTGAAATTGCCGATCTGGTAGAGCTGTATCTTCAAAATGAAAACTATATGGTATATAAATTTTATACCGCTGAGGCCGCCTTAGCCTGTATAGACTCTACAGAGCTGGATTTAGCCATACTGGACGTCATGCTCCCGGGTATGAGCGGCTTTACCATATGCCAAAGGATACGGGAGCTGCATACTTATCCGGTCATTATGCTTACCGCAAAGGTGGAGGAAACTGATAAGATCACCGGCCTTACCCTGGGCGCTGACGATTATATCACGAAACCCTTCCGTCCTTTGGAGCTGGTGGCCCGGGTCAAGGCACAGCTGCGGCGCTACAAAAGATATAATCCGGCCCATACCTGCGATGCCGGGCAGGAGGTGCTGGAGTACGCTGGACTTTCCTTAAACAGCAAAACTCACGAGTGCCTGCTAAACGAAAAGGCTCTGTCCCTGACGCCCACCGAGTTTTCTATTCTCCGTATTTTGCTGGAAAACAAGGGCCGGGTGGTCAGCGCTGAGGAACTGTTTCATCAAATATGGCAGGACGAATATTACTCAAAACCCAACAATACCATCACGGTGCATATTCGCCATCTGCGTGAAAAGCTGGGGGATAAGGCCGACAGCCCGCAGTACATTAAAACAATATGGGGGGTAGGGTACAAAATTGAAAAGTAAGCTTACCATACTGATTCGGCTGTTTGTGTTGCTGGCCGTGGGATTCGCGGTGTGTTCCGCTCTTTATTTTCTGGTGGATCATGTATTTGACGGTGCTTTTGTCAGCTGGTTTGAAGAAAATTTTTTTATCACAGAAAGTCACTACTATCCCGCGGACGGCACCGGGGAAACATGGAGCTTTCTTTCCTGGCCGAAGCTCAAGCCTGTGCTGCTGGGCGTGTTTATTGCCGGAAATCTTTTTTGGCTGGCAGTGGTGTTCCTTGTTTCCCGGCTTGCCGCCGCAAGACGTGAACAGCAAACGGTCACAGACATCAGCAGGCGGCTGCGCGTCTACTTGGACGGAAATGCCGATATTGCTCAGGTGTTTCCAGGCAGCCAGGCGGAACTGTCCGTGCAGATCGCGCAGCTCAAAGCGGCGCTGCTGCAAAATGAACGCACGCTAAAAGAAGAAGCGACCCGGCGAAACGACCTGGTGGCTTATCTGGCCCATGACTTGAAAACGCCTTTGACCTCTGTGATCGGGTATTTGAGCCTTCTGGACGAAGCACCCGATATGCCACGGGAGCAGCGGGCCAATTATACGCGCATTACTTTAGAAAAAGCGTATCGGCTGGAAAAGATGATCAATGAGTTTTTTGAGATCACCCGGTACAATTTGCAGCAGATCCTTATACAGAAGGAGCCGGTGGACCTCTACTACCTGCTGGTGCAGCTCACGGACGAGTTGCTGCCCGCGCTGGAGGCTCACGGAAACACGGTCGTTCTAAAGGCCGGAGAAAGCCTGCAAATTTCCGGAGATGCGGATAAGCTGGCACGGGCCATAGGAAACGTGCTGAAAAACGCGGCGGCCTACAGCTATCCCAATACGGAGATCCTGCTGTCTGCCGAAGAAACCGCCGATTCTGTGATCCTCCGCTGTACGAACCGGGGAAAAACGATCCCCAAGGAAAGGCTTGGCTTGCTCTTTGAAAAATTTTACCGGCTGGACGAAGCCCGTACCACCAGCGCCGGCGGAGCCGGGCTGGGGCTGGCCATCGCGAAGGAGATCATAGCCCTGCATGGAGGAACGATCTTCGCTGACAGCAGTGATGATGCGGTAACATTTACCATTATCCTTCCGTTTCACTAGCTTGCGGTCACCGGCTGTTGTACGGCCCTTTTCAGAAAGCTTCCCTTCTTCTTAGGGATTTCTTAGGAGTTTTTCAAGCTCCCCTTAAAAAACAGAGCGTTCCTTTCTGGTAGGATACTATCGGAAGGAACGCTGATTTTTATTCTGAAGGGGGCTTTATCATGGTAAAGAAAACAATAGCGCATAGACGGAACTCTCAAAAAGCACAGCAAAAAACACAGCAAAAAGGCAGGATAGGGATATGGCTCATGGAAGGATCCTTGGCAGCGGCAATTTCGTTTCTCATGATCTTGGCTTGCCTGAACTATACTGCAAAGCGCCTGCCGGAGAAGGGCGTCGGCGCAAAGGGAGAAGCGTCGTCCGACATTTCTGAAACCGCTTTGCAGGGCGGGGAAGAAGACGTTCTCTGGAGTCTGCGTCTGGTAAACCGTTGGAATCCCATTCCGGAAGGGTATACAGTTGACCTGAAAGAGCTTCCCGGCGGAGAACAGGTAGATGAACGGATCTATGAGCCCTTGCTGGAAATGCTGGAGGCAGCTCGGGAAGGAAACTGGGGGGAAGTACCCAGGGTCATTTCCGGTTACCGCACGCAGGAAACCCAGCAAGCGCTTTACGAGGAAGAAGTTGCCCGGTATCAGGCTGAAGGCTGGGGCTTGGAAGAGGCCAAAGAAAAAGCCGGCAAATGGGTGGCTGTTCCCGGCACCAGCGAACACCAGCTGGGTCTGGCGGTAGATCTGGAGGGCGCCACCTATGATGTGTTTTCCTGGCTGCAGGAGAACAGCTATCAATATGGCTTTATCTTTCGTTATCCCAGCGAAAAAACAGAGCTCACCGGCACGGTAGAGGAGGTTTGGCATTACCGCTATGTAGGGGTGGAGGCCGCTGCGGAGATATATGAGAGAGGGATTTGTCTGGAAGAGTATCTCACGGAGAAGAATGGTGAAATGTACTGACTATATAAAGAAAGCGTAAGTCCAGCTCCGAAGTGTTCCCGCAAATTTTTGAAAAAACGGCAGCCTGGCAAAAAGCCGAAAAACCGCGATTTTTCTGAAAAATCAAAGCTTGCGTTGCCTTTTGCCGGCAGCAGCTTAAAGCAGCAGAGGAACTTCCTTTTTCTCTGGCCGCAAGCTGGCTTTGATCAAGGCGCTTTCAGGACGGAAAACCAAGTTGACTTTTTCCTTCCTTTAGGGTATCATAATGCCCGTTGGGGCTCCAGGTGTCTGCGGAAGATCCCGCAGCCGAACACAGGAACAGGGGTGAGATTCCCCGGCGAACCCGTCGCCGTGATGGCGCAGCGCTTTTCAGGGCGGGGAGGAAATGCCGTGCCAGGAAGCGGTTTTTCCTTTCCGCGGCCCACTGGCAAATGCCGGGAAGGGGAAACAGAGCGCGCTCAGCCGCCGAAGCAGCCGAGCACCGCCTAAGCCGAAAGACTTGCCTGGAGGGCCGTGTAAAGCACCACGGGTAACTGGCGCTTTATACAGGAGCCGCCGGAAGGCTGTTGCCCTTCCCGCGTCACGTTCCTGCCTGAAGCAGACTGTGGAACGGTTTGTATTGCTATCGTTTCAGGCGACCACCCTTCTTAGTTGCATTTCAAAACAGGGTCAAATTTACATTTGGCCGCAAAACAACAACGGAAGGAAAGGGATCAAACACATGAACAGACGTACAAAAAACATTCGCATTTTTTCGCTGCTGCTGGCACTGCTTTTGGTAGCCGGCCTGTTCGCTGGCTGCGGGGAAAATTCGGAGCCTTCTTCTCAGTCTTCGGAATCCTCTGCTCAGTCTTCGGAATCCTCTGCTCAATCTTCGGAATCCTCTGCTCAATCTTCGGAATCCTCTTCTCAGCAGGGCTCTGCCGTATCTGCCGCCGTCAAAAATATTACGGTAAAGGTAGTGCATAAGGACGGCAGTGAAAAGGAATTCGCCATTGCCGCCCAGGGTGAGACCCTCCGGGAGGCACTGGAGCAGGAGAAGCTGGTAGAGGGCGAGGACGGACAATACGGCCTCTTCATCAAATCGGCAGACGGCGAAACCGCTGACGACGGCAACCAGGAATGGTGGTGCGTGACCAAGGGCGGCGAGCAGGTCAATACTGGTGTAGACGGCGTAAAAATCGCGGATGGCGATGTATATGAGCTTACTCTCACGGTAGGCTATTGATGAAGGTCAAGCTGCTGGACATCTGCCTGATGGCGATGATGGGCGTAGTGCTGGTGGTTTCCAAAGAGGTGCTGGCGTTTTTGCCCAATGTAGAGCTGATCACACTCCTGATTATTCTGTTCACTCTGGTGTTCCGCAGAAGGGTGATCGGGGCTCTGGGTGTGTTTCTGCTGCTGGAGGGCCTGCTTTACGGCTTTGGGATATGGTGGGTCATGTACCTGTATATCTGGCCAATTTTGGCCCTGCTTACTTGGCTGTTCCACTGGCTGAAGCGCGCCTGGCAATGGGCGATTTTCGCGGGGCTCTATGGGCTGGCCTTTGGCACGCTGTGCTCCATGGTCTATTGGCCCATGTGGAAGCTTCCCGCCATTCTTTCCTGGATTGCCAGCGGTTTCTATTTTGACTGCAACCACGCCGTGTTCAATTTTCTGCTATGCCTTTTTCTGTACTACCCTTTGCGGCTGGGCCTGGAAAAGCTGCAAAAGCAGATCAACCTTGCTTGATTTTTCGGCGGGTTTTGGTTCGCTTTGTCTGAACAGCTGTCAATAAAGACAGCATACCATGAGCAATTAGAGGCAGAGGCTGGTAAATTGGAATTTATCTGCCCTCTGTCTCCCCTTATTTATAAGGGGAGGGGGACCGCCGAACGGCGGTGGAAGGGATAGTCACACGCAGAAAGTGCCATAGAATCGCTCGTTTTAATCCCCTCAGTCAGCCTATCGGCTGACAGCTCCCCTTGCTTCGCAAGGGGAGCCTAAGGGCATTAAACTACAATTATCACTCTGCCCTTGCCCGTTCTTTCATCATTTTGCGTCAGCAAAGTTATTATCCATCTGCCATCTGAAATCCAGAACCTAAAAAGCGCGCTGCAGTTTTTCTGCAGCGCGCCCTTTTTTTAGGAAAACATTCAAATTTCTTCTTCGTCCTGTTTTTCCGGCAAAGGCTCTCCCTTTACGGTGATCTCCTCCGCACGGTTATTTTCCGCCTTGATCACGGTGAAGAGCAGCCCCTCATATTCAAAGGAATCTCCCGTTTCCGGAATGCGGTCCAGATTTTCCGTGAACCAGCCATTGATGGTGGAGGCCTCTGTCTCACACTGAATGTGGAAAAAGTCAAACAAATCGTCCAAATCGGCGGAGCAGTGGATCTGATAGGTATCCTCGCCGAGCTTCTGAAAGGTCTGCTGGATCACGGTATCGTGCTCATCCCAAATTTCGCCCACCAGCTCTTCGATCACGTCCTCCAGGGTGACGATCCCCTCGGTGCCGCCGAATTCATCTACGATCACCGCCATGTGCAGCTTGTTTTGCTGTAACAGCTTCAGCAGCGCGGAGATTTTCATAGCGGGAGGAATAAATTCCGCAGGCTTCAAAATGCTCTCAATGGAATTTTCTGTTCCCCATACATAAGCGTAAAAGTTTTTCTCATGGATCACGCCGATAATGCTGTCGATGCTTTCCTCGTATACCGGAAGCCGGGAGTAGCCGGTTTCCCGGAACAGCCGGGCAATTTCTTCCTTGGACGTGTCCTTTGAGATGGCTTCCACATCCACCCGGGGAGTCATGATATCGATGGCTTCAATATCGTCAAATTCAATAACGTTGCGAAGCATGGTGCTTTCGTCCTCGTCAATGCCGCCCTCCTGTTCGGCTTCCTCCACAATGGTCAGCAGCTCGCTGTCTGTGACAGAATGACTGGAGCTGACCCGGAACAACTTTTTCAGCCCTTTTTTCAGCTGTGTAAAGAAAAAGTTTATGGGCTTCAGCAGCACAATGAGAATGCGGATCATCGGAGCGGAGATCATGGCAAAACTCTCGGCATTTTCCTTTGCCAGGCTTTTCGGGCTGATCTCACCGAAGATCAGCACCACCACGGTCATCACAATGGTGGAAACCGTAGGCCCGGCGCTTGCCCCCAGGGCGGAGGTGAAAAGCACCGTGGCAATGGCGGTGGAAGCGATGTTTACCAGGTTGTTTCCCACCAAAATAGTGGAAAGCAGTTCATCGTAATTCTCCGAAAGGGCATAGGTGAGCTTCGCCCGCTTGTTCCCGTTTGCCGCAAGATTTTTCAGGCGGATCCGGTTCAGAGAAGAAAACGCCGTTTCCGTGGCGGAAAAATACCCGGAAAGAATGACAAGAACGAGTAAAATCAAAATAAGCGTCGTACTGTGACTGTCCATAAAAGGAAAAACCACTACCTTTTCTATAGATTTGCGTTATAGTATAGCATAAAAGAAAAGTTTTTTCAACTTTTCTTTTCCCATATACCATGATATACTAGATATTAAATATTAGGTACTGGATATCGAAAACGCCCTTTTCTAAAACAACTAACATCTAACAACTAACTACTAAGTTTTGGAGCGCGGCTTGCCATATGGAAGAAAAAAAGCGGAAAATCTTGAATTTGGGGATCGTGGCCCATGCGGACGCGGGGAAAACCACGCTGACCGAGCAGATCCTGTTTCAAAGCGGCGCGATCCGCGTCGCAGGCAGCGTGGATCACGGTACCGCCAGCACGGACACCATGGAGATCGAGCGCAGGCGGGGCATTTCCGTGCGCACGGCCTGCGCTTCCGTTTTGTGGAAGGGCGTCCGGCTGAATTTGATTGACGCGCCGGGCCACGCCGATTTTTTAAGCGAGGTGGAGCGCTCTCTTTCCGTGCTGGACGCTGCGGTTTTGGTGGTGTCCGCCGTGGAAGGGGTACAGCCCCAAACCAGAATGCTGCTGGAGGCCTTCCGCCGGGCAAGGCTGCCCTGCTTTCTTTTTTTGAATAAGCTGGATCGTGCCGGAAGCCATTGGGAAAGCGTGCTCTCCCAAGTGGAGCGGGAAGTGGGGATCCCCTGCCTGCCTTTTTGCGCGGCCACAGGGGAGGGCACAGAAGCGGCGGCTGTTTGTCCCATAGCTTCCAGCGATCCCGCTTGGCTGGAACGGGCTGTTCTGGCCTGCGGGGACGACTGTCTTTTGGAGGAGCTGCTTTCCGGCGGGGAAAAAGCCCCGGCCTCCCTGCGGGACAGCCTGGAGGAGAAAATTGGAAATGGGCAGCTTCTGCCTGCCTTCTGCGGGGCCTCCAAATACGGGCGGGGCGTACCGGAACTGCTGGACGCCTTGTGTGGGCTTCTGCGGGAAGCGCCTGTGCCGGGGGAAGCCCTGTGCGCCCGGGTCTATAAGGTAGAGCGGGACCCCGCTCTGGGGAAAGCCGCCTATGTGAGGCTGTTTTCAGGTACACTGCAAAACCGCCAGGCGGTAACAGTGCTGCAAAACGGAAAAGCCGCCGGGCAGGAGGATGCCCCGGCGGAAAAAATATCCAGAATACGGAAAGTGGAGGGACGGCGGCTGGAGGACACGGAAGCGGCGGAGGCAAACGATATTGCTGTGGTATACGGCCTTTCCTCCGTGCGGGCGGGAGACCTGCTGGGCAGCGAGCTTCCGGGCCTGCGGGAATACCGGCTGGCGGAGCCCCTGATGCTCTGCCGGGTGGAGCCGGAAAAGCCGGAGGAGCTGCCCGGCCTGACGGAAGCTCTGTATCAGCTGGAGGAGGAGGACCCCGCCCTTCGGTGCGAATGGAACCGGGAAAAGCGGGAGGTCTGGCTGCGGCTGACCGGAAAGATCCAGGCAGAGGTGCTGGAAGCGCTTTTGAAGGAGCGCTGGGGGCTTTCCGCGCGGTTTGGGGAGCCCTCTGTCATCTATCGGGAAACTCCGGTTAAAGCGGGAGAAGGCTTTGAAGCCTATACCATGCCCAAGCCCTGTTGGGCGGTGGTACGGTTCCTCATTGAACCGCTGCCCAGGGGCTCCGGCTTTGAATATGTCTGTAAGGTGCCGCCCAACCGGCTGCCCTATCGGTATCAGGCCCATGTGGAAACCGCGGTTCCCCGGGCGCTGGAGCAGGGGCTTTCCGGCTGGCAGGTCACAGATCTGCGGGTGACGCTGATTGATGGAGAATCTCACAATGTACATACCCACCCGCTGGATTTCTTTGTAGCCACGCCCATGGGGATCATGGACGGCCTGCGCAATACGGGAACCAAGCTTTTGGAGCCCATGCTGAAGGCGGAATTTACCGCTCCGGAGGAATATCTGGGGAAAACGGTGAGCCTGCTGGTCGCCCATCGCTCCCGGTTCGATACGCCTGAAACAGGCGAGGGAAGATTCCGCCTGGAAGCGGTGGTGCCCGCTGCGGAAGCCATGGATCTTCCGGTGGAGTTTGCCGCCTGTACCGCCGGTACCGGCGTGTACGGCTCCCGGTTTTCTCACTATGAGGACTGCCCCGAGGGAATGGGGCAGGTGAGAGCGCGCATGGGGGTAGATCCCCTGGATCGCTCCCGGTTTATTCTGGCCGCCCGTTCCGCTCTCAGCGAATAGGCTCAGCGGTTCAGGAGCCACACCCCGGCATTGAGATACACGGCAAAGCTGACCCACAGCAGGTAGGGAACCATCAGCCAGCCCGCCGCCTTTGTTTCCCGGAAGAAACGGACGGTGGTAATGAGGATCAGCACCCAGAGGATCAGGATCCAGAGCAGGGCAAGGCCGTGATTTTGCAGGTTAAAAAAGATCAGGGTCCAAACGAAATTAAAGGCCAGCTGAAGCCCGTAGAAAAGCAGCGCGCCGTTTCTTCCTGTGCTGTCCCGCACCCAGACAAGGTAGGCGGTGATCCCCATCAGCACGTAGAGAATGGTCCACACAATGGGGAAAAGCCAGCCGGGAGGCGAAAGGGGAGGTTGGCGAAGAGCTTGATAAACCTCCATGGAATCGGCGGTGAGAAAAGCGGAAAGTCCGCCTACTGCCAGGGGCAGAAGAAGATTGATCCAAAAGGGCTTCCAACGTATCATGATATACAGTCCTTTCCGGGCAGTTTTGTAATAGTATCATTATATGCCATGCTCTCCGGAAAATACGAAAGGACACGCCGCAAGCCTTGCACGGTTTTGAAAGGAGAAAACAAATGACAAACGAAAGAAAGCTCGAGCTGTTTGAGCGGGAAAAAATTTCAAAGGCCGTGGCTGTGCTTTCCATTCCCACCATCGCCAGCAACCTGGTGGCGCTTTTATACAGCCTGGCGGATACTTATTTTGTGGGTATGCTGAACGATCCCGTACAGACGGCGGCGGTCACGCTGGCGGCGCCGGTGCTGCTGGCCTTTAACGCGGTAAACAATCTGTTCGGTGTGGGCAGCTCCAGCATGATGAGCCGGGCCTTGGGACAAAAGGATTTTAAAACCCTTCGGCAAAGCTCTGCCTTTGGCTTTTACGGCTCCCTGTTCTGCGGAATTCTCTATTCTGTTTTCTGCGCGCTTTTAATGAGCCCCCTGCTTTCTCTTTTGGGGGCGGACAGCTCCACTGCCTCCGCCACACAAAGCTATTTGTTCTGGACCGTTTGCCTGGGGGCTACGCCTTCCATTTTGAATGTGGTCATGGCTTACCTGATCCGCTCGGAGGGGGCCACCCTGCACGCCAGCATCGGCACCATGAGCGGCTGTGTGCTCAATATGCTGTTAGACCCGCTGTTTATTCTTCCTGGCGGCTTCGGTATGGGAGCAGAGGGCGCGGCCCTTGCCACCTTCCTTTCCAATTGCGGTGCGGTACTCTATTTCCTGGGATATCTCTTTTTACAGAGGCGAACCACCTATGTGTGTATTTCCCCCAAAGAATTCACGCTGCGCAAGGGGATCGTAAAAGGCGTGTGTGTGGTGGGGGTGCCCGCTTCTATCCAAAACCTTCTGAATGTAGTGAGCCATATGCTGCTCAATAACCTGGCAGCACCCTACGGGGCGGCGGCGCTGGCCGCCATGGGGATCGCTTCCAAGGTGAGCATGGTTCCCTGGTATATCGGAAACGGAATTTCTCAGGGCGTTATGCCCCTGATCGGCTATACCTATGCGGCAAAGCTCCATGAGCGCATGAAAAAGACCCTGCGGTTTACCGCTCTGCTTTCCGGCTCTGTGCTGTCCGTGATGGCCCTGGTCTGCTGCCTTTGCTCTCAGCCCATCGTGCGGGCCTTTATGCAAGACCTCCAAACAGTGGAATACGGCAGCTGGTTTTTGCGGGGTATGGCGATCTCCGTCCCCTTTCTCGCCATGGATTTTCTGGCGGTGGGGGTATTCCAGGCCGTGGGGAAGGGGCCCCTTTCCCTGCTGATGGCCCTGCTGCGCAAAGCCGTGCTGGAGATCCCGGCCCTGTATCTCTTAAACTGGCTCCTCCCGCTTTACGGTCTTTCCCTGGCCCAGCTGGTTTCCG
Organism: Neglectibacter caecimuris; assembly: GCF_034335015.1. Classification (NCBI taxonomy): domain Bacteria; kingdom Bacillati; phylum Bacillota; class Clostridia; order Eubacteriales; family Oscillospiraceae; genus Neglectibacter; species Neglectibacter caecimuris. Next base: position 169,946 of record NZ_JAWXXK010000008.1, on the reverse strand, counting down.
AGGTCTGCATGTCGCTGGTGGGAGTCGTTCTGTTGCTGCGGTTCCTGAAAAAGCTTCCCGCTGTTCCAAACAGCGGGAAGCTTTTGGAATAAAAGGTTTCCAAACAGAAGCGTTTTATAGTACAATAGCCCCGGAGCCTGTTTTAGAACAGACTACGGCAAACAGGGAAGGAGCCGATCGAAATGGATCGCTTTTTAGGAGAAAACTTTCTGCTGCCCACTGCGGCGGCGCAAAGGCTGTATCACGAGTACGCGGCGGAAATGCCCATTGTAGATTACCACTGCCATGTGAGCCCAAAGGAAATTTGGGAAAACAAGCGCTTTGAGAATCTTGCTCAGGTCTGGCTTTCCGGCGACCACTACAAATGGCGGCTGATGCGGGCCAACGGTGTCAGCGAGGAATACATTACGGGGAACGCGCCGGACCGGGAAAAATTCCAGAAATTCGCGGAACTTCTGCCAAAGGCCATGGGAAACCCTATGGTTCCCTGGTGCCACCTGGAGTTGAAAAATTATTTTGGCTATACCGGGGCGCTTACCGGAGAAACCGCCCAGGAGGTGTGGGAGCTTTCCGAAGCTAAGCTCCGGCAGGAGGAGCTGCGTGTCCGGGGCCTGATCCGCCAAAGCAAGGTAGCCTTTATCGGCACTACGGATGACCCTGCCGATTCCTTGAAATACCACGAAAAGCTGCAAGGGGATCCTTCCTTTAGCACCGTGGTCGCGCCCTCCTTTCGTCCCGATCAGGCCCTGAAGCCGGAAAAGGAGGAATGGCGGGAGTATCTCACCCGGTTGTCCGCTGCGGCGGGGCTTGGTATTACCGACCTTGCTTCCCTGGAGGAGGCCCTGAAGCGGCGAATGGATCGCTTCGATGCCTGCGGCTGCCGGGCCAGCGACCATGGGCTGGATAAGATGATTTTTGTCCCGGCGGAGCGCTCCGCAGTAGACGCCGCCATCAAAAAGCGGCTTGCCGGGGAAGCGCTTACGGAAGCGGAGGGCGGAGCCGTGAAAACGGCGCTGCTGCTTTTCTGCGCTGGGGAATACGCAAAACGGGGCTGGGTGATGCAGCTCCACTATAACTGCATGCGGAACCCGAACTCCACCATGCTGCGGGCAGTGGGCCCGGATACCGGCTTTGATTGCATCGGCCCCCACAACGGCACGGAAGCCCTGCGGCAGCTGCTGAACGCCATGTATGCCGGCGGATATCTGCCTCGCACCGTGTTCTATAGCCTGGACGGCAACGACAACGCCTTTTTGGACGCCCTGGCCGGCTCCTTCCAGGACGGCACGATCCCCGGAAAGCTCCAGCACGGCTGCGCCTGGTGGTTCAACGATACCAGACAGGGGATCACGGAGCATTTAACAAGCCTTGCCAGCACTGGCCTGCTGGGAAATTTTATCGGCATGCTCACCGATTCCCGCAGCTTTTTGAGCTATACCCGCCACGAGTATTTCCGCCGGATCCTCTGCGGCCTCATCGGCAGCTGGGTGGAAAGCGGGGAATGCCCCAATGATATCCCCCTGCTGGGCGGCCTGGTGCGGGATATCTGCTATTACAACGCGGTTCGCTATTTTGGATTGGAGGGAAAGCTGTGAAGGAAAAGCTGTCTTTTCGGTGGTACGGCGCGGAAGACCCCGTTTCTCTGGAATCTATCTCCCAGATCCCCGGTATGCGCTCCATCGTTTCCGCCGTGTATGACGTGAAGCCCGGGGAGGTCTGGCCGGAGGAAAGCCTGGCGTGGATCAAAAGCTCTTGTGAGGAGCACGGTCTGGTGTTTGATGTGGTGGAATCCATTCCCGTCCACGAGGATATCAAGCTGGGCAGGGGAGAAGTGGATACTTTACTGGAAAACTATTGTGAAAATGTCCGGCGCTGTGCCAAATACGGTGTAAAATGCATCACATATAACTTTATGCCGGTGTTCGACTGGACCCGTACCCAGCTGGATAAAAAAGCCGCCGACGGCTCCACCAGCCTTGTCATGTATTGGGAGCAGCTGAAGGGCCTGGATCCCCTTCACGATGATATCCATCTTCCCGGCTGGGACGCAAGCTACACCCAGGAGCAGGTGCGGGAGCTGATTTCCGCCTACAGTGAGCTGGGGGAAGAGGGGCTCTGGAAAAACCTGGAACGCTTTCTAAAAGCAGTGATCCCGGTGGCGGAAGCCTGTGGTGTAAAAATGGCCATTCACCCGGACGACCCGCCCTATCCCATTTTCGGCCTGCCCCGGATCATTACCTGCGAGGAAAACCTGGATCGTTTTCTCGGACTGGCGAACAGCCCCAGCAACTGCCTTTGCCTCTGTACCGGCAGCCTGGGCTGCGCGAAAAGCAACGATGTCCCGGCCATGGTGAGAAAATACGCCCAAATGGAGCGGATCGCTTTCATGCATATCCGAAATGTCAAAATTTTGGAGGACGGCTCCTTTGAAGAGCGGGCCCACCTTTCCTCCTGCGGCAGCCTGGATCTGTACGAGATCGTAAAAGCTCTAGCGGACGCGGGCTATGAAGGATATGTCCGCCCGGATCACGGCAGAATGATTTGGGGCGAAACCGGCAAGCCCGGCTACGGCCTTTTCGACCGCGCCCTGGGCGCCGCCTACCTAAACGGCCTTTTCGAAGCCTGTGAAAAAGTGCAAAAGAATGGGTAATGAAAAGCGGAAGGATTTAGTAAAAAGAAAATCAGCTCGCCTTCCGAACTGTGACTATAGCCAACCAGGCGCTTATTTTATAACGATATGCACACGCGAAAAGCAATGTACCCTATCACTTATCGTAGGGGAGGGGCTTAGTCTTCGCTTCGGTTGCTGTGCCCCAGTGGGGCGCGTCCGGCAATGTCTGAGCCGACAGGCGAGTTCGGTTCAGAACGATTGCCACTGACAATCTTCCCCCCTCTCCCGTGAACAGGTTATCGCAATACGGAAAAGTTGCAGAAGAGCAAATGCAAGCCTTGGAACAACGGTTTCCTTCCATAACGGTTGATAAGTATGTTATCATGCCAAATCATATCCATTTCCTTCTTCAAATCAGAAGAGAGGCGGGAGAAGCAAGCTCCTCCCCTACAGTGCCAAATGTGATAGGCGCTTATAAATCACTTACTACCCGTGTGTGTGGGCAGGACGCAAATTTGTTTCAACGCTCTTTTCACGACCATGTTATTCGCAATGAAAAGGAATATCAGAAAATATGGAAGTACATTGATGAAAATCCCATCAAGTGGACGATGGATTGCTTTTATCAGGAAGATCAGTAAACGCCCTTGTGAAATGTGCATCCATTAGAATGTCTCAAAAAGGAGTGAACGCAAATGAAACAAAATGTTCTGAATACCGATCTCTCCGGCAAGGTGGCGGTGGTCACCGGGGCGGGCGGCGTGCTTTGCAGCCATTTTTCCAGGGTGCTGGCCCGGGCCGGAGCCAGGGTAGCCCTGCTGGACCTAAATGTGGAAGCGGCCGAAGCTGTGGCGGCGGAGCTCCGGGCGGAGGGAGGCACGGCAAAGGCCTACTCCTGCAACGTGCTGAAAAAAGAAGAATGCCTTTCCGCGGCAGAGCAGGTGAAAACAGACCTTGGCCCCTGCGATATTCTGATAAACGGCGCGGGGGGCAATAATCCCCAGGCCACCACGGATAAAGAATATTATGAGCCGGGGGATCTGGACGGAGACACCAAAAGCTTTTTCGACCTGGAAGCAGAGGGCGTGGGCTTTGTGTTTGACCTGAACTTTCTGGGAACCCTGCTTCCCACCCAGGCCTTTGCCCGGCAGATGCTGGGAAGAGCCGGGTGCAGTATTCTCAATATTTCGTCCATGAACGCCTACACGCCTTTGACGAAGATCCCCGCTTATTCCGGGGCCAAGGCGGCGGTTTCCAATTTTACCCAGTGGCTGGCCGTCCATTTCTCAAAGGCCGGGATCCGGGTCAACGCCATTGCGCCCGGCTTTTTTTCCACAAAGCAAAACGCGAAGCTCCTTTGGAACGAGGACGGCTCTCCCACAGACCGTACCGGAAAGATTCTGGCGGCCACGCCCATGGGTCGGTTTGGGGAAGCGGAGGAGCTGGAGGGCGGCCTGCTGTTTTTGCTGAACGAAAAGGCCGCGGGCTTTATCACCGGTGTGGTGCTGCCCATAGACGGCGGATTTTCCGCTTATTCCGGCGTATAGGAGGAGAAGAAAAATGAATGCGTTAGATAAGAAGATCGAAGAACTGGGGATCGTTCCGGTCATTAAGCTGAACCACCCGGAGCGGGACGCTGCGGCGCTTGCCCAGGCTCTTTGCGCCGGAGATGTTCCTGTGGCGGAAGTCACCTTCCGTGCCGCCGGAGCGGATCAGGCCATTCGCCTGATGAAGGAAGCCTGCCCGGAAATGCTGGTGGGGGCCGGTACCGTGCTGACAGAATCACAGGTGGACGCGGCCCAGGCCGCCGGCGCGGAGTTCATTGTAACGCCCGGCTTTGACGGCAGCCTGGTAGAATACTGCCAAAAGAGGAGCCTTCCTATTTATCCCGGCTGCACCACGCCCACCGATTATCACGCGGCGCTGAAATACGGCCTGGAGGTGCTGAAATTTTTCCCGGCAGAGCAGTCCGGCGGGCTCCCCAAGATCAAAGCTATGAGCGCGCCCTTTTCCATGTTCCGCATCATGCCCACTGGCGGGATCTCCCTTCAGAATTTGAAGGAGTACCTCTCCTGCCCGGTGATCCTCGCCTGCGGCGGCTCCTACATGGTCACAGAAAGCCTGATCGAAGGGCAAAGCTGGGAAGAAATCACCCAGCTATGCAGGAACTCCAGAAGGCTGGTCAAAGAGGCCAGGGGGTAGGAAGAATCGGGTAAAAACGCCAAGGGACTGTTACTTTGTAACAGTCCCTTGGCGTTTTTAGATGCTGGATAGTAGATGCTAGAGAATGCAGAAAGCTATAGACAATGAGCAATTAGCAATGAAGAGGGGGGAAGAACAATAAATCGTGATGCGATAAATTGTAGTTTATCGCACACCCTTGGCTTTCTCGCCTGTCGGCTCGGTCGGGTCAGAGCGGTCTCCACTGGAGACCTTCCCCCCACCGGGACGCGCTCACCCTATCGGCGGTCCCCGCAGACTGCGAAGCAGTCTGTTTCCCCTATTCAGGGGAGGCAAGGGTTTCTGCTATTCGTTAGCCCTGCAAATTCCAGTTTACCGAACAGTCCCCTTCTCTGTCATTCTGAGGAACGCAGAAAGCTATAGCTTTCTTGACGAAGAATCTCGACCTTAATTCCAGAGCAAAAGGACAAAGGACGAGATTCTTCACTTCGTTCAGAATGACAGGTGGGAAGTGAGCGGATAATTGCTAAATTCCAATTTATTGTACGAACTGCCCTCTTGTCATTCTGAGGAACACAGAAAGCTATAGCTTTCTTGACGAAGAATCTTGCCCTTAATTGCTCATTGCTCATTTCATTCCGCTTTTCTTTTCCACATGGAGAAACCCGGCCTAGTGGTTCCGGCTGACTTCCTCCGCCGCGATCACCGCGTTTATCACCGCGCCCCGGAAGCCTGCTTCCTCCAGCTTTCGCACTCCTTGAATGGTGGAGCCGGCGGGGGAGCACACCGCGTCCTTCAGCGCGCCGGGGTGCTCTTTGGTTTCCAGCAGTAATCGGGCGGCGCCCACGGTCATTTGCGCGGCGAATTCCAGCGCTTGCTTTCGGGAAAGGCCGCAGGCTACGCCGCCGTCTGCCAGAGCCTCCAAAAAGAGATCCACAAAGGCGGGGCCGCACCCGGCCACAGCGCCTCCCGCGGCCATCAGTGATTCCGCCAGGGGAGAAAGCAGCCCCGCTTTCGACATCATTTCACGGAAGTCCGCCAGTTCCTCCGGTGTTACAGATTCGCTGCAGGCATATAAAATCATGCCTTCCCCAATGGAAACAGGGGTGTTAGGCATAATGCGGATCACAGGGTAATCTCCGCCCGCAAGCTCCTGAATCCGCTCGATGGAAAGCCCCGCCGCCATGGAGACCAGCAAAAAGCGGCCCTGCCTGGCATGGAGCGCTGGGGCGATCTCTTCCAGAAGCTCCGCCATCATTTGGGGCTTTACCCCCAGAAACAGATAGTCCGCCGTTTTGGCAACGGTCAGATTGTCGGCAGCGGCGCAGTGCAGCTCCGCTGCCAAGGTCTCCGCCTTTGCGGGGGTGCGGTTGCTCAGAAAAATGCGATCCGGGGAAACCACCTTTGCGGCTGCCCTTGCCAGCGCCCCGCCCATGTTTCCAACGCCTAGAAATCCCAGTGTTGTCTTATTCCTGTTCAAACGCTCGCCCATAACAAGCCCTCTTTTCTAAAAAAATGAATGGCAGATTGCCGTTTTGGATAAAGCAAAGGGACCAAATGCCCTTAAGCCCTTTTCCAGCATTCGGCCTCTAGCCTCTGATCTGCCCGTTCCCGTAAACCACATATTTCCAGGAGGTGAGCTCCTCCAGGCCCATGGGGCCCCGGGCGTGCATTTTTTGGGTTGAAATGCCGATCTCCGCGCCCAGGCCGAATTCCCCGCCGTCGGTAAAGCGGGTGGAGGCGTTTACATAGACCGCCGCCGCGTCCACTGCGTCCAGAAAATGCTGGGCGGCCCGGTAGCTGTCTGTTACAATACATTCGGAATGGCCTGTGCCGTGTTGGTGGATAAATTCTATGGCCTCCTCCAGATCGCCAACCAGGCGAACGGCCAGGATCTGCTCGCCATACTCCGCGTCCCAATCGCTTTCCGAGGCAGGTGCGCCCCGTTCCTTCAGAAGCGCCAGCGCCTCCGGGTCACACCGAAGCTCCACCTTGCGGCGATTCAGCAGGGGAAGAGCCTTTTCCAGAAATTCCGCCGCCCGCTCCCTGTGGATCAACACGCATTCCGCCGCGTTGCACACCGAAGGCCGGGAGCATTTTGCGTTGTAGAGGATCTCGGCTCCCATTTCCAGGTCGGCGTCTTTGTCGATATACACATGGCAAACGCCTTCTCCGGTGCGGATCACAGGCACGCTTGCCTCCTTTGCCACCGCGCGGATCAGTCCCGCGCCGCCCCGGGGGATCAGCACATCGATGAATTCATTCAGGTGCATCAGCTCTACGGCGGTCTCCCGACCGGTATCCTGCACCAGGGAAACGCAGTCTGCGGGCAGCCCGGAGTTTTCCAGCGCTTCCCGGATCAAAGCGGTTACGGCCCGATTGCTGTGAATGGCCTCGCTGCCGCCCCGCAAAATGCAGGCGTTGCCGGATTTCAGGCAAAGGGCCGCCGCGTCTACCGTAACATTGGGCCTTGCCTCGAAAATAATGCCGATCACACCCAGGGGAACCCTGCGCCGCCCAATGATAAGGCCGTTGGGCCTTGTTTCCATGCGGTCTGTTTTGCCAATGGGGTCCGGCAGGGCCGCCACCTCCCGCAAAGCGGAAACAATGCCGGAAACGCGCTCCGGCGTCAGAGTCAGGCGGTCTAAAAGGGAGGCGCTCATACCGGAAGCCTTGGCCGCGGCAATATCCTCGGCGTTGGCTTTCAGCCATTCCTCCTGCCGGGCGGTGAGCAGCTGGGCCATGGCCTCCAGGGCCCGGTTCTTTTGCTCTGTTCCGGCCAGGGCCAAAAGGCGGGAAGCAGCCTTTGCCGCCGCGCCCTGGGAATACAGGGAATTCATAGGGAAGCCTCCTTTTCTTCGGGCCGGCGCTTTGAAAACCGGGTCCCGATCTCCTTGCCCTCCACAATATCATACAATTCCTCTATCCGCGCGCCGTTGGTGATCACCATGTCGCAGCCGGCTTCCATGGCGATGCGGGCGGCGGAAAGCTTGGTGGCCATGCCGCCCGTTCCCCGCCAGGTGCCTGCGCCTCCGGCCATTTCCAGAATATCCGGGGTCAGCTCCGAAACGTGGTGGAGCAGGGTCGCCTCCGGGTGCTGCCGGGGGTCGGCGCTGTAAAGGCCGTCAATATCGCTGAACAGTACCAAAAGGCCGGCGCCGCAGAGGGCCGCCACCATGGCGGAAAGGGTGTCGTTATCTCCCAGCACCTTCTGCTGCCCGGTTTCGATCTCGGCGGAGGAAACGGAATCGTTTTCATTTACCACCGGGATCACTCCCAGTTCCAGCAGGGCGGAAAAGGTGCTTTGCAGGTGCTCTCTCCGCTCCGGAATCTCCACGTCCTCTCCGGTCAGCAGAATCTGGGCCATGGAGCGGTTATATTCCGAAAAAAGCTTGTCATAAAGGTGCATCATGCGGCATTGGCCCACCGCTGCTGCCGCCTGCTTGAACCGCAGCTCCCGGGGGCGCTCCGCAAAGCCCAAACGGGCCGTTCCCACGGCAATGGCGCCGGAGGTCACCAAAATCACCTCATACCCGCTGCCGCTGAGATCGGAAAGCACCCGCACCAGCCGCTCCATGCCCCGCAGATCCAGGCTGCCGGAGCTGTGGGTAAGGGTAGAGGTGCCCACCTTGATCACAAGCCGTTTCTTTTCTGTTTTCATAAAGTACCCCCGGCAAAATAAAAAGTTGAATCCAGTATACCGCTTTTAGAGAAAAAAGAAAAGAAAAAATCTGAAATTTTCGGGAAAAGGGAAAATTTGTGCCGGCAAAACAAACCGGCAGCTAAAAATTCAGCTGCCGGTTTCGAGCCATTTACGGAGTTCAGTTTGACAATTTCCCGCGTCAAAACGGATTTCCCTGACCGCTTTCCTCCAGCCCGAAGAACACCAGGGCCTTTTGGATAAAGAGATCCCAGAACCGCCATTCGTGGGTGTAACCCTCCGCCTCCTCAAAGGTGGCCTGAAGGCCGATCTCCCGGGCGTAGTCCTTGAATTTCTGGTAGCGGTCATACAAAAAGTCGTTTTTCCCGCAGCAGAAGTAGAGTCTGGGCAGAACGCCCGCCTTGCTGAGCTCCGGCAGACGATCCCACACATTGACAGGAGAATTCAGATATCCTTCCATGCCGCCGAAATTTTCCACCGCGTTTTTCAGGCGGCGGTCAAAGGCCGGCGTGCCGCTGGAGGCGTTCAGATCCAGCTCGTGAAGGTTTGAGGGGGCGGAGGAGAGGATCGCGGCGGCGGCAAATTTTTCCGGGCGCCCCGCGGCGTACTGCATAGCGCCGCCTCCGCCCATGGAAAGCCCGGCAATGAAATTGTCCTCCCGGCGGTCGGAAACCGGGAACCAGCCGTAGATCAGCGGCATCAGCTCTTCAAACAGATAATCCCAGGCGTTGTAGCCGGTGGCAAAGGAGGGCCAGTTTACATAATTCGCATTCAAACCACTGGGCATGACAACCACCAGATCCTTCTCGCAGGCGTACAGTTCAATATTGCTTTTTCGGAGCCAGTCGGTGTGGTCGCCGAAGGTGCCGTGAAGCAGCCAAAGCACCTTGTATCGCTTGCCATTGCCGTAAAACTCAGCGGGAGTTAAGGTACGGGGCTTATCCGGCAGGATCACGGAGATCTCGGTATTGTTTCCCAGACATTCACTTTCAAAATTAAAATGTACTAAAGCCATTGTATTCGTCCCTTTCGTCAGAGTTTATGGAAGGAAAAGCCCGGCGTTATTCCGTAACGTGTCCGGAGCTCACGCCCTGTACGGCGTTGTCTAAAGGCAGCCATTCCATGGCCCGCAGAATGTACGTGTCCCAGAATACCCAGTCATGGCCGCCGGGGCCTTCCTCCCAGGTAACGTCATAACCCAGCTCCTGCAAATGATCCCGGAAGGCGCGGTTTGGGTGGAGTAAGCCGTCCTCCGTGCCGCAGGCCATGTAGAAGCGGGGCTTTCTTTCTGCCTTCGCCACCTGCTCCGCCAGAAAATCATAGTCGTTCCGGCTTCCCCGGATCTGGTCAAGCTCTCCGAAAACAGATTCGTAATAGCCCCGGTTGGTCATGAGGAAATCGGTATATTCCTTGTGGCTCGGCACTTCATCCAAAATCAAGGCGGCGGAAAAGGCGCATACCGCGCCGAAGGTTTCCGGGTGCTGAAGGCAGTTTACGATAGCGCCGAAGCCGCCCATGGAGAGGCCGCCGATAAAAGTATCCTCTCGCTTGCGGGACAGGGGAAAGCTTTTGCGGGTAAATTCCACCAGATCCTCGGAAATAAAGGAGCCGTATAAGGCGTTCGATTTTTCGTTATTCACATAAAAGCTGTTGTCCCCGGAGGGCATTACCACCGCCAGGTTCCTGTCCTGGGCCCAGGCCTGCAGCCGGGTACCGGAGACCCAGTCCGTATAATTGCCGAAAACGCCGTGAAGCAGATACAGAGTCTTGAAGGGCTTTTCCTCCGGCTGCGGCTGGCCCGGGAACACCATTTTGTCCGTGGGCAGCACCACCTGAATGGGGACTGTGCGCATCAAGGATTCGGAAAAGAAATTGCATTGGATCAGTGCCATAAAGGTTGCCTCCTACTATAGATTACCTTAAATTATACAGAAAACCTTTGAAAATGTAAATGAAAATCGGCAAAAAGCATTGGGAACTCGTGCGAAGATCCCATTGTGGATCATCGGTTCTTGCGAAAACAGGAAAACCATGCTATGCTGAATACCGAAAATTTCATTTTGAAGCAGGAAAAAGGAAGGATCGTTATCATGAAGCCTTTGATCGGTATTGTTTCACTTTATGATGAAAACAAGGAAAGCTATTGGATGCTGCCGGGGTATCCGCAGGCGCTGGAGGAGGCGGGGGCCGCTTCTGTGATCCTGCCGCTGACGGAGGAGAAGGAGGCGCTTTTCCGCTTTGCTTCTCTGTGCGATGGCTTTTTATTCCCCGGCGGCCATGATTTGGAGCCCGCCCTGTACGGCGCTGAAAGCTCCGGGCGGTGCGGGGTGATCTGTCCGGAAAGAGATCGCATGGAGCGCCTGTTTTTCCCCCTGGCGCTGGAAACCGGAAAGCCCCTTTTTGATATTTGCCGGGGCTTGCAATTATTTAACGTAATGTTGGGGGGCGATCTGTATCAGGATATCCCAGCCGAATGCCCCAGCGAGGTGAACCATCACGAGACACCGCCCTATGATAAGCCGGCACACCGGGTAAAGGTGCTTCCCGGCACCCCCTTGTTTCAGGCGGTGGGCACGGAAGAAATGGCGGTGAACAGCTATCACCATCAGGCTGTCAAAACGCTGGGGCGGGGATTGAAAATTGCCGCCTCTGCACCGGATAGCGTCACGGAAGCGGTATACCTGCCGGAGCATCGGTTTGCCATGGCGGTACAATGGCACCCGGAATTTTCCTACCGAAGCGAGGAAAACAGCAGAAAGCTTTTCCGCGCTTTTGTAAGGGCCTGTCAATAAGCTTTTGAAAGAAAGGGAAGCCCCACTTGCATTTTTAGAGCAAAGTGCTATAATGGGAAAACAGAAAAGATTTGGAAGAAAGAGAGGTCGAGCAGGATGCAGGAAATCAAGATCACATTGACAAAGCAGCCAAAAGCAAAGCCCGCGGACCAGTCCAGGCTGGGCTTTGGAAAAATATTTACAGACCATATGTATATCATGGACTACAGCCCGGAGCTGGGCTGGCATGATCCCAGAATAGAGCCCTATCATGCCATTGAGCTGGAGCCTTCCGCCATGGTGTTCCATTACGGGCAGGAGATGTTCGAGGGCTTAAAGGCCTACCGCACGGAGGACGGGCGCACGCTGCTGTTCCGTCCCACCAAAAATATTGAGCGGGCCAACAACTCCAACCGCCGCCTCTGCATTCCCGAGATCCCGGAGGAGGATTTCCTGAACGCCCTCAAAACCCTTGTCAGCGTGGAAAAAGACTGGATCCCCACCGCGCCCGGTACCTCTCTGTACATTCGTCCCTTTGTGATCGCTACCGATCCCTTTCTGGGGGTGCGTCCCGCCGATCATTATCTGTTTATGATCATTCTGTCTCCTTCCGGAGCTTACTATGAAAGCGGTCTTGACCCGGTGAAGATCTGGATCGAGGACGATTATGTGCGGGCTGTTCGGGGCGGCATTGGCGAGGCGAAAACAGGCGGCAACTATGTGGCCAGCCTGAAGGCCCAGATGAAAGCCCACGACGAGGGCTATTCTCAGGTGCTCTGGTTGGACGGCGTGGAGCGGAAATACATTGAAGAGGTGGGCGCTATGAACATCTTCTTCAAAATCTCCGGCAAGGTGGTCACGCCCATGCTGAACGGCAGTATTTTGCCCGGCGTTACCCGCGCTTCCTGTATTGATCTGTGCAAAAGCTGGGGCATGGAGGTAGAGGAGCGCCGCGTGTCCGTAGAGGAGCTGGTGGAGGCAGCCAAAACCGGCGCCCTGGAGGAATGCTGGGGCAGCGGCACCGCTGCGGTGATCTCCCCGGTAGGCGCCCTGCGTTTTGAAGATACCGTCATGGAAATTTCAGGCGGCGGCATCGGGCCGGTCAGCCAGAAGTTGTACGATACCGTGACCGGGCTTCAAACCGGAAAAATACCGGACGACCTGGGCTGGACGGTAGAGGTTCCGTAAAAAAGCCTTATGGCGGCAGGGAATTTCCCTGCCGCTTTTGTGTTGCCCATTTTCGGAGGCTTCGCGTCCCGCATTATTTGACAAAAGACAAGGAACTGCGGCGAAATTTCCAAAAGAGTCTTTTTCTTTTTTTGAAAACTGGAAAATTTATCTAAAAAAGAGTTGCGGCTTTCCCCGGAAAAATGATATACTAAATTCTATCAGGCTGGGGCAGCATCACACAAAGATTGTGCGCTATGACGGAACATCTGCAAGCAAATCGTGTAAAAAGGTCTCTGGCCGGTCTTTGTGCGGTGTTGCCCTGGAAATTTCTGGAAAGGTATGGTCAGCGTATGGCAAAGCAGAATACATGGTTAACAAGGTCGGCGGGAATTTTGCTTCCGGTCAGCAGTCTGCCCTCTAAATACGGCATCGGCACCTTTGGAAAAGCGGCCTATCAGTGGGTGGATTTTCTGGCTCAGGCAAAGCAGAAATATTGGCAGGTGCTGCCCCTGGGTCCCACAAGCTACGGAGACAGCCCCTATCAAAGTTTTTCCGCCTTTGCGGGAAATCCTTATTTTATCGATCTGGAGCTGCTCTGCGAGCAGGGGCTGCTGAAAAAAGGAAAGTGCAAGAAGATCTCCTGGGGGAAAAGCAAGCGCCAGGTAGATTACGATACCGTTTATGAGAACCGGGAAAAGGTGCTGCGCAGGGCTTTTTCCAATTTTACCAACCAGAAGGCGCTGGAAAGCTTCCGCCGGAAAAACAAAGCCTGGGTGGAGGACTATGCCCTTTATATGGCGGTCAAGGCAAAAATGGGGCTGAAACCCTGGAACGAATGGGACGAGGAGATCCGCATGCGCCGCCCGGAAGCGCTGAAAAAATGGCGGGCACAGTGCGCGGAGGATATTTCCTATTACATTTTCGTACAGTATTTATTTTTTGAGCAATGGGGCAAACTGAAAAAGTACGCCAACAAAAAGGGCGTGAAGATCATTGGGGACGCGCCTATCTATGTGGCAATGGACAGCACCGATGTGTGGGCCAGGCCGGAGCTGTTCCAGCTGGACGAAAACAATGTGCCCACCGAGGTGGCAGGCTGCCCGCCGGATGCCTTTTCCGAGGACGGCCAGCTTTGGGGGAATCCCTTGTACCGCTGGGACGAAATGGCAAAGGACGGTTTTTCCTGGTGGCTGAAGCGCCTGAAGGCGAATCTCACCCTGGTAGACGTACTGCGCATCGATCATTTCCGGGGCCTGGAGAGCTACTATGCCATTCCCTACGGAGACGCTACCGCCAAAAACGGGCGCTGGAGAAAGGGACCGGGCAAGGCCTTTGTGGACGCCATCAACCGGGAATTCGGCGGGGCCGCCATCATTGCCGAGGATCTGGGCTATCTGACCCCGGCGGTGCGCCGTCTCTTAAAGAGCAGCGGCTATCCAGGTATGAAGGTGCTGGAATTCGCCTTTGATTCCAGGGAGGAAAGCGATTATCTGCCCCATAACTACCCCAAAAACTGTGTGGTCTATACCGGCACCCACGATAATGAAACGGTGCGGGGCTGGTTTTCCACGGCGGACCCGGCGGATATCGCCACAGCCAGGGACTATTTGGGACTTACCAGCGATAAGGACGGCAACTGGGCGTTTATCCGCGCTGCCTTGGGCAGCGTGGCGGATCTGGCCATTGTTCCCATGCAGGATTATCTGGATCTGCGCAGCGAGGCCCGGATCAATACACCCTCCACGCTGGGTGGGGATAACTGGCGCTGGCGCATGACAAAGGGCCAGGCGGAAGAAGAGCTGGCAAAGAAAATTGCCCGTCTCACAGAGCTCTATGGGCGGGCCAGGCAGTAACACAGGAGGTGCTTTTATGTCAGTCAGAGAAGAACTGGAGCAAAAGGTGAAGGAGCAGGGGGCGGAAAGCCTTTCCGCCGCAGAAGACGCCGCGATCTATCACGGTCTGCTGGCATTTACCAAGGAGCGGCTGAAAAAAGCGTCCCGCATTCAGGGGGATAGAAAGCTTTACTATATTTCCGCCGAATTTCTCATCGGCAAGCTGCTTTCCAATAATTTGATCAATTTGGGGCTCTATGAAGAGGTAAAGGAGGTTCTCCGGGAAGCGGGAAAATCCCTGGCACAGATCGAGGAGCTGGAGCCGGAGCCCTCTTTGGGAAACGGCGGTCTGGGCCGCCTTGCCGCTTGCTTTTTGGATTCCGCTGCCACCCTGGGCCTTTCTGCCGATGGGGTGGGGCTGCTCTATCATTTTGGTCTGTTCCGGCAAAGCTTTCGGGATTATAAGCAGCAGGAAGCGCCGGATCAGTGGCTGACAAAGCAGAGCTGGCTTCTGCCCACAGACGTGCGCTTTACCGTGCCCTTTCCCAGCGGAGAGCTGCGGGCCGTCTTATACGATTTAGATGTTTCCGGCTATGAAAACGGTGTGAACCGCCTGCGTTTATTTGATCTGGAAACGGTGGACGAGGGTCTGGTACGGCAGGGGATCGATTTCGATAAGAAGGATATCGCCCGCAATCTTACCCTGTTTCTTTACCCGGACGACAGCGACCGGGCGGGAAGGCTTTTGCGGGTGTATCAGCAGTATTTCATGGTCAGCTGCGGCGCGCAGCTGATCCTGAAGGAGCTTGCGGAGAAGGGCTATGCCCTGCGGGATCTGCACAAACATGCGGTGATCCAGATCAACGACACCCACCCCTCCATGGTGATCCCGGAGCTTATTCGCCTGCTGCAAAAGGACGGCATTTCCATGGACGAGGCCATTTCTATTGTAAGCCAGACCTGCGCCTACACCAACCATACCATTTTGGCGGAGGCTCTGGAAAAATGGCCGCTGGATTATTTAGAGGAAGCGGTTCCCCAACTGGTTCCCATTATTCGGGAGCTGGATCGCCGGGTGAAGGAAAAGTATCAGGCCCCCGCCCTGGCTATCATCGATGAAAACGACCTGGTACACATGGCGCGCATGGATATCCATTACGGCTTTTCCGTCAACGGCGTTGCCGCCCTGCACACGGAGATCCTGAAAAATGCGGAGCTGAAGGACTTTGCCGCCATTTACCCGGAGAAATTCAACAATAAAACAAACGGCGTTACCTTCCGCCGATGGCTGATGCACTGTGACCCGGAGCTTTCCGGCCTGATCACGGAATTGATTGGCAGCGGTTGGAAAGAGGACGCGGAGGAGCTTCAAAAGCTGTTGGCCTACCGGGAAGACGAAGGGGTGCTTTCCCGCCTGCTTGCCGTAAAGCAGCGGAAAAAAGAACAGCTGAAAACGTATTTGCTGGAAAAGAGCGGCATAGAAATAGACAGCGAGTCCATCTTCGACATTCAGATCAAGCGCCTGCACGAATATAAGCGGCAGCAGATGAACGCCCTGTACCTTATCTGGAAATATCAGCAGATCAAGGCCGGAAACAGGCCCCGGCGGCCCGTTACCCTGCTGTTTGGCGCGAAGGCCGCCCCCGCCTATATCATCGCGAAGGATATCATTCACCTGATCCTGTGCCTGCAAAAGCTCATAGAAAAAGACCCGGAGGTCAGCTCCTGGCTGAAGGTGGTCATGGTGGAAAACTACAATATCACCTGGGCCGAGCACCTGATCCCCGCCTGTGATATTTCCGAGCAGATCTCCCTTGCCTCCAAGGAAGCAAGCGGCACGGGCAATATGAAATTTATGCTGAACGGCGCTGTGACGCTGGGCACCATGGACGGGGCCAACGTGGAGATCTGCGAGCTGGTAGGAAAAGAAAACATCGCCATTTTCGGGCGCTCCAGCGACGAGGTCATTCACCTGTACGAGGAGGGGCCGGACCGCTACACGCCGGCGGCGTTTTATCCTGAAGACCCGGAGATCACGAAGCTTTTGGATTTCCTTATCAGCCCTCAGCTGATGCGGCTGGGCGACCCGGAAAACCTGGGCAGGCTGTACCGGGATATGACCCGGAAGGACTGGTTCATGGCCCTTTTGGACGTGAAGGATTATATCCGAGTGAAGGAACAGCTTTTAGAGGCCTATGAGGACAGAACGGCCTGGGCGAAAAAGATGCTCAGCAATATTGCCAGGGCCGGGTTCTTCTCCTCTGACCGGGCGGTGGCGGAGTACAACAGAGACATTTGGCGTATTTAGTTGTTAGCTTTTAGTTGTTAGATTAGAGCATGATTGCCGGGGCCGGGTTCTTTCCCTCTGACCGGGCGATGGCGAAGTACAACAGAGACATTTAGTGTGTTTAGCGGTTAGTTGTTAGTTAGGTATTTTGAATGGAAGGTTGGGAAGGAATGGGGATTGCGGAGCTTTTTATTTTGGCGGTGGGGCTCTCGATGGACGCTTTCGCCGTGGCTATTTGCAAGGGGCTGGCGCTCAAGAGAGCGCGGCCCTTGCAGATGGCTCTGGTGGGCTTGTGGTTCGGAGGCTTTCAGGCGCTGATGCCGGTGGTGGGCTACGCGGTGGGGGTCCAGTTCAAGGACGCGATCACCGCCATCGATCACTGGGTCGCCTTCGCGCTGCTTGCGGTGATCGGCGGCAATATGGTTCGGGAAGCGTTTTCCAGGGAGGAAGAGGAGGCGGATGCTTCCTTATCCTTCCGAAAAATGCTGCCCCTGGCCATAGCCACCAGTATTGACGCTCTGGCGGTGGGCGTGAGCTTTGCCTTCCTTCAGGTACATATTTGCACAGCAGCCTTCTTTATTGGCGCCATCACCTTTCTGCTTTCCGGCGCGGGCGTCAAGGTTGGAAGCCTGTTCGGCGCAAGGTACAGAAGCAGGGCGGAGCTGGCCGGCGGCGTGATCCTGATCCTGCTGGGCCTGAAGATCCTGCTGGAGCACCTGGGCCTGCTTCCTTTCTGAAAAAGAAGAAAAAAGCAGAAGCCCGCTCTTGAAATCCCACCCGAATTATGCTATGATAAGCTGAAAATCAAAGACAGAGATGGTAGAAAAAGGCAGAAAACGAGCTCCATTGCCCTTGTCTAGCGTCCAGTGTCTAGTATCTAGTATAAGGCGGTTTTAAGTATGTCAGGACATTCCAAATGGAACAACATCAAAAGAAAAAAAGAAAAGGCGGACGGCGCGAAAGCAAAGATCTTTACAAAGATCGGCCGTGAGCTGGCCGTGGCGGTAAAAGAAGGCGGCAGCGCTGACCCGGCGGCAAATTCCCGTTTGCGGGACTGCATCGCCAAGGCAAAGGCCGCCAACGTTCCCAACGACAACATTGAGCGCATTATCAAAAAGGCTGCGGGCGACGGTTCGGGGGATAATTACGAGGACGTTACCTATGAAGGGTACGGCCCCTCCGGCGTGGCCGTGATCGTAGAGGCCCTTACCGATAACCGGAACCGCACGGCGGCCGATGTGCGCCACGCTTTCGATAAATTCGGCGGGAACCTGGGCACCACCGGCTGCGTTTCCTTCATGTTCAACAAGAAAGGCGTGATCGTCATCGAGCGAGAAGGTCTTTCGGAGGATACCGTTATGACCGATGCGCTGGAGGCAGGCGCTTCCGATTTCGCGGCGGATGAGGACGTGTTTGAAATTTCCACAGAACCCGCCGATTTCAGCGGCGTTCGGGAGGATCTGGAAAAGAAGGGGTACGAGTTCGTTTCTGCCGAGGTGGAAATGGTTCCCGATACCTACACCGCCATCGCCGATTCGGAGATCGCGGAAAAAATGCAGAAGCTGCTGGATCTTCTGGAGGACAGCGACGATGTGCAGAACGTTTGGCACAACTGGGACGCCCCCGAAGACGAGGACGAGGAATAAAACAGCAGAGCCTCTCCGGCGTGTCCGGAGGGGCTTTTCTATAGCCAGAGCGTAAAAAGCGGAAGAAACGTGCGCCGCTCGAAACGCCTGGCGGGAAAGGAAGGGAAAAGCAATGCGTCATTTGATCGATCCTCTGGATCTTACCAGGGAGGAAACGGACCGGCTGCTGACCTTGGCGGAAAGCATCATCGCTCGCCCGGAGGAGTATGCCCACAAGTGCGACGGCAGAATTCTTGCCACGCTGTTTTACGAGCCAAGCACCCGTACCCGGCTGAGCTTTGAATCCGCCATGATGCGCCTGGGCGGAAAGGTGCTGGGCTTTGCCTCGGCGGAAAACAGCTCCGCCGCCAAAGGGGAAAGCGTTGCCGATACCATTCGCATGATCTCCGGCTATGCGGATATTGCCGCCATGCGCCATTTTAAGGAGGGCGCGCCTTATGTGGCCTCCCGATATTCCGGGATCCCGGTCATAAACGCCGGGGACGGCGGCCACCAGCACCCCACCCAGACTCTCACTGACCTGCTCACCATTCACCGAAGCAGGGGGAATATCAGCGGCGCGACCATCGGGCTGTGCGGAGACTTGAAGTTCGGCCGCACCGTTCATTCCCTGGTGAAATCCCTGGTGCGGTATGAAGATGTGCGCTTTGTTTTGATCTCCCCGGAGGAGCTCAGAATGCCCGGCTATATTTTGAAGGAGGTCATTGAGCCCTCCGGCCATTCCTACCGTGAGGTGCGGGACATGGAGGAGGTCATGCGGGAGCTTGACATTCTCTATATGACCAGGGTACAGCGGGAACGCTTTTTCAACGAGGAGGACTACGTCCGTCTGAAGGATTCCTATATCCTCACCCCGGAAAAGCTCAGCCTGGGAAAGAAAGAGCTTCGAGTGCTTCACCCACTGCCCAGGGTCAACGAGATCGCCCAGGAGGTGGACGAGGACCCCCGGGCCATGTATTTTCAGCAGGCCAGAAACGGCGTGTTTGTCCGTATGGCGCTGATTTTATCTCTGCTGGGTCTTGCGCCCGGCGTTTTGGAAAAGGAGGAATGAGAAGTGCTGAATATCGACAGCCTGGAAAACGGCATTGTCATCGACCATATCACCGCGGGCCGGGGGATGAGGATCTATGAGCTTCTTGAGCTTGCGAAGCTGGATACCTGTGTGGCCATCATTAAAAACGCCAAAAGCGAAAAATTCGGGAAAAAGGATATTATCAAGATCGAGGGCGTAATGAATATCGACCTGGACGTGCTGGGCTTTATCGACGATAACGCCACGGTTTGCACCATTCGAAACGGCAGGCTTGTGGAAAAGAAAAAGCCTGCCCTGCCGGAAAAGCTTGTCAATATCGTCTCCTGCAAAAATCCCCGGTGCATCACCAGCATTGAGCAGGTAGATCAGGTTTTTGTGCTCTGCGATGAAAAGGCTCACCGCTATCGCTGCAAGTATTGCGAGCAGGAATATAAAAAATGATTTATCTGGAGCAAAAAAGAGGGCTTTATGAAAATTCTGGTTCTCGGCGGCACACGCATGATGGGAAGGCACCTGGTTCAGGCGCTGCTTTCCAGGGGCCATCAGGTGACCCTGGCAAACAGAGGCCTCACGGAAGACAGCTTCGGCGGGGCGGTGGACCGGGTGAAATTGGATCGAACAAACGAAGATTCCCTCAGGAAGGAATTGTCCGGGAAAGCCTTTGATCTGGTTTACGACAGCCTTGCCTATTGCTCCAATGACGTCAGGCGGCTGCTTCCCCAGCTTTCCTGCCGGAAATATCTCTCCATTTCCAGCACGGCGGTATACGAAAAGCATTGGGATACCAGGGAGCCGGAGTTTGACCCTCTGGCGAAGCCGGTGATTTGGGGAGACAGGGCGGATTTTCCCTACGATGAGGGAAAGCGCCAGGCGGAACGGGCTCTGGTCCAGGAATATTCCCGGCAGCCGACCGTGGCAGTGCGGTTTCCCTTTGTGGTGGGGGAAGATGATTACACCCGGCGGCTCCTCTTTTATGTGGAGCATACTATCACGGGAAAGGCGATGCTTCTCGATAACCTTTGCAAGCCGATGGCCTTTGTCCGCTCAGATGAAGCGGGAAAATTTCTGGCCTTTCTGGGAGAAACGGAGTTTCAGGGAGCCATCAACGGAGCAAGCCCCGGGGCGATCTCTCTGCGGGAAATTTTGGAGTATGTCACAGAGAAAACGGGAAAAACTCCTGCTTTAGCGGAAAGCGGCGATCCCGCACCCTACAACGGGGAAACCGGGTATACCATCAATACGGAGCTTGCGGGCAAACTGGGCTTTTCTTTTTCCCCGCTGCGGGAGTGGATCTATCCCCTGCTGGATCACCTGATAGAGGCTGTATACAGAGATTGACCGGACAGCGCAAAAAACAGAGCTGCCGGGAAGGAGGCGCGATATGAAGAAAACCGGCGCGGGGCGGAAGGCCCCGGCAAAACGGAAAAGCGGCAGGGCGGGAAAGCTCACCCTCGCCATTGTTACCTGCTGTAATCTGATCCTCTCCGTCACGCTGCATCTGCTGCGCAGGCAGGAGGTGCTCCACGCCGTGGAAGGCGATGAAGGAGTAAAGCTTTTGCTCACAGAGAAAAAGCGGACAAAATAGTACAGATCAAAAAGTCCCGGAGCGTTTTGTTCGCGCTCCGGGACTTTTGCATTTGGATCATTTGGGAAATCGCTGGAATTCCGGCAGAAACCAGATGTTTTCGGCGGTGAATTCCCGGCCGCTCAAGTTCTTTAAAATACCGGCGTCTGTGGAAAAATCAAACCGGAGCTTATAGGAGTATAGGGCCTGGTAGGGAAACCCTGTCTGCTTATTGAGGGAGTTTCTGCCGTATTTTCCGTCCCCGGCTAAAGGGTGGCCGATAGACGCGAAATGTGCCCTGATCTGATGGGTGCGGCCGGTCAGCAGCTCCACCTCCAGCAGGGAAAAATCCCGGCGCTCCTCCAACACCCGGTATCTGGTGCGAATGCTTTTTGAGTTCTCTGTGGCCTTTTTGGAGATGTAGACCCGGTTCTGGGCTTCGTTTTTTTCCAGAAACCCCGTGAGTAACCCCTCTTTTTCCGAAAGCCGCCCGCACACGACACAGAGGTACAGCTTGTGCATTTCCCGATCCTTCACCTTTTGGTTCATGATCCGCAGCGCCTCGGCATTTTTGGCGGCCATTACAATGCCGCCGGTGTTGCGGTCGATCCGGTTCACAAGCGCCGGCGCGAAAGCATTTTCCGTTTCCGGGCGGTATTCTCCTTTTTCATAGAGATAGTGCTGTACCCGTGCAATCAGGGAATCAAAATGATAATTCTGATCCGGGTGAACGATCAGTCCCGGCTTTTTATCCAGCAGCAGAATGTTTTCGTCCTCGTATAGCACGGAAAGGGAAAGGGGAGCCTTCAAAAAATCGTATTCCCGCTCCTCCTTCTGGAAAAATTCCTCCTGCCAGTAAAGGGAAAGCACATCTCCCGCCTGAAGCCTGTCGGAAATCTGGCAGCGCTTTCCATTTCGCTTCACGTCCTTTGTGCGGATACATTTATAGAGAACGGCTTGCGGCAGATTGGGATAAGCTTTGGTCAAAAACTTATCCAGCCGCTGCCCTTCATCATTTTTCGCGATCACGACCCTGCGCAGAGGCATACGCTTCCCCCTTTTAGTTATTAGTTGTTAGATGTTAGTTGTTAGAATAAGGAAAAGGTTTTCCAGTTGTCGTTGCTAAACAGAAAGCAAGGCAAGCTTTGCTTTCTCGGTGAAGAATCTCGTCCTTTTGGCCTTTTACCCAGGAATGAAGGACGAGATCCTTCGTCACTACGCTCCTCAGGATGACCAAAATGGAAGCTTCCCTTCTCTAACTACTAATAACTAACAACTAACGACTTCCCTTCCGCCAAGTGAAGAAAAACCGTGGCAAGGACAGTACAATGCCGATGCCCAGGGCAATGGCAATGGCGATCTTTATGGTTTCCAGCCCTTTGCTGAGGGCCAGGGCGTTATCACTCATGAAGAAATGGTAGCCGGTGTAGTAAATACCCGCGCCGGGAACCAGCGGGAAAATGCCGCAGATCAGATAGACCGTAACAGGCGCCTTGTGGGCAAAGGAAAAAATACGGGAAAGCCAGGCAAGTGCCACGGTGGCAAAAAAGGAGGCGGCTACCGTGCCGCAGCCGAAATGCATGGCAATGAGGTAGATAAGCCAGCCCACGCCACCGGTGATCCCGGTCAGCAGATATTCTTTTCTGGGAGTGTGAAAAATGACGGAAAAAGCAATAGTGGCCAAAAAAGCGACCAGCGTTTGAAACAGCCAGTTTAACAGCAGGGGAAAATCAGTCACAGCAGCGCACCTCCCAGCAGGGGAGAAAGCAGGCGTACCACAACACCCACGCCCACGGCGATACAGCCGCCTACCAGAACGGCGTCGATCATGCGGATCGTGCCGCTGAGATAGTCCCCGTTAAAGAAATCCCGAATGGAGGTGGTCAGCGCCACACCGGGTACCAGCCGGATAATGGAGCCGATGATGATCTTATCCAGATTTTGGCCCAGCCCCAAAAGCAGCAGCACAGCGCCACACAGTGTGACCAGAGCGCTGGCGGAAAGATTTGTTAAAAACTTGGAGAATTTGTGCTTTCCTGTCCAGTGAAGAAAGGGTTCCAGCACCAGACCGCAGCAAAAGGCGGTAAGGGCGTCCCACCCGCTGCCGCCAAACAGATAGCTGAAGGCTGCGCTGCCAACGGCGCAGGCGAAGATCGCCAGAGGCAGAGAGGAATAGGGAAGGGAACGTATTTTTTCCAGAATGGCAAAAGCCTCTTCCACGCTGTGCTTTCCCTCGGCGATCTCCCTGGAAAGCTGGTTTACCGCACAGATCCGTCCAAAATGAATGCTGCTGGAGGGAACGTGCTTTAACTCCATTCGCTTTTCCACGCCGTTTTCTTTTCCACCGGCAAACACGGCGTTAGTCAACACATAGACGTTGAATTCCTCCGCATGATATGCCTTCGCTACACGCTCCATAGTTTCCTGTACCCGGGAAATTTCCGCGCCGTTTTCCAGAAGCGTTTCTCCCATCTGGAAGGAGAGCTCTAAAACACTGGCGGCAGCGCCTGCCTCGCTCATATTGTAACCACCTTACTGAATGTTGAATCTTGAGAAGGGAGACCCCCTGTGCTCTCCCATATTCGCATCAGGAATTTTTCTGTTTCCGCTTTTCGATTCGGATATCGTTTCCCAAGAAGCCCAGCATTCCGTAATACCCGGCAATGCGTGAAGCAAAGCGTTCGCTGTACCGTTCCTCCAGCTCCTTCATGGAAAGGTTCGTGCTGATGATGGTGGGCTTCTCCGCCAGCATGCGGCTGTTTATGATATCATACAAAGCGGCGTTGACATAGGCGGAGGGGAATTCCGTTCCCAGGTCGTCCAGAATCAGCAGATCACAGGAAAGCAGCTGGGAATGGGTGTCGCCGGGTTCCCCGTCCTCCCGGCGGTCAAACCGCTCCTTTTCCAGAGAGACGGCAAAGCTTTGGGCCGAGCCGTAGATCACGCCAAAGCCCTTTTCGATCACCGCCCCGGCGATCGCCAGAGAAAGATGGGTCTTTCCCAGGCCCGTTCCTCCCTTAAAAAGCAGACTGGGGGAGTTTTTGCGGAATTTCTCCGCATAGCCCTTGCAGGCGGCAAAAATATTTTCCATCTGCCGGTAGGCCCGGGGATCCTCCTGATAATAGGAGAGAGAAAAGGAGGAAAAGGTGCATTTTTCCAAGGGAACGTTCATGCTCAGCTTCTCATAAGCAAGACTGCGCTGCAGCTCAAGAAAGCACCGGCACATTCTGCCGTCTGTAAAACCGGTGTCTTTACAGAGGGGGCAGGTATACCGGGGGGAGATCTCCTCTCTGGAAAGCCCCGCCTCCCGCAGCAGACGGTCATACTCCGCGTTCAGCGTTCCGGCCCGTTCCTGAAGCCGCTGAAGCTCCGCCCGCACATCGCCGCCCCGCACCACCGCCTTTGCGGCCCCGGCGGCGTTTTTTGCCATGGCTTCCCGCAGCTCTCCGGCCTGAGGGTACCGCAGATAGAAGACGGAGCGCCTTTCCTCAGCTTCGCTTTCCGCCCTCTGCCTGCGGCGCTCCAGCTCCGCTCTGGCCTCTTCAAAGATCTTTTTCCCGTATCCCATTTACAATTCCTCCGGCAAATCAAAAAAGCTCAATCGCTCTACCTCGTCAATATCATAGCTTGCGGGCTTTGCTTTTTCTTCCTGATTTTTCTGTTCCTCTTGTGCCAGCTGCTCCAGGTTTTTGATCCCCTTCTTGTGCCAGCTTTCCAAAACGCGGTTCATGTAGGCGGCGCTGAATTTTCCCGTGTTGTCCACACAGCGCTCATAGGCGGCGGAAAGCAGGTCGGGAATGAGCTTCCATTCGTATACCCACCGGTAAGCCGCTTCCTCTTCTTTTTTGGAGGGAGAGCGTTTCGGCAGCCCGGCGGCGGAGGCTACCTTCCCCCAGGCAAGCCGCTTCTCGCTGAGCTCCTGCAGCTTGCCTTCGGCGGCCTCCAATGTGAAGATACCGCTTTCCGCCCAGTCTCTGGCTACAGAATCGATATAGGCGGCGCCCGTTTTGCCGATCTCCTTGGCATAGTGCAGGAGCATGGCCACCACCTCCACCGGCAGGCCGTAATCGTCACAGCTGGCAAGCAGCACGCTGGTCATGGCGGGGGAAAGGATCCCCAAGGTGGCCTCCGCTTCCTGAAGAAGGGAGCGGATATCGGCGGATTCCTTCGCTCTTGCCGCAAGGTAGGCTGCGTCCGGCTTCGTGAGGCGTTTTTTCGGAGGCAGAGCGGGAGCGGCTTTTTCTGCGGCAGGAGGCTGAGACGCTTCCTGCGCCGCACCTTCGCCGGACTCCTGCTTTTGATCCTGTCCGGCGGTGTTTTGCGGAACAGGATAAAGCGCGCCCGCCTTTTCCGCCAGCAGGCCCCGGTCTACCCAATATTCCAGCGCGTCCAGAGCACTGTCCGCGGAAATCCCTAAAGCCCCCGCCAGATCATCAGGGGAAAAGCTTTTTCCACCGTGCCGGAGAAACCACAGCAGTACCTGCAGCTGTTCTTTCCCGGCAAGCTTGATATGCTGATCCACCAAAGCGCAAGGCACCGCGAATACGGAATTCCATGCCCCGATATCTAAACTGTATTCCATTCCCATCTCATCGTTTCCTTACTGAAAAATATACTTCCAAGCCTCTGAAATCAAAGATATACTCTAGTATAGCATACAATTCCACCAGAGAAAAGAAGCAGTTTTTGAGAAAAGAAAATTCGGGAAAAGAGACAGAATGAGGATTGACAAATCTTTTTCGCTTGGCTATAATAAAAAAGCGCTTGAAAGAGGCGTTTCTTTTTCTTTGCTACTGTAGCTCAGCCGGTAGAGCAGCTGATTCGTAATCAGCAGGTCGTGTGTTCGAGTCACATCAGTAGCTCCAAAAACCGGCAAGTCTCGGAAGAGGCTTGCCGGTTTTTTGTATAAACAACCACCAGCTAAGGCGGTGGGGAACGAAAAAAGCGGTAGCGTCGATTAGGAAAGAAAAGACCTCCATTGATATAAATAAGAGCAGGTAACGCCAATCGCACAAAAAATCAAAGGAGGTCAGTCCAAATGGACGAGCAAAGTCTGCCGCAAGGTACTTGCGGTTGCACATTACGAAATGGAAGTGTCAATATCACATAGTGCTGGTACTGAAGTACCGCAGGAAAGCAGTGTATGGGAAACTACGAGCGCACGTAGGAAAAATTTTAAGAAAGCTGTGTGAGTATAAACATGTAGAAATCATAGAGGCCCATGGCATGCCGGATCACGTTCACAATGCTGCTATCAATACCGCCCAAGCTGAGCGTGGGAGAATTCATGGGATAGAGTACCTTGATGATATTTGAACGGCACGCAAACTTAAAGTACAAGTATGGAAGGAGAGTGTTTTGGGAAAAAGGGTACTATGTGAGCACGGTAGGAGGAAACAAAAAAGCTATTCAGAAATATATCCAGGATCAGGAGAGAAGATCGGATCATGGACCAGATGAGCTTTAAGGAGTACGAAGATCCATTTTAAAGATTTAGAAGAGATGTAAGAAAGAAACGCCTAACCCAAAGTGCGGTTGGCTTTTCTCATTGCGCGCCTTTAGGCGCTGCTGGCATGATGCCCTTTTAGGGCGTATCATTCATCCCATGTCCTTTGGGCGTGGGATTGATTAGAGGAATTAAAATTTTTAGCCGGTAGTTCGAGACTGTATCAACCGCTTAAGAGTGAGCTTTCACTAAATAACAAATCTTATCGAGAAAGAAAATATTGCGCCATGATAGTTTTTGCAGAGAGTGAAACCGCTATAAGAGATATTTTATTTTTGTCAAAATTTACCCAGCACATTTGAACTATAATTTGTGAAAAAACGCTACTTGAAAACTCCAAACCAAGATATTATACTGGTACTATAAATTTCATAGGCAATCAACGACACATGCGGCGCATTTGCGCGTAAGTCTGATTACGGTACAGATGTGCAGCGTGTGTTGGTAGTCGATGTTTTTTCAGCACATGCGTTAGCATGTGCTGTTTTTTTGCCCTAAATCAAGGAGGTCACTATGGAAAACTCAAATTATCTTGGCACCGAAAAGGTGGGGACACTGCTTCGAAAGTTCGCTATCCCCTGCATCTGTTCCCTGATCATTTCCTGCCTGTACAACATCGTAGACCAGATTTTCGTCGGCAATGGCGTAGGCTATCTGGGTAACGCTGCCACTGGCGTTATTTTCCCGATTACGGTTGTAGGCTGGGGGTTGAGCCTGTTCTTTGGTGACGGAGCCGCCGCCGCGTTGAGCGTTTCTTTGGGGCGGGGGGAAACGAAAGACATTCACAGGAGCATAGGGAGCGCGGTTCTGGGCTCTTTTCTCTCTGGCGTGGTTGTTATCGTTATTGCCTACTTATGGGGCGACAGTCTGCTTCGGCTTATTGGAGCGACAGACGCAAATATCCAGATGGCGCATGATTACGGCGTGATTATCTTCGCCATGATGCCCCTTGCCATGACGCAGAACACATTAGCGTCCATCATTCGCGCAGACGGCAGTCCCAAATACGCGATGGCGGCAATGCTGACTGGTGCAATCATCAACATCATTGGCGACCCGGTAGCGATTTTCGTACTGAACATGGGCATTAAGGGTGCGGCATGGGCTACCATTTTGGGACAGTTTGTCAGCTTCGTTATTTGCGCCGCCTATTTAGGCCGCTCCAAGACCTTCCGGGTAAAGGCCAGCAGTTTCAAGCCAAGCGCGGCCCTTTTGAAATCTGTTATGGCTTTGGGAACTTCCAGCCTGTTGACACAGCTTTCCATTGTAATCATCACCGTAGTCAATAATATCCTGCTGGTAAAATATGGCGCACAGTCGCTTTACGGCGCGGACATTTCTTT
Source organism: Neglectibacter caecimuris (assembly GCF_034335015.1). Classification (NCBI taxonomy): domain Bacteria; kingdom Bacillati; phylum Bacillota; class Clostridia; order Eubacteriales; family Oscillospiraceae; genus Neglectibacter; species Neglectibacter caecimuris. The sequence goes on along the minus strand of NZ_JAWXXK010000008.1, from coordinate 142,341 downwards.
GGCGGCGTTTGTCGTGATCATGAAGCTCTTTCAAATTGTCCTCAATATTGCTATTGGTATCGCCGCCGGCGCACAGCCTATTGCGGGCTACAATTACGGCGCAAAGAACTATGATCGGGTGCGGGAGTTGCTGAAACTGATGATGAAGTGGACGGTCATCGTTGGCTTGATCTGCATGGTTCTCTTTGAAGCTGTTCCCGGTGTATTTATCCGTATGTTCGGCTCGGCTGACGACCCGATTTACTTTGATTTCGCCGTACTGTGCCTGCGGATTTACCTTGCTCTTATCTTTGTTACCTGTGTTCAGAAGGTTTGCGCTATCTTCTTGCAGTCTATCGGCAAGGCAAAGGCCGCTGCCCCATTGTCGATTTTGCGGGACGCGCTATTGATTGTTTTCTCCCTGCTGATTCCTGTTTTCTTAGGCGTTACTGGAATTTTCTGGGCCGCACCGATTGCGGACATTTTAGCCATCGTGATTACCGCTGCGGTTATGATTCGGGTGTGGAAAGAATTGAGCCAAGGAAACAAAGACCAGGAGCTGCAAGGGAAAGCGTAACAGAGAAAGCTGCATTGAGGCTTCTGTGGAAAAGGATACTGTTTTGAGTTTGATTTGCGATGAGGGACTAAGAAGCCGCAGAAATGGAATTTATGGAAAAAGAGAGCCCGTTCTGAAACAACAAAAACAGGCTCTCTTTTGTGCGATTTCTTAAATTTGCAAAAGCAGAAAGCGGCATTTTCCATGATATTTCCAAGGAGAAGCGCTGCTAAATTTTCTTTTGCCGGGGAAACTAAAGGGAATCGGTCAGCTTTCAGCAGGATCAAGGATCTTGGCGAATAACGCAGATCAGCGTTGGCGCTATTCGTAGTCCTCCAGGATCGATCTTGCCTCGGAAAAGCTTTTTGCCGGGATCCCCTGTTCCAAAAGGCTGAGATCTTCTTTGGGAAGCTGAGAAGCATCGATCTCGGCGGTGAGAAGGGGCTCTTCTTTCCCTTTTTGATAAATGCCGATCTTACCGTTTTTCAGCGTGACCCAATAACTTTCCTGCCGGACGGAAGGCGTTGGGGAAGGGGAGGGCCGTGGCAGGGTGGGGATCACCTGGCTGGGAAGGGCTTTGCCGCCGCTTTCTTGACTTGCCGAGGCCTTTGGGATATAATGGGAGCTATAGGTCTGCTCCGGGGTTCCCTGTACAGCCAGCGTGGAATTGCGCTTTAAGGAAAAGGCGGCTGCGCAGATCACCAGGGCGGCTATGGTAACGATCAAAAGAATCAGTGTGTATTTTTTGTAGCTTTGAGAACTTCTGCCTGTCATCATCAAGTCACCTCCCGTTTAGTATGTACCGCTTTTTCAGCTGTTATACCGGATAGGGGGCGGGCGGCGTAAAAGCTTGAAGCCGCAGGCAGAAAAAAGGAGGAGCTCTTTTATGCGAGAGGATATGAACAAATATAACACCAGCATGAACCGGATCCCCGCGCAGAGAACCGAGGGCGAGTTTTCCAAGTCCGCCGGGGCCACTGCGAAAACGGTGGGCGGTATGGTCTGGAAAGCGGTAAAAACCCTGTTCTGGGTGGGGGCCATCAGCGGCGTGCTGGTGTTTTTATCGGTGCTGTCTTTTGTATTGAGCTTCCGCAATGTGGAGCCTCCCAATATTTCCGCCATGAAGCTGAATTATTCCAGCTTTGTTTATCTGGATGACGAAAACGGGCAGTCCACGGAATACATGCCTCTTTACAGCAACGAGAACCGGGTGTGGGTCTACTTGAGCGAGATCCCGCAGCACATGAAGACCGCCCAGATCGCCATTGAGGATCATCGCTTCAGCGAGCACAAGGGCGTGGACTGGAAAGGCACCCTGGGGGCGGTGTACAAGCTCTTTACCCACACGGGGGGAGGCGGCGGCTCTACCCTGACCCAGCAGCTGATCAAAAATATCACGAAGGAAAACCAGGTCAGCATTCTTCGAAAGGTAAAGGAAATTTTTACCGCCCTGAATCTGGAGGGCGGCTATACCACCAGCGACGGCACCAAGCGGGTGGGCTACAGCAAGGAGGAAATTCTGGAAGCTTACCTGAATGTGGTAAACTACGGCGGCCAGTGCCAGGGCGTGGAAGCGGCGGCAAACTATTATTTCGATAAGAATATCGGGCAGTGCAGCCTGGCGGAATGCGCTCTCATCGCCGGTATCACGCAGAACCCCTATCAGTTTAATCCCATGATCTTCCCGGAGGATTCCAAGGACAGGGCTCGGGTGGTTTTGGATCGTATGATAAAACTTTCCGAAGAAGGAGAGCTGGTTTCCGAGCTGACCACGCCCATTACCAGAAGCGAGTATAACGATGCACTGGCAGAGCTGGAAACCATGGACTTTATCGGCGCGGAGCAGGAGGACACCAGCGCGGCCAACGAGGAAGCCCAGGATCAGGAAAAGTGGAACTGGTATATCGATGTAATGTTTGAGGACATCGTGCAGGATCTGATGGCAAAGGGCTACTCCTATGAGGTTGCGGAAAGCATGATGTACAACGCGGGTCTTGAGATCCATTCAGCTATGGATCTCAAACTGCAAAGCGATATTGAAAACTATTTTTTGACCAACCAGGAAATGCTGCCGGAGGATCAGGCCATTAAGCTTGGTTTCTTTATGATGGATCCCTATACCGGAAAGGTGATGGCAGTGGTGGGAGACCGGGGAGAACGAAAGGGTACCCGCCTTGGAAATAACGTCACCGGCGCCGGCGGCACCAGCCGGCAGTCCGGCTCCGCCATCAAGCCTATCAGTCCGTATATCGTAGGCTTAAACGAGGGAAAAATCAATTTCGGTACCGTGATCAAGGACGAACCTATTCCCAACTATTTCGGCGAGGGAGACCCCGACGAGGGCCCCCAGAACTTTGACCGGCAATATACTGGCACCATGAATGTGGATAGAGCCATTGAGGTTTCTCAGAACGCTCCGGCGGCCTGGATATGCCGTGATGTTACCCCGGAGGCTTGTTATGATTGGCTGGTAAACAGCCTGCATTTTACCACCTTGACGGAAGAGGACTCTCACAATATTTCCGGCATGGCTCTGGGCGGCCAGCAGTACGGCGTGACCGTTCGGGATATGGTGGCGGCCTATCAGATCTTCGCCAACGGCGGCATTTATCACAAGCCTATTACCTATTATTACGTAAAGGATCATGAGGGTAATGTGCTCCTGGATAACCGCCCGGAGGTAAACCCCGGCGAGCGGGTGACCAGCGAGGAAAACGCCACCATTATGAATAAGCTTCTGCACGGCCCCATCTACAATTCCAACGGTACGGCAGTGGGCTGGATGGCCGATATCAATACGGAAATTATCGGAAAGACCGGCACCACCGACGACGGCTATGATCTCTGGTTCATCGGCGCCACCCCTTTCTGTGTGGCGGGCATCTGGAACGGCTATGAGCTTCCCGATGTTTTGGAGGATTCCGGTATCGCGAAGGATACCTGGAAGGCTGTGATCCAGCATCTTTTAGACAATTACGACTGGTCCGGCAAAAGCTGGGTGATCAGCGATAACGTGGTAGAGCGCCGTTTCTGCCGCGACAGCGGAAAGCTGGCGGGGAAGAATTGCTTTGATACCGCCACAGGCTGGTACGATCAGGAGAAAGTGCCCGGCACCTGTAACGGGGGAACTGACCATATTTCGGGAAAGAATACCATGTCTCCTTCTCCGTCTCCGTCCCCGTCTCCCTCGCCATCGCCCTCTCCGTCGCCCTCTCCGTCGCCTTCGCCCTCTGTGGAGCCCAGCATAGATCCTTCCTTCTCACCCCCTCCCACGGAGAGCCCCATGCCGGATCCCCCGCCTGGTCCTATTGATTCTCCTGTACCGTCACCCAGTGACTTGCCTACCTTGCCGCCTGATGTGCCTACTCCGCCCCCGGAATCTGGTTCGGATATTCCGCCCTTTGACATTTGGGGGCCGGTTGGTTAAGTAGTTGTTAGTCGTTAGAAAAGGGCTGAGGGCCGGAAGCTTTCTCCGTTTTACTGGCGGCCGTTCTTGTGGATCAATTTTCAGGTTTCCCTAAAAATTGCCGGGAAGAGCTGTCTCTTTTCGGCAATTTTTTGATGCCTCTTTGGCTTGACTTTTTTGGGGCCGGTATGATAAACTGTTCACTGTAACAAGACAATCGTGTTTAACAGGTGGACAATGAAAAAAGATTCTTATCTCGTTGTGAACAGCAGCGTACTGCCGGAAATCTACCAGAAGGTAGTGCAGGCCAATGCTCTTTTGGAAAGCGGAGAGGCGGCAAGCACTTCAGAAGCGGTACGTATGGCGGGCATCTCCCGCAGCGTTTATTACAAATACCGGGGTTCAGTGTTTCCCTACACCAAGCAGAACCCCGCCGGGATCCTCACCGTGCAGGCCATGCTGACAGATCGTACTGGCGTGCTGGTGAGCCTTCTCACGGTGTTTTACCGGGCGGGGGCTAATATCCTTACGGTAAATCAAAATATTCCGGTCATGGGTCGGGCGTTTGTTTCTGTTTCAGCCCGCATTGCCCACATGGAAATTTCCGCCGATGAGCTGCTGGAAAATTTGAAGCAGGTAGATGGCGTGATCAAAATCGAAAGCATTATGGATCGTTGAGCGAAGGCTGTTTTTTTACAGACTTTTCGCGGGAAAGGAAGGAAAAATCGTTTATGGCGTTTATTGCGGTCATGGGTCACGGCGTGGTAGGCTCCGGTGTGCTGGAGGTGCTGACAGAGCACAGCGAAAGCATCGCCCGCCGGGCCAAGGAAGAAATACAGGTAAAATATATTTTGGATCTGCGTGATTTTCCCGATCTGCCTTATGCGGACCGCTTTACAAAGGATTTTGACCTGATCCTGAACGACCCCGAGGTAAAGATCGTGGTGGAGGTCATGGGCGGTCTGCACCCTGCTTTTGAGTATGTTAAGGCATGCCTGCAAAACGGAAAAAGCGTGGTGACCTCCAATAAAGAGCTGGTGGCTGCCAAGGGCGCGGAGCTTCTTTCCATCGCCCAGAAAAACAATCTGAATTTTCTCTTTGAAGCAAGCGTGGGCGGCGGAATTCCTATTATTCGTCCCATCAGTCAGTGCCTGGCCGCCAACGAGGTCAGCGAGATTGCCGGTATCTTGAACGGCACCACCAATTTTATTCTGACGAAAATGATCCGGGATCATATGGATTTTGAAGAAGCGCTGAAGCTGGCTCAGCAGCTGGGCTATGCGGAGCGTGACCCCTCTGCCGATGTGGAGGGAGCCGACGCCTGCCGAAAGATCTGCATTCTGGCCTCTTTGGCCTTCGGTACCCACGTGTACCCGGAAAGCGTTCACACCGAGGGCATTACGAAAATCAGCTTGTCGGATGTGGGCTATGCCAGGGCCTGGGGCGGTGTGATCAAGCTCATCGGCGAAGTGAAAATGTTGGAAAACGGAAAAATACATATTGCGGTGGCTCCCATGTTTGTCAGCCGGGAGAGCCAGCTTGCCAATGTGGACGATGTGTTCAACGGCATTCTGGTGCGCGGCGACGCCACAGGCGACGTGGTATTTTACGGCAAGGGAGCGGGAAAGCTCCCCACCGCCAGCGCGGTGGTGGCGGACGTGATCGACTGCGTCAAGCATTTTAAGGCCCGGAAATATCTGTTCTGGGAGGACGCGAAGGAAGGCTATGTGGCTTCCTTTGAGGAGCTTCCGCAAGCAGTGTTTCTCCGCGTGCGGGGAGAAAGGGATTCCGACGCCGCGTTCCATCAGGCGGAGGCTGTCGCCGTTTCTCCGGTACGCCTGATCCGAAAGGACGAGGAGCCGGGGGAGATCGGCTTTACGGTAAAGGATATTATGCCCCGGCAGCTTCGGGGACTGATCCAACAGCTGGAAGCAGCAGGCCTGACGGTGGAAAACCATATCGCGATCTCTGATTATTGAGAAGCCCGAAGGCCCCGCGGCCCTTTCCGGTTCTATTGTCCCGCATCTAGGAGGTGCAAGCCATGATTCGAATTGATGTGCCCGCTACCAGTGCCAACTTAGGCTCCGGTTTTGATTCTCTGGGGATCGCCCTGACCATGAAAAACAGGGTGTGGATGGAGGAATCGGATTCCCTGGAGATCACCTGTACCGATGAGGTACAGGTGCCTACCGGCAGCAGCAACCTGATCTTCTGGGCGGCCAGCCACCTGTATGAGATCTGCGGCAAGAAGCTGCCGGGCCTGAGGATCATACAGGAAAACAATATTCCCCTGGCCCGGGGGTTGGGCAGCAGCTCCGCCTGTATTGTGGCGGGCATTTTGGGGGCCAACCGCTTTATGGGGAACCCCTTGTCTCAAACCGACCTGATCCATCTGGCGGCGAAGATCGAGGGCCACCCCGACAATACCAGCCCGGCGCTTTCCGGGGGTCTGGTAGCCTCCGCCATGGAGGGGGAGAGGGTCTACAGCGTCAGCGTGCCGGTTTCCGATAAGATCCGCTTTGCCGTGATGATCCCGCCCTTTGAGCTGAAGACTGAGCAGGCCCGCGCCGCCCTGCCTAAGGAATATTCCAGGGAGGATGCGGTCTACAATCTTTCCCGTTCCGGCCTGATGACGGCGTCTCTCTTTTCCGGAGAGCTGCATAATCTGAGAGTGGCGGTTCAGGACCGAATCCATCAGCCCTACCGCTCCGGCCTGATTGAAAACTATGACAACGTATTTCGCATGAGCTATGAGCTGGGGTCGCTGGGCACCTATGTCAGTGGTGCGGGGCCCACCATTATTGCCATGGTGGATGCCGGGGGTGCGGAAGCATTTGGGAAAAACTGTATGACCCACCTGGCGGAAAAGGGTATTACCGGCTGGCGGGTAGAAATTTTAAGCGCCGACCCCAACGGCGCGCAAATTGTGATAGAATAAGGGAAAACTGGAAAAATGAGAAGTGTTGCGCTATTCATTGCCATGAGTCTGGACGGTTATATCGCCGATACAAATGGCGGCGTTGCTTGGCTGGAGGGGCAGGAAGCCGCCGGAGAAGACGGGGAAGACGCATACGCTCAATTTATAAAAGATGTGGACACTGTGGTGATGGGCCGGAAAACCTATGATCAGATCATTACAGAACTGTCTCCGAAGCAGTGGCCTTATGACGGGCTCCTGTGCTATGTGATAACACACAAAAAGGAATCCTCTACAGAAGAAATTCATTTTACGGGGGAAGATCCCTGCGCACTGATCCGGCGGTTGCTTCGGGAAGAGGGGAAAACGATTTGGATTTGCGGCGGCGCTTCCATTGTGCAGTCTCTTTTGCGGGAAGACCTGGTCGATCAGTTTTCCATTTCCGTGATCCCAATAATTTTAGGCGGTGGGATCCGTCTGTTTGAAGATGTGGGGAAGGAAGCCAGGCTTCGCTTTGTGAAAAGCGAAGGCAGAGGCGGCATTCTTACGTTGACGTATAAACGGCAAACCTGATTTTATCAGCTGTTAGGCTCCGGCTGCGAATAACCGGAGGTCTGCTGTGTGGAACAGAAAAACATTCCACCCGGCAAAGAAAGGAAGGTGGTCATAATTATGGCACTGATCGTGCAAAAGTTCGGCGGCACTTCGGTTCGGGACGCCGAGCGTATCAACAATGTGGCGGATATTGTCACCTCCGCCTACCGGCAGGACAACGACGTAGTGGTTGTTGTTTCCGCTCAGGGCGATACGACAGATGACCTGATCGCAAAGGCGGCGGAGATCAATGAAAGGGCTTCTAAGCGGGAACTGGATATGCTGCTTTCCGCGGGAGAACAGATCTCTGCGTCCCTGCTGGCCATGGCCATTGAAAGAATGGGATATCCGGTAGTTTCCCTTTTGGGTTGGCAGGCGGGTTTTGATACCACCTCAGACTATGGAAACGCCCGCATCAAAAAGGTGGACGCTTCTCGTATCCGTAAAGAGCTGGATAAGCGGCGGATCGTGGTGGTAACAGGCTTTCAGGGCGTGAACCGCTACGGTGATATGACCACCCTGGGCCGGGGCGGCTCAGATACCAGCGCGGTAGCCATTGCCGCTACCATGCACGCTGACCTGTGCCAGATCTACACCGATGTGGACGGCGTGTATACGGCGGATCCCAGAAAAATTCCCGGAGCCATCAAGCTCGATTCTATTTCCTATGATGAAATGCTGGAGCTTGCTACCCTGGGAGCTCAGGTGCTTCATAACCGTTCGGTGGAGATGGCAAAAAAATACAACATTGAATTGGAGGTTCTTTCCAGCCTGACCAGGGAAAGAGGCACCATTGTAAAGGAGAAGAGCAACGTGGAGAAAATGCTGATCAGCGGTGTAGCCAAGGACGACAATATTGCCCGTATCTCTATTATCGGCGTGCCGGATCGTCCCGGCCTGGCCTTTAAGATCTTTTCCAAGCTGGCCTCAAAGGGCATCAACGTGGATATCATTTTGCAGTCTATCGGGCGCAACGGCACGAAGGATATCAGCTTTACCGTGGAGAAGAATAAGATGGAGGACACCATTGAACTGCTGAAAACCTATGAAGAAACCTGGGGTGCTTCCGGTATTGTTTCCGATGATAACGTATCCAAGGTCTCCATTGTGGGCGCGGGCATGGAAACACACCCCGGCGTAGCTGCGGAAATGTTTGAGGCGCTGTTCAGCAGAAATGTGAATATTCAAATGATCTCCACCAGTGAGATCAAGATCTCCGTGCTGATCAATAAGGCGGACAGCGAGCGGGCAGTGGAAGCCATACATGATAAATTTTTTGAAGCGGTATAACTTGGGATTGTTTGAAAAATCGGAAGCACCGTCCTTTTGCCTGATGCGGACAGATTTCTGTATCGGAAACCGTCTCGCCTTGTACAAAAATCCGTCACTCTCTCCATTTTCAAACAAGCCCTAAAGAAAATCTGAAATAAGCTTTTGCAGGGAAATCCTGCTGTTCCTGACAGAACTTGCATGGAGCAAGCAACGGTTAAATCACCTTCACGGAGCCAGAATAAGCTCTTGGGGGTGATTTTTTTATGTTTCCTTATTATTGGGGAAGTCTCCCCATTGGTACGCCGAACAGTATGCCGGCAGGCATGATTCCTTTCCTCGACACCGACCTGCGGGAGCTGCCGGAAGAGGTTCGGGAAGCGCTGGAATATCACCGTGATGAAATTCACAGCGCCTCAGACCTGCACGACCTGGTAGAAGAACTGAAGCTGAGAAGATGAACAAAGCAAAGGAACTGCTGCAAAACAACGTTTTGCAGCAGTTCCTTGCGGTATTAGCGGTTAGTCGTTAGTTATTAGTTGTTAGAGAAGGGCAAGCCGCCTTTTTTATTCTGAACAGCGCCTTCTGTTGTCATTCCGAGGAACCTTTCTTCTGTCACTCTGAGGAGCTATTCTTCTGTCATTCTGAGGAACGTAGTGACGAAGAATCTCGTCCTTAAATTCCTGGGGAAAGGACAAAAAGGCGAGATTCTTCGCTCCGCGCAGAATGACAAGAGTAAAGTGTGGGTCTCACCACTAAATTCCAATTTAATGAACGAACTACTACCTGTCATTGGTGAGAAGAAAGTTCCGAGAAGCTATAGCTTCTTGGAACTTTCTTGAAGGATCTCGCCTTTATGCCCTTGCTAATGATTAACTACTGATTCTTCACCGAGAAAGCAAGGCGAGCCTTGCTTTCTGTTCAGTAATGACAGATGTGAAGCAAGCGGATAAACGGTAAACTATAGTTTAGCACTTACCCTTGGCTCCCCCGAAAGGGGAGCAGTCACGGCAAAGCCGTGACTGAGAAGTTCTGCTCGAATAGCTTGTAAAATGTAGGATTTATCGAAGTTTTAGCCTAGCTGAAACCCCTTCGACGAGTCTCGCCTGTCGGCTCGGTCGGTTCGCACCAGCGTCCCACCGGGACGCGCTCACCCTATCGGCCGCCATCGAAATCTGCTCGAAGAGCAGATTTTCCCCTTCTCAGGGAAGGCAAGGGCCTCTGCTATTTATCAGCCCTACAAAATCCAATTTATCAAGCGTAGGTTACAATGTTTGTGTCTTAGACTTTAATTGATCATTCCTCATAATCCGGCAACCCAATGATCTATTTCCTCAGGACCAGGCGCTTCAAAAAGCTCCTCGCATTTTTTCATGAGGTTTTCATCCACGAAATAACCGCCGCCGGTCTCATTGCGTTTTTGAATATTTCTGCGCCAGGCCTCTTCTGAAATATCCAGGTAGTGCCATTCTGTTTCAAAGCCCTGCTCTCGGAAAAAGCGGGAGGCGCTTTTTCGGCTTTCCTTTGTCCAAAAGCCCCACTCCAGAATGACAGGAACGCCCAGCTTCAAAAGCTCCCTCGCCCTTTGCAGCAAATAGCTCTGGGCCTTTTGGGTAACGCGTTCGTGGTCATTTCCCAAATGCTCGTCAAAAAGCGCCAGGGTCAGATCGTCGCAGGAAAGCACGGCGGCATGTCTTTCCCGGCGCAGGGTTTCCGTATAGGTGCTCTTTCCGCAGCAGATCTTTCCGCAGATCAAAATTGCCTTTGCCTGTTCCATAAAAATTTCCTTTCTTCGCCCCGTAACGGTTCCCAAAACGCGTTCTAACCGCCACACCCTGGCAGCATTACTTTTCCCAGTATGCCTTCAGAGCCTCCAGCTGTCGGCGGCAGGTTTCCTGCCCCTCGTCATAAAGGGCCTGTAGCTTTGCAAGATTCTTTTCAGTGCGGGAAACGGTGACGGGCTTCGGCGGGCGCAGTACGAAAGCGCGGCCCTTCGCCTCCAGTCTGTCAAGCTCATTTAATTCCTTTGCATATCGCCGGGGCACATTCAAAATAGCCCGAACCAGTTGGGGATAATTTCGATAATGCCGGGCATAAAGCTGGGCCGCTGCCCGCGGAACGGCCTGCTTCCGGTAGCCGTGTTCCCGGGTGGTGATCACCAGAAGCTTTTCATAGCCCTCTTCAATGGCTTTTTGGTAGGGGATAGAAACCGATACACCGCCGTCCAGGCAGGGAACGCCTTCCACCTGTACCACGGGGGCCATCAGGGGAAGGCTGGCGCTGGCCCGAATCGCGGCATAGATGTCAGAGCAGGAGCTTTTCTCAAAGTAGGCCGGCTGACCGGTCAGGCAGTTGGTGGCAACGGCGGTAAATTCACAGGAAGAGCCGTGAAAGGTTTCCCTGTCTAAAGGAACCAGGGTGTCGCACACCTCTCCGAACAGAAAATCAAAATTGAAAATGCTTTTGTGCAGCAACAGGTTCCGCAGGCCTAAATAGCGCTTGTCGTTTACATAATCCAGATTGATTTTCGCGGTTCTTCCCGGTTGGCGGGAGACTACATTCACGCCGGTCAAAGCCCCGGCGGACACACCGAACAGGCCGTCCGCTTCCATGCCCTCTTCCATAAAGATATCCAGAGCTCCGGCAGTAAACATACACCGCAGGGAGCCGCCTTCCAGTACAATCGCTCTTTTCTTCAAAAAAATCATCACCTTTCGGTCTGTACCCTTGTATTTTACAGGAATCCGGCCATTCTTGCAAGGCTTGATTTCGGTGGAAAAATCTGATAGAATAGCCAAGATAAATTACGGTGGAGCTCGCGGAGCAAGGCCGCATTTCGGGAAGCGGGGAGAAAACAGCGGTATGAGAATGAGGACAAAAACCTGGGCAAAGCCAGAGCTTTCTGCCTGCCCTTATTATATTCCGGAGCCCGAAGCCCTGCGGGGGAATTGGCAGAAAAGCTTTGGAGCAAAGCGCCCGATCCATCTTGATCTGGGCTGCGGGAAATGTGTGTTTCTGGCGGAAACAGCAAAGCGGCACGGAAACATAAACTATGTGGGGATCGACCTGAGCTACGATATCCTGGGCGTGGGGCGCAGAAAGATCCAGTCCGTTTTTGGGGATTCGGACCCCGATAATGTACTACTCTGCTATTACAATATTGAAAAGCTTCCCCGGCTGTTCACGCCGGAAGAAGGGATCGAGCGGCTGTATATCAATTTCTGCAATCCCTGGCCCGCCGCCAAGCACCACAAGCGCCGCCTGACCCACACAAGGCAACTGGAAGCCTATCTTCCCCTTTTGGAAAGCGGGGGAGAGATCTGGTTCAAAACAGATAACGACGATCTTTACCTCGCCACCAAGCGCTATTTCGCGGAAGCCGGCCTGAAGATTTTTTTCGATACCCAGGATCTTCACGGTACACACGACCCGGAAAATATCCTGACCGAGCACGAGATCCTGTTCACAGGCCAAGGCATCAAAACCAAGGCCCTGCGGGCCAGAAAGGCTTAATCAATGCTTTTTAATAACAAAGCCGGCATTTTCTGGAAAGAATTTGCCGGCTTTGCTGCGAAATGCAGTATTTAATTGATTTGCTTTGCTTTGAATTCACTGGGAGAAATACCATAGTACTTTTTGAACAGCCGCGCAAAGTAAAAGGGATCCTCAATTCCAACGGCGGCGGAGACCTCGTTTACATAGGTGTTGCCTTCGGTAAGCATAGCCGCGGCTTGTTTCATGCGCTTTTCATTCAAATACTGAAAAATGCTTTGCCCGGTTTCCTTTTTGAAAAGCCTGCAAAGATAGCTTTTGTCCAGGCTTACGTAGGAGGCTATTTCATCGAGGGAAAGCTTTAGCATGTAATGGTATTGAAGATACAGCAGCACGGCTTTAACATCCGGGTGGCACCTTTGGTAATGGGAAGGAAGGCTATTTTCCATCAAAGAAGGCAGAAGCTGCAGCAGGATCGATTTGAATTCTGCCGCACTGGCACAGTTTAGCAATGCGGCGTGTTGGGAAAAAATGGAGGCGCCCGCTGGAATAGAGTTGGAAAGTATCAGCACCTGTACCACGTGATAGGCATAATTGCAGGCTTCGCTTGGGGAAATAAAATGGGAAGAGCAGTCCTCCAGGAAGCGGTCGATATCAAGTTCCAGCTCTTTTATGCCTCCCTCAAAAAAATGCTCTGTGAGATATTGAGCGGCATCCTTCGGGGGCATGGGCTCTACAAAAGAGGAATGAGGAAAGCTTTGCGCACCAAGAGAAACAGGAAAAGAAGAATAGAATAGGGCTGGCTCCATTTCTCTGCAGCGATCATATTCTTCCTTTAATGCTTCGAGGGTTCGGATGGGCTTGGAAAAAACAACGGCGCACCGCCGGTTTAAGTACATTTGGAGCTGACGAAGGATCTGCGTTGCGCGTAATTGTATCGATTCCTCTACAGTGTTTTCCGGAAACGGCGAGAGGCAGAAGTATTCATCGGTGGGAAATTTCAGAACATCCGATTTTCCCAAAATAGAATGCAGGATACTCTTTACGCTGTTTTCAGGCAGCGGCCTCCCGGAGGATATTTTTTCAGCTGTGATAAAAAATAAAACATATGGCGGAGTGGTAAGAAATTTTTCCTCTGCGGCGGGGGCAGTCGGCTCGGGATCTCCTAAGAGGTAGGTGTAAAAAAACGCATTCCGGTATTTTTCCAAGGAATGGTTGTCAGAAGCCGCTTCCTGATGATTGTGAAACGTTCTGCTCTGTTGCTCCAGCTTTTGTGTGGCGCGCTTTAATTGAGCCAGCAGTGATTTTTGGTCCATATTGACCTTGAGCATATAGTCCTGCGCTCCGGAAAGCAGCGCTTCCCGCACAAGATCAAAGTCAGAATAATTACTCATCACAAGGATAACGCCTGGGAAATTTTCCGCAGTGAGCCGATGGATCAATTCCAGCCCATCCATGTGAGGCATTTTGAGATCAGTGATGAGAATATCCACCTTGTTTTTTTGCAGGAAAGCAAGGGCCTCATTCCCATTGCCGGCAGTGCCGACCACAGTATAGGGAGTTGTTTCCTGGTCTAAAAGGCTTAAAAAAGCCATTTTTGCTGCAGGCTCGTCATCTACAAGCAGAATATGATACATCAGTGCTCCTCTCCTTCCGGCATATTGTTTTGAACCAGCGGAAGCTCTATTTTGCACGTTGTTCCTATGCCTGGCTGGCTTTCAACGACCAATCCGTATTCGTTGCCGTAGTACAGACGAAGCCGCTCGTCTACATTGGAAAGCCCTATCCCGGAAAAGCTTTCACGAGAAGCGGTTCCGTTCTGAACGCAAAAGCCTTTTCCATTATCCTGTACCGTAATAACCACAGATACCGCATTCTGAATATGAGCTGAAATGAGGATCTCGATGATCTGTTCACCGCCATCCGTACCGTGCAAAACGGCATTTTCCGCCAGAGGCTGAAGGATGAACCTCGGTACAAAATAGCTCTTTAGCGGTTCCTCGATTTGATAGACCACATCAAAGCAATCGCCGTAACGAATTTTTTGAATGGAAAAGTAGTGAGAAAGATTTTGTATTTCTTCTTCCAGCGTGATAAATTCATCATTTTTGATCAGCGTGCTTTGCAGGAGTACGCTGAGAGATTCAATGCCTTGATACAAAACCGGTACTTCATTTAACGAGGCTACCCATTTCAGCGAGTTCAATGTATTAAACAAGAAGTGAGGATTGATTTGATAGTGTAAGGATTCTAATTCCAGCTCGCGCTTTCGAATTTGATCTTTTTGCCACTGGAGAGCCATTCCCTTTAGCTCCTCTATCAAATGATCCAGTGTGCGCGCCAAAAAGCCGATCTCATCCGGGCTGGTATCATCAATAGTTTGCTCCAGATCTTCATCTGATATGATATTGCAGCAGGAAACAATGTGCTTGATGGGAAGAACGATACTGTAGTAAACAAGCAGTGTGGCGGCAAAGCCAATCACAAATAAGGCCATGGCCAAAAGGGCTAGATTTGTGGTGATCTCCCGCGTCTCGTTGTGAATATAGCTGTTGGGAACCGTGACTACAAAATAACAATCATAAACAGGGTTGTAATTGTACACAGCCAGGTAATGTTTTCCGTTTTCATCCACAGTAAAGCTGTTTTCGCGCTCTGCGTGGTTTTCCAGCAGCCGTGCATATAAAAGCTCGTCCACAGTGCTTCCGCCGGTAATTTGGCTGTCGTCGTTTGAGGCGAGCACTGTCCCCTTTGAGCTCATTAAAAATGCGGTGCTCTCTAAGCCAAAATCAATTCCGCTGAAAATCTGGTCGCTCAACAGCCGTGCGTTGATGTACACGAGAATATATCCCAGCGGCTTGATCGCTGTTGTGGAACGATATATTTTCCGCCCGAGAACCAGGTTGTTAGAGGTAAGGCGGCTGGCGGCGTATTGAAGGCTGTCGTTGGAAGAAACGCGGTCGATATCAGAAAGAAGCTGGTCGTACGGCGTGCTGGCGGCACTCTCAAAGCCCCAGCTATAGAGGAGCTCAGAATCCAAGCTTATGATCTGAATTTCACGCAGATAAGGTCCGGCCAAAGCCTTGCTTCTGTTTTCCTGCATAATAGAGTGGATCTGCTCAGTTGTTTGCCGCTCGTGCTCTCCGGAAGAAGTAAACAAGCTTTGTACACTGTCCATAACGGAAAGGGAATCAATATAATAACCGTATTTCTCTAATTCGAGCTGCAAATTCTTATTTAACAGCTTTGCGGATTGCTCCGCATATTCTCCCACCTTGGAGCGCACTGAATCCGTATAGACCTGGTATGCGTAAAGCCCGATAGCCACAACAGGGATCAAAGAAATAGCCAAAAATGTGATCAAAAGACGGGACTGAAGCTTGATTTTCCGCAAAAGCGTAATGATTTTACGGAGAAAGTGGGGAATGGGGAAACCTTTCTGCTGCATGCGCAACTCCTCATTTCTTTGATATGCTGTGGTGCCGTAGACTTTAGCACGTTTTTTACTAAAACGCAAGTGGATTTTACAAAGGAAAATGCGCAATGTCAATATAATCCATGCTTTTGTCAACACTTATCATTTCTTTCGCGATATTTCGAAAGTATAATGGAAACATCGACAAGCACTGTTAGAAAAGGAGGAAAAGTTATGAAAAAGGTTATTAGCATGCTGGTCGTAGTCCTGTTGCTTCTAATGGCTTTTGCCGGATGCGGATCTGCACCTGCTTCCAAAGGGGAGTCCGGCAATTCGCAAAATTCGTCCGCTGTCTCTTCAAAGGTCAGCTCCGCTGCCACGGATCAGTTTGAGAACAAAGAGCTGAATATCGCGGTATTCGAAGGCGGGTTCGGATCGGATTACTGGTATGGTATTGTGGAAGCCTTTGAAGCCGCTTATGAGGGCGTAAAGGTAAATATGCAGATCAGCCCGACCATAGGGGATACCATCCGCCCACAGATCGCCGCGGGGGATATTCCTGACTTTCTGGTTTTGAATGGAGCCAGCTACGAGGTCATCACCAGCTTGATTCTGGAACATGGCCTGCTTGACATTACAGATGTTTTCGAAGGAAAAGCTCTGGAATCAGACGAAGCGTTGAAAGACAAAATTCTGGACGGGCTGCTGGATTCCAGCGTTTGCAGCCCCTATGGAGATGGAAAAATTTATCAGGCCCCGCTGAACGGCGCGCCGGGGGGATTGGTCTACAACGCAACGCTGTTTAAGGAAAACGGATGGGAGGTACCCGCTACCTGGGACGAGTTTTTTGAGCTTGGCGAAAAGGCGAAGGAAAAAGGAATTTCTCTGTTGACGTGGCCGGGCATTTATCCGGGGTATCTTCAGAATGCGTTTTTACCGGCGATGAAGAGCGCTGTTGGGGAAGCGGGCTTTGCGAAGATCACCAGCTATCAGGAGGGTTCTGTAATTGATACAGAAGCCTTGGAGGTTTTGAAGCTGTTTGAACGCATGACTGAAGAGGATTATATTTTCCCGGGAACGGTTGCCTTGAATCATACTCAGTCCCAGCAGGAGCTGCTGATGGATCATGTGCTGTTTATTCCTAACGGAACATGGATTGAGTCTGAAATGGCCGATGCGCCCCGTGCGGATGGATTTACCTTCGCGATGGCTCCGGCGCCTGCCATGAAGGCTGGTGATACCCGCTATGTACAGGTCGCCATGGAAACCATGTCCATACCGGTGGCTGCGAAAAATCCTGAGCTGGCGAAGGAATTCCTGCGCTTCCTGTATACCGATCAGTCGGTGCTGATGTTTGCAGAAAAGGCCAATGCCGTCGGCGCTACAAAGGATTCTATCGAAATGGCAAAGAGCTACATTTCCGAAAGCATGTACAATATGTACAGCATTTTTAACGAAGAGAACGTGAAGTCCGCTGTTCTTTCCTTTGACACACAGGCGCAAGGGAGCAAGGTATCTCTGGACGATGAGCTTTGGGGCCCGGTGGCGGATGTCGTAAATGGAGCAATGACTGCCGATGTGTGGGCCGAAAACATCGAGAATGCTTTTGCGCAGATCAGAAGTGAATTGGAAGCGGCTCAATAAAGCGGAATCCCAGACGCGAATGATCCTGCAGGAAAAATTCCCGCGGGATTATTCTTTTATGAAGAAGGAGTTGATACAGATATGAAATCTGCTGTTCGCTCATTGGGTGGAAAAAGAAAAAATCCGAATCGTGTGCCGGTGATTTTTTTGCTGGTCTGTACTGTTCCCAGCCTTTTGTTAACATTATATTTCACGGTTTACCCGGCAATTCGGGCCTTTCTGCTTTCTTTTACAGATTCTACCATGCTCAGTATGAATCGTGTAAACTTTATTGGTTTGGAAAACTATTTTTATATGTTCAGCGATCAGCGGTTTTTGCAGGCGTTGGGAAATACGGCAAAGCTGCTTTTGGTCGTGCCGGTTTTTTCGTTATCGATCAGCCTGATTTTAGCGTTTACTATAGTGCAGTGCAACTTGAAAGAAAAATCTCTGTATCGCACCTTGTTCTTTTTTCCGAGCATTCTGTCTCTTACAGTGGATGGCATCATTTGGGCGTTTGTTTTTCATCCCACGATGGGAATTCTGAACGGGTTCCTGAAGCAGATCGGATTAGAATCTCTGGCAAGACCCTGGACAGGGGATGCAAGCACAGCGCTCTGGTGCATTGCCATAACGCTGGTATGGCAGGCTGCCGGATATTACATGGTAATGCATATCGCGGCGATGGACGGAATCTCTGCTGAAATATATGAAGCGGCTACGATCGATGGGGCGGGAAGCGTTGCTAAATTTTTCCACATCACCCTTCCGCTTATCAAAAATATTATCGGCATTACCTATGTGCTTTCCTTGTCCGGCACGCTGTCTTTAAGCTATATTTTAGTGCGTGTCATGACAGGAGGAGGACCCAACGGAGCCTCCAGTGTCGTACTGGAGTACATTTACAATATGGGTATGAAGAACGGCTCGTTTGGGTATGCCATGGCACTTACTGTGGTTACCAGTATTTTTACAATAGGATTGTCCGTGATCTCACAGGTGCTGACCAATAAGAAATCGGAAGGGGAGGAAGCGTAATGCGGCCGAAGCTGGGCTTGAAAAAGAAGAGAAGCCATCTGACAAACGGCTTGATGCGTCTGTTTCTGATTGCTGTTGCCGTTGTGTTTTTGTACCCTCTTTTTTGGAATGTGTACTCCTCCTTCAAAACGAATGTAGAATTTTTGGGAGATCCCTTTGCGCTGCCTTCTTCTGTTCAATGGAGCAACTATGCCCGGGCGCTGGAGAAAACAAATATCGGTGGCAATTTTAAAAACTCGCTGTACGTTGTGCTGCTGTCTTTGGTGTTGATTGTAATTTTGGTTGTCCCCTGCTCCTATTGCCTGGCCAGATTTCGCTTTCTGGGACAAGGACTGATGCGAAATCTGTATATGGCTTTGATTTTTATTCAGGCCCCCTGTATCATGATCCCACTATTTATGCAGCTGAGTGAATTGGGGTGGTTGAATAAGCTGACTCCCTTGAGCCTGCTTTATGCCGTAGGGCAAATTCCGTTTTCTGTATTTCTGCTCAGCGGATTTATGAAAGGGATCCCACGGGAGTATGAAGAGGCGGCGATGATCGATGGATGCGGGTACTTTCGGATATTGCCACAAATTATTGTGCCGCTGGCAAAGCCCGGGATCGTAACAGTATTGATGCTGTCGGCAATGGGGATTTGGAACGAATATGTATTGGCTTTGGTGCTGCTTACAGATCCCGCAAAGCAAACGGTTCCCGTTGGAGTATCTGTGATGTATGAGGTGCAGCGCTATGCGACAGATTGGGGAGCGTTATTTGCGGCGCTGGTAATGGTGCTGATCCCTACGGCGTTAGTTTATGCGTTCGGTCAAAAATACTTGATTGAAGGAATTAATGTAGGTGGTGTAAAAGGATGAAACAACAAGATTCAATTTTTGAAGTGAAGCCGGGAAAAGAATTTGCGGATATGGGGAAGCGCCCAAGGCCAGAGCACCCCAGGCCTCAGCTGATGCGCGATTCCTGGGAATCGCTGAACGGAATATGGGAGTTTGCCTTTGACTTCTCAAACAGCGGTATCGAAAACGGATTTCCGGAAACGGAAGAAGCTCCTCTGCGGATCATAGTACCGTTTTGTCCGGAAAGCCCTCTTTCGGGTATCGGCTATACTGATTTTATTCCTGCCGTCTGGTATCGCCGCAGCTTTCAGATCACACCTGAAAAAATCAGAGGGTGTATTTTGCTGCATTTTGGAGCGGTGGATTATGAATGCAGCGTATGGATAAACGGAAAATCGGCCGGAACCCACAAAGGCGGGTATACCTCCTTCAGCTTTGATATCAGCGAGCTTGTGACAGAAGGCGAAAATACGGTTGTGGTATATGCGGAAGACGACATTCAAAGCGGAAAGCAGTGCAGCGGAAAACAGAGCGCCCAGCGCGATTCTTATGGTTGCTATTACACGCGCACAACAGGTATTTGGCAAAGCGTGTGGCTGGAATATCTACCCCACGCCTATATTAAGGCTCTCCGCATGACGCCGGACGCCTTTAACGGAAGTATTGAAATAGAAGCGGAGCTTGTACAGGGCGCCGGAGCAGAGCTGACCTTCACGATACTGGAAAACGGCGGAATAACAGCGCAGAAAAAGGTTTGCTGCACAGAGCGCCTTGCCGCATGCAGATTTGATTTGGCGTCGCCGCATTTATGGAGCCCGTCCGACCCGTATCTGTACGATGTAAAAGCGGTGCTGCGGCAAGGCGAGAGCGTGGATACGGTATATAGCTATTTTGGCCTTCGAACGGTGGAGTGCCATGACCACAAATTCTATTTGAACGGAAAGCCCATTTTCCAACGCCTGGTTTTGGATCAGGGCTTTTACCCGGATGGCATTTATACAGCGCCCAGTGACGATGCGCTTATACAGGATATCAAATTGGCTAAAAGGCTCGGTTTCAACGGGGCGCGGCTGCATGAAAAAGTATTTGAGGAACGTTACCTCTATCATGCGGATCGGCTGGGATATATGGTGTGGGGCGAATATGCCAGTTGGGGGTTGGATATCACGGAGGCGGAGGGGCTTGAGATATTTCTTCCGGAATGGTTGGAGGTGGTTATGAGAGACTATAGCCATCCCTCGATTATCGGTTGGTGTCCCTTTAACGAAACAGACGAGCTCCCGGCCTGTGCGGCTGGAAATGCTCCGGATCAGGAAATTGTGCGCACGGTATATCAGGTTACCAAGGCGGTAGATCCAACCCGCCCGGTAATCGATACTAGTGGGTATTGCCACACAGCTACAGATATCTATGACCTGCATGACTACGAGCAGGAGCCGGCGGTATTTCAAAACCGTTATGGAAAGCTGGAAGCAGGAGGGGAAAGCTACGACGAAAAAGGGGACCGCCAGAGGTACGATGGAAGCTCCCCTCTGCTGATGAGCGAGTTTGGGGGGACCTTTTGGTCTTCCGATCCTTCTGTTATGGAAGAACTGCAGCCAGAGGGAGGATGGTTAAAATGGGAAAAACCGCAAAGCGAGAAAGAAGTGTGCAGACGCATTGTGGGGTTGAGCAAGGTGCTTCTGTCCGGCAAGGCTTTCTGCGGCTTTTGCTACACCCAGCTTACAGACGTTGAGCAGGAGTTTAACGGTCTGTATACTTATGAAAGAAATAAGCAATTTTCAGATGCCGTATATGAAGAAATTCGCGGAACAAATTTGCGGATCGCGGCTGTGGAAGAAGGTGATTAGCGTTTTCAAAACAGCAGGATGCCTTTCGTACGGAGCTGCTGTACGTCGATTTTTGTAGCCTCTAGCCAGCCCCCAGACGTTATTTCACAGAAGCCGGGCTGGAGATCTTCTTTGATACCCGGGATCTTCACGGAGAACACGATCCGGAAAATATCCTGACCGAGCACGAGCTTCTGTTTACGGAGCAGGGAATCAAAACCAAGGCTTTGCGTGTCAGGAAAAAGTAAAAAAGCGCCCTGCCGGGGCGCTTTTTCCGTGCGATATAATTTTTTATCGTCTCGGCATTTCAAAATTTGTCAAAGCCAGGTTTAAGTAGTCGTTGAAAGGCTTCATGGATTCAAAAACACTGGCGGCGCGGTGTATAAATTGTTTTGTGTCCCGCAGCTCCTCGTCCTTCAGAATGTATTCCAGATACCAGCTTTTGAATTTCAAAAATTCCGCCTGAGGGTGTTCCTTATCGTATTCCTTGGGAACATTTTTCAGGGCGGTTCCCCGCACGGTAAAGAGGCGTTGGAACTCCGGCGTGTGAATGATCTTTTCCCATTCCTTCGGATGCGCAGCAAGATAAGAGCGCACCATGTCCGTGGCGTTCTTGAACATATCCGCGAACAGGCCGCCGCCTAAAAACGACTGATCTCCGGGCTTTATCATCAGGTAGTAGCCCACCGGGACCGGCAGCTTTCCCCGGGAAGAAATATGAGCGCGAAAAGCGGGGAGATAAGGCGATTTGTCGTGGCTGAAGCGGGTATCGCGCATCAGCTTAAAGGTGAGCTCCTTCGGCGTGTTATGCAGAACGCTGCTGTCAAATGCGCCGATTTCCGCAATCAGCTCTCCCAGCAGCTCCTCAAAAGCCGCACAGGCTTCCTGATATTCTTTTTTGTGGGCGTGAAACCAATCCCGGTCATTGTGGCTTTCCAGCTGCCGCAGATAATTTAGGATCATCTCTAATTCCATTTTTAGGGTTCCTCCTTTTATGAATTCTTAACCACGGAAAGCTGCGGGGAATCCAAAAATTCCCGAATGAGCTGCCGGGCGCGTTCGCTGGATTGATAGGGCTTACAGAAGGCAAAGTATTGAGAGAGGTCGTCGATTTCCTCCATAGCCTCTTTTACACTGAGCATGGTTTGCCACGGAATTTCCCCGGCATTGGTGTATTCCAGCCGCGTGGGATCCAACCTGTGATTTTGAATGGCATAATTGAGCCTTTCCTTGCATCTGCATTTTCCACAGCCGTATTCTCCGCAGTACTGCTGAAGAAAATCCGCCATTTTTCTGCGGATCCTGGAAAGCCGCTGCCGGTAAGTCTCCGGGGTGATTCCCAAAATTTCTCCGGCAGCCCGGCTATCCGCCTGAAACATGGTGCCCAGAATGAAAATGCACCGGCTTTCTGGATCCAGGCATTGCAGCATGACATTGGTGCAGGAAAGCTTCAGCTCTTCTGCCAAAAGCCCTTTTTCCACATTCTGTGTCAGGTCTGGAATATCCCAGGATCTTCCATTTTCAATATCGTCTCCGTAATATTCAAAGCTCAAAGGGCGTTGGGCGAACATGTGCTTTTTATAATTTGTGAGATGGTTGACAGCAATGCGGAACAGCCAGGTGGAAAAGGCGCTTTCTCCCCGGAAGGAAGATAGATGTGTGAGCATCTTCAGCAGAATATCCTGTGTGGCGTCCTCCGCGTCCACAAAGGTGCCCAGCATGCGAAGGGATAAATTGAACACAGTATCCCGCACGCTTTCCAAAAGAGCCTCCAGAGCGGCTTTGTCGCCTGCGGTGGCTTTGCTGACAAGCTCCGCCAGTTTTTCTTGTGACAGTTGGTTCATTTTTTCCACAGCCTCCTGTTTGTTTGATCACGCCCCGGCAATTACAGAGCGCTTTTATAACACTTCTCTATTTTATTTAGAGCGAGTTTTTTCGCCTGTGTGACAGCTTTCTACAAAAATTTTTCTTTTTTTACCAAAAAAAGCCCAGGCCGCTTTCTGATGGAAAAACGCCCTGGACTTTGTTTTGTCACAACTTGAAATCCTCTTCGTCATAAGAACCGGAGTGAAGGGGGGGCGCGCAACGTGGCTCCCGCATCAAAGGATCGTATTCATATTTTTTGCACTTGCCGTTTTTCAACGTCAGCCGAAGCGTGCACAAAGGCGCCTCCCCATGCTTTGCGCCGTTGTGCAGACAATAAGAGCAGCTGAGCTCCACCCCAGCCCCAAATAAACTCTTTTTCCTTTTCCAAAACATAATATCTCCCCACAAAAAATCTAGCATCTAGCGTCTAGTATACCATAGCTCCGTCTCCGGCGCAATCCGTCAACCACTTTTTTCCTCCTGGGTGGAGATCAACAAAAACGCAAGGCACATCAGGAAAAGGGAAAGGCCGCCTGCCAGGGTACCGGACAAGGCTGTAACGCTCTGCACTGCCCCCACTGGGGCCAAAGCCTCCACTGAGCTGCCCGGAATCAGTTTTACCAGTAAAAGATAAAGAGAGGCGGCGATCCCGCCGTGAAGAAAGCGGTAACAATAGAATTTCCACTTTTTTGCAGGGAATGCGGTGAAAAAGGAAAATACCTGCAAATGAACACAGAGCCCGCCGAAAGCCAGCCCGAAAGCAAAAAACTGAGGCCCTGTCCGCAGGGATGAAGCCGCCCCGACCCCTTCGGTCACTTCGATGAGAAAGGAGAGAAGCGCGGCGGCTTCCATGGGTGTGAACAACTTAAGGGCTGCCAGCATACGGCTGAGAAGCTGATAGAGCCCACAGCCGTGAAGAAGTGTGGTCAGCCCGGAAAACAGCACGATACAGGCACACATCTTCAAAACGGCGGAGGCGGCGTCAAAGGCGGAACGGGTCACCGCGCCGCCGTGAAGGGGGGCGGGGGCCATGGATTCTCTGGGGGGAACCGGGGTCCCGAGGCCCGAAAGGATCCCCAAAAGGATCCCGGCGGCGGTCACTGAGAAAAACAGCAGCCAGCCGGTACGGAAGCTGCCCAGGACCGTGCCGCCTAAAAAGGTAACCACAAAGGCGATCCCTGGGTTCACGCAGAACAGCATCATGCGCCCGGCCTGTTCCTTTGTGAGCTTTCCCTGCTCCAGCAGCAGAGAGGCCCCTTTTGCCCCGGCGGGATATCCGCCGAGAAAGCTCAGTAAGATCGGAACGGCGCAGGAGGCGGGCAGCCGGAAAACATAGCGGGAAAGAAAGCTCAGCGCACCGCCCAAATGCTCTCCCGCCCCGGAATTGACGGCGAAGCTGGTCAACGCCATAAAAGGGAAGAGCGAAGGTGTAAGCACGGTGAGGCAGTAAAGAATACTGTTCTTCACGCTCTGCTGTACCTCTCTGGGAAAGGCCAGCAAAGCGGCGGTCAGGCAGAGAAGGGCAAGGGCGGAAAATTTGGCGGAAAGCCATTGGCTTTTTTGCCCCTGAATTTTTTTCCACCATAGCCCGTCGGCACGGTTACAAAAGGCAGTTTTCAGATCCATTGCGAGATCCCTCCTTCTCTGCAAGGAATATGAAGCTGTACCGTTATACATTCAGAAAGCGGCACATAATATTTTTGAAAAGGGAGGGATGGCGGTGGAGCAAAAGGGAAGGGGAAGCTCGGTGATCGAGCTGACCGGAAATAGGTCTGCCGTGGTGGACGGCTGCGATGGCATCGTGGATTATGACAAGGAAAAGGTGATCCTTCGCACAGGAAGGCTGACGGTGCGTTTTTCAGGCAGAAATCTCAGGCTGAAGCGGCTGACGGAAAGCTCCGCCGTGGTAGAGGGCTTTATCAGCAGTGTGGAATACAGCTATTAAAGTGGAATGGCTTATAGCCAAACGTGCCTTGCAGGCACTGGAAAGGGGAATGCGGAGCGATGCTGGAGAAAATATTTCATTTGCTCACGGGGTACGCGCAGTTCGAAATCACAGGGGATTCCGCCCGGTTTTTGAATATGGCGGCAAAAAGCGGCTTTGGCTTTTGGGACTTCTCCCGGCGGGGAGAAAAGGCCTGTGTGCGGTGCCGGGCAAAGGAATACCGGCGGCTGCTGCCCCTCGTCAGGCGGTGCGGAGTGCGCCTGCGCTGCGTCAGAAAAAGAGGGCTTCCCTTTCAGGTCAGAAGACTGTGGCTGAGAAAGGGGCTCTTTGCAGGGATCTTTTGTGGGATCGGTCTGTACTGCTTTCTCAACTGCTTTGTCTGGGGCGTCAGCGTCAGCGGGACAGACCGGCTCAGCGACAGGCAAGTGCTGGAAGCGGCAAGGAACAACGGTGTGTTTCTGGGGGCCTGGAAAAGGGACTTTACCCCCAAGCTGGCGGCCCACAGCATCATTTCCGATCTGCCGGAGCTGAAATGGGCCGCTGTAAATACCAACGGCTGCTTTGTAGAGGTAGCCGTTGGCGAAAGCGAGAAAAAACCAGAGATCACAGATGATCTGCGCTGGTCCAACATGGTGGCCGCCAGAGAGGGGAAAATTCTTGCCATAGAAGCGGAGCATGGCAGGCCAGAGGTGGAGCTGGGAGATACTGTGGAAAAAGGGGATCTTTTGATTTCCGGCCTATATCAGGAGCGGCTGGACCCCTACAGCCCGCCGCCGGAAAAGCCTTTGGAAACCCTGGGGGCTGCCAGGGGAAGCGTGCGCGCGGAAACCTACCGGGAATTTACCGTTCAGGTTTCCGCGGAGAAAAAGGAGCTGCTCCCCAGCGGAAAAAAGCAAACAAAATCAGCTTTTCGTCTCTTTGGATTTCGGATCCCGCTGGGGTGGCAGGAAGAGCCCTCTGAAAGCTGCCGCACCTACAAAGATGATTCTATGCTGACCGCCTTGGGGGTGGAGCTTCCCGTGGGAATAGAGCGGGAGGTTTCTGTGATTTTGGAAGAGCACAGCCGTCCGATGGAAAGAGGGGAATTAAAAGAGGCGGCGCTCCTGAAGCTGCGGGAAGCGCAAAAGGCAGCCCTGCCCGCTGGAAGTAAAATTTTGAAAGAGGAATTGACCTATAGCTTTCCCGACGGCATGTGCATCGTAAGCGCAAGCTGCCGCTGTGAGGAAGAAATTGGGGAGATTCGAGAAGTTTTAGTTAATCAGACGGAAACAGATGGAAAATTTTAGGTATTTCTCATATGTTTTTTTCTTGAAGAAAGGTCGAAGAATGTGATATACTAGATACCAGATGTTAGATGCTGGAAAAGGTCAAGGGCCAGGTCAGGGGATCGGGCTTTTGGATGTGGAATAAGGAGATTTCTTTGGAACAGAGATTGAGTTTGGATCGAATGGAACAGGCTGCGGAGCTTTTTGGCAGCTTTGATGAAAACAGAAAGCTGATCGAGCAGGAATACGGGGTAAATTTGCTTTTCCGGGATTCTGAGCTGAAGATCACCGGGGAAGATCCCCTGGCGGTGGACAAGGCCGTCAGGGCGGTGCGCAGTTTAATCACGCTGGTGGGCAGCGGAGAAAGCCTCACGGAGCAGAATGTGCGCTACTGCATGCGCATGGTGGCGGAGGACAGCGAGGAAAAGGTGGTAAAGCTTGCCGGGGACTGCATCTGCATCACCAGCAAGGGAAAGCCCATCAAGCCGAAAACCGTAGGCCAGCGCACTTATTGCGACAATATCAAGGACAATACCGTCACCATCGGCGTGGGCCCTGCCGGAACCGGCAAAACCTATCTTGCGGTGGCGATGGCGGTTTCCGCCTTCCGGGCTCAGCAGGTCAACCGCATCATTCTCACCCGTCCCGCCGTAGAGGCCGGGGAAAAGTTGGGTTTTCTGCCCGGCGACCTGCAGCAAAAGGTGGATCCCTATCTGCGCCCTTTATATGACGCTCTGTTTGATATGCTGGGGGCCGAGACCTACCAGCGCTATGTGGAGCGGGGCAATATCGAGGTGGCCCCCCTTGCCTATATGCGGGGCCGCACCCTGGACGACAGCTTTATTATTCTGGACGAGGCCCAGAATACCACCAACGAGCAGATGAAAATGTTTTTGACCCGCCTGGGCTTTAATTCCAAAATGGTGATCACCGGCGATGTAACGCAGATCGACCTGCCGGATGGAAAGCGTTCCGGCCTGAAGGACGCGGTACGGATCCTCCGGGGCGTGAAGGATATCGCGATCTTCCGCTTTACCGAGAAGGATGTTGTGCGCCACAGGCTGGTACAGGATATTATCAAGGCCTATGAAAAGGCTGACCGCCCCAAATGACCCGACAGAGCATGTGCCAAGAAAGGAATGGGAAAAAGTCATGGAGAAAATCAGAGTCATCATTTCCAATCAGCAGAAGCAGGTGAAAATTCCCACCGGCCTGCGAATGCTCATTCGCCGTTGCTGCCATGCCGTGCTTCAAATGGAGGAGTTTCCCTATTCCGCCGAGATCAGCGTTTCCTTTGTGGATAACGAGCAGATCCGGGAGATGAACCATCAATATCGGGATAAGGATTCCGCTACCGATGTGCTTTCCTTCCCTCTGGGGGAAAACGGCCGGTATGATGAAAACCACGAAACCGGGGCGAAGATCCTGGGAGATATCGTTCTTTCCATGCCGAAGGCGGTAGAGCAGGCAAAGAGCTATGGCCACAGCCTGGAACGGGAGGTGGGCTATCTCACGGCCCATTCCATGCTCCACCTTTTGGGATACGACCACGAAAAAGGCGGTATGGATCGGGTGAGAATGCGGGAAAAGGAAGAACTGGTCATGCAGCAGCTTGGCCTGCCCGCCAGCAGCAGCTATACGTCCGATGTTTAAGGATTCCGGGCGGGGGAAAAAGCGCACGCTGAGAAACAGCTTTGCCGATGCGTTCCGGGGGATCTGGGGCTGCGTTCGCAGTGAACGGAATATGCGCATCCATTTGACTCTGTGCTGCTATGTGCTTTTCTTCGGTTTCCGCATGGGGCTGAGCAGGGGAGAGTTGGCTTGCCTGGTTTTGACTATTGGTGTGGTCATGGGGGCGGAAGCCATGAATACCTCGGTGGAAAAGCTGTGTGATTTTACGGAAAAGCACTGGAATCCCCGTATTCGTGTCATTAAGGACATCGCCGCGGGGGCCGTGCTTTTGTGCGCGCTGGCGGCAGTGCTGGTAGGCGGCGTGCTTTTCCTGCGCCCAGCTTTGTGGCAGACAGTATTGGAGATCTGCTCCGCGCCTCTTTCTCTTTGTCTCTTTTTCCTGTCGGCTGTTCTGGCGTGGAGCTTCATTTTCATCGGTCCTACAAAAATAAAAGAATCTCTTTTCAGCAAGAAAAAAGGACGCCGCTGAAAAAAGAGGCGGAAAGCTTATTTCCACTCTTGCCCTTTCTCTAGCGTCCAGTATCCAGAATCTAGCATCTAGTTTGGAGTAACCGTAACATGGATTTTGACAATATGCCCCAGGGCCTTTCCGCGTTTTTTGCCATTGTAGGCAGGCCGAATGTGGGAAAGTCCTCCCTTTTGAATCGTCTGATCGGCCAGAAAATCGCCATTGTTTCTAAAAAGCCGCAAACCACCCGCACTCGCATCATGGGGGTGCTGACCGATGAGGAATGTCAGCTGGTCTTTCTGGATACGCCCGGGCTTCTGAAGCCCAGGAATTCCCTGGGAGATTACATGGTGAAATCGGTGGTTTCCGCCGTGGAGGGCGTGGACGCCTGCCTTCTGGTGGCGGAAGCCGGAACTGGGATCTCCAAGGCGGACGAAGAGCTGATCGGGCGGTTCCGGGCCGGTCATATCCCGGCGATCCTGGCAATCAATAAAATAGATCTTCTGCCCGATAAAACAAAGCTGATGGAGCAGATCGCCGCCTTTTCCGCCCTGTATGATTTTCGCGCGGTGGTGCCCGTTTCCGCGAAAACCGGAAGCGGTATGAAGGCGCTTCTCGGTGAACTGAAGGAGCTTGCGGAGCCGGGCGGCTATTTCTTTTCCGAGGATATGCTCACCGACCAGCCGGAGCAGGTCATCGCTTCGGAAACAGTGCGGGAAAAGGTACTGCGGCTTTTGGAAAAAGAGGTGCCCCACGGCGTGGCGGCGGTCACGGAGAGAATGGTGGAGCAGGGAGATCTGCTGGAGATCGACGTCACGATCTATTGCGAGCGGCAGAACCATAAGGGAATCCTCATCGGCAAGGGCGGCGCCATGCTCAAGCGCATCGGTTCCGACGCCAGAGAGGATCTGGAACGGTTTTTTGGCTGCAAGGTGAATTTGCAGCTGTGGGTCAAGGTGAAGGAGGATTGGCGGCAGCGCCCGCAAACCCTGCAAAGCCTGGGCTTTTCTGAAAAGAATTTAGAGCTGTAGTTTTTTGCGGGCGATCTGGGTTGCCTCAACCCAGATTGCCTTAGCACAAAAACAATAAAAAGTCTGTTTCTTCCTGTCGAACAGACAATTATTTTCCAGTCATAGCGGCGGGTCTGTCTGCAAATACTTTTCTTAAGGCAACATCGCACAAAGATTGTGCGCAAGTTGTATTGTGTACAAAGGCTTCAAGCCGGTCTTTGTGCGGTATTGCCTTAAAGGGAATCTTGCCTTTCATAAAGGGGGAAGTATTTGTGGACGAAAAGCAGGCTTGGCGCAATTTTGCCCGTTCGGGAAAAATAGAGGACTACATCAGGTACACGCAGATCAGGAACCAGGCAGGGGCGCAGGGCGTCTTTTCCATGGAGGGATACGGTGCAGATCAAAACCCAGGGGATCATTATCCGGGAACAGGTGATCGGGGAAAGCGATAGGCTGATCACTGCCCTGACCCAGGACGAGGGCGTAGTGCGCGCCTTTGCCCGGCGGGCGAAAAACCTGAAGGACAGCAAGAATTCCGCTACCGGACTTTTATGCTATTCCCGCCTGAACCTTTACAAGGGGCGGGAAAAGTACATAGTAAACGACGCCTTTCCCATCGAGGTGTTTTTCGGCCTGCGGCAGGATATCGTCCGCCTGGCGCTGGCCCAGTATTTTTGCAGCCTTGCCGCGGAGCTGGTGCCGGAGGGGGTAGAGGCCGGGGAATATCTTCGCCTGGTCTTAAACGCCCTGCATTTTTTGAGCGAGGGGACAAGATCCCCGGAGCTGTTAAAGCCCATTGTGGAGCTCAGAATGCTGTCCCTTGCCGGCTACATGCCGGATCTTGTCTGCTGCGCCCAATGCGGGGCTTATGAAGCGGAGCGCATGTATTTTAAGATAAATCGGGGCACCATTTATTGCCAAAGCTGTTATTTGAATAACGGGGACCCCTGCGCGCCGCTTTCCAAGGCGGCGCTGACTGCTATGCGCCACATTATTTACTCGGATTTTGAAAAGATTTTCTCCTTTGCCCTTTCCGAGGGTGCCGGAAAAGAGCTTTCCACCGCCGTGGAGGCCTATTTACTCCACATTCTGGGAAAGCGCCCGAAAACGCTGGATTTTTACCAGAGTCTTTTATAGCTTTGTAAAACGGGGCCAACACGCTCCGGGAAGAAAGGATCGATATGGATAAAAATTACAGAGCCTTGGAGCTCGATAAAATTTTGGAAATGGTGGCAAACGAAACCACCGGTGAAGATGCCGCGGAGCAGGCGCGGAAGATCAAGCCTGTCTTTACCGCGGCGGAAGCCCGTTACTTATTAGAGGAGACAGATGCGGCCTTTGTGCTGATGGCAAAATTCGGCGCGCCCTCCTTTTACGGCTTGAAAAACGTGACCAACGCCCTGCGCCGGGCCCAGGCAGGCGGCGGGTTGGGCTTTCGGGAGCTTCTCGATATTGCCGGGACCCTTCGGGCCATTCGTTCCCTGTCTCAGTGGCATGGAAAAAGCGAGGGCATGCAAAACGCCCTTTCCGGCAGGTTCACGATTTTGGCACCCAATAAATATCTGGAAGAAAAAATCTTCACCTGTATTCTGAACGAGGAGGAAATGGCGGACGGCGCTTCTCCGGCGCTCGCTTCTATCCGGCGGAAGATCCGAAACGCCTCCGCCCGGGCCAGAGATCAGCTGGACAAGCTGATCCACTCCCAAAGCCATCAGAAGCATTTGCAGGAAAGCATCGTCACCCAGCGGGGCGGGCGGTATGTGGTGCCGGTCAAGGCGGAATTTCGCAGTGAGATCCCCGGCCTGGTACACGATACTTCCGGCAGCGGGGCTACGGTGTTTATCGAGCCCATGAGCGTGGTGGAGGCTAATAACGAGATCCGGGTGCTGCAAGCCGACGAGCAGGACGAGATCCACCGCATTCTGCTGGAGCTTTCCGGGGAAGCGGGAGAATTTGCGGATTCCGCCATTGAAAGCTATGAATACGCCGTACAGCTTAATGTAATTTTTGCCAAGGCTCAGGTGGCCTACCGCATGAAGGCCGTTGTGCCGGAGATCGATGAACGGGGCCGCACCGTGCTACAGCAAGCCCGTCACCCTCTGATCGATAAGGAAAAGGTAGTGCCCACCGATATTTCCCTGGGGGAGAGCTTTGATACGCTGATCATCACCGGCCCCAACACCGGCGGTAAAACCGTGGCCCTGAAAACCCTGGGCCTTTTGACCCTGATGGCCATGTGTGGTCTCATGATCCCGGCGGGGGACCACAGCCGGGTAGCGGTGTACCGCCACATTTTGGCGGACATCGGAGACGAACAGAGCATCGAGCAATCTCTTTCCACCTTTTCCGCCCATATGACGAATATCATTCATATTCTGGAGCTTGCCGGGGAGCACAGCCTTGTGCTGCTGGACGAGCTGGGCGCGGGCACCGATCCTGTAGAGGGAGCGGCGCTGGCCGCCGCCATCATTGAAGAGCTGCGCCTGAAGGGCGCCAAGCTTGCCTGTACCACCCATTACGCGGAGTTGAAGGCCTACGCCCTGCAAACAGAGGGAGTGGAAAACGGCTGCTGTGAATTTGATGTCGCCACCCTGCGCCCCACCTATCGGCTGTTGATTGGGATCCCTGGAAAGTCCAACGCTTTCGCCATTTCTAGCCGTTTGGGCATGGAGGAGCGTATCGTGGACAGGGCCAGGGCCCTGGTATCTCAGGAAAGCCGTGCCTTTGAGCAGGTGGTGGGGCGGCTGGAGGAGAGCCGCCGGAAAATGGAGAACGAAATGGAATCCATGCGGGCCTCCTCTCTTCAGGCGCAAAAGAGCGCCCAGCAGGCGGAAACCGCCAAGGCCCAGGCAGAAGAGCAGGCGAAAAAGGAGATCGACAGGGCACGGCAGGAGGCGGCCTTGATCGTGCAGAAAACCCGCCAACAGGCGGACGCTCTTTTAAACGAGCTGGATGAGCTGCGCCGCAGAAAGAACAAGGCCCTGTCCGCTGAGGAAAAGGCCCGGCTCCGCTCCGGTATGAACAGCCTGGAAACCCTTTCCGACCCGGTGCGAAAGCGGAGCAACGAGGGCTATACCCTGCCCAGAGACCTGGTACCCGGCGACAACGTGCTGATCTTCGACCTGGATAAAAACGCCACCGTGCTGGAAGCGCCCAAGGACGGTACCGTTCTGGTGCAGGCGGGGATCATCAAAACCAGAGTGGAGCTTGGAAACCTGCGCCTGCTGGGCGAAAAACAGAAACAGAAGCAAAAGGGCCGTACCGTGACCCGTTCCATCTCCTCCGCCGAAACCTCCAGCAGCCTGGATCTGCGGGGCATGAACACGGAGGAGGCCCTTCTGGAGGTGGATTCCTTCCTGGACCGGGTCTCCAGAATGAACCTTTCCCAGGCCACGATCATTCACGGCAAGGGAACAGGCGTGCTGCGCACCGCCGTGCAGCAGCATTTGCGGAAATGCCCCCAGGTCAAAAGCTTCCGGCTGGGCGTTTACGGAGAAGGCGAAAGCGGCGTCACTATTGTGGAATTGAAGTAGAGAAAAGCGTTTGGGAATTTGGACGATAGAAAGGGGAACGCCGTGAAACGGGAGAAGTATCAGGAGCTCAAGAGCTATATGCAGGAATGTATGTCCGACGCTGCTCACGATAAAGAGCATGTCTGGCGGGTGCTGGGCTATGCTTTGAGGCTGGCGGCAGAGCTCAAAGAACCTGTGGATCACGATCTCCTGATCGCGGCCTGTCTGCTCCATGATATCGGCCGTGCCGCCCAGTTCAGAGATCCTTCTCTGGACCACGCCGCCGTAGGGGCCGATATGGCCGCCGGGTGGCTCAGTGACCACGGCTATTCCCCGGGGTTCTGCCAGGCGGTTCGCAGTGCGATCCGCTCACATAGATACCGTACCGGCGGCAGGGCGGAAAGCATAGAGGCTCAGCTGCTGTTTGATGCGGACAAGCTGGACGTATGCGGGATCATGGGGCTGCTTCGCACGGTTTCCTATTGCGACCATGTGGGAGAGCCCTACTACACGGTAGGTGAAAACGGACTGGTGGAATTCACCGCCGATTCAGAAGCCTCCGTGGTGCAGGAATATTGCTATAAGCTGCGCCAGGTAAAAGAAAGGCTTTATACCGATGGAGCCAAACGCCTGGCGGAAGAGCTCTCTCATCAGCTGGACACGGCGGTGAACGCCGTGGTTCAGCAGGCGAATTTTGCCCGCACAGGTCTTGCGGAGCTGGAAAGCCGGCTGCTGTAGCAAACTGCCCTGGCCAGACGGCACAGATTTTGAAAAAGAGAAGGAAGGTACGCGGTATGATCCTTGGCTTTAAGATGAAGCTCTATCCCGGCAAAGAAGAGGAATATGAACGCCGTCACAGGGAGCTGTGGCCGGAAATGAAAGAGATGATCCATGAATACGGCGGCAGGAACTACACCATTTTTCTGGATCGGGAAACGCTGACGCTTTTCGGCACCCTGGAGGTGGAGAACGAAGAACGGTGGCGGCAAAGCGCCGATACGGCCATCTGCCGCAAATGGTGGGACTATATGGCGGAACTCATGGAAACAAACTCGGACAACAGCCCGGTCAGCATTCCGCTGAAGCAGGTGTTCCACTTGGAATAACTGATTAGTTGTTAGCTGTGAGTAGTTAGTTGTTAGAAAAGGAAAAGGTCTCTCCAAATTGTCATCCTGAGTCACCGAAGGTGGCGAAGGATCTCGTCCTTCGGTCTTTTTGAAGGGCTTTAAGGATGACAAGGGGGAACTGTGTGATAAATTGGAATTTGGCGGTGAGGAAAGCCTCCCTTTGCAAGCAGGGGGAGGGGGACCACCGTAAGGTGGTGGAGGGGATAGTCACACGCAGAAAGCGGGATAGAACCGCCAGTTTCAATCCCTTCAGTCACGGCTTTGCCGTGACAGCTCCCCTTACTCGCGCAAGTGGATCCCAAGGGCATTAAACTATAATTTACTGAGCATTGCTAATTGTATGTGCGCCGTCCAGTATCTAAAGAAAAGCAAAAGAACTGCTGCAAAATTTGGCATTTTGCAGCAGTTCTTTTGGTTTCTGTCTTGCAGCACATTGATTGTGCCCTGAGTCAAATACGTTCAGCTTCCAAAACCATTTCCAGAAAATACCGATGCAGGAGAAGGCTGTCCGTCAGCTCCGGGTGGAAGGCCGTCACCAGCTGGTTTCCCTGCCGGGCGGCGACGGATTTTCCGTCTACCGCCGCTAGAATCTCGGCGTTTCCCCACGCCTGCTCAATGTAGGGGGCCCTAATAAAGGTCATGGGAACCTTGCCGATCCCGCGGAATTCTTCTTCCGTGTGAAAGCTTCCCAGCTGCCTTCCATAGGCGTTTCGCCGGGCGCTGATACTCATGGTGGCAAGGTGGGGCCTCTCCCCGTCCTGAAGCCTGCTTGCCAGCAGGATCAGCCCGGCGCAGGTGCCGAATACGGGAAGACCATTTTGAATGGCCTCCCGCAGGGGAGAAAAAAGCTCCAGTTCCCGCAGCAGCTTTCCCATTACCGTGCTTTCGCCTCCCGGCAGGATCAGGCCGCCGAGGGGCGCCTCCAGATCCTTTTTCTGCCGAAGCTCCCGCCAGGGAACGCCCAGCCGGGAAAGGGCCTGCTCATGTTCTAAAAATGCCCCCTGTACCGCTAAAATCCCGATCTCGCTCATTGCCCACGCTCCGCCATCAGCAGGGCGATCTCCTGCTCGTTGATGCCTACCATGGCCTCTCCCAGGTCGGCGGAGAGCTCCGCCAGCAGCTTGGCGTCCTTGTAGTTGGTGACAGCCTGCACAATGGCGGCGGCCCGCTTTTCCGGGTTGCCGGATTTGAAAATGCCGGAGCCCACGAAGACGCCCTCCGCTCCCAGCTGCATCATCAGCGCGGCGTCCGCCGGGGTGGCGACGCCTCCGGCGGCAAAGTTCACCACGGGAAGCTTGCCGTTTTCCCGGACAAACCGCGCCAGCTCATAGGGAACCTGAAGCTGCTTGGCGGCCTCATAAAGCTCATCGTCGTTTAGAGAGGCAAGGCGGCGGATCTCGCTTTGCATTTTCCGCATGTGCCGCACCGCTTGTACCACGTCTCCGGTGCCGGGCTCGCCTTTGGTGCGGATCATGGAAGCGCCCTCCTGAATACGCCGCAGGGCTTCCCCCAGATCCTTCGCGCCGCAGACAAAGGGGACACGGAAGGCCGTTTTATCGATGTGGTATACGTCGTCGGCAGGGGAAAGAACCTCGCTTTC
This sequence comes from Neglectibacter caecimuris, assembly GCF_034335015.1. Taxonomy (NCBI): domain Bacteria; kingdom Bacillati; phylum Bacillota; class Clostridia; order Eubacteriales; family Oscillospiraceae; genus Neglectibacter; species Neglectibacter caecimuris. Next base: position 106,922 of record NZ_JAWXXK010000008.1, on the reverse strand, counting down.
ATCGATATAATCGATCTCAATGGCCTCCAGGATCTGCGCCTCCGCGAAATGGCCGATCCGGCATTTCGCCATGACGGGAATGGAAACCGCCTCTTGAATGCCTCGAATCATTTTGGGGTCGCTCATACGGGAAACGCCGCCTGCCGCCCGAATATCCGCCGGAATGCGCTCCAACGCCATGACGGCGCAGGCCCCGGCCTTCTCGGCGATTTTCGCCTGCTCCGGGGTGGTAACGTCCATAATAACGCCGCCCTTGAGCATCTGCGCCAAATTCCTGTTTAATTCCGCTCTGTTTTCCTGCTGTTCCATAGGTCACATTCTCCCTTCGGCAAATTTTTCTTGACAAACGCTCTGTTTTTTATCATACTCAAAACTGGACTGATGAAAATACCCATTTTGCAAAAATAATACCAGACCAGAGAGAAGGGCAGATACTTAAATGAGCAATTAGAAATGAGTAATGAAGGGAAAGCCTTCTCCTTGTCATTGCTGAGCAAAAAGTGCAGAAAGCTATGACTTTCTGCACTTTCCCGGCGAAGAATCTCGTCCTTGGTTCTTTTATAGAAGGACGAGATCCTTCACTTCGTTCAGGATGACGGAAAAAGAAGGCTGTCGTTTTCTCTAACAACTAACTACTCACGACTAACAACTAACACGCTAAATCCCAATTTAACGTACTAAGCCTTTGCCCTTCCTAATTATACGCGCCCTTCTCTAACCACTAACCACTAACTACTAACAACTACCAAGCGGGGTCACGGCAATGCTGACATATTCTTTAGAGCGGCGGGGAAAACTGCCGGTATATGAGTTTTTGTACAAAAGCATTCGGGAGGATATCCTTTCAGGAAAGCTGAAGGCGGGGGAAAGGCTGCCTCCGAAGCGGGGGCTGGCGGAGCACCTGGGTGTAAGTGTGATGACCGTGGAAAACGCTTATGCCCAGCTTTTGCTGGAGGGCTATCTGCGCGCGGAACAGCGCCGGGGTTATTTCGTGTGCGCGCTGGAGCAGCCGGTGCGGCAGCCTTCCGCTTTGCCGGTACGATCGGCGGAGCCGGAGGACACAGGGAAGGAATGGTTTGCCGATCTGAAAACCAACCGCACGCCTCAGGAACAGTTTCCCTTTTCCGTGTGGGCAAAGCTCATGCGGGAGGTGCTCACCGAGCGGGACCCCTCTCTGCTTGCCCCCATGCCGGGGCGGGGCCTTTTTCAGCTCAGGCGGGCGATTGCGGAATATCTGGACCGTTTCCGGGGTATGGCAGTCTCCCCAGAGCAGATCCTGATCGGCGCGGGAACAGAATTCCTCTATGGAATTTTGGTACAGCTTTTGGGAAGAGACACTGTTTTTGCGGTGGAGGACCCGGGATATTCCAGAATCCTTCAGGTGTATCGAGCCAACGGAGCCCGCTGTGTGCCTGTTCCTTTAGATTCCCAGGGCCTTTCCGTAAACGCGCTGCGGCAGAGCGAAGCAGAGACAGTCCATATTTCTCCCAGCCACCATTTCCCCACTGGGGCGGTTATGCCGGTTTCCCGGCGCAGAGAGCTTCTTTCCTGGGCGGAGGAGAAGGAGGATCGCTACCTCATAGAGGACGATTACGACAGCGAGTTCCGCTTTTCCGGAAAACCGGTTCCCACCATGCAGAGCATAGACCGGGCGGGACGAGTACTCTATGTCAATACCTTTTCCAAAACGCTTACCCCGGCGATCCGTATCAGTTACCTGGTGCTGCCGCCGGAGCTTTCCCGGCGGTTTTCCCGGCGGCTCGGTTTTATTTCCTGTACGGTTCCCAGCTTTGAGCAAATGACCCTGGCAAAATTTATCGCGGGAGGCTTCTTTGAGTCTCACCTAGCCAGAACCCGGCATTTTTACCGCCGCCGGCGGGACGCCATGGTCGAGGCGATCCTGAAAAGCCCCCTGGGAAGCCGCTGTCAGATCCGGGAAGCGGACGCGGGCCTGCATTTCCTGCTGGAAACACATTCACCTTATCCCGATGAAGAGCTGACGCGCCGGGCGGCGGAGCGGGGCATACAGCTTTCCTGCCTGTCCGGATATCACAGCCGCCCGGCACGGGCAGGCGGCGGGTGTATCGTGGTGAATTATTCCGGTATCGCTCCGGAGCGCATGGAGGAAACCGCCCGGCGGCTGGCGGAAGCCGTGTACTGAGTAAGGGCATAAGGCAAAGCCCATGACCGGCGTACTCGGCATGAACTTCGCCAAGGACAAAAGAGGTGATTCGATTGGCAAAATACTTTTGGGATACGGGTTTTACGATCTCGCCCGGAAAAGGATTTTCTCTGTTTAGCCTCGGGCATTTAGCCTGGCTGGGGGCCTGCCTTTTCTTGTGTCTTTTGCTGGGAAGCCGTTATCGGGCCTGGGGGGAGAGAAAGCGAAAAAGCTGTCTCCGGCTTTTGGCGGCTCTGCTGCTCCTGGACGAGCTTTTTAAGGTCTGCTCCACGCTGATAACCGGCCGTTTCCGGGTGGATTTTCTGCCCCTGCACCTTTGCAGCATCAATATTTTTGTGATCCTGGCGGACGTGTGCAGGCCCACCGCCGCTCTGCAGGAGATCCTCTATGCCATATGCCTGCCGGGAGCGGCCCTTGCCCTGCTGTTTCCCGGCTGGAGCTATCTGCCCTTGTGCAACGCCCTGTGTATTCACAGCTTTACCGCCCATATCCTGCTGTTTCTGTATCCCTTTTTGCTGCTGTGCGGCGGTTTTCAGCCCAGCCTTTCCCGATTCCTGAAGGCGCTGCCCTTCTGTTTGCCGGTGGTAGCGGCCGTCTATTGCTTCAACCGAAGCTTCGGCACCAATTTCATGTTCCTCAGCTCCGCGGGAGAGGGAAATCCCCTTTCCCTGTTTGAAGCCTGGCTGGGAACCCCCGGTTATCTGATCGGCCTGCCGGTTCTCTGCCTCCTCTGCTGGACGGTTCTTTATGGAGGACAATGCCTGCTGAAAAGAACCAGGCGATCATAGGCAATGGCAATTAGCAATTAGTAATTGATAATTAATAATAAAAGACAATTGCCCTTTGCCATTCTGAGCCGCAGGCGAAGAATCTCGTCCTTAATTTCAGGACAAAAGGACCAAGGACGAGATTCTTCACCGAGAAAGCAAGGCCTCCTTGCTTTCTGTTCAGTAATGACAGGAGGGAGGTGCGTGGATAGCCGCTAAATTCCAATTTAACGTACCAATCCCCTTGCCCTTCCTAATTGCTCATTCTTCATTGCACACGCTCTTCTCTAACAACTAACAACTCAAAATCCTGCTGGACGAACGGCTAAAAATTGTGTAGAATAGGCACAGAAGAATTTCGGCGAAAGGGGCCGCGATAACATGAACCGGGAAAACAAAAGAAGACAATACGAGAAGGGCTATTATAAAACCCATGCCTGTGACGAAACCTTTACCTGCAAAAACTGCGGGCGCACGGTGGTGCCCGGCGGCGCCGGCAGTGACCACCGCAATCATTGCCCCAACTGCCTTTCCAGCCTCCATGTGGATAACGAGCCGGGGGACAGGGAATCGGACTGCGGCGGCCTGATGGAGCCCATTGCCGTGTGGGTGAGGAATAATGGCGAGTGGGCCATTGTTCACCGCTGCCGCCGGTGCGGGCACCTCAGCTCGAACCGGGTCCTGGCGGACGATAACCCCATGAAGCTGATGTCCATCGCCTTAAAACCTTTGGCAAATCCCCCCTTTCCGCTGGAGCGGATCGAGGAGCTGACCGCCCTGATGGGCGGGGAAGGAAGCCTGCCGGAAAGAAAAACAGAGCCGGAGGAATAAGGCGGAAGGGCTTATCCTGCGGCTGTTCTGCAAAACGCGCGCCTGCTCGGGCAATCCGATGGGCGCGCCGCTTTTTGTGCCGCGGCGGCGCTTGGAACAGGCGGACGGAGAATATTTTGCTTACAGCATTGACAAAGGGCCGCAGCACACATATAGTTAAGTTATATAACTGGGTTATATATAGGTGGTGAAGCAGTGCCAAAGCAGAGAATTACAAAGGAAATGGTGGTAGAGGCGGCCTTTGAAGCGGCCCGGTCCGGCGGCATGGAGCAGATCACGGTAAAGGGGCTCGCGGAAAAGCTGGGCTGCTCCGTACAACCGATTTACAGCTACTGCGAAAGCATGGAGGGCCTGCGGCAGGATGTGATCCGCCGGGTCAAGCGGTTTGTTCGGGAATACGCGGCGGAACGCGCAAATCCGCAGGAGCCCTTCCGGTCTATCGGGCAGGCTTATGTTACGCTGGCAAAGGACGAGCCCCATCTTTTCAAAATTTTTATTTTGCACCAAAGGAATGGGATTTCTTCCCTGGACGATCTTTACCGGGAAGAGGCAGATCGGAACATGGCAAAGCGCCTTGCGGAGGAATTGCGGATCGGCAGGGAAGAGGCCCGGCAGCTCCACCTGCAAATGCTGATCTATACCATAGGTCTGGGGGCAATTTTTTCCATGACGTCGCCGGGGATCTCCACAGATGAAATATTCGCGCAGCAGGAAAAAGCCTACCGGGCTTTTTTGGAACAGGCAAAACGAGACCGGCAGGAGCAGGAACAGAAAGGTGGATTTGCATGAGCGGTAAAATTGTGATAGTCTATCAAAGCAAAACAGGCTTTACCGAAAAATATGCCAAGCTTGCGGCAAAAGAAACAGCCTGTGATTTGATGAAGCTCAGCGAAACGACGGCTAAGCGGCTTTCGGCGTATGACACAGTGGTATTTGGAAGCCGGGCCCACGCGGGGCGGATCGATGGTTACGGAAAAATGCGCAAGCTGCTTCAAAATGTGCCGGTTTCGAAATTTGCCTTATTTGTAACCGGGGCAACTCCCAACGAAGCGAAGGAAACCGTGGAAGGCTTTTGGAAACAGAATCTCTCGGAAACAGAGCTTGCAGAGCTTCCTCATTTCTATTTGCAAAGCGGCCTGTGTTATGAAAAAATGGTTTTTTGGGATCGCCTTCTCATGAAAGCGGCAGCCGCCATGATACGGAAGAAAAAGGAAAAAACCTCGGAGGAAGCGGCCTTTGAGCAGGCAATTTCCCATTCCTACGATATTTCCTCGGAGGAATATCTGAGTCCCCTTGTGGAATGGATCCGCAGGGAACAGGCAGAGGAAGAACCGACTTCGTAGTAAAACGCTATGAAACCGAATTTCAGCGGAAAGGACGTCTTTTATGAAGCTTTACTTTGTTCGTCATGGAGATCCCGATTATTCCATCGATTCTCTTACGGAAAAGGGTTGGCGCGAGGTGGAATATCTCTCGGAGCGCATGGTAAAGATCCCGGCAGTTGCCTATTTCTGCTCTCCCATGGGAAGGGCAAAGGATACTGCCCGGCCCACCCTGGAAAAACTGGGACGCACTGCTGTGGAATGCGAGTGGCTCAGAGAGTTTAGCGGACAGATCCACCGGCCGGATCGTGTGGAGCAGGAATCTATTTGCTGGGATTGGCTTCCCCAGGATTGGACGAAGGATTCGAGGTTCTTTTCCCATCGGGAGTGGCTTCAAAACGAGACTATGGCAGCGGGAGATGTGGCCCGGGAATACCATTGGGTCATTTCCGGCCTGGATCAGCTTTTAGCGGAGTATGGCTACCGGCGGGAGGGAGCGCTGTACCGGGTAGAGCAGGGCAATAACGATGCTCTGGTGTTTTTCTGCCATTTCGGCGTGGAATGCGTGTTGCTCAGTCACCTGTTGAACGTGTCTCCCATGGTGCTTTGGCATGGCTTTGTGGCGCTGCCCTCCTCCGTTACCACGGTGATCACGGAGGAACGCCGGCCGGGGATCGCCAGCTTTCGGGTCAATGCCTTTGGGGATATTTCTCATCTTTATGCGAAAGAGGAGCCTCCGGCCTTTGCCGCCCGCTTCAGCGAATGCTACGGCAATGAGGGAGAACGCCTAGATTGACAGAAAACAGCGGACTGTTCAGGCAGGTTTTACAAAGAAACCGGTTAGTTTCTGCTAACTGATTGTTGATCCCGCTGAAAATGGAAAGCTCCTATTGACAATTTCCGGAAGTGGAACTATGATATACCAGAAGGTTAGCTACAGCTAACCGGAAATTTAAGCGCGGAGTTAGCTTTGGCTAATTCGACTGAGCGATTTCATGAGAGAAGGGCTGGAAGAAAAATGCCATTGACATTCGCAGGGCTCGGAGAAGAAAAAATGATCAAAAAGGTGGGGGGAACGCCGGAGGTAAAAAAGCACCTGGAAAACCTGGGCTTTGTAGTCGGCGGCACCGTAAAGGTGATCACGGCCATGGGCGGCAATATCATCGTCAAGGTGAAGGAAGCCCGGGTGGCGATCAGCCGGGAAATGGCGCAGAAAATTTTGGTTTAAGGCAGACCGCTTTCCAAGCAAGCGGTCTGTGTAAAAGTATTTAGAAAGGAGGGCAAACCAATGAAAACACTGCGGGAGGCGAAAATCGGCGACCGGGTAACGGTGGTAAGGCTCCACGGAGAAGGCGCGGTAAAGCGCCGGATCATGGATATGGGGATCACAAAGGGCGTAGAGGTGCAGATCCGTAAGGTGGCGCCGCTGGGAGATCCGGTAGAGGTCACTGTGCGCGGCTATGAGCTTTCCATCCGGAAGGCGGACGCGGAGCTGATCGAGATCATGTCCGCTTAGGAGTCGTTTGAAAAATCGCAAACGTCGTCTTTTTGCCCGATTCGGACGGATTTCCGCGTTGGAGCTCCTGTGGTTCCTCCGCCTGGAAGCCGTCTCGCCTTGTACAAAAAAATCCGACGCTTTCTCTATTTTCAAACAACCCCTAAAGCGATACGAAAAACACAGGGGAGGGGCCCCAATTTTTTTCAGCAGGCGGTTAGTCTCGGCTATCTACCGGCTCTGCCTTGAAACTCAGAGGAAAGGAACGTGAGTACCATGAAAATGCGGATCGCCCTGGCGGGCAACCCAAACAGCGGAAAAACCACCTTGTTCAACGCCCTGACCGGTTCCAACCAATTTGTGGGGAACTGGCCCGGCGTAACGGTGGAGAAAAAGGAAGGAAAGCTGAAAAAGCACGAGGACGTCATTGTCACCGACCTGCCCGGCATCTATTCGCTTTCTCCCTATACGCTGGAGGAGGTAGTGGCCAGAAATTATTTGATCGGTGAGCGTCCCGACGCAATTTTGAACATTGTAGACGGCACCAATCTGGAACGGAACCTGTATCTTACCACGCAGCTTACAGAATTGGGCATTCCGGTGGTGATTGCCATCAACATGATGGATCTTGTCAGGAAAAACGGCGATAAGATCAATATGGAAGAGCTTTCCCGCACTTTGGGCTGTCGGGTGGTGGAGCTCTCCGCCCTGAAGGGGACGGGGATCGCGGAAGCGGCGCAGGCGGCCATTGAGGCGGCCAGGTCAGAAAAAACCGTGCCGATGCATACCTTTTCCGGCGCGGTAGAGCATGCCATCGCCCATATCGAAGAGGCGGCGGTCCACGAGCTGCCCGCTGAGCAGCAGCGCTGGTACGCCATCAAAATATTTGAGCGGGACGACAAGGTGCTGGAACAGCTTGCGGTAAAGCCCGAAATACAAAAGCACATAGAAGAGGATATCAAAGCCGCGGAAGTGGAGTTAGAGGACGACGCCGAAAGCATCATCACCAACGAGCGGTATCTCTATATTGCTTCTTTGCTGAAGGGCTGTTATCACAGGAAAAACGCCGGACAGCTTTCCGTTTCCGATAAAATCGACAAGGTGGTCACCAACCGCTTCTTGGGTCTTCCCATTTTTGTTGCCGTGATGTTTGTCGTATATTATCTTGCCATGGTGACTGTGGGAACCTCCGCTACCGACTGGGCCAATGACGGCCTCTTCGGAGACGGCTGGCATCTGTTTGGCATCGGCACCTCCGCCTATGAAGAGGCTGCCGAAGCCTATGGAGACAGCGATCAGATCATTGGCGCTTTTCTGGAAGAATACGGCACAGAGGAAATGGCGGAGGCGCTGGATGGGGAGAGCGAGAGCTATACCGAAGAAGGGGCCAAAGCGGCTCTGACGGCGTTAGCAGCCGCCGTGCCGGAAGACGCCAAGGTTACTTACGAGCTGGAGGACGAGGAAACTTTGGAAATCACAGCGGTTTCCGATACAGGCCGGGCACAGCTTCTGGACGCTGTGGAGCAGTATCTCAATACAGAATATAAAGAAGGCTTCGGCGCACCTGATACTGCCGCTTACGGCGTGTGGGTGCCGGGAATTCCGCCGCTGATCGAAGGCGGTCTGGAGGCGATCCACTGTGCGGACTGGCTTCAGGGCCTGATCCTGGACGGCATTGTGGCAGGCGTTGGAGCGGTGCTGGGCTTTGTGCCGCAAATGCTGGTGCTGTTCCTGCTGCTGGCCTTTTTGGAGGCCTGTGGGTATATGTCCCGTATTGCCTTTGTGCTGGATCGCATCTTCCGAAAATTTGGGCTTTCCGGAAAGTCCTTTATTCCCATGCTGATCGGCTCCGGCTGCGGAGTGCCGGGGATCATGGCCTCCCGCACCATTGAAAACGAACGGGACCGCCGTATGACCATCATGACCACCACCTTCATTCCCTGCAGCGCCAAGCTGCCCTTTATCGGCATGATCGCCGGCGCGGTGTTTGGCGGTTCAGCCTGGGTGGCGACCTCCGCTTACTTTATCGGAGTGGCTGCCATCGTGGTATCGGGCGTCATGCTGAAGAAAACAAAACTGTTTTCCGGCGACCCGGCTCCCTTCGTCATGGAACTGCCCGCCTACCACTGGCCCACTGTGGGGAACGTGATTCGTTCCATGTGGGAGCGAGGCTGGTCCTTTATCAAAAAGGCGGGAACCATCATTTTACTTTCCACCATTCTGGTCTGGTTTACGACCTACTTCGGTGTAGTAGATGGCACGTTCCGTATGCTCAGTGAGGAGGAGATCAATTCCTCGATCCTTGCTGCCATTGGCAGCGCCATCGCCTGGATCTTTACTCCTCTGGGCTGGGGGAACTGGCAGGCGGCTGTGGCCTCCATCACTGGACTGATCGCCAAGGAAAATATTGTGGGAACCTTGGGCATTCTGTACGGCGGCTCCGGCGGAGCCTGGGCGGGCTTCTCTGCGGCTTTCTCCGGGATCGCGGCCTATTCCTTCCTGGTGTTCAACCTGCTGTGCGCGCCCTGCTTTGCCGCCATCGGCGCGATCAAGCGGGAGATGAACAGCGCCAAATGGACCTGGTTCGCCATCGGCTACCAGTGCGGCTTTGCCTATGTGATCTCGCTGATCGTGTATCAGTTCGGCTCGGCCTTTACCGGAAACCTGAATGTTTTCGGGCTGATCGCGGCGCTGGTGCTGCTTGCCGGAATGCTTTATCTGCTGTTTCGTCCCTATCGGGAAGCAAACCGGCTGACTACCACTGTTCCCGTAAAATAAGTGAGAAGACAGGAGGAAAAGCTTTATGCTTCATTGGCTTGCCGCAAATTGGGGAACGCTTTTGGCAGGAAGCGTTGTGCTGCTGATAGTAGCCGCTGTTTTGGGTTCTCTGATGAAAAATAAGAGAAAGGGCAAATCCGCCTGTGGCTGCTCCGGCGGATGTGCGGGCTGTGCTCTCTGCGGCAGCTGTCATTCGGGGGAACCTGAGAAAAGGCTTTCCTCAAAGTAAAACTTCAAAGTAAAAACCGCCGCGGTCAGGCAGAAGCCTCTCCGCAGCGGTTTTTCTTCTTCGGCGCCAGGCTCTAAAATCCAAAGTAGCTGAGCATACCGTTGTAAATTCCCCTGGCAAAGCCTCTGGGATCGTCCCGAAGTTTTTGGGCGTCGGCGGTGTTGCTCAGATAAGCCAGCTCCACTAAAACGGCGGGCATTCTGGTGCGGCGCAGCACATAAAGGGAAGGGTTGACGCGAACGCCGTTATCCCGGGTTCCAACCTCGGCTACAAGGCCGTTCAGAATATGTTGAGCCAGCCAGTAGGATTGGGTATTCTCCTGGTATACATATACCTCGCTGCCGTTGATGGCGGGGTTTGTGTTGGAATTGCAGTGAATGCTCACAAAATAATCGGCGGGCCAGGAATTTGCCATATTGACCCTGGCCTGCAGGCTGGTGGAGTTATTGGTGCCCAAAATGGTGTCCGGCGTGGGGCGGGAGAGCCGGGCGGTAAAGCGGGGGTCGTCATTTAGCAGCTGAGCCAGATAGAGCCCGACCTCGTAGGTGATATCCTGCTCCACCAGGCCGTTTCCCACGGCCCCGGTATTGTGGCCTCTGGGGTTGTGGCCCTGGTCAACAAAAATGCGAATCGGCATGGAAAGCGCCTCCTGATCAAACTTTTTCCATCTTATGCGTTGGGCGGCTTCTTTGTGCGCCTCAGGGCGATTCAAGGCAGCTTTGCCGGGGAAAAGAGCAAAAGTATATTTTCAAATTGACAAAAGCCGCCGCTTGCGGTAAAATACAAGGGAAGTGAGGAAACCTTGGTTCTTTGAATACGCCTCCATAGTTAAACGGATATAACAGCCCCCTCCTAAGCGGTAGATGGTTCGAGTCTAAATTAGGAATACAAGTTCATATTTTTTGCATAAGTCCCAGTAGCTCAGTTGGATAGAGCACACGCCTCCTAAGCGTGGGGTCGGAGGTTCAAATCCTCTCTGGGACGCCAGAAACAACGCTGTAAGCCTTTGTTTTCAAGGGTTTACAGCTTTTTTGTTCAGCCATAATCCTTAGACGAAACCATCTTCCTTTGGTTGGAGGGTAGTTGAATGTTTATGAGTTGCAGTGTATATTTTGCTAATTGGAAACGAACAAAAATCTGAGCCTTGCTAATAAAAACTGCCTCTTTGCTAATTTGAGATTTCAGACCGCTTTTTGGCCTGCAATCAGCGCCGCCAGCGTACTTGCAAGCTCCGGTGATTTTTGAAGCTGTTCGATCAATGCCGCAAGGTCTACAGTCTGTGCCTGAGGCTGTTCTTGCGGAGGCGTTACCTTCCTCAAATCAGGATTCGCATAGAAGGCACTCTCAAATTTCTGCGCATTGATCTTGCGGTCCTCGTCGAGAATGTGAGCATAGACCTTTGTAATCATATCTATCTCTGCATGTCCTGTATCGCCCTGTGTGGCCTTCAGATCGCCGTGGTTGAGTTTCAGCTTGTAAGTTGTACTGGAATGTCTCAAAGAGTGAAAGACGACGTTAGGGAGCTCCGCCTTTTGTTTCAACAGTGAAAACTCTTTCTCGATAATCCGATTTTCGCAAGGTCTGCCATTTGGCAACGCAACCACCAGGTCAAAATCCTGGTACTCGTCACCGAGAAATCCCTTTAATTCTTCCTGCGACTTTTTCCATTCACGGAGGATATAGGCAACCGTTTTAGGCAGCCATACCTTACGGACACTGGAATCTGTTTTCGGCTTTTTCAGAATCAGGCGGGTACTGGTATTCGGCATGAGCGGGGTAAAAATATAATAAATATCTTTTTGCCCCAACATTTCAATAGCCTGCTTGGAGGCCCTTGTCAGCTCTGCCTCTATGTAAATATAAGCATTGTCCGCTGCAATATTTTCATCCTCAATGTGAACATTTTTCCAGGTTAGTCCAAGAATCTCTCCCATACGCAGAGAACACGCAAAAGCAAGATTCATGGCGATATACAGCTTACTGTCCGTACACTGATCCAGCGCCAGACGAATTGTTTCCGCATCCCAGATGTCCCGCTTTTTGTACTCGGTCTTTGGAAGGACCGCATTATCAAAAGGGTTTTTCCCGATCAGTTCCCATCTTACCGCCTGCTTGAAAGCACAGCGGAGCAGCTTGATAATCTTTTCAATGGTCTGGTTGGTAACAAATTCCGTCCGGGCTTTCCGGTTCTTCCTGGAAACAGAAGGCGTCTTTTGAAGGGTCTGAATGTACTTGTCCACCACGCGGGGAGTAATGTCCTGAACCTCCATGTCTCCGATAATCGGATTGATATAGTTGGCAATCAGGGCTGTTTGGCCGTCATACATAGACACGCCCCATTTTTTCTCTCCATAGGTGGAAACAAAGTCATACAGAAAATCCGATACCTTTTGATTGTTCGGAGGAAGAAATGTGCCGTTGTTCTGCTGGTTCTCAACTTCTGCTTTCCGTTTCAGGGCTTCTTTATGGGTATGCCAAGTTTCCCATTTCTGTTTCGTTTCTCCATTTTCATCAACATAGTTGTAAACAACGGAATAAGATTTTTTACGTTTGATAATAGATGCCATATTCGATCTTCCTTTCTAAGTTAGAACGTCTGTGCGTCTAACCATTCATCAAATGATTTTTTGGAAACTCGTATGGCATTACCAACCCGTACAATTTTGAAATGACCCTCTTTTACCAGACTATAAGCAGAAGTGCGGCCAATATTCAGCATGGCAGCAATATCCTCCACTTTGTAAGTCCTCTGTTCGGGAACATTTCTTTGCACACTGTTTGTTGTCTGGCTCATTTTCCCTCCTTTCTGCATCCGACAAAGACAGTGTGCGGGATATGACTTCCTACCATTATTCTACCGCGCCGCCTGCCATTTGTCTGCTGCTAATTGAAAAATTTACGATTTATCCATAGTTTGAATTTGTGTGTGGAATTATCAAAACCACATGAATAGGTCGGGCCTGCGGCATCCAGAACCACAGACCCGGCCCATTGTATCTGATTTCGATTTTGTTTGCCGTATTTGCCACGCCCCCCGGCAGCCCTGTTTACACAAAGCGGGGTTGCCATAGGCTGCGGCCAGCTTTACCGCATCATAGCCCCACAAATGCCGCCGCTTTGCCAGAGCAAGCGCACACCGCAGGGACTTCCCTTCAAGTCTGTGAGGGATTGTGAAAAAGTACCATTATGATCTGTGCCGTCGTCGCGCCCGGCCTGCCACAGCCGGGTCAATGAGTTGCGTGGATCGCTCGGATAGCCGGATTCATCACCTCCTTAGCTGCCTGTCTTTGCGCCGCCCCATTTGCCGCTCGGAACACAGAATGACGTACCTACAGCAACGTATATTCGGTTGTCAAGGAACAGCGAGGGGCGTGGCAGTTATGACATTTTTACATTCGGGGCGGGCCGGAGCATGTGCTGTACGGCCACACCCATCAGGCTTGTCCCGCCGAATATGTCCCTCTATTATTCATTTCATTTTCGGGCATTATTTTCGGGGTCTGTATCCATTTTTTCTAAAACTTTTTTCAAACGCCGAAGTCCGCGCTGGATTCCTTCATGCACGGAGCTGACGCCGGAACCCTCGCTTTTTGCAATTTCCGATATGCTCATGCCGAGCAGGAAATGCGAGGCTATCCGGTTTCGTTGTTTCTCCGGTAGGGAAGCAAGCGCCTGATACAGTCGGGCATTTTCCTCCTTCTGTTCAAGAATTTCGGCTGGTGTCAGGACGATCACCAGCGCATCACGCTCCACGTTGGCATCATAATCAAGAGAAAAATATGCCTTATGACGGTATGTACGCAGGATATAGGCGGCTTCAGCCAGCTTATACTCTCGGAGCAGATCAGCCACCTCGTCCGGCACTTCAACAATAACGTCCTGTGTATAAAACGGGTAGTAATCCCGCAGATTGATTTCTTTCATGGGTAATTCCTCCAATTTCGATTTTTAGGGTGGTAAGCAAAATCGAAATCAGAGGGTGGGGAGCGGCAGCGCGGATAACCCTTGTTGTAACAGCCGCTTATATATGAAATGCGCGCCCATAAAAGATTGGGCGCGCAGGAAGATGTATGATAAAGTATTTCCTCAAATGCGGTCAAACTTAAAAACGCCGCAATCCACACCACATGGATTACGGCGCATAAAGCTCTATATGCAAAATAACCTTTCTGTTGAACATTCCCCTTTGGCAGCATTTATCAGCCCTCCCCGAAAAGGAAGCGCAGAAGGCCTATCCTTCATCAGCCTCCTTTTGGGGAAATTATATAGGGGTAAATTCTATATTTTTCCTTGAAATATCATAGTTCTGGTAAGGCTTATATAAAGTGTGTTTTAAGGTAATCACGGTCTCGAACGGATTTTACAAAAGATCCCCATATTATGATAAAGACCACAAGACAAATAAAATTGCCTCATGGTCTTTATCACAATACTTCAAATTTGTAACCAATGCCAATAACACTTTTAATGTAGTCCGGGGAACCAGGTATGATTTTCAATTTCTTCCGCAGATTACTCACATGGTTATTGACTGCCTTGCGGGAGTAGTAGGAATAATCCTCGTTCCAGACCAATTCCATAATCAGTTCATAAGTAAATACCCGCTTCGGGTGAGTAATTAACAAAGCGAGGATGTCAAATTCCTTAGCTGTTAATTTGATTACCTGCTCCCCAATACATACAAGCCGTTGTTCCTGGCAGAAGTATAAATCACCCATGTGAATCTCTGTAAACGGTTCATCAATGACTGTCTGCACCTTATAAGTTTCGGGAATGGCACATGGGCTGTCAGCCGGATTGTTCTGTTGCTTTTGAGAATCGAGAAGATAATTTACTAACTCCTGACGCTGACGGGCGCTTAACAACATGAGCAGCTTTTCCGCAATTCTGCTGCCCGGTTCAGATACATCAAATACAGCTAATTTCCCATATCGTCACATCCCTTCCGCCAGTATAGGCATTTATTTCGTCGTTTCAATCGAATACCCAAATTTTACTGCCTTTTAAAAGTTAGCCTTAATTGTCCTCACTATCTTTTGAACGATTGTTTGAATTCTTCTTATCATTATACTTTTTCATAATTACAATTTTGAGAAGCCCAATAGCAATTAAAACACCAATCAGTATCAGCCACCAATACCAAGCCATATTATATATCACCTCCTAACCAGCTAATTTTTTCAATAACTTGCTTATCAATACATAGAACCATATAGAAGCAACGAGTAAAGCAATCAGCAAATTTATATAACCATTGTTCTGTATTGCTTTTCCCACCCAAAATGAGGGTAGAAAACCAACTACATATTGAAACATACCCTTTACAAAAAAAGGGGCTGGAATACCTAATAGTGTAAGTGCAGAGAGTTTTGTTACAGCCATACCCTCTAATTTATTACCTGATAACGTAATAATCATAAGTGAAACAATGATTGCCTGTACTGAGCCGAGAAGCGCCAAACATATTGTCATTCCAATGGACAACTTTTCTAATGAAAAAAGCAACAGTACGATAAAAGCAATGACCGCTGAAATAATTGCGGGTACTACCAACCTTGTAAAGAGATACCCCACCTTACCAAGAGGGGTAATTGAAAAGTACCGCGATACTTTATCATCGATTTCCTCTAACGTAATCATGGCAAATGCAAAACAAAGCAATACAGGAGCCATGATAGAAAGCAATAAATCAAAAATCGGATAGTACCCTTGCAAAGAAAACTCTGTTATTCTTTCAAGAAATGGAATACCAAACTTAATCAAGGCACCCATAATAAACGGTGTGAAACAGGCTGCAAACATCATAGGATCACTCTTGATTTGCCTAAATACCTGTATGGTACTGGATAATATCTTTTTCATAGCTTTACACCCCCTAAACTTCTCCACATATGCTCAACCGTATGCCGCGCAACCATATAGAGAATAATCAGCGTAGAAAATACAAGTATCGTATCAAATGATAGTAAAGAGCTTGTTCCGGTTATAAGGTTCATGCAGGATATAAACGGGAAAAAGCAAAATATTTTTGGCAATTCCACAAATAGACCAACAATAGGTGGAACAAAACAAACAATTTCTATCGGCATAATTACAATGAGAAATTGGTTCAAGTTTGAAATTTTTGTAGCTGCAATTATGCCGAGCATAGTAAAGATTGCCGATGTTAAGGCGGTTCCAACGGCGATACCGAGTAAATGATTGCTCCCGGAAACTAATCCTAATATCAATGCAATAATTGTGGAAATAGCAATCAGTGCGATTGTTTTTGAAAGTATATATTCCGACATCTTTACAGGTGATACCACCATAGCATTTAATACCTTTTGACTTTTTTCTAAAAGTACAATCGCCCCCATAAAAAACAAGCCCATAGCTGCCGGGTCAGAGTAAATCATGATGGCTGCAATATCTTTTTTCCAATGCTCCGGCAAGGCAGCAATCGCGCACACATACAGAAGTGTCAAGATACAGTAAATAAAGTAGAAACCATATTTCCATTGGAAATGTATATCTCCACGGATTAAACGCCCTAATCTCATTGTAGTGTCCTCCCCGTAATATCAACAAAAATGTCATTTAATGTAGGTTCGCTACTATGTATAGAAAGCAGACGGTTTTCAGAAATTAAACTCTTTAACGTTTTATCCTCTGTGGTTCTGTCAAGCAGACATTCCCCGGTTTTTTCGCCGTTGTCATAATAGGTATATTGTATTTTTGCAGCACCCCTTGACATGATTAAATTATGTGGTCTGTCTAACGCGCTGACTTTTCCCGCAACAATAAAAGCCACATAGTCGCATAGCTCCGTTGCGTCAAACATATTGTGAGTGGTGATTATGATAGTTTTTCCGCGCTTCTTCTCTGCAAGGATAATATCTTTCATCAAGCGATTATTTGTAGGGTCAAGACCGCTTGTTGGTTCATCAAGGAATAATATATCGGGGTCATGGATTAACGCTTTGATAAAATTTAAGCGGGAACGCATACCTTTGGAAAAGTCAGAAACCTTTTTGTTCCCGTCATTTTCCAAGCCCACCATATGCAATAATTCGTCAATAGACCGGGGCTGCTTTTCATATAGTGAAGCAAAATAGGCGAGGTTTTGTCGTGCCGTAAATTTCTCATAGCAGGTAGAAAATTCAAAGTCCACACCGATATTTTCATAAAACCGATTTGTGTGTTCCTTTATTTCAATACCTGCAACTTTTACGCTGCCTTTATATTTTGTATTAAGCCCAGTCAATACTTTTTGTATGGTTGATTTTCCAGCACCAGAGGGTCCTAAAAAACCGAAAATTTCTCCTTTCCCAACATGGAAACTTACATTCTCCACAAACGGTTTGTCAGTATAGCTAAAATACAGTTTTTTTACATCAATCATTATTCATTCCTCCTTTAACTTTATGACGTTTATAGATATATAGTCATATAAACTGTTAAAAATTTGTTTGGCTACCTGCCTGTCAAATAACCAAACAAAATTGTTACTCTGCTACTACTTGCTGAATAATACCATTCACTAAAAGATTTTGTATCATATTCAGTTCTTCGTCCTCTTTGAATTGTTCCAAACAGGATAAAACAGAATACAGGGATTTTATAATTACCGTATGCGGAACCAAAAATACAACCCCTAAATCTTCCAATATCTCCAATATACGAATATCACTGTACATATGATTTTCAAAAATATCTGACGATATTTTTCTTTGCAGATAGTCCATTAAAGATAAATCAATCTGTGAAAGAATAGGCGAAGTAATCACCCCCGTTAAACTTAGCATGATAACGTCCTTTGCTAAATCTCTATGGTTCTTATACTTTTTCTTTTTAATGGTTGTTTCTATACTTGTAAATAACTCTTTTTGTAAGCGAAAATTGATTTCAATATATAGGTGTTCTTTACTGGGATAAAAAGCATAGAAAGATCCCTTTGATATGTTTACGGCGGCCACTAGATCATCAACCGTTACTTTTTTCAAACCGTGTAATGCAAACAGCTTTTCTCCCTCTATCAAAAGTTTATTGCTGATGATTTCTTTCTCTTGTTCTGTAAATCGTGGCAATTTTTATAACCCCCTTATGACTAAATTGTTAGTATCGTCATGAAAAGTATAACATTCACTGCTCATATTATCAATATACTATCCGAGATATTTATGCAATGTAGGTTCCAATGCGTTTATTGTAGTGTCCGTGTCCTCATTAAAAATCATGTGACGATTAAGCTCTAAAGCAAGTAATTCCTTTTGCGGTACATGAATTAAATCAAATACTTTGTTGGTATAATCAAAGCTAAAAAGCGGGTCGCCTTTGGCAGTAATTAAAATAACAGGACATTGTATAGCCCCATTCTCCAAGCACGATAAGTCAGCATTAAATAAGCTGCCGACAAATCTTAAAGGATAATAGGGTAAAAGCATAGGGTCATTTAAGCAATCTTGTTTTGCCTGTTCACTATAAAATACTCTGTCATAGTCTAAATAAGCGTCTCCTGGAACCTTGTAGTTAGGCAGCAATTTTCCACCTACACGAAAGCCCCACTGTATCAGCCCCATAAAACGGTGCGACCATGCGGGATATTTTGTTAAGCTCATAGTTTCTTTTAATGTAGTCAGCATGATATTATGTGGAAAAACGGCTTTTAACCTTGTGTCCCTCCCCGCCGCCATTGCAGCTAAAATCCCGCCTTGACTGGAACCCATGACAGCTATGTTTTCACCGAAATTTTCTATTCCGTAAGTTGTTGCGTCATATACATTATGCAACATATCTTCCATTATATAATTTTTTTTGATTTTAGGGCTTTTTCCGTGTGAAAGATAGTGAACACCTATTATATTAAACCCTCTTTCGCTCAATCCACATAGAAAATTCTCATACATGAGAGGGTGTGACATAGTACCCGGCAAAAAAACAATGGTAGGACTACTTCTTTCTGTATACCAAATAGAAAGTGTTATCGGAACATTATTTGAAGAAATGCCAACTTCTTTATACATACACAATACCACCTATATGACTGATTTGATTTTATAGTCATATTATAGCTTATTGCAAGCAGAAAGTCAATAGCTATAAATACATACCATATTGCTGTGAGAATATCGAATCCTCACGGTGGGATTGTGTACTCACTGTGCAATCCATATCCGCAGCAAAATGCCCACTCATGGTATTTTGTGAGCCTCGCCGAACCACGGACAACGATGTAAGGAGATTTACTATCTTCTATATATACACAGCCCCTCCTCTTGACAAACCCGTTTTAAATGAATATAATGTACTTGTACGATAAGTACAATTATGGACATAGGAGGGACATTGTGGAAATTATCATAAGCAGCAATACGAGCAAGCCGATATATGAGCAGATAACTTCACAGATAAAAGCCCTGATTATGAGCGGAGAATTACAAACAGGCGACCCTATTCCCTCTATGCGGGCGTTGGCAAAATCTATCCATGTAAGCGTGATTACCGTTCAAAAAGCGTATGAGGATTTACAAAGGGACGGATTTATTGAAACAACTATCGGCAGAGGAAGTTTTGTATCGGCACAGAATAAGGACTTTTATCAAGAGGAACAGCAGCGATTAGCAGAGGAACATTTACAGGAAGCCGCTGATATTGGACGAACAAGCGGTATATCGTTGAAAAAACTGATTGAGCTTTTATCGCTTTTTTATCAAGAGGAGGAGTGACTATGGACGCTATTTTACAGGTTGAAAATCTGACAAAACAGTACGCCGGTTTTATGTTAGACCATGTTTCGTTCTCTGTTCCCAAAGGAACTATCATGGGGCTTATTGGCGAAAATGGAGCCGGAAAAAGTACAACGATCAATGCAATTCTTGACCTTATCCATAAAGACGATGGTACAGTTACTTTTTGGGGACAGGAATTATCCTCATCAAGTCAGCTTAAAGAGGATATAGGTGTTGTTTTCGACGGCATCAATTTTTATGACACTTTGACTCCTGCCAAAGTCGGAAAAATCTCAAGTGCCGCCTATAAACAGTGGGACGAATATTTATATCAGGATTTTCTGAATCGCTTTCAGCTTCCATCAGATAAAGAGATTAAAACACTCTCCAAAGGAATGAAAATGAAATTGTGTATAGCCGTTGCGCTTTCCCATAAGCCAAAGCTGCTGATTTTAGATGAAGCTACCAGCGGTCTTGACCCTGTGATGCGGGATGATATTCTTGACGTATTTCTTGATTTTGTGCAGGACGAAAACCACTCCATTTTGATGTCGTCCCATATCACAACCGATTTAGAGAAGGTTGCAGATTACATTACTTTTATCCATCAGGGTAAAGTGCTTTTTTGTAAAACAAAAGACGAACTTCGTTACCACTATGGTATTATCCGTTGTGGAGCTGCAATGTTCGATCAGCTCGATAAAGATGAGATTTTGGCATACCGAAAAGATGATTACCAATGGAATGTGCTTGTAGCAGATAAAGGAAAAGCCAGAAGAAAATATAAAAATGCAGTAGTGGACGACGCAATAATCGACGATATTCTGCTGCTGTATGTGAAAGGAGAGCAAGCCAGATGAAAAGCCTTATTTTGAAAGATTTATTCAATATCGGCCACAATGCGAAATCCATGCTGTTCATTCTCGCGGTTTTTGCCGTTGCGCTTATCCCATTTTCCGGCGTAGAGGGATATATATTTGTATGTGCAATTTTGTGCAGCATGATGATCGTAACAACCTTTTCTTTTGATGACAATTCCAAATGGACGCGATATGCCATGATAATGCCTGTTTCAAAGAAGGAGTTAGTGGTTGGGAAATTTGTTGTATTAGCAATCTTTTGTGCTGTCGGCAGCCTGTTTGGTCTGGTGATTGGTTCCATCAGTGGATTTGCTATGAGAAAAATCACTTTTGACTTCGCGGGAATTGGAGAGCTGTTATTTTTGGCTTTGGCAGCATGGGTGATCTCCCTGATCTTTGGAAGTATGTCAATGCCTCTTGTGTTCAAATTCGGAGCCGAAAAAGGCCGTGTGCTGCTGTTAGTATCATTCCTCATTCCGGCAGGGATTTGTTTTGGGATATACCAGCTTCTTACCATACTGGGAGTTGAATTGACAGACCAGCTTGTGTTTATCCTTCTGTGCTGTTCTCCGCTCCTTGCATTGGCGTGGTGCTATGTAATGTACCAAATCAGTTATCATATCTTTTCAAGACAGGAACTTTGATTTTAACCTATACAGGAGGCATTTTTTATGGAAAGCAAGAGATTTGAAATTACAGAAACCGAGGGAAGCGTTAAGGGCTTTTATGTGGTAGTAGATAAAGAAACCGGTGTTAATTACCTTGTCGCAAAGTTTGGAACGGGCGGGGGTATTTGCCCATTAGTTGACAAAGACGGAAAGCCCCTCGTGACAAAATAAAGTAATCGAAACGAAAAGCGGAGAGAAAATCACTCTCCGCTTTTCGTTTGGAAATGACGAATATCATCAGTATACCAGTTCAGTTAGTCATGAAATGCAAAAATTGAAATATGTATTTGGGTACGGTTCATCTGCCAGAACATAATGCCACCATTCGTTACAATAGGCTTCAAATCCGCTGCTTTCCATAATATGACACAGACATTCCCGGTTTCTTGATTCCGCTTCTGTCAGACCGCTTGCAGTATGATGGGACCGTTCATCCATAAAATCAAAGTCACCGCCCATAGGAACAAGCATACCAGTATCTAAATAAAAAATCGTGAGATCAACTGCACCTCCGCGGCTGTGGCTGGACTGTGAAGCCACATATCCCTTTGTAACCATCTCATTCCTCTTTATATTTGGGTAATACCGCTTTTTCGTCAGATTGTTCTCCGGGAGTGACGCCCAGTGTAGAAAACAATCTACGGCACACTGAGGGCGATAACCGTCCCATAAGAGTAGACCATATCCTTGTTTTCTGGCAAGTTTTTGAGCTTTGCGTAAAGCAGCTCCCAACTCTTTCGTTCCCACAATACGGTTTACCGTATATCCGTCCACCGGTTTACCAGTGAAATTATCCCATGTGGCATATTTGGCGTCCCAACGGACACCGGGCAGCATTTCATCTAAAAAAACAAAATTCTTTTCCATCGTGTTTACCTCCTGAGAGCCAGTTCAATCAAACGGTCAATGAGTTCCGAAAGGGTAAAGCCTGCCGCAGTCATCATGCGGGGATAGCGGCTATACGAAGTAAAACCAGGCATGGTATTCACTTCATTGAGGACAATTTGCCCGTCCTCCCGCAAAAACAGGTCAATGCGGGCCAAGCCTCTGCACCCAAGTGTCTGATAAATCTTCTTAGCTGTTTCCTGAATCTGTTCCCTTACCTTTGTCGGAAGGTCAGCCGGAACTTTGATCGTTGCATTTTCAGACCCCTTTTCTGGCTGTGCTTCCTGGTGAATCTTAAAGAATCCGTGTTTCAGGCTGATCTGATCGACCTCGCCAACAATTAAGTCAGTACCATTTCCCAATACGGCGCAGCCGACCTCACTCCCGGAAACCGCCTGCTCGATCAATACTTTTCTGTCATATTGCTTTGCTTCATTTATCGCTGCACATAAATCCTCCGCTTTATCTACCTTGTTTACGCCAAAGGAAGAACCAGAGCGTGCAGGTTTCACAAAAAGGGGAAAACTAAACTTCTCTGTTTCCGGGCTGCCGCCGTCCTGGATGAGCTGGAAATTGGGGGCTTCGATACCTGCATTTTTTACAACGGTATAAGCAAGCGATTTGTCCATGCAAATCACGGAACTTTGAATATCACAGCCAACATAAGGAATACCCGACAGTTCGAGCAGCCCCTGTATTGATCCATCTTCCCCAAATTTGCCATGAATCATTGGAAATACTACATCCACAGGCTGTATTTCATATCCATCATCTTTTTGTATCAGCAGGCCATGCGTATTTCTTCCCGGCGAAAAGACGACCGGATATTTTGCATATCGTTCCCAATCCAGGCAGGGCTTTTCGCACAGTTTCCAAACGCCGGATTTTGTGATCCCAATATAAAAAGGCTGATATTTTCCCGTATCTATGTTTGCGGCAAGCTCTATTGCAGATTTTATCGAGACAGTATGTTCCTCTGAGCAGCCCCCAAACAGGACCGCAACGTTTATCTTATACATTTCCAAGACTCCTTTCAAAATTCAGACAATTCCGAATCGTATTGCTCACTGTGTCAACCAACACCCGTTCCGTATGGTAGGCAGTATGCGGCGTAACAATTACATTTGGCATCCTTTGTAGGGCCGATAAAAAGGGATGTTCTAACGCCTTGTGCGTGCAGTCATAATAAAAAACCCCTTCTTCGCCTTCCAGTACATCTAAGGCGGCGCCTCCAATTCTCCCATCTGCCAGCGCGTCTACCAATGCCTCGGTGTCCACTAAAGCGCCCCGCGCTGTATTGATAAGAAGCGCCTCTTTCTTCATCATTTCTAATTGCTCACGGCCAATCATATGGAAAGTATCTTCTGCCAGTGGGACATGAAGCGTAATGATGTCGCTTCTTTGCAGCAGTTCACGAAACGGAACATAGTCTGCTCCTGCCTTACGATTGCGGTCATATGCCAGCACCCTACAGCCAAATCCCTTCAGGCGTTCCATCACTGCCTGTCCGATCCGTCCTGCCCCTAACACGCCAACCGTCATATCCCGCAGTTCCTTCCCGCGAAGGTTATTCAGGCAATAATCCTGTTTTTCTGTTCTGTGTATTACGGATTTTGTTCCACGCATCAGCATAAGCATCAGCATAATGGCATAGTCGGCGACGCTCCCTGGTGAGTATGCAACCGTGCCGATGGTCATTCCCATTTGCCCGGCTGCCTGTATATCAATATGGTTGAAACCGATACTCCGGGTGCAGATATATTTTACGCCGGCACTTTTCAGCGCAAGAAGGAGAGGTTCTGATAGTTCCGCTTTGTGGCTTATACTGACACACTGGCATCCTTCCGCTAATTTTGCATTGTTTTCCGATACGGCTTCTCCTATGAGTGAGACCGTAACGCCAAATTCACGGGAAAGTTTATGGAAAACCGCTGCTTCGTCCGGCTCACATCCAAAAACAGTAATATCAATCTTTTTCTTCATTGGTTCCCTCCTTAGTATTCTATTGGTTTTTAATTGCGTCGATAATATCAATGCTGTCCTGGAATCTGTCGTTCTCAGTGGAGCCCATGACTGCACAGATATAGGTGTTCCCGTTAATGACAGCAGCAGAAACGATACAGGCGCCGCCGAGACTGCTGGTTCCCGTTTTTAGGCCGATCACTTCTGGCCGATAATACTGGCTGTTTGGATTGAGAAGTTCATTTGTATTGTTGTAAGTGACTTCCCGGCCATTCGGCCATCTTTCATAAGACGAATAGCTTGCCACGATCTCCGAAATACAAGGGTCATCCAAACATGCCTTTGCAATAACCGCGAGATCGTAGGCCGTAGTATACTGCCCATCGGCGTCATATCCGTCCGGGACTACAAAGTTTGAGCTTTCAGCCCCAAGCGTCTTGGCCTTCTCATTTACTTTATCCATGAACACATCAATGGACTGCGCATCTGACAAGCCGTTATCTCCGGCAATTTTCTTTCCGGTATTCACCGCGAGCGTATAAGCTGCGTCATTGCCGGAGGGAAGCATAAGGGCAATTAAGAGCTGTCTGACGGTCAGGGTATCGCCCTGCATAAGCCATGCCCTTGACGAATCACCAGACATCATTTCAATTTCCGCGCCTACCCTCATTTCATCGTCCGGGGAACAATAGTCCAGCACTGTCAATGCTGTAATCATCTTAGCTGTGCTGGCCGGCGCAATTTTGTCTGTTCCGCTTTTCTGATACAATGTCTCATTGGTATCAGCATTGATTACAATAGCATTTGCCGCCGTGATGTCTACGGAAAGAGAATTGCTTAAGTCAAGGGACGGGGAAACCGTCTTGTTTTGTCCGCTATCCCCAAGAGAATAAGCCTCATTATTTTGAGTAACCTTTTTGCTGGGGATAGGGGTTTCTTTGCCGCTCCTTATCAGATTCACAATTCCGAATGCTGTAACGGCTATGAGTAAACAGAGCACGATACATACAGCTCTGTAATAACCCCCTTTTTTCTTTTTTGATTTCCTCCGGTTCCTGTTATCGTAGTTTCCGTTATTGTTCTGATATTCCATCGTTATCCCAAACTCCTTTCTGGAAGTAAAAAAATCGCTCCACCCGATATATAGCATATCAGAATGGAGCGATTTATGTTTTCGCTTTCCTTTGCGGATAATATATGATTTTTAGCGGAATTTCTTACGATTTTCCTACGAGCGGCAATGATACCTCAAAGCAGGTAAAGCCGTCCGTACTGTGGGCGGTAATCTGCCCGTGATGAAGTTCAACAATCTCCTTTGCAATGGCTAGTCCCAGGCCGGCTCCGCCAGTGGTTGAACTTCGTGATACATCCAGGCGGTAGAATTGCTCAAATATTCTTTCTAATCGTTCCTGCGGGATTGTATTTCCCTCATTTACGACTTTAATCAGCACTTGATCTTCTATTTGCTCTGTAATTATCTTAATGCTTGTATCTGCATTACAATAGCTGACAGCGTTTCGCAACAGGTTATCAAATACACGCTGCATCTTGTTTGCATCACACGAAACAAAAATATCCGGCTGCATTTCAAATTCCAGCTTGAGGTCTTTCCCGGCCAGCATCGGCTTAAACTCATATGCCAACTGTTCGAGCATCCTCGTCAGATTGATTTTGCCGTATACAAGCGTAATACTGGAAAGATTGAACCGTGTAATCTCAAAAAATTCGTTAATCAAATCTTCAAGGCGCTCTGCCTTATCCAATGATATGGTTAGATACCGTTCCCTAAGTTCATCGGAAATCTGGCCTTCGTCCCTTAACAGGGTCAAATATCCGATCACCGATGAAAGAGGGGTTTTTAAGTCATGGGCCAGATACATAACAAGGTCATTTTTCCTTTGCTCTGCAAGCTCGGCGTCCGATTTTCTTTTCGTCAGGGTATGCCGTATGGAATTTATCTTTCTTTCTGTTGAGGCAAGTTCTGCCGGAAGGGCAATATCCTGGGCATCTTCATTCACCAGGGAATCAATTCCACGGTTGATCTCCTGAAAGTATTTTGAAACATTGCCCACAAACATGCGAAAAATCACAAAAAACACACCCAGAACCGCCAACAGGAAAAGCCATATCTCATATCTCTTGAAGGTTCTAAGATAGACAGACACAGCCTCGTCGCGGTCATAGTAGACAAAGCGTTCTAAAAAGCCTACTACGACATTTGCAAAATTTCCTTTTAAAATAAACAGATAAACAACCGCTATAATCAGAAGGGAACAAACCATCATGAGCAGCATTTTGATGGATAATCTGTTTTTGAAAAGCAAATAATCATCTTCATAATTTGTTTTCTTTTTATTTTTCAATGGTATATCCCACTCCCCACACAGTTTTTATGAATTTCGGATTTCTGGCCCGTTCGTTCATTTTCTCTCTGAGACGTCCGATATGGGCCATAACGGTATTATTGTTATCAATGTATTTTTCGCCCCATACCGCTTCAAATAATTCTTCTGTTGAAACAACCTTACCCTGGTTTTCACACAGATACCAGAGAATAGAGAACTCCGTTGGCGTCAGCCCGAGCTCTTTTCCAAACAAGATACATTTATGGCTGATCTTGCTGATCGTCATTCCTCTTATATCGTATTCGCTGCGTTCATCCTCCTGTTTGAGTGATGGTTGCCTGTATCTCATGTACTGTCTTAACTGCGCTTTTACTCTGGCAACCACTTCCAGAGGATTGAAGGGTTTGGTAATATAATCATCTGCAACGGAGAGCCCCATGATTTTATCCCCATCTTCAACTTTTGCCGTCAGCATAATCACAGGAAAATAAAATTTCTCCCGGATTTTCTGGCAAATTTGAAAGCCATCAATATCCGGGAGCATAATATCCAATATGGCTAAATCCAGAGGGGTGGACTCAATACACTTTAACGCATCCGTGCCGTTATAAAATTTATAAACGGTATATCCATCGTTTTTCAGATAGACTTCCACTAAATCGGCCAACTCTTTTTCATCATCAACCACTAAAATTTTTTCATTCATTGCATTACTCCTTACTGCTTCGATCAATATATCTTTATTATGTGCAAAAATGCTGTCACATTATCAGCCGATGGTAGCATAATTACAGATAATCGTCAAGGGAGCTTATTTCTAATCTTGACGATTACCTACATAAAGCGAAGCAGATAGCTACGGCAGCCACACCTTAAACACATTCAACTGCCGTCTGATTTCATAGTTTAAATTACGGCACTTCAAATTTATATCCAACGCCAACAACGCTTTTGATGTAGTCCGGGGAATCCGGCGTAATTTTCAATTTCTTCCGCAGATTACTTATATGATTATTGACTGCCTTGCGGGAGTAATAGGAATAATCCTCATTCCAGACCAATTCCATAATCAGCTCATAAGTAAATACCCGCTTCGGGTGTGTGATCAACAAAGCAAGGATGTCAAATTCCTTAGCGGTTAATTCAATTACCTGCTCGCCAATACATACAAGCCGTTGTTCCTGGCAGAAATATAAATTGTTCATTTGAATCTCTGTGAACGGTTCATCAATGACTGTCTGCACCTTATAAGTTTCGGGAATGGCACATGGGCTGTCAGCCAGATTATTCTGTTGTTTTTCGGAATCAAGAAGATAGTTTACTAATTCCCGACGCTGACGGGCGTTTAACAGAACAAGCAGCTTTTCCGCAATTCTACCGCCCGGTTCAGATATATCAAATACAGCTAATTTCCCATGTCGCCGCCCCCTTTCCGTAGTGTGGGTATTTATTCTTTTACCATCAACTAATATTCCTGTTGTATTCCAGCGTTCTATGCAAAAAGCTCATTTTAATCGTTATAAAGTTTGCTATATTGTTTCGGAGTCACTCTGGCATATTTTTTGAAAAAATTATTGAAATGGCTTTGGCTGCTAAAGCCGAGCTGATAGGTTATGTTTGATAAATCTTCTCCGTCCTTCAGCATTTTTTTGGCTTCTGTCATTTTAATACATTCAATAAAACGATAGGGGGATATACCCTTTTCTCTCGTAAACATACGTATAAAGTGGTACTTGCTAAAACCGGTAAAGGAACTCAAATCGCATAAAGAAATGTTTGTGGCATAGTGCCTTTCAATATACTCGCAAGCACGTTCTACACCATCCGAAATTTCCTTTTGTCCGCATTTCAATGGTTGAGCATAATCTGCAACCAAATCACCGATAATCATATAAAGCAGCTCTTCCTTTTGCAGATCACAATACGATCCATTTTCAATTAAATCAATCAACTCTTTGATTTGCGGAATAAGGTCGCTCTGGTGAACAATCTGCGGATCAAAATACGGGCATATAGCATATCCTATACATTCCAATGCCAATTCTTCCATGCGTTCGGTAGTGATGTGAAAACATCTAAAATCCAACAGTTCTTTTTCCAATTCTAAGCAGGTATGATTGTCATTCGGGTTAAAAAGGAGCAGATCATTTTTCCCTATTGTATACTCCTTGCCTTGACATATTACCCGTCGGCTTCCGCTTTCTATATAGCCCAATTCATAGTAATCATGAAAATGCGGAGATAAGTTTTCTATCATTCCTGTCAGTGTTAATACCTCTATATTAAGTTTTTCGTCAAAAACAATTCTACTGCCAGCGTTATCCATAAGTCACCTCCATAAGCTACCTCCACAAAGTTGTCCCGATAATATCATTATAGTTTATGCGCATCTCGTTTTCTTGCATAATGTTGCTATCTTTATCAGGGCTTGTCGAATATTATGTTTCCATTTCCTGTTATGACTGTATGCGCTTTCTGAGATTGATGAGGCTAAATACATCATCCATAATTTCTCTATCCTTTACATCCAGCATCAACCACTTCTGTCCATTTCCGGTTTTCGTGTTTTTGAATACCGTCTGCACATAGTCGGAACATAGCGGCATAAGAAGCTCTGCCTCCGTAAGTTCACGACTTCCTACAACCACGAGAGCGATAAAATAGCCTTGCATCGGATAGAGCGTACAAAGAGACTTTCCACCTTTTTTATACTTAATATTCCAGCCAGCCTGCATGGAACAGCGGCTGTGTTCCATGCAGGGCTTGATCTGGTAGGCGGACTGGATACGCTCATTAAACTCCGCCCATAACGGACTGCCGATATATTCTGTGACCTGCTCCCACGTAGGCGGCGTTACATTTGAATAGAGCAAATTCCAATCCATTCTTATTTTCCTCCTTAGCTTTTATTTTTCAGCGGCAGGGGTTTAACCCAAATTTCCATGTAGGCCATGTCCTCCGCATCTCTGTAATACTTCTCTGCAGAGAAGGGCTCTGTGGTCAGGCTGTGGTGCTGCAACCATGTACCAAAAAGGTACTTGCTGGCCTGATCCAAAGCTACCGTCACCAAATCCTCAAAATTTTCTGCTTCGACTCTGCAAACGATGTATTCTCCTGCCGAGAGTTCTCTCTTAACAAAACCATCCTGCAGCCGGTCCGGAATATTTTGAACAAGACCGCCTGCAAAATAAGTGAAAAGGGGTTGTGCAGTACCTTTCGCATGGGACATTCCCATTTCTACATTAGTATTTAGATTGGCTACGATTGAAGCCTTCTCCATGTGGTAGCGCTTCCAAAGCTGCCCTGGCACATCTACACCTGTGCTTTCTCCAACTGGTATTTGTTCAGAAATGCGAACTTCCGTTTCCAGTCCGAAATAAATTTCCGGTTTTTCCAATGTCTTTCTCTGAATCTCCAAGACAATATTTCCTACCACTAGCGGAACCCCTTCGTCTACCAAAACGTAATTCATAGAAACTTCCGGCTTGTCGAATGTATTGAGCATTGGTAAATCCCTTCTGTAGTTTTCAGGCGTAATCCCATACGTTTCCTTGAAAGCTCGTGTAAAATTCGCATGGCTTGAAAAACCATAGTCCAAGGCAGCGTCAAGAATCCTCTGTTCGGTACTTTTCAGATTTTCAATAACCTTTGCCAAACGGCGGAGCTTCACATATTCCTGAACCGGTTTATTTACCAGCCGCCTGAATAAGCGCTGAAAATAAAAGGGGGACAGGCCGACAGTATTTGCCAGTTCTTCCGTTGAAATTTCTTTTGTCAGGTGTTCCTCGATAAAAGTCAAGGATTGTTCGATCGCTTCATATGCGTGCATTGCGGCACCTCCTATATTTGATGTTCAAATTATATCATTTTATTTTTTGCCAGGCTTTTCACGCAATGCGCTTTTTGATTAAGAAAATGCACTTTGTAAAATAGAGACATGGAATAAGGGCTGCTGAACGACAGCTTTTTTCTTTTGCCGTCGTTCAGCAGATTGGGGCTATATGGATTTAGTTTTTTCGGAAAAAGCGTTCACAGTGCTCGTAAGGGGGTAGCCCCTTATCGGTGATTTCAATATAATCAGCTTTAATCATACCGTACAAATAGTAATCGCAGTATGTGTTTACCATTTTACCCTCACGGATTAGTCCCTCACGCTTGAAGCCTGCTTTTTCCAATGTTTTATACGATGCCATATTTTGCGTGTGAACATCAGCCCATAAACGTTGTAGTTCCGTTTCTTCAAAGCAGAAGATAGCTACTCTCGCCAGCGCTTCTGTCATAAACCGGTTCCCTTGATAGGCAGGTGAAAGACGAAATGCCACTTTTGCCATGCGGTCATTCTCAATGAGATATACCCACATATCACCAATAACTTTATGATCCTGTTTGTAGACAACACCCCAATGAAAACTTTTCGTAGGTTTTTCTGGTTTTTGGAAAAGTAATTCCGGATTTAAGTCGCTTTTTCCGGGGCGTTTGCCCCAATACTGATAAATGGAGCTGTCGCCCAGCCATTCTTTCAAATCCGCAACATCTTCTTTTCGCAAGGGGCGCAGGATAAGCTGCTCCGTTTCAAGAACAGGTTTATCCTGAACAAAATCCTGTAATTTCATAAGCCGCCCCCTTAAAAGTTGAACACCTGTCCCCAATCGAAACAGCCGGACGCTTCTGTGCTTTTCGGCCATCCGCTGCACCATGCGGGAACACCGGGCGTTTCAACCCTGTCAAAACTCGGTGTGTAGGGCTTGATGTCGAGTACGGGCGTATTGTCGTTTGCGTCAATAAATGTAATGCGAATCATGCCGTTGATGAAATCAATATCGATAATTTCGGACGCCGTTAATGCGATAGGGTTCGGACGTGCAGGAGATCGTGTCGCAAATACACCCATGACTTCGGGTGAGCCTCTATAGGGCTGTTCTGTCTGTAATTCATTCCGGTCTGCATCGTTGTCACAATCACTGAACCACCAAAGAACATTGATATGGCTGAAGCCCTCTAAGGCTTGCAGTCCGGGAATGTACTCCGGCTCTAACTGAATAAATGTGCCGGTTTCATCATTTTTTACTTTGCCAATGGCTTTTAATTGATAGGTCATATTTTTCCTCCTTGCTTTGTTGGTAAATCCAGTATAATACCTCACATCATGTGAGATGCAACAGGGAAAAATAAAAAATGCCCTGTATTTTTAGCAGGACATTTCAAAGCCTGCACAATCATATGTGTTCCAGCGGTATTTGAAGTTCGATCAGATATTTTTCAGGGTCATTCTCATTCCACGGGCCTCTATGTACGATCTGACGCATCGGGTTAGACATTTTGTATTTGCTGTTTTTCTGCAGCCATTCGGCAAAGGCAAGGTAGGCTCCTTTTATATTTGCAAAATCTCCATAGACCATTGTACAAGCCATATGTGGGACTGGTTCTGTCATGCGGAAACAAAATGGTTCTTTTGCCGTTCCCATTTTCTTTACCGGAGCACATAACTCAATATCAACATCTGTCTCCCGAAATTCTGTATCGTGATAAATGGAAAATGTATTGCTCGTTATTTCTATTTTTTGCGCATCTGTAAAAGCAGAAAGTTCTTTCCATAAGTCGCCCTCGGAATAGTAGGTTGGTACAACTTTCCGCAAGGATAGCACCTGATACGCAGGGATCGACTTAACGGAGATGTTATAATGCAGTTCTCCTTTGCCACCCTGTATTTCACTTTTTGCAAGTTCAATCTTCCGCAGTTTTTCTCGTTCGGCCTGTATTGCATCTTCTATCTCTATGTGCTTTTTGTCAAGCTGCGCAAGAAGTGATTGCTCGTCCAGCGTCAGGGCAAGCGCGATTTCTGAAACATTCAGCCCACTATCCCGCAAATACAGGATTTTATTTAGGCGTGGTATTTGCTTCACCGAATACAGCCGGTGTCCCGTCCATTTATCAACCTCCGCTGGCGTTAAAATGCCTGCCTCGTCATAATAGCGGAGCATACGAATAGATACCTGCGTCAGCTTTGAAAATTCTCCTATCCGAAACATCGTTTCACCACCTACTCTAACTATATTTGTGCTTTTATCTCATTACAGCTTTATATGTTACTTGCTGCATCCTTATTGTACCGTCTTTCGTTTAGTCTATCAATGCTGTTCATGGTATGAGAACTTTTTCCTAGTCACCACAAAATGGCAAGCAATGCAATCTTCCGTAAGATTGCGTATTTTGGCAGGAATCCGTTTCCGGTATTCCTGCCAAAATGCTTGTTGGTGACATATCCCCAAACCCCTGAGATCATCACCTGCGGTGATGGCTGCGCGTTTCGTTGGAACGCTGAAGTCTTTATATATGAAGATAGAAAAAGAAAAAACCTTATCATAGCTATAGTAAAACGGCATGGCGGTCTTGATTTCTTAAAGCCACCGTCAGTAAAATGTAATAGGAGCGTGGGAAAGGAGCTGCTTAGCAACGTTTTTCTTTTCCACCGCCAGGTAGATACAATAGGTTATTAGCGATTACAGCAATAGACTTTAATTGCTTCACCAAAAAACTCTGCAACATTCCATGTAGCAAATCTGTTGATGTACTCGGCAAACCGTTCGTCTGTTTGATAGAGTTCGCCCAGATACATCAGCATATCATCCGAACAGGGATAGAAGTTTTCAGAAATATACTCTTGCCACTCTGCAACAATAGATTGGACGGCGGGTAAAGTAGGTGTTTCTGCCTTATATTCCGCCAGTCGTTCAAAGACATTTTGGGAATATATTAAAAAATCATTCCACTTCTGATTTCTCTCTTTTTCGGCTCTGGCTGAAAAAAAAGAAGAAAACTCTTGATACTCATGGGTGCTGCCCCAACGTTCGATAACTTCATTCCTATATTTTTCTTGTAGAGCAGAAATTTCTGCATTTGAAAATGCTGTAAACGAGTAATCACTCTTTCCGGCCAAAGTATCGTTGACTAAGCAAATAAGTCCCTCTATTTTCTTTTTTCTAAGATTAAGAAGTTCTAAATGTCTTTCTAGCGCTTCTCGTTTATTATATACGGGTGCTGATAATAATGCCTTGATCTCTTTTAGAGAAAACCCCACTTCACGGTAAAATAGAATTTGTTGTAACTTTTCTAAATCATTTTCGGAATATAAACGATATTTTGTCTTATCTGCTTTGGTAGGTTCCAACAGACCGATTTCATCATAGTAATGCAAAGTACGTATCGTAATACCGGTCAGCTTTGCAACCTCATGAATCATCATTTTTTTAGGATTCATTCCAAAATCCCTCCACTTCTTTTAATATTTCATCAGCAGGTGTCATGGTAGCTTCAATGATAGATTTTCCTGTTTTTTTCAGATAATATTTTATCATATGATAGCCACAAGCATATCCAGCACAATAGGGTAAACCAACAGGAAAATAATTTTGCATTTGAGCCATTTCATCACCATATAGATATGCTGTCAGGTTATCTAAGCCTTGTACATCCAGCCCTTCCCGGATGATGGGTTTAATATATCCGTTCAAAGTTTCCATATCTGTCTTGCTTACCCACGGTCCTACATTTTCCTCACCATATAGGTAAGTAGCAAAGTTTTCAGCAAGGCCCTCACTTATCATCATTTCAGCAAGAGTAATGTCATTGTGCCATTTTATAAACTGGAAACGGACATTATGATTTGTTTCATGTGCCAACGCTACGGGAAGTCTGCTCTTAGTGTGTTCAGATGGAACAAGCCATGTAAAAATGTAGCCGGGAATACCTCCATCTCCACAGTAATTGTCATTCATTATCGAATAAGGATTTTGGGGGTCAGCCAGCAAAACAGTGTATAGATATTCTTTCACAGGAAATTCTATTCCAGCATCGGAAAAACACTTTAATGACCGCTCGATAGACTTTTGACAGTTATCCCAAAATTGGTTGTCGTCCAACAGTATAATACTTTGGGCCCATGTTCCATCAATTTTTTCTGGCAGAAGAAAGCCCAACATACCACTTGCCATAATAACATCATAGCCATTCGGTTGTGCAGCCTTCATTGGCACATTGTAGCAGGCCCATTTCTTTTCAAAAGGCTTCATCATTTCATAGCGATAAATATCATTTTTTTTAGAAGCTGGCGCTTCCATGATTTTTCTGTAGATACCGTCAGAACGAACGGCCTGTACTTTTAGGATGTTCATATTTTGTACTTCCTTTCAATATTTTGTAACCTTATTTTACGGTATGACGGAACGTCAAAGTCAATAGTTTTTGAAAAATTTCTTTCCTGAACATTGAATTATAATTTAAGCAATTGGATTAAAAAACAAAGCTATCACTAGCGTGCATTATCCCGCTCCCGTTCCATCACAGACCCGCCCAACAGATAGTCCATTGGCTTTAACTAAAGCTCTTTCATATCGGCTCTGGCCTGCTTATAAGAAGAATAGGCTTTTCGTTTCTGTTCCAGAAGTCCGGCGTATTCCTCCCGCAGAGATTTGATGGAGGGCAGCTTTGTGATCCCCAGCTCGTCAAAGTGTTTCTTCGCCGCCTGGTGCAGAAGGATTTCCGTCTCATGCGCCGCGCGGAACTTTTTGCTGTACCCGGCTTTCCGGTACTCCACATAGACCGCCCGCGTCTTGGCATAATTTACGATCTGTTTCTGCAGCTCTCCGTTGGCGGTCATCTGTGATTCCAGTTCCTTGATCTGTACCGACAACGCATTGAAGCTGGCGGTAGCGGCATCTGATTTTTTCTGCAAATCCTCATAGCTCATATCGCCATGCTCTTTGAGCCAGATCACCGCCTGGGAAAGCTGCTTTAAGTTGAACACCTTCGCCCAGCGTTCATACCCCGGCCCTTTGCCGGAACGGATCGCCGACTCAATATCCACCAGCAGGCCGACTTTGGAAACCGGCTTTTGGGGAGAGGTACGACGCGGCTTCACCGTCCGGGTGCCGGCGATCCGTTCTTTGATGGCCTGCTCGGTATAGTCGCCCTTTAGCGTGTCACACCGGCTATATCGATCCTCCGGCGACAGGCGAAAACGGAGGTACTTCCGCTCTTGGTTGACTTCAATCCCAGCCGCCTCCAGCTTCTTCAAAAGTTCTTCAAAGTCTTTTGAGATCATCACCTGCGGTGATGGCTGCGCGTTCCGTTGGAACGCTTGATTATAGGTTGCCGCCTCCAAATAAAAGGACAGCAATACCCGTTTTCGATTTGCAATGAGAAGATGGATGGCATCAAATTCTTTCACAGTCAACTCAAACCAATAATGGACGATACCGCAATACCGCCCACTACTTTCTAATATGGGATTTTTATAATGACCTGTGCGCCGTTTGTTATATCAGAATTTTCCAATATGAGCTGCCCGTTATGCTGCCTGGTAATGCAGCTTGTAATATAAAGTCCCATACCAAAATGCAGGTTAGAAGTCCGGCTATGGTCACTCATGAAAAATTGCTCGTGTGCATGATGCAGGGCTTCCGGGGTAAAACCGCTGCCCTCGTCCGTTATGGAGATTTGCAGAAAGTTGTCTGCCTTTTTCGTTACTATATAGATGGTTCCTTTTGTAGGAGAGTAGTCTAGCGCATTGGCAATCACATTCATAATCGCCCGTTCCAGCAGCATTTTATCCGCTTTAAAAACACCTAAATCTATGCCGGTTTCCATGTGTAAGGAAATTCCTTTCGTAAGACACATAGAGCTTGCCCGGGCTTCTATCAGCTCCATATAATCAGCCATATCAAATTTTTCTAAATTAAGCTGATACCCGGAGGCAGTCCGGGATATATCTATTAGCGTCCTAATATAAACACCCATCTGTTCGGAGCTTTCTGTAATATACCCAGCATATAACCGCTGCTCGTCGTCAAGTTCCGTTTCACTTATAAGGTCGATATTTCCTTGAACGACAGTCAACGGTGTTTTTAAGTCATGAGCAAGCGCCGCGATTTGCTCCCTTTGTAATCGCTCTGCGTCCCATTGTTTTTCTAAAGATGATTTCAGATTGTTTTTCATATCGGAAAAAGAACAAAGTACATCCTCAAATTCTTTGATTTTGGAGTGTCCCACTTCAAAATCAAGATTTTGCCGTGCAACCTGTTCTGTTGCTTCAAAAAGCGGGGAAAGCTGCACCTGTAGATTTTTTGCGAATTTTGCCGTTAAGATTATGCACACCATTATACAGTTTATGGCAATGAGAATATACAGCAGGATTTCCGGCGATGGGAAATGCTCATAAAGCCATTCGTTGGTAAACTGCGAACCGACATAGTATTGAAGCACCACATATTCGTTTTCACGGGTAACAAATAAGTACTGCTTGTCCGGATTTTGATTTGCCTTCCCCGATATGGCATATTCCATAGCCGAGTCCAAATCTTCACCCTCTAAGGACGTTTTTACTACCCGATAATTCTTATCCAGCAACAGATACCTGCACCCCATAGGGAGCTGAACGTCTGCCAGATCCGGCGTGGCAGCGATAACCGGGGCGAGGTTTTTTGCGCTGCTTTCCATATAATTGGCATAAGTAATAAAGCCCATATTTGTTCCGGCTAAAATAAGGCCGAAGGGGACGGCTGCCGCCCCCAACAGTCCCACAAGCAGCATACATAAAAATTTCCAGAAAGACGCTTTCAATGATGTTGTTTTCTTCATTCCCATTTATACCCAATCCCCCAGACTGTCACAATCGGCTGAATATCCCACTTACTTAATTTCGCCCGAATATTTTTGATATGAGTGGAAATGGTGGAATTATCACTGTCGCCCTCTAAGCTAAAAACCGCTTCGTAAATCTGTTCCTTTGAAAATACCTGTCCTTTATTCCGGGCAAGGTATTCACAAATCAGGTATTCGCTTTTGGTCAGGGGAACAGGCGTATTATCTACCCGTAATTCTTTTGCAGATAAATCTATTTTTATCCTGTCAAAAGCAAGAGCCGTATGCCGTTCTCTGTGCTCCCGGCGTAAGTGAGCGTTTACCCGTGCCCTGAGTTCTGCAATGCGGAAAGGTTTTGTCAGATAGTCATCTGCCCCCAGCCCCAGCCCAAATGTAATATCATTTTCCATTGTCTTTGCGGTTAGAAAGAGAATCGGACAATCCACAAGGGAACGGATTTTATCACAATAGGAAAAGCCGTCTATATCCGGCATCATAATATCCAGTATAATCAAGTCGTACCTATTCAGTTTATCAAGTGGCACCTGTGCAGCAGACGTATAGATGGTAACGAGATGTCCGTCTTTTTGCAGCCCGTTTTTGACAAGTTCTAAAATAGACTGTTCATCATCAACCATAAGGATTGCTGCCATATTGTCGCCTCCTTTCGTTGTTCTTTTCAGTATAGCATAATCTTTAAGGGCAGAAAAACCATCATTGCCGCTTTGCGATATGATAGCTGTTATTTACTTTGACTGCAACTGCTTCGGTTGTATCGGTTCCATAAATCTCATAAACATCTGTGTAAAACCATTGCTCCCGCCCCTGCCCGGCATTCTCCCCGTTCCAGTCAATCTTGTTCAAATCCTCCTTTGAAAAAGGGATTTTTGTTTCGGTATCGAATGTAACGCTTTCTGCGAGAATATCAATATATCTGCCTAAGTCATCATTTGATACCACGTCAGACGTTACCTGATAGACCGTCCCATCACAAAGGAGCTGCGTAGCATTTGCCGGGTTGACTTCAAAGCTGCCGTTTATAGATTGTTTCGTTTCTTTAAAGTCAAAGACAATATCCGTGTCTTTCAGTTTTTCATGTGTAATAGCTTTGTGGTATTCTCCATTTACATCTACAATCAGATAGGTGTCGGCATTGGGAGCTGCATACACATTCAAGAAAGGGATAATATAAGCGGCTTCCGGGGCTTTTTCCGCTAAATCTGCCAACGTGTGAAAGGTGGCAGATTCCACATTTTCTTGAAGCAACACTTTTCCCGCTTCGTCTATGGCGGTAAGCTGCCGGATATATCCAACCCATTCCCCAAGCCCGCCGTTAAATACGGTGTCCTCTAAAATGATATAGTCATTTCCCTTATAGGAAAATTGCGTCACATTCTCCGCATCCAGATAGCATTGCTCCTTGTTACTGGAATATTCCTTGATTTTGTCCTGTAAAGAACAGCCTGCAAGAGAAAAGCAAACAACAAAAGCGACCAGTAATGCCGTCATCATTTTTCCACATTTATTCATAATTTTTCCGTCCTTCCCAATGAGAAAACCATAATAAGGTTACCAGTAAGCTGCCTATTGTCAGTACAGCAATCCATACCCATTCTGTCCCATGAGCAAAAATCTGATGATTCAAAATATCGCGCACCCAGTTCATAGACCATGCGAAGGGGATATACCGCGCTATGCCATTCAGCTCAATATTGCTATACAAAATACACTGCATACTTTCAAACACGCCCCAAAACAGTGAGATACCCAAGCCAAATTTAAGGCTGAGAAACAGGTGCAGGACATAGATAATCAAATTACAGAATGCGATTCCCGCGGCTGCCCTGGTTAGTGTGCCAAGCTGCACTGTATCAGCTATTCCCAAAAATTGTATTCCAAATACGAATAGCAGGAACAGACAGGATAACGAGGTGATCCCCGCGCCATAAAGATAAGTTAATTTTGCAAGTATCATCTTGCGCCGGTTTGGTACGGCGAGCAATGGCTGGAAATGGGAAGCCTTTTCTTCTAATGTAATATTCAGGCCAACAATAACGCTGATCAACAAAGGAAAAACCGTTGCTGTGAGTTCTAATATCATTTTTAGTTTTTTACCGTCTGCTGTGCTGCCATACAGAAAATAGTAAACAACAAACAGCAACGCTCCCATAACAGGTATACATAAATGAATAATTCCCAATGGCGTATGCTTTGTTTTGACCAGTTCGGAATGAACTGCACCAAGAAATCCCATTTCGTCACCTCCTTTTTGAAAAATCCTTTGCGTCCACGAAAGACAAAACAAAAAACAGGAATATTGACAACACGAGGGAAATCAGAATAGTTATAGAAAATCCAGTATTTCCCGCAAAGGTTCCCCGGAGTTCAATTCCCATAAGAGGCTCTGCCAATTTTGCCGCATAGCAATAAGGTACTAACCACCAGACCGCCGTATTTCCCAATAGGATAGGGATAAATATACCAAGTATAGTATTTACTATGATCGGTACAAACAATCCTGCTTTGCGAGCAAGGTATAAACACAACGGAATCTGCCATACAGATGCAAGGATAATTGCTATACTGCCCGCTATGCTTTGTGGAACGGAATATACTGCCGTTGCTGGGGAAATAACACTGCTGACAGAGATAAGTACCGCTAAAAATATTCCTGCGATAAGTAACTTTTCAATCAGAATAATCCCCTTTGCCAGTTCAAATTCTGAAAGATTCACAGGCATAGAATATATGGAATAGTATTTACCTGCGTTTTCTTCTTTCCGATGTGACAGCGAACATAAAATTGCGATTGCCCCCGGAAGCAGGAAAGCATACCACCAGTAAAGAGTCATATACTGGAAACCATAAAAACCGCCGATAAGCCATGCAAAGATAGCTGTGAGAAAGGGAATGATGAAAATCAGTTTGTTTGCTATTGACCGTTTGAATTTTAAATGTTCTGATTTTAAGTAGTTCATACCTTAACCCTCCCTGTGATTACTCTTTACAACGTCCATAAAAAGCTGTTCCAGATTTTCATTCGCATTCAGTTTCCCTTCATATCCTAAAATACCGCCCGCAATAATGCCAATATGGTCGGCTATCTGCTGCACTTCCGAAAGAATGTGACTGGACAAAATAACGGTAATGCCTTTTGCGGGGAAGGAACTGATCAGCTCCCTGAGTTCTTCAATTCCCACTGGGTCAAGACCGTTTGTAGGCTCGTCAAGAATGAGCAGCTTCGGATGATTCAGTAATGCAATCGCAATTCCAAGCCGCTGCTTCATGCCAAGAGAAAACTGCCCGACCCGTTTCTTGCCGGTATTTGTGAGCTGGACAATTTGCAATACCTCGTTAATTCGTGCATCGTCCAGGCCGAGCAATGCAGTTCTGACTTTGAGATTTTCGTATGCAGTCAGATTTTCGTAAAGCGGGGGCATCTCGATCAACGCGCCGATATGCTCCAGATCATTCCGCTTCCACAGGTGGCCGTCAAACTCTATACTTCCAGAGTTCGGTTTTAAAATGCCTGTAATCATTTTGAGCGTTGTAGACTTTCCAGCTCCGTTCGGTCCCAATAGTCCATAGACGGAATTTTTTTCAATGTTCAGCGATATATTATTTACGGCCATCTGCCCGCTGAAAGATTTGCAGAGGTCAATCGTTTTCAAAATCATATCCATATAATCAAGTCCTTTCTTTGATTTTACGGATAGCATACCGGGCAATTTTGAAGATTCCATAAAGATTTTCTACTTTTCTTAAAATACGCAAATGAATTTGGAATACTATTATTGTCGTGTCTTATCTCGATTCTGCTCAATGGTAGATACATTCAACAAGTAATCCACATTCGCCCGGACATTATACAGCTCCCTCATATCTGCTCTGGCCTGTTTATAGGAAGAATAGGCTTTCCGTTTCTGTTCCAGAAGTCCGGTGTATTCCTCCCGCAGAGATTTGACTGAGGGCAGCTTTGTGATCCCAACTTCGTCAAAGTGTTTCTTCGCCGCCTGGTGCAGAAGGATTTCTGCCTCATGCGCCGCGCGGAACTTTTTGCTGTACCCGGCTTTCCGGTACTCCACATAGACCGCCCGCGTCTTGGCATAATTTACGATCTGTTTCTGCAGTTCCCCGTTGGCGGTCATCTGCGATTCCAGTTCCTTGATCTGTGCCGACAACGCATTGAAGCTGTCGGTAGCGGCGTCTGATCTTTTCTGCAAATCCTCATAGCTCATATCGCCATGCTCTTTGAGCCAGATCACCGCCTGGGAGAGCTGTTTTAAGTTGAACACCTTCGCCCAGCGTTCATACCCTGGACCCTTGCCGGAGCGGACCGCCGCCTCAATGTCCACCAGCAGCCCAACTTTGGAAACCGGCTTTGGGGGAGAGGTACGGCGCAGCTTCACCATCCGGGTGCCGGCGATCCGTTCTTTGATGGCCTGCTCAGTATAGTCGCCCTTTAGCGTATCACACCGGGTATATCGATCCTCCGGTGACAGGCGAAAACGGAGGTACTTCCGCTCTTGGTTGACTTCAATCCCAGCCGCCTCCAGCTTCTTCAAAAGTTCTTCAAAGTCTTTCGGCTTTTCTTCCAGAGCAGCGTCAATAGCCCAGCGTAGCTGTTCCTGGTGGGAAGGCTGTTTCTGACTTCCCATCCATGTGCCGTAATGGTCGCGGCTGGGTTTCGGATTCTCTACAATGGAAAGCCCATGCTCCAGGCACAGCTTGTCATTCATGCGCCGGATTGCCCAGGTGGAACCCCAGAAGTTGCGGAATTTTTTCTGACAGTCCAGCGTTGTAGAGTTTATGATAATGTGGTTATGGACATGGTGTTTATCCACATGGGTGCAGACAACAAAAGCATGGTTTCCCTTCGTCAGCTTCAATGCCAGTTCCCGCCCGATCTGGTTCGCTTCTTCCGGCGTGACCTCACCGGGCTTGAACGCCTGCCGGAGATGGTAGGCAATCACATCATCCGCGCCCCGGTCACGTCCGGTCAAGTTCGCATACTG
Organism: Neglectibacter caecimuris; assembly: GCF_034335015.1. Lineage (NCBI taxonomy): Bacteria > Bacillati > Bacillota > Clostridia > Eubacteriales > Oscillospiraceae > Neglectibacter > Neglectibacter caecimuris. The sequence continues at coordinate 65,235 of NZ_JAWXXK010000008.1, read as the reverse complement.
CCGCTTGGATAAAAGAAATTCCGCATCGGCGGTCCGGGTGTCGCACTCATAACCATAAATGAATTTCCCAAAATCAGTTTTCTGCGGATTCTCCACATAGTCAATGATGTCTGCTATGGCCGTGGAAACATCCCGGCCTTTTCCAACGTGCAGCGGCATGAGCCGTGTGGTCGCCATCCCATCACCCCCTTACTGTAAAACCGGCTCTGTTATCGTGCCTGCTCTTTTTTCATTTTCGTTTTATCACTATGCGCCGCCTGCTGCCCGGCGCTTTTATTCAGGCTGTCACGGACAGAAGGTTTCTGCTCCTGAGCCTGCACACACTCCCGCCTTGCCTGCGCAAGGAACAGGTCGGTAAGTCCGGGATTGCAGCGGTCCACAATAAAATAGACATTCCTGTCATGCCCGAAACCGTCCTTATCCTCACAGACCGGTATCGTCTGCGCCCATGCTTTGTTGTCCCGTGAGATTCGCCCGTCGTGATCTTTCTGCTGCACCGTGTTGGCAAGCACATAAAAAATCCGGTCAGGATCAAATTGCTGTAAGACCTGCTGCACACATGCGGAGCCCAAACGGTTATCCCGGTAGTTGTCCGCAATGGCCTGTTCGATTGCCTCCTTACACGCAATGTTTGCTTTGTGGGAAACGCGGTACTGATCCAGCTCCCCATGCTCATGTGCATAGGTGGCAGAATGAAAATAAATTGATGTTGTGTCTTTCAATGAAATTCCTCCAATCAAAAAAGCTGCCATCACAGACAGCCCGAATTATAGAAAAAGGGCGGGGCCGCCAATGCGCCCCGCCGAAACTATTTAACCAAATACGAAATCCTTTAGTGCGCTGTTTGCGCCGCCGATGATCCCCACCAGCCAGACCGCCGCCATTGGCAAACCATAGGGGCTGATCAGAAATGCAATTACCAGCCATGAAAGCCCCGGCCAGAATCCGGCAACGAAAAACAGCACCAGTGCCGCCAGAAAAACAATTCCTGATAGAATTCCCAGCACAGCGCCGGAAATTACGACAAGAAATTTACACATCAAATAGAGAATCCCCGTTACTAACACAAGGGGAAGTGCCAGCAATTTACCAATCAGGCGCATACGCTCCGCCTCCTTTCAATAGGGCAGTTTTGCCCTTATAGAAATTCTATCGTGCCAGCCTGAGAAAAGCAACCGCTTTCGTGCCTGTTTATGAAATGTTCGCAAATCCCCGCAGCAGCTTATCCATGCCATCCCACAAACTGTCCAGGCGGATGCGCAGATCGTCCACGTCGGCGGCGTAAATACTCCCTGTCTCATTGGCACGTCTGGCGTACTGGTTTAAGTTATTGGAGCAGATGCGAAGAAGCCGTATCATTTCCTGGATGTCGCTCATATCCAGATGGATGATATAACCGTCTACTGCCATCTTGCGCAGATACGCGGAGAGGTTGGTAATGCCGAGCTCCGCCATGCGCCCCTTTACCAGCTCCGCCTCCTGTTTAGACATAACGAATTCCACCCGGACGGATTTTTTGTTATGCCCGGCTTTCATCGTTCCGGCTCCTTTTTGGGGGAAGGGAAGGGCGGTTTATGAGCGGAAATGGCGGCTGTCCGGGACTCTTTGAGCTTTCCACGCAGGGTACCTTTTTTCAGACTGTCAATATACTCTTTTATATCGCCGTTTGTGGCATGGTAAGAGCGTTTGAGCCGTTCCCGTTTCAGAATCACGGCAAGCTCCCGCTCGTTCTCCGGCAGCTCGGTCATCGTTTTTGGACTTCCATGTACCGACATCAGCTCATTCATAAGCTGCCTCTGGTTCTGATAAGGGATTGTAATATTGGCCCCGTCCTCAAACAAAACGGCTACTTTTCCAATGGGGCAGGTCAGCAGCTTTACCCGCTCCACATGCGCCCCATAATCCAGCGGATAAATATTGCCGATCACTTTTCCATCCTGCACATCTTTGATAGAGAGGGCATAGGCAAGAACCGGGTCTTTCGTCTGCTCATGGTAGAACTTCCACACTTTATTTGCATGGCTGTCTTCCAGATAGACCTCCCATTCCCGCAGGGTATAGGTGCCGCAGGGCCGCGACAGCCAGAGAAGGTGCCGGTCCTCCGGTTCTCCCGATACGGCCAGCTTTGGAATCAGCTCTTTATCCAGGTCAAAATCATCCTTATAATGCTGCGTGTGCAGCTCCATGATCTGCTCCAGGCTGTTCAGTATATCCACACCCTCGAACCTTACCGCGCCCATCAGCGTTCCCTTTCCGGCGCAGGAGGGACAATCTGCCTGGCCTCATGTTCCGGGCGGTCTGCTTTCAGCTTTTCCATAAGAGAGGTTTTTTCCTCCGGCAACGTCTCCGGGGCAAGCTCCTGGATTTCCTCATACGTCTGCCCGTCTGTCAGGTCAGGGCGCACAGGCGGCTCATTGTTGAGCCTGCCATCCAGCATATTATAGTTTCCGGTTTGGCCTTCCTCGTAAAGCTCTGCATTACGCAGATAGTTCTCCGGCGCCTGGAAGGGCTGTCCGGCGAACAGGATTTCCCGGCTCGGTGTGAACAGTGAGAGCACGCCGTCCCGAAGCCTTGCAAATTCCTCATACTGGCGCAGGGTAAGGCCGCGATCCAGCATTTCCCCCTGGGTATGCGCCCAGCCCTCCCCATAGAGGAAATAGTACATATCCGGCTGGTCGCAGACAAAGCACAGGGAGCCGTCCTGATTGTCATAATAAGACGCCTGCATATCCTGATAGTGGCAGCGTTCCTCACGCCCCAGGTACACCCGGTTATCCGCGCCCAGCATGGCGACCATGCCCGCATAGTTGCTGTGGACCGCAGAGCGGATTTCCACCAATGGGTCCGCCTCCGGCATGATCTGTCTGCCGGGAATCTCGTTCTGCTTTTCTGCCGCGTCATTTCTCGGCATCACTTCCTCATGGGCGCGGGCATCCAAATCTGGCTGCGCCTGTGCGGAAGCCTTTCTGACGGCGCCCGGCTCCGGTTCTTTCTCCTGTGCGTAATAATGGACATTGGCGGTGGTTTTGCTGTTCATTTCCCTGGCGTATGCCTCCGCAGCCTCGCGGGAGTCAAATTCCAAAGGCTTTCCGTCCTCCTTGCACCACGCCTCGGCATGGCCGAAGATGGAAGCGCCGCTGCGCACCGCCCATACACCGTAGGTTGTTTCGTTTCCCATTCTGATCCTCCTTATCGTTCCTGCTGTTTTGATGGTTTCTGCTTTTGGGGCGTCTCCGTGTGCTTTGCGTCTTTTATCTGCTGCCGGAGGGAAGGTCTGTGCTCCGGCTCCGCTTCGGAATCCGTGATATTGACATACTCGCCAATGATACAAAGCGCCTCCCCGTAACTGCCGCAGGCAAACACCCGGTCCTTCATTTCCTTTGCCTGGTCCTTCAGGTCATGCTCCCGCAGGGTACGGGCAGCAATGCCTACCAGATTGAAGATGTTGCCGTCCTGGCCGATCAGTGCGCAATCTGGTTTTTCCGGCTCCGGCGAAGGCTCCCCGATAAAGCCGCCTAAACGGTTCGGTACAAAATCGGACAGCCATGTGCCGCCGAAATTCTCATGGGTCTGCAAACGCCACATGGCAAGTTTCCCAATGTCCAGCTTCACATCCTCGAAAGGATAGAGCAGACAGGTGAGCTCCCCATACTGGAAAGTGGAAACATCCTCAAATCTGCTGCCGTCCTTCAAAATCCCCGTTTCGGTGAACATCTCATTGATCCCGTCCACCCATTCCTTCAAATCCCCGCCGCAGCCCTGCAGGATCAGGCCGTCTTTGCCCTCCATGTGCCGCAGGTCATCGGTTGTGATCGTATTGATATTCAAAAAATCGCCTCCTATCGTTCCTGTTGATGATTCATTTTCTGCCGGGTGGCTTTTGCCTCCGGCTGTTTCTTTAGCTGCCTGCGGACAGAGGGTTTCTGCTCCGGTTCCCGCATATCCGTAAAAATATCGGATAACGGCTGCTCCCAGCGTTCCCCGAATCCACGGACCACCGTGCCCGCCAGCGCACCGTTTTCCTGAAACATTTTCAGTGTGTCAAAAGCCCGGTCAAACAGCGTGATATTTCTCTTATCTACACAGGGGGCAAAGTGGATCACCCCTTTGGGGTAGCCCCCGCCAGTGCCGATCCAGCCCCGGACAAAATCGTCATAGCCTTTTGTGATCCCGGCGTCGGCCAGTTCCTCGGCATGGCTGGCCGGTAAACCTTTGGCTTTTCCATACTGCCGTCCCAGCACAAGAACGGCGGTTATGGGATTATACAGAAAGCGCCGGTTATTGATCTGTTGCATGTCAATGGCCTGCGTCTTTGTATCGATCCGCATAATATCCGCCGTGATCGGTATTTTTTCTATAAGCATCCCTCCTGACTGTTTTCTGATAGCGGCAACGCCGCGCAGCCGTTCCCGAAGGGAACGATCTGCCAGATCGTTAGGTTTGGCGTCATCCCTGAGAAAGCAAAAAATAAGCGCCCTCAAAGCGCCTTTGTCCGCAACTTAACTTCATTTTGGAGGCTGGGAGTATTCTAATATAGATCCCCCTCAAACCGGAGCCTGAAAGCCTTAATAATCAAGCCTCTTTTTGGTTAAGTTGCGGACACATCACCTCTTATTCAGCCGTTCCCTGCGTTTGCGCTCCCGCTCGGATTTCCGTCTTGCGAAAGCACGGCAGGAATCAGAACAATACGCCTGGCTGGTGGTGGGAAGATATGCCCTGCCGCAGACCGGGCAAGTTTTCTGTTTCAGGGAAGTGTCCTCACCTGTAATGGCAGATTCCAGTGCCGGGTCCACCGGCAGCACCGCCTCTTGAAAGTACCGGCAGAAAGAGCCGGTCCACCATTTATGCAGCATGTAACAGGGGCAGTCTAAGGGGAGGCAGAGCTTTTCCTGATTGTCAAAGTTGGCGCAAAGGTCTGTCACCAGCCTTCGGATTGCCGCCCGTTCCTGCCTGGTTAATTCCCGTAAGGGAGGCCCGTTCATTTCCTCCTGCCTTTCTTAGCCGGAAATTCCAGCTTGAAATTTACATATTTGCCGCCTGTATCATCCAGCAGCACCACCGCGTCATAGTTTTTTCCCGTCTTTTCGCTGTAAAGCCCGGACATAGAAACGCGGCCCTCTTTCAGAAGGGCCGCCGCAACAGACTTTGTTATGGATTTTTTCTTTCCGGAAAAGAACTTATTATCTTTCCAGAGGGCAAAGGAACAGCTTTGGTTGTCGCAGAAAAACCCTTTTTTGCCCTCATATACGGTTCCGCCGCAGCGGGGGCAGGTGCCGACAGCCTCACGCCCATTTTTCTTTGCATCTGGGAACAGACCGGCAAAACATTCCTCCGGGGCGGTATGGGCCTTGACAAGCGCCCGGCTCATATCTGCGATCCCATCCATGAAATCTTTTGCCGGAACTTCGCCGCGCTCCACCTGCTTTAATATGGATTCCCATTCCGCGGTGAGCATGGGCGATTTAATGTTATCCGGCAGGACCAGAATCAGGTTCGTACCTTTTTCCGTGGGGATAAGCTGCTTTTTCTTCCGCTGCACAAATCCGGCAGAGACCAGTTTCTCCAAAGTAGCCGCACGGGTGGCCGGGGTGCCTAATCCCTTGCGCTCGGCGTCCTCCGGCATGTCCTCGGCGCCAGCGGTCTCCATAGCCGCCAAAAGGGAATCCTCCGTATAGTGCTTCGGCGGGGAAGTTTTGCCCTCCCGGACGCTGGCAGAGACCATTTCAAATAACTGTCCTTCCTGCAGCATGGGAAGGGAGACATCCGTATTCTCGTTATCCTCCGGCTTGGATTCTTCTAATCCCATTCGGTAGAGACGTTCCACTTCCTTCCATCCGGCCTGTAATACGGTTTTTCCTTTTGCCGTGAAGGAATTGCCCTGGCAGTCCAAAACTGCCGTTACCGCCTCAAACCGGTGGGCCTGGGCCGTGGCAGAAAGCAGCCTTGCAGCGATCAGTGTCAGTACATCCCGCTCCCCGGAAGGAAGCTCCGATAAATCCGCCCGGGCAATCTCCACCGTAGGAATAATAGCGTGATGGTCGGTGACTTTGCTGCCGTCCGTTATGCGGTCAATATCCGGTTCCCCGGCGCAGCCCTTTCCAAAAGGCATATTGTCCCGCAGCCAGAGAATCAGGGAGGTAGCGGTTGCCTGCATATCCTCGGTTAAATATTGGCTGTCCGTCCGGGGATAGGTCGCCAGCTTTTTCTCATAGAGGGATTGTACATAGTCAAGGGTCTGTTGAGCTGTATACCCATAGATACGGTTGCATTCCCGCTGTAAGGTTGTCAGATCGTATAGGCGGGGCGGCTGTACTGTCTTGACCTGTTTCTCCACGGACAGCACCGAAGCAGCCTGCCCGTCACAATCCATAAAGATTTTTTCAGCTCCGGCCTTATCCGGCAGCTTTTCGCCGGAGGAAACAAAGCCGCCGCAGGTGATCTCCGGCACATAAAAGGGCTTGCTCGTAAATGCTTGAATATCCGCCTCCCGCTGTACCAGAAGGGCCAGCGTGGGTGACATGACGCGCCCCACATTGAGCGTGACGCCATACAAGACAGAGAAAAGCCGGGTGGCGTTAATGCCGATCAGCCAGTCAGCACCGGCTCGGCAGACCGCCGCGTCATAGAGTTTATCGTAATCGCTGCCAGGACGCAGGTGTTCAAACCCATCACGGATCGCTGCGTCCTCCATACTGGAAATCCAGAGGCGTTCCATCGGCTTGCTGCATCCGGCATACTCATAGACCAGACGGAAGATCAGCTCGCCCTCACGCCCGGCATCCGTAGCGCATACAACCGATTCCACCCGTTTGTCTTTCATCAGCCGGCATAAGAGGTCAAGCTGCTTTTTCTTATCCTTCGGCACTTCGTATTTCCATTCTTCCGGCAGGATCGGCAGATCGCCATAACGCCATCTGGCGTACTGTTCCCCGTAGGCCTCCGGCTGTGCCAGTTCCAGAAGGTGCCCCACGCACCAGCTTACCAGATAACCGCCGCCCTCCATGTAGCCGTCTTTTTTCTCATTCGCACCCAGAACCGCCGCCAGCGACATGGCGACAGAGGGCTTTTCCGCAATTACTAATTTCATTCCTGTAACCTCCATTTCTTATAGTTCCGGTTTATTCCGGCCTATTTGCTTTGTTTTGGGTTTCATAGTGTCTTTTTCCTGTATCTGCTGTCGGTGGCTGGAAAGCTGCTCCACCACGCCTTTTTTCTGGCTGTCAGCGCACCCACTGAGGGCTGCGGTGGTTTCCTTTACCAGATTTGCCCGCTGGATGTTTCGGTCAAAGCAGGTAAGATAGGCATGGTAATCGCCTTGTCCGGGGGAGCAGCGCAGACAGTAGCGGTAATTCTCTGTCTCCACTACATATCCATAATTCTGCCGCCAGCCGCCTTCGATTGCCCCGCCGTGGCTGTAGCAGAAGCGGCTCATGGAATTTAAGTCCTTCAAAACACTGTCTCTAAGCTGATCGACCACTTGGCCTAATTCTTTTTTAAAAGCGGCGCTGTTCAGACTTTCTTCCCCGCGCGGGTGCCAGGTATGCCAAAATTCCTTACCGCCTGCTCCAAAGTCAATGCGGACATGACCGATGGCGCCCATCTGTTTATCTTGATCTGGCGTCTGTGCATAAAAAATGCCTGCCTCATCATTGGAAGCAGGACGTATCTCAAAGCGGGGACAGTATTGAAGTTTGTATTCCGCACAGAATTCTTTCAAGCTGATTTCGTCGCCCAGGAAATTCAATCCATCCCGCAGACGCTTATAACCGCTCTTTGGAATCTTGACCGGTTCAGGAGTCAGGACAGTACCCGCATGGTTGACACCTACATACAACTCCAATGTTACCGGCCTGCCGGGATCATTGTCCGAACCCCGCAGGTTATAGCAGTAAAAGCCCAGCGGCACTGTACTCACATCCATCCGCGAATTTGTAAACAGAGCCGGTTTTCCAAACAGCTCCACATGTTCAAATTGTTCCTTCGTCGCATCCATGCTCATTTACACGATTCCTCCTTTGCATTTGTTCAAATTCTTCGTCCGCTCGCTTTCCAGCCTGCAAAATACACATCAGTACAACGCCGGCAGACATACCGCAAGTAAAGGTCAGAAAGTGTGCTATAAGATTCCACATAAAAATCGCCTCCTTTTTGAATTTAGCTTATATAGCAAAGATAAAATCTGACACGGCAATACCGCCCTAGCGGTTGCCATTTCTTTCCCAAGAAAAAGAGCCGATAACCGCATTTTAATTTGCGTGTTATTGGCTCTGCGTCTTGCTCTGTATAGTTTTATATTTACTTTAACTTTCCATCTCCAGCCATTAAATCTGTCATTTCTTCAATTTTTTCAAGCGGGAATGGTGGAAGTGCTACGGGTTTCATGGCGATTGACATTAGTTTCATGGGATTGTCATCGGCTGCTATTCGGTTAGATGAAAGTTGTCCACATCTACGGCAACGGTGGATAATTGCCCATTCACCATTTTTACGTACCCATACCGCTATCGGCTCCATAATACCACCGCAATCAGACTCACGGTCGCCAGTTTCTATATCCACATGGAGACTGTGCAAACAGTTTGGACAATGATTGCGGTGATCACTTCCGGCACCTGCTGGCACAACAAGCCTGCCACAAACTTTGCAGGTAAAACTGTCATTACAAGCATGAGTACGATAATACCCTTTTTCATATTGTTTCCGTTTGTTTTCTCTATTCATGAAAATTGATCCTCCTAAAAGTCTTGGTAATTGCCCTTTTGGGAGGTTTGGTAGAGATTGATTTTACGCAAACCTCCCGGTTAGCAAACAATCTCCGATAATAAATATTTCTTATACATAAAAATCCTCCTGTTTTTATAAGCACAACTTTCGTTGGACTTTGTAAATTATTATATTTTCGGAAAACCAGATGTTTCCTCAATAACGACTATCTTTAAGTTTTCCGCTGAAATAATTCGTTCTTGTTTACACTTTGGACAGAACAAAGGGTAGTTTCTTAAAAATGTATCTTCTCTCTATTTCAAGAGTGTCTTGTTTTTGCAAACAGGGCACAAAACCCATTCAAATTCCATATGCTCACATTCCTACTTTACGTTATCTGTTAATTCAACAATTAGCCTTTTTCAGCATAGCCGTCCGTTATTGCATATTTTTCTATGAAACGATCCATATGCTCTGTAAAGAGATTTTCAATTTTTTCTCTTTCTTCCTTATCATGTGCTGCATCTGAAATAGTTAATAACAGATAAAAGGGAGCATAAAATTCAACCGCCATTTGCTTTGGCTCACCTTTGCACCAAACTCCTTGTTCCATCATTTCACGAAATAAATCCTCGATAAAACTGACAGGGCCATTTCCCAAAACTTTTTGATAAAGGCTTGTCATTTCGGAATTTCTGTACTGTTCCAATGTCAACATTTTGCGAAAATTGCAAGCAATTTCATCCTCTGTCCAATAATGAAATTGAGACTCCATATATGCCTTAACGCTTTGTATTGAAGTATTCCTAAAAAGTTCTGTGGTTCCATCAAATTCTTTTTCTGGAATGCCTGCTTTTTTAGATCGTTCAATGTCTAATTGGCATATATGTTCAAAAATCTTATCGAAAATATCGCGCTTATTTTTATAGTGTCTATATAGTGCGCCTTTTGTCATGCCCAATTCTCCCGCAATCTTACTCACAGAAACTGCTTCATAGCCATCTTGGGCGAACAGTCTAAGAGCGGTTACTAAAATATTTTCTTTTGTATTAGCCATTTTCACACCTCCTGCAAGTAAACGATCGTTTACATATCTGCATTATAGTAAACGAGCGTTTATTTGTCAAGTGTGTTTGAACGATTTATTTGTAAAATAACTTTTATTGGATTAAAAAAAGCAAAGGCTTCCAATACCTTTGCGTTTTATTACAGAGAAAAAGCACCACTGAAAATATGTGGCGCAGTTTCAAAAATATTTAATTGAGAGAAGGGAAGATTAGATGATCTATAAGCAATGATTCATGTGTAAAAATCATAGTATATTCAAATTATCCCTTTTTCTTATGAAGCTTTAAATCGATATTTTTCGTTGCCGCTGCATCTTGCAGTAATCCAGCAACAAAGGCGCTTTTTTCTTTGAGCGTCAGTGTTTCCATATCAGGTTTACGTTCAATTTCCCTGAGTACCGTTTGTAGGTCTTGCAGTTCTAAAAGGTTGACGGCTACACAAAAGAGTGTCTTTTTGCGGCCATCATTATAGCCCAACAAGAAAACCTCCAGGATTTTTGCTTTTTCCGCCTGCTCTGCATTATAAGCATCTATCCCGAATCGTTTGGCCTTTTCCATATCAGATTTTCGGTTTCGATGTGTTATAAAGGAATCAAAGTCGTCAATATGATCGTATTTTTCGCAAGGGTATTCACTGCATTGGAAACAATATTCAACACCGCCATGTTCCATGCTGCACCTTGCGATTTTGCAGGATTGGTTCCCCTCACCGCCGCCGCAGCCGGGGCAGTTTTTATTCAAGAACATGGGGCAAAGCCCGCAATTCAAACCGCAGAGGGAAAATAATTGATTTGGTCGGTTAAATCCTTTCATGGAACCTCCTTAAACAGCCTGCCTGCAAATATTCAAGACAAGCTCTGATAATACTTGACATAGCAAAGTAGAAAATTTGAAAACTTAAAACTCATATCTTGTACCATGCGAGAGCAACAAGCCATCTGTTAATTCCACACGCAGAATGATAGTGTTTTCATCGTCAAAATCAGTATGGCCGTTATCGATCCATTCTGCAAAGACCTTTTTCAGCTTTTCAGCAATCACACAATTCTCTTTTTTTCTGAAATAACCCAGGCTAACACCTTTCCCGTGCGCTGTAAACCATTCGCCGGCGATTGCAACAACAGAGTTATCTTTTATATGTTTCATTTTATTTGAGAGGGCATGGGTAATGATATAAAATGCACCATCTTCGTAATAGGCATTTACATATCGCACATAAGGCGTTTTATTTTCTGTTGTTGCCAATGCTATAATTGCGTCTTTTCCAAAGCGTTCATTCATGATCTGTTCGGCTTCTCGACTAAATTCTTTCATTGAATTATTCTCCCTTCAAATTACATTTTCCAGATCTATTCAAAGTTCTGACAGACTGGAATGATAGACTTTACTTGCTCAAGAACATTATCAGTGCCTTTGATACCCAGCATAGGAATATTCAAGTTTTCCGCATTTATTCTATTGCTAAGTTCGCTCATAAAAATACCTTTACCGTTTATCTCTTTGTTAAAATCTGATGTGGTTTCCACACCGCAGTTTGGCGAACGATTTGCACCAATAATCCCGATTATCTCGAAGCCGTAGGCATTGTATTCTGTTATCTGTTTCATCACATATTCAACCTGAACCATTAGCATTTTGTATGATTCCGCTTTTTGCATTTCCTTACGAATACGGGTATTTTCAATAACGACAGGAACATCTGCCCCATCGTTATTTCCTCTATTAAGCCCTAAACAGCAAAGTTCAGGACATGGCATTTGGACAATACCAATATCAGCATCAAGAAGAATTTTTATTACATCCTTAAAAGTTGCTGGAAAAACGGCTGTTCCATCAGATATTGAATTTTGATTTAATATACAATGCGCTATAAAAATAACTTTTTTGCTTCGACCGTCCTCAAACATAAATTTTCCTCTTTTTAAGCTCGAATTTGTTTTTTGTTGTGTTACTCTCTGATAAACTGTAAGTTGTCTTTATAATTTCAGAATTGCAATCAGCTCTTCTTCGTACATTTCTCCGGTTTTAACAAATCCAAACGAACGGTATAATTGACTGGCAATTTCGTTCTTAGGTTCATATGACAACCAGCAGTATTCCGCTTTACCCTATAAATATTTTCATATACTTTTCCTCCGAGTACTGATTTGTTACCCTTTATATCAACTTTAGCAGTTCTGTATGTATATATCCGTTTGTTCCTGCTACGCTGCTGCCTTTCCTCGGATCAAGCAGATTCCCCGTAAAATCAGTTATTTTACCTCCTGCCTCCTGAATCAACAGCATACCGGCAGCATAGTCCCAGGGATTCAGGTAAATCTCGAAATAGCCTCCCTGTCTGCCACAGGCGGTATATGCCAGTTCCAGAGCGGCAGACCCAATCCTGCGGACATCCTGACATTGGCCGAACACTCTGCGGAACCGGGCAAAGTGTTCATCCGCCAGCTCTCTTTTTGCTGTTCCCAGCCCAATTATCGTGTCGGATAGTTTTTCTGCGTTTGATACATGTATGGGCTGTCCATTTAGGAAGCTCCCCTTGCCTTTAATCGCTGAAAACACTTCTTCATGGAAGGGATCATACACGATCCCGATAACAATTTCCCCTTGGCGGCAAAGGGCTAAAGATACAACACTGTGCTGATAATCGTGCATAAGGTTTGTAGTCCCGTCAACCGGGTCTAAAATCCAAAAGCTCTCCGCTTTCATTTCCTGCAAACCGGTTTCTTCTCCAAGAAGCTGAATATCCGGTGCAAGGGCAAACAGCTCCTTTTTTAAGAAATTTTGCACAGCAATATCTACCTGCGTTACATAGTCCGCAAGACCTTTCTCTTTCACATGAGAAGCCATTTCACGGTTTTTTATTAGCCCCTGCGTTTTTGTTACTAAACTGATAATTTCCTGAATATCCATATACATTTCCTCCATTGGCGCAGTCATCTGACTACAAAACACTGCTACGAAAATGAGGTTTGAAGGAACTCGGCAAATGGGAATTGTTATTTCCGATTCGGTTTTCTTTTGATAGTCAGCAATTTCATGTAATCATCAAAATCAGCCGTATTGGTCGGTTCAAACATGACCCATTTTCCGTCACGATAGGTTTTTGCCTCATCATATTGCCTGCAAACGGCGTCAGAAAGAGTACCCCTTATATCTTCAAATTTTATTCTTTCATCTTTTCCAAAGATAATCATGAATCCAATGCAATTACTTTTAGCGTATAGGCAGCAAAGTGTTTTACCGCCTCTGCGATATTTATACTCGTAATCCCATTGCTTACCACCAGTATTCCATACTCGATCCATATCGTATTTTTTATCAATAGCCAAACATAATGCTTGCCAAACTTCAAGCAAGGATTGTCCAAGCAATTCCGTCATAGTTGAATGAGATGGTATATTTTCAAGCATCGTATCCCCCTCCATAAATTTCCATTTATTTTTCTGTTGCGTTACTCTCTGATAAACAGGAATTTATCGAACTTAACTATTCTGTCGCTATGAAGCCGACTTACGCACAGTAACCTCTGCACAGACCAACCTAGCTATATGCTCCGCTGTTTCGTTTGTCAGTAGGAAGAACATTCCGTCATTACGGCATTTTTTATGTGTATCGCCATTTAATGTATAAACAAAACCTTTAACACAGGTATCGCTACAAGCAGTAGGGTCAATAAGTCTCTTACAGTCACGAGAAGTAGTCATTTTCTTTTGCATTTCAGCAGGCAGAGAAGCGATCATATCCTCATACTTGCCAGCATTGTCTCCGTAAATACGTGCAAAAACCCCCGACTTCCGAAACACCCAATTCATTACAGTTTTCTTCTCTAGTTGGTATGAAGCAGCATAACCGCTCTTTGCTTCCTTGATTACAAGGTCACAGCCTTGTTCAATAAGTTTGTTATTAAGTTTCTCGACAAATGATTGATATTCTGGTGCAACTGCCGATAGAAACTCTTTGAACGAACCCTTTTCTTTTGCCATTACCTTTTCCCTCCATAAAATTCTAATTTGCTTATTCGTCCATCATGTATTAGCTGTTTAGAAGTTTTGTCAAATCCTCAATAGAAGCGTCCATTTTCACAGAGACTTCTTCCATTGTCATGCCGGAAGCAAGAAAACGCTTTATCACCATTTTCATATCCTCGCCAACCTCTATGATATGCCCGTCCAAATCGTAAAACCGAATCACCCGCTGACCCCAGCTATGCTCGATCACTTCTCCCAGATATTCAATATCCGGGTATTCTTTCAACTTGTTCAGAAAACCGTCAAAGTCCTGTTCCTCAAAAACGATTTCCGCATTATTGGATTTTTTTAATACCTTTTCTTTTGGCAGATCTACAAGCCAGTCAAAATCCTGCTGCAATGCCAGGCCGCAGGTAAAAGCAATGTTTCTGCCATAATCCTGGAACACCTCTAATCCAAACAAATCCTCATAAAATTTTCTCGCGGCGTTAATGTCGGCCACCGCTATAAGCATACATACGTGTTTCATGCAAATACTCCTTTCAAACTGTGGTTTCCCATTTTCGCAAAAGGTGATTTATTATTCTCTGTAAGTCCAACCGGATTGTCACTGGCCTTCACGGTTGAACATTTATTATACCATAGAGCAGCCTGTATCTCCACTTTTTCATATCCGGTTTTGTCCAGGATTTGTCCTGTTTTTGTCCAAGATTAGCCCTACGGGTATTTCCCGCAGTTCCTTCCGAAATTGGTGCGCATAACGAATGGTCTTAACTGTACCGCCTTTTTCCCGTCCGTCATATACTGCAATTACACGGTCTGCACGTTCCACCATGTAGCGGTTGCGTTTGGAATAGACGTTGGGTCTGTATTCTTCTTGGATTACGATAACCTCTGCACAGGCATTTAGCAGGGTGTTTGTGTGTTCCTTCTGGCACAGGCTGTCCTTCCGTTTCCGGTATGGAAGCACTGCGATCAGCTTCAAATCTGGATTTTTATTCTGCAGCTCCAGAATAATCTCCGCAAAGTATTGATCCACGCCATCCGCAAAGCCGGAGAGAAAGATAGTGAAACCATCGTTTACTGCTTTTCCAATTTCCCGGCGCAGAGCCACCTTTACATGGGCTGTTTCATCAGCAGGTATATCTCTGTGTCCTGTGACACAGCAAGTCTTTCCTTCCATCAGGTTCCTCCGATTGATAGATTTAATTTTGTATCTCTCATTATTATAATAGGTTTATTTTTGCAAGTCAACGCAAACACCCTTTTTCTATTTGTGAATAATGCGTCTGCGTGAGGTACAATCTATTATAGAATGGGAGGTGAGGGTGATGTATGAAGAATTCGTCCCGGAACGGCTGGCAAAGCTGAGATTACAAAAGGGTGTATCTGCACGCGACATGTCATTGTCGTTGGGGCAAGCGAACAACTACATCAATAACATCGAAAACAAAAAATCACTTCCTGCCATGCAGTCCTTCTTTTATATCTGCGAATATCTCGGCGTAACGCCGAAGGAATTCTTTGACGAAGAAAACCTTTATCCAGAGACCTTGCAGGAATTTATTGCAGAGGCAAAGAAACTGGATTCCAGATCAATGACATATATCCTCGGCATTATGAAAGAATTGAACAGCAAGAAGTAAAGCGGTCACGGAAAATGACCGCTTTCTTCTTATTATTTCCCATACTGTCCTAAATTAAGTCTGGAAACACTCTATATTTATCCTGATTTATGTCCCGGTACTTCCAAACCCTCCGGTTCCGCGCTCTACTCCCAAATCCGAAACAAAATCCGCAATTACAACCGGAGTAATCACAAGCTGTCCTACCCGCGCTCCTTTGGAAAGCTCCTGCGGTTTGTTGCTTACATTACTGATAATGGCATGGATTTCCCCGCGGTAGCCGGAATCTACCGGGGGCAGCTCACAGACCAGACCCTTTGCCGCCATGCTGGTGCGGGGGAATACATAGCCAGCGTACCCGTCCGGTACTTCGATCCCGAACCCAAGCGGAACCTTTGCAATTTCTCCCGGCTGCAAGGTGCAGTCATAGGGCATATACACATCCGCCCCGGCGTCGTTGCCGTGTGGACGGAAAGGGCGACGGCTCTCCGGCGCGCCAAAGTCAATTAGTTTGATCTTCATGTGCCGCCTCCTTCCAAAATCGCCGGATAGTCCATTTTCAGAATATCCTCCGGCGTCATGTCCTCTTTCAACATTTTTCCGCAGGTCATTTTCCCCTCCAGGCATTTATATCTCTGACAGAAAGGGCCTGTAAGACCAGACGCAAACAGCACCGGGCTTAAAGCATAAAGCTCCTGCCAGATTTTTAAGAGCACGATCCGGGTCTCGTCCGTATTGCGCCGGCAAACCCGCTGGCCGATGATGTGTTTCCACTGATAGGGCGTGGCGCTGATAATCAGCACATTCCGAAGCCCCTGGGGTGTGGCATATCCCGCCGCATCATGGCCGACGCCGGCATTACATAGCTGCTCATAGCAATCCATGCCTTCGTGACAGCTATTCAGGTACAGTTCCCGGACAAAATCGGGCGCGGTCAGCACTTCATAGGGTACGGCAAAATCTGCCTGCCCCGTATAATTGCTGTACTGCAAGGACGCACTCATAAACTTGACCTCATTCTGGTGGCGTGTGATCTGCGCCAGAAAGCGCCGGCTTGCCCCGACAATGGCAACGGTGATGAGTGCAAATTTCTGGACCGTGGGGTGCGGAAGCCCGCCGATGACCGCCACAGTATCGTTACTAAATGATTTTTCATAAAGGGCCATCAGATCATCCATTCTGGCGATCCGGTGGCCCCTTTGAGTGAGCCGGGCAGCAAAGACCATGTTTTTCTCGGCCTCTGCAACCGCCTGGCAATTCAAAATCTTCACTTCAATTCTGTTGATTGGTATGTCCCTCCTTTACAATGGCTTTCAGTAAAAACAGATAGTTGAGACTGTCTGTAATCTTTTCGTCCCATGTGTCCATGCCAAAGCTGACGCCATCGGCAAAACACATGTCATACAGGGAAACGATATGCTTTGCCAGCATCCCGGCAAGGGCACGCTCTGGCGTGGTTTGCTGCAAAGCTGCCGCCGCTTTAAAGGCTCCCAGCCGGTCCGTATCGTCTCCGGTGTATTCTTTTGTTTTCCGTTGCAGCGTGTCGGCGCAGAGCCGCACCTGCTCGTCAAAAACAGTATTGACTTCATTTTGTGTAATGTGACATTCCTCCTTTTTGAAAACAGAAAGCCGGCTATCCTAAAACATCTTAGAATAGCCGGCAAATAAATGGTTATGTAGTTGTTACAGGGTATTGATTTCTTTTTCCAGTTCCCGGACCTCTGCTATGACAGTATCGAATGTGGGAACATCACCATACAGCATATCCTTCATGGAATCGTAATCCGCCTCTAACGCTGCGAACCGGTATTCCGGCGGGATCAACTTTAAGGTGCCTGGCACAGCCTCCGGGTACTTTGCCCATGCTCTGGGATAGAATTTCATTTTGAAATCCACAACCTTCTTCAGCAGGTCGAGCCGGAAGAAAGCGGCTTCTTTTACCGGGGTCATAGCCATGCGGTACAAATCGTAATAATGCCTGGAATACCGCTGCGGCATTTCCAGATGTTCCGGCCTGTTGGCCTCATGGTGCAGGATCGTAGCTTTTTCCCAAAAGGTCCGCTCCGGAGCCACAGTCAAAATACTTGTGTCCTTCTGTGCAAATATGTCAGGGTAATACTCCGCGGCATACGGCATAATCTCCGCCGACTTCGCCGGCGTCCAGGCTGCCAGCGCCCCGATTTCCAGTCGGATCACCTGCAAGGTTCCCGCATTGGTAAACAGTTTTGGGTAGGCAAAAATAACTGTCTGCTTTTCTTCCTCGTCCATGTGAATGTCAGCTTCACGGCCAAGCTCCTGAGATAATCCTTCTTTGATTGCGGGGCAGAAGGTTTCTGCCAGAAAGACCTCCGCCCGTGCATTGGCCTCTTTGTTGAAAGCGTCCTGCTTCGTGTTGGAGCGTTTCTCCCAGGGCTCGTCTTTGCCATATCCTAAAACCCGCCAGTCCAGAATCAGGTCAATATCTTCGGAAAACCGGCTGATCAGGTGAAAGGCTTTTGACAAGCTGGTACCGCCCTTAAAGGTAATCGAATCTTTCCAGGGGGAACGTTGAAACAGATAATCCAGCGTAAAGCATACCCAAAAATCTTTTTCCACAATGGCATCGTTGAGCCCCATCTTATCTGCTGTGTTACGGAACAGCCTCCGCTTATCATTGTCTGAAAATTTTGCAACATGTTTCATCTCTATTGTACCTCCCCGGCAATCTGCCGTATCGCATTGTAAACCCAATCCGTAGATTCTGCCGCCTCTCTTAGCATAGCGGCTTTATCGTCCTCATTCAACCGGGAGCTAAGCGTCTGAATCGTTTTGGAAGTGACATTTGTTTTCCCCAAAGTTTTCAATGCCTGAATCACCAGAACCGTCATATAAGAAAGACCCGTGATCTCCTTATTAGTCCTGTGCTTAAATTCCAGCTTTGTGAAATTCCACTCATAGGTCTTATATGGACCGTCGCTGATATAGGACCATACCGCTGTTACCTGCGTGGAAAGCCCTAACAGGTTCAGCGCCGTATTCCCACAGGGAGCAATCGTCCAGTGATAGTTCCGGGCCAGCGCTTTTGCTACCGCCTCCGGGTCCGCCGCTACATATTCTTTCAGCATTTCGCTGTATTCCGGCTTCTCGTAAACACCTTTCAAAATCCGCCGGAGCGTACCTGCCTGTGTAAGCCGGTTCAGGTTCCGTCTTATGGTTTCCGTATCAGCAATATCAGCAAAATCAGAATTGACAAAAACGGTTCCTTCTGCCGCTGCGCCAATTCGCTCCTGAATCTGCCTGGAATATCCATTTGCCACTTTGCTCACCTCCTTTTGTCCCGAATATTATATATTATTCGGGACAAATTTTCAATAGGCTCCGAGAGTTTTGTTTATAGTATTCCCACGCAGATCAGGATTTATACAGCAATCTCAAAAAAGGAAGGAACCGCTGCCGGCAAGGGGCAGAGCATATACTACTTTTTTGTCCCGTATTTTATATATTATTCGGGACATTTTTAAGCAGAGGGCAGATAAATCCAGTCGTGCATCAGGCACACGCTGGGTTCGTCCTCCCTGGGAACCAGGCGATAGGTACATTCCCCGTACACGGTCCGTTTATCCTCGATCTCCATTTCATAAGCCTTGTAGAAGCGGTATTCGATATTGGAGATAATACATCTAAGCGTCTGCAATGCCTCCCGCTGGGAGGTCACGATCAGATCCCGGTCCACGCTGCGCTGTAGGAACAGTAGCGACTTATAAAGCTGTACCTCCGTGCGGTAGGGCCGGCAGTCCATCGTCTCCAGCCAGTGGCAGAAGGCTACCGGGCCGCTCTCAACCAGTTCCCGCTCCGGGTGGTAATACTCGTAGCAGTCCAGGTTGGCCGTGTTAAGCAAATACAGCATTTCCCTGATCTCATTTTCCGGCATGTCATAGAACCGGAGAAGGGAACGGTACAGGTGTACATAGCCGGGTATTGAAACAATGGTATTCACCATAGAAAAAATCCTCCTTGTAAATGACTGGTGCGGGAGCACATGCCCCCGCACCGGTTTTCACTCTGTTCAGTTGTTTACTTCCACCAGCTTAGCCATGACGATGAAGCGGCTCGCGCCTCCGGGCGTACAGGTGGAAAGGGTCAGCACTTTATCGCTGCTTGTCACCGTGACGTCCGTTTCCACAACGGAACGCTCTGCCATAGCGGTAAGCCAGGTCGTATAAGAGCCGTCATCCTTCCAGCTAAGACGCCAGGGAGAGGTATCGCTGCCGGATTCGGAAGGCTTTGCCACAAACGCTGCGAAAATCTCACAGAGATAACCGCCCTCCGGGGTCACAAGGTACATCTGCTTATGGGTATCAAAGTAGCTCTGTTCGTCATACTCATTCAGGGCGGCGAACATGGAGCCGTCCCGCATGTTATGCCCGTAAATAATGGTGTTTCGGTCAGAAAAATCCGCTTTGTTCTCATAATCCGCGAACAGGCATCCCACCTTATTGTAGGTGCCGTCATACAAGTGGTGCAGGTAATACTCGTTGTCGTCCGCCTGCGTCACCGGATAGTTGACAGGCGTATCAGGAAGGGTAAGCCATCCGATGATGTCCGGCCCGGTCTCCCTTAAAGCCTCAAAGTCTACCACAGGGAGGACCACAGAAGGTTCCTCCCCGGCAGGTTCCGTTTCCGTCGTATCATCCTCCGGCGCTTCGGTCTGCTCCGGCAGTTCTACAAGAGAAGCAAGGTCCTCATAGGCTCCGGCACTTTCGGTATACTGGCAGATGTCGCGAACCATCAGAAAGCCGCTGCCTAATGCCAGCGCCGCACAGATGGAAACCACCGTAATACCGACAGCTCTTGTCTTTGGGGTATTCTTACTGTATTTTCCCTTTTTGAAATAGAGAGCAGCGAACAGCCCGCCGCCGATCACAGCCAGCACAAGAAGCCCGCCGTATAGGAAAATAAAATTATCATCCCCGGTCTGCGGTACTCCCTTATCAGGATTAGAAGGGGTGGAAGGGTTAGACGGATTGGAAGGCGTTTTCGGGTTATCAGGAGTTTCCGGTTCCTCCGGCTTCTCGTTGAAGAACTGAACCGTGGCGGTCTGATCCGCCTTGATCTCCACCGTGGCCGCGTCAGGAATGATATAATCCTTGCTTGCACGGTTGGAAAGCTCGGTTACGGTATAAATACCGACGCGCAGTCCCTTAACCTCGATCACGCCGGATTTCGGTGTGGTGAATGTCTCACAGTAAGAACCGTCCGCGCTCTTGACCTCAATGGCAAAGCCGTCCTTTCGTCCGTCACTGGAATCTTTGGTAATTTTCAAGTTGCCGCGGTATGCCTCATTAGTAAAGCCCCGGCCTGCCTCGCCGTTTTCGATCACAACGGTCTGGCCGTCCTCGGTGATTTCAAAATAGTAGGCGTTTTCGTCAGGCTGGTAGCCCTCCGGCGCTTTCTTTTCCTTTACGAAATAGCCTTTAGCCAGAAGATCCTCCGCCATGTGGAATCCGCCGTCTGTTTCTTTCAGAGTGCCTACCAAGGTATCTTCGGCATCCAGCTCCTTGTTGCCGTTGATGTCCTCATACAGTTCAAATACTGCGCCGGAGAGGAAGCGCAGGAAGGTATTCTCTTTGTCGCTCTCCACAGAGGAAGGTTCATCCACCGCCTCGGTCTTATGGAGCTGCACCCGTCCGCGGATCAAGGTATCATCCACACGGATTTCGATTGCCTGGCCGTCCACACCGATATAAATATGGTGTTCCTCCGGGCTCACTGTATAAAGCGCGGGAGCGGAAATTTCCTTTACGATCCAGTGGCCGTAAGGGATATTCTCAAAGGCAAAGCTGCCCTCCTGGCCGGTGGTTACGGTAAGCAGTGCGTTTTCTTCGGTAAATTCCTCGGTGTCCGGCTGAAACAGGCCCATCACCGCGCCGGCCAGCTTCACAGTCTCGCCGCCCTCCGGGTTTTCACCGTATTTCACACCGTCTACACGCCCACGAAGCAGGTCATTGGGAACGGCCTCGCCCTCACCCACAAGAATCTGTACCAGCGCCGCCTCCTGGCCCGCATATTCAAATACTACCGGGTACTCGGTATCGGAAAGGATATAAGCGCTGTTTGTGGTGCGTTCCTTCACATAGTAGCTGCCAAAAGGAAGGTCAGAGGCGAAAGAAGCGTCATAGCCGCCCGCCTCATTTGCAGAAACGGAAACCACTTCCAGAAGGCCGCCAGCCGGGATCACGCTGCCATCCGCAGCCGTCAGGTTATCGGAAGCATACAGTCCAAAAGAAATATCCTTGTATTCCTCATTCATGCCAAGCCCGAACAGCTCGTCCGTTTCCAGTGCTTTGAACAGGCTCACATCCACCTTCTGGCGCTCGTCATAAAGGCCAACGGCGGTCTGTGTCACTTCCACAGTTTCACCAGCATAGGTAAGCTCTACATATTCTGGCTGAGAATTTAATACCATGCCTGCCGGCGCCTGGCGTTCCTCCAGGCGGTAGCGGCCCAGGTACAAAAGCCCGCTCTGTGCCGTCCCGTCATCCCCGGTGGTAAGGTTTTCCACAACCGTGTCCTTTGCCGCGCGAAGCGTACCGTCACCGGTATAAATATCTTCGTCGGCGATCACATCATAGACCGCACCGGGAAGCCCGGCCACTTCATATACCGGCTGATACAGGCCGTCGTTTTCCTGGACGGAAGTGAATACCTCGCCGGTCTTTGTAATGGTGAGCTGTCCCTTTTGCGGCATGTTATACTGTGTTACGGTCACAACCGCCTCGCTGCCGTCAATGGTGAACGGTACGGGCTCACTGGAAAGGACATAGCCGTAAGGTGCCGCCACCTCGTAAAGCTCATAATCCCCGGTATGCAGAGGTTCCGGCAGCATGAGCCAGCCTTCGTCCGAAACATAGAAAGTATCAAGGGTTTCCGGATTCGGATAATAGATTTCCTGGTTGACAAATTCCCCGGTAGACAAATCCTTGATCTGGAAACCAGTGCCCGTCATCGGGATAATATTGCCGGTCTCCGCATCGCATTTCTCCACTTTCAGTCGTGCCGTGATGGTACGGTTATTCAGGATATAGCTGTAAGTCTGGCCGTTTGCGGAAATAAATACGGTAAAGTCCGGGATAAACGCCTTTCCTTCTTCGCCGGCTACCTGGTGAACCGTATAACGACCATAAGGCAGCATTTTGGAGGAAGCGAAGCCATCCCCATCGGTTGTGAGCAAATCACGCTCGCTTTCCTTCGCCGCGTCATAGCTGCCCGCCGCTTTCAGGTAGATTTCAAAGACAGCCCCGGCCTCCGGGCGCTCGATCACACCCTCATTTGGTTCGTCCGTATTTTCATCCTCGGACACATCCGGGTCCAGGTCGTCCGTATGCTTTACAAGCTGGATATTGCCATAGATCACGGTTTCCGTGACCTGGTTCTCCGTGGTGTTCAGTTCCACTTCGTACAGCGTCGGGGAAGCGCCCACCTCATAGACCATATCATTTAATAGGTAGCCGGTGCTGGGATCAATTTCCCGTACCGTCCAGCTATCACCACAGACATAGTAGCGGGTCATAAAGCTGCCGTCCGGCCCGGTGGTATAGGTATCTACCAGATCACCGTTATTGAACAGGCCGTAAGTCGCACCCGCAAGGGTAGCATCACCTTGGGCGGTTCCGGTGTCCGCGTCGCTCTTAATCACATGGACGCGGAATTTCTTCAGGATATTGCTGAAATGGACGGAGGCCGTCTGACCGCTCTCAACCGTCACATACTGCGCGGAAGGGGTCACATAGCGGTCCACCGGCAGCTCCTTCACCAGATAGGTGCCGGGCAGCAGCTTTTCTTTGATCTGCCCGTTGTCTCCGGTAGTTACAGTTTCATCCACTTTATTTCCCAGAATGTCCGTGCCGGAGATACGGAAAGGAATCCCGGACACAATGCCGTCCTCGCTGGTCTTGACAATCTTTGCGGTGCCGTAGGTTTCGGTCTTGATCTTCACAAAAAAGGAAACCGGGTCGCTGGCACCGGTCATCATAGTCTGGTAGCCGGGTCTGCCCCAAATCAGCATGTCATTGGCAACCGGAATATCCTTTCGGAATTCAAAGGTGACAGGGTTCATAATCATGTTCTTGCTGGTGAACGTGTACTTGTTCCCGTTTCTTGTGACGGAAACGCCGCTGCCTTTCAAGGTTTCCAGATTGATTTTCAGGTTATTGGTGTCAGTGACAGTCAGGGTATAGACTTTTTTCACCGTGTCCCATTTCAGTTCCAACTCCGGGGCTTCGCTTTTCTTCGTGGAAGTAAAGGATGGAACCGTAGAATGGGAAGCAACCTGTGAAAGAATCCAGTTGTAGGCTTTCTCTGCCGGGCGCCCAGCGATTATATTGTAAAACTGATCTGCCGGTGCCTGCCCATTTCCGTGGCGGCTATACGGGTCGGTACGGAGCTGTTGCTGGTACTCCCACAAAATAATCTGAGTCGCCATTTTATAGTCATCTGCGTTAATTCCGGAAACCGGCAGAGATGAGCCGGGTTTCCAACCGTAAATTGTTGTCAAGGTAATTCCGCGTCGGGCAGCAGAAGGAAGCAGATTCAAATAAGTGCTGTTTTTTCCGCTTTCGGAAGTATAGCCATTATCAGAAGCCTCATAGGGAATCCCACTCTCCACGCAGTAGACAGAATGGGTTACACCGTCCGAATCTGTCATCATATAGTGCTTGTATCGATGGCCGCCGGAACTGGATAAAAATTCCGCGGTTCCGTCTGCATGATAGGCCATGAAGATGGTCGGAGCAGGAGAATAATATCCGTTTCCGTCAGAACCGACATAATAATCACCCATCCATGAGCTCGCCTTTTGACCTGGCGACATGGCAAATGCCTGTGTGGGGATTAACCCAAAGACGCATACCGCACAGAGTAAAAATGCCACGATCCTGTGCAGGCCGCGGCGGTGTGTGTTTGTTTTTATATTCACGATAGAAAGACCTCACTTTCATAAAATAGGTAAGGACGGCGCATTACTCGCCGTCCTCATGGGTGCTATCCTCAAAGTCATCCTCGGAGAGATATTCCGGCTCACCGTAAGCCTCGTCCGGGTCAAAGCCCTCCCCGTAGCCGTCGTCCTCGTCAAATTCGGCCTCCGCCTGCTGCTTCGGGCGCACGATCTTCACATAGTAGCCGATACCTCCGACTGCAAGCAAGGCGACGATCACAAAAATAATCGTGCCAGCGCTGCCATTGTCCTTTTTCGGCTGTTCGGTCTGTGCGGGTTCCTCTGTTTCCGCAGGTTTTTCTTTTCCGGTGCAGCCCTTCAGGTCGTTCTTGCAGACCGGGCAGGCGGTATTGACTTTTCCGGCCTCGCATTTCTCCGTACAGGTGCAGACATCCGCAGCCGGGATCACGCTCACGCTGCCGTCGCCCTTTTCCGCCAGGGCCATCAAATCAGCTTCGGTAACGCCGTTCAGGAAATAGACGTTGTTATTGTCCCTTTTTCCGTCGATGATAAGATAGAATACATTTCCGGCTTCGGTGGTAATCGTATAAAACTGCTTATCGTCACCCTCGCCGGTAGCTTCATCCAGAACCGTTCCGGTACCTTCCGGGGTAAATGCTCCCTCCGGGATAGAAGAAGTAGTTTCCGTTTCCTCCTGTGAATTGGAGCTATTGCCATTTCCGTTTGTGCCGGACGCTGCATTGCTGCCGGCATTATTGCCCGTGTTCGTACCTGCATTAGAGCCATTCCCGGAATTGCCGCTTTGGGCGCTGTTGTTTGTACTTCCGGAAGAAGCCGCCTGAGCCTGTACCGGTTTTACAGATGGCGTACTGCTCTGGGCCTGCTGTACTGTGGCAGAAGGTTTTTCCGTAGGTGCCGGTTCCTTGTAATAGGGATTCTCAAACTTCACGGTCTTTGAGCGGTTCCCGGCATAGTCCTGGGCATACACACTCACCTGTTTTTCTGTGCCGGCATAGTCCTTTAAGGCAACGGAAGCCGCCCCATTGGTTAAAGAATTGATACGATTCCCGTCTACAAAAACCGCCTCCACGCCGGAATGATCGTCGCTGCTTTCTATTTTCAGCGAGTCGCCGTCCAGGGAGGCCGTGAGTTTTGGCGGTGTGGTATCTTTGTCCCCGGCAGCATAAGCCGTCAGGGGCAAAGCTATGGCGCTTATGATAAGCACAAGCGCCAGTAGCAGAGAGATTTTTTTAGTCCTCATTCATTTCCTCCTGTTTCTTAAGCGGACCATCCCCGCCCGGGGCGGCCTGCTGCGATTTCAGAAATTCGGCCAACTGCTGGGGGGTCAGATGGAAGCTGCGGGCAATCGCCACATAATCGGTGTTCTCCAGCTCCGTTTTCTGTTTTTCCAGATCGCGGAGCTTGGCCTGCATCTCCGCGATCCTGGTTTTTGTCTTGTCGATCTCTTTCTCCAGTTTTTCAATCTTAGGGTTCAATTTATTACCTCCAATCTGTCAGGGCAGACGCCCAAATGTATAAAAGTGCTGTTGCCAGTAGCTTGTGTTGATATTTGCGTAGGAGATTGGGTCCCCACAATGGATCATCATTCCGTTACCCACATAGATTCCTACATGGCTTGCGCCGCTGGTGTTATAGGTGCCCTGGAAGAATATCAGGTCGCCGGGTCTTGCATCGGCGCTTGATACAGGCGTACACACGCCTAAAAGCCCATCTGCGGTCAGGCGTCCGAAATTCCAGCCCACGCCGCAATGGTTGACTACCCAGGAAACATAGCCGGAACAGTCAAAGGAAGTGGAAGGGCTTGCGCCGCCCCATACATACGGATAGCCTAAATACTTTTCAGCCTCCGCGAGCATAGCGGCAAACTTTTCATCCGCAAGAGCCTCCGGTGGAACATCATAGTCAAAATAGTTTCCTCCGCCGCCTGCGCCTGCCGCTGGCAAATGACGCTCGCTGGTATCGCCGGTATCGGCAAAGTACAGAGGATTCAGGTATTGCCCGTCAACCAACACTTCCAGGTGCAGGTGCGGCCCGGTGGAATTTCCGGTGCTGCCGACCTTTGCGATCACATCCCCGGCCTTGACCTCCTGGCCCACGGACACAAGAATCTGCGAACAGTGCCCGTATTTCGTCGTAAGGGTATGCCCCTCGTAAGCCTCGCCCTCAATGGCGACACACAGGCCATAACCACCGGCTTCACCGGCCAGCGTGACCGTGCCGTCATGCCCGGCAAGGATTTGTGTACCCTGGGACATCCCAATATCAACGCCGGTATGGTAATTCTTTTCCCCGCTGATCGGGTGTACCCGGTAGCCGTAGTAGCTGGTGACATAGGGCAGCCAGTTCGTGCCAAATACATTTTTCACATACTGCCGGTTGCCTTTGGTCTGCAATAAAATCTCGCAAATTTCCTTCTGGTCTGCGTCCATGCGTGAAACCACCAAGTTTTCAAGCGGCATGGTAGTAAGTGTTACATTTAGAATGTGCCACTCATAAGGCACTTCTTCCTCTGTTTCCTCGCCGGTCTCCGGGTCAATGCTTGTTTCTGTCCGGTAGCGGATTTCCGTTTCCTCCGTGCAGGATAGGGAATACTGCCCGTTAAAAAGCTCCCGGAGGACGCTCTCAATCTGTGCAGAGGTGAAATCCTGATACGCAGAGGTGAGATACCCCATTAAAACGTAAGGATCATGCTCAATGGGGCCGATATTATAGCGGTACTCGTCATAACCGGGCCGGTCCGATTCCACACGGTTGATCTGCATCTGCAGGTCCGTTTCCCACTCGGTATATATAAGCTCCGCATTGTTGATGTCCGCATCGTCCGCCAGATAAGTAGAGGCAGCAAGGCTCCCCAGCCCTCCGGTTCCAATATTAGAAAAGGAAGAAAACAGGGATGTAATCAGGAAAAATACCAAAAGGAGCAGGATCACGATTCCGCATATAACTGGGTGACGCTTGATGGCATGGACCACGCCGGCAGCAATCTTTTCTGTTGTAACAGCGGTGTCCTTTGCGCGCTTTCCCGCTTTTTTCGCCTCTCTGGCTGCTTTGGCATACTGGCGTTTTATTTTCTGTTTCTGCCACATCCGGGCAAGAAGATTTTTCTTCAGCTCCGGGTTGTCCTGTAATGCCTGCCGGTAGGCAAGCCGGGCATTGGCCCTGGCTGATTTCTGCTGTAATTTTGCCACCCTGCGGTATGGCGCGGTCTTATGCCTGTGGTATGCCATGCGCAGCCCCGACTCGCTTACAAGCTCGGTGCGGTGGGCCGCTTTAATGCCGACATTTTCATTTTCCGCCTGGTAGATTTTTTTATGGGCGTAACCAACCGCCATATTTGCGCCGGCCTTTACCGGGCGCATCGGAGCAGGCCCCTTTACATGGGCCCGCTGGGATTTCACCTCCTTTTCAAATTTCAGGCGTTTTTTGGCCTTACCCGTATCAGGGTCAGAAGATGTTTCCATACGCAGCTTACGGCGGGCAGGCAGGCGGTTTTCCGCCTGTTCCAGCTTTTCCGCTGTCCGTTCTGCTTTCCGTCTGGCCTGGGTGAGTTTCTTATCCGCTGTTTCCGGTGGGAGTTCGTCAGCGGCAAATTCCAGCTTGGAAGGCCGTTTCGGTTCTCCTTCGGCTGCCTCCGGCGGTTTCTCCTTTGGTTCCTCGGCTTTGGCCGCCTCCTGGAAGCGCTGCTGGTATCTGTTGCCGTGCTGGTGCATCCGGGAACGGCGTTCTGCCTGACCGGGTTCTCCCTGTGTGTGGCGTTCTGTACCAGAATTGCCGCTGTCAGAATCCTCACGCCGGGAATCTTCATATCTGAAATCCCTCCGGCGCGGTTCCGGTGCAGAAGTTCCCGGTTCCAGAGGGTTCCGTGTTTCAGGTGCCCGTGCCGGCTCATGGTCCATATCCCTGCTTTCCAAATGTTCCGGTATGGAAATATCCGGCTGCTGCGGTACATCCGCTTTGAAAGGCTGTGTACCTTCCGCTGCCTGCTGTGCTGCGGTTTCATACCTCCGGCTCCGGGCCGTTCCCGAAGAAGAAAGGGCGTCCCTGGCCCGCAGCAGGTTAAAATCCTGTTCGCTCTGCCGGGTGTCCATACGTTCCTCCGCATGGGAATCACGGACCGGCATCCGGGTATCTTTCTTTTTCCTCTGAAATTCTTTTTCCCGCGGCACTGTTATCACCTCCAGTCATTTTTATTTTCGGGAATTTACGCACCTGCCACTTCATCAGGCCGTGTTGTGAGTACGCTGTATAACAGGGTGTCTTTCGGAAAATGATCGACAAAGGGGATGATCACATTCCCGAAAAACAGAAGCCCCTCGCCAGGGCCGGAATGGGTCACATAGGAAAGCTGGTGCGGGGAAATCCCCAACTGCTTCGCCAGAATCTGCCGGTCTCCCTGGGCCTGGTTCAGCATGTAGATAAAATCCGAGTTCTCAAAGATATTCTCAATCTCACGGGAGGCCAGCAGGTCCTTTACATTCTGCGTCAGGCCCGATGGTATGCCGCCCCATTTACGGAATCTTTTCCAGATTTCCACGCTGAAACTCCCGGTTTGGCCTTTCAAAAGGAGGTGGAATTCGTCGATATAGAACCAGGTCGTCTTATGTTTGGAGCGGTTGGCGGTGACACGGTTCCACACGGCATCCTGCATAATGAGAAGCCCGATCTCTTTCAGGGCCTTGCCTAGAGACTTTAACTGGAAGCAGAGTACCCGGTGGTTGTTCATGTCAATGTTGGAACGGTGATTGAACACATTCAGGGAGCCATTGACGTAGATTTCCAGCGCCGTAGCGATATTCTGCGCCTCCGGCTCCGCCTGTTTCAAAAGCAGCTCATACAAGTCGCCCAGGACCGGCATATTTTCCGGGCGTGGATCCTGCAAATAATCCCGGTACACAAGCCTCGTGCAGCGGTCAATGATGGTCCTCTCAATCGGGGAAAGCCCTTCCTTGCCGCCGATAATCAGGTCACACAGCGACAGGATAAAATCGCTTTTCAGAGTGATGGGGTTTTCATCGTCCGAATAGTCCAGGTTGATGTCCATCGGATTGATATAGTTGGTGGAAGTCGGGGAAATGTCAATGACCTGCCCCTGGGCGCCGAACTGCTGTACCAGAGGCCCGTACTCATTTTCGGGGTCTGCAATGATGATGTCATCCTCCGTCAGAAGGAACACATTGACGATTTCACGCTTTGCTGAGAAAGACTTGCCGCTGCCGGGCGTTCCCAGGAACAGGCCGTTTGGATTCTTCAAGTTCTTGCGGTTCGCCATAATCAGGTTATTGCTTAAAGCGTTCAGGCCATAATAAAGCGCCTCGCCCTCCTGGAACAGTTCGCAGGTCGTAAACGGCACGAAAATGGCGGTGCTGCTTGTCGTAAGCCCACGCTCAATTTCAATCTGGTTCAACCCTAAGGCAAGAGAGGACATAAGCCCCTGTTCCTGCTGGTAGTCCAGACGTTTCAGGGCACAGTTATATTTCTGCGCAATACCGGAGGCAGACAGAATATCGTTAAGCAGCTTCTGGCGTTTCGGCGCGATGTTCTCCACCAGTACCGTGACTAAAAACATACGCTCATTCCGGCTCTGCAAATCCTGCAGGAGATTTTTTGCTTCTTCCCCATAGGTGGCAAGGTCGGTAGGTATGATGTCCATGTCATACCCGGCACGGACCGCTTTCTTCTGTTCCTCAATGGTCATTTTCTGCAGGTCTGACATCTTGCGTTTGATGTTCTTGATCGCCTGGGCCTGGTCGATGGACTGGATATGCAGGTTCACCGTCACGGCGTCGTCCAGGTCAAGCAGCTCCGCCAGCAGCCGGTCCGTCAGCTCCGGCGCTAAAATCTGCAAAAAGGACACTGCCCCGGAATGGTCAGCCACCCGGAAGGTCTTTCCGTCATTCGAGAATGACAGGCCGGAGGGCGCAATAAAATCCTTTGTGGAAAGTCCGGTTTTCGGCAGATCCGCCCAGGTAAAATGAAACTTTTCCTGCCCGTCCGGGTGGAGCTGGCTGTGCAAAAGCTCCAGGCGTTCCAGCCCGTCTAACGGCTTTGCCTGTGCTCCTAAGGCTTTGAAATTTGCCAGCACATCGGCCTCGATCCGCTCCAGGCGCATCTTCGCGGTGCGAAGGTCGTCAGCCTCAATGCCGAAGGTGATATATTTCCGCTTGGTAAGGCCGTTGTTGCCTTTTTGGAGCTGTCCCTTTAACATATCCCCATACTCCCTGCGGATTCCGTCATACTCGTCCCCACGGGTAGGAATATCTATGCTCCGAACAAAGTCCTGCATATTGGCCTGCTGGTTGATAAAGGTGAGCTGCACATGGATAGAAGCGTCAAAATAATTGAGGAAATCGCAGTAACCCTCAAAAATCTGCGCTTTATCATCTGCCTGTGCAAGCTGGTAGTTAATGTCGAAGAACTGCACCGTCTTGGTGTAATAATTGCCGCTTACACGGCAGATACCGTCCCGGTACATTTCCTTATAGCGAATACTCTGCTGGACCGTCTGTGGCGCGTCCGCTTTCAGCCTGGAAAAAAAGCCGGGCTTTTTCTTCGGCCCGGCAGGAGAGGCAGCTTTACTTCCTGCCTTTCTTGCTTCGGCGCGGGTCTTTTGGGCCTGCTTTACGTTTCTTTGCAGACGTTTTTCCTGCGCCTCCTGCTGTTTGGTTTTTGGCAATCTGTGATACCTCCTTTTTGGAAATGGATTTATAGAGATTTTCCGTCCGGTAAGGGCGGTTCTTCGGCCAGAGCTTATAGCGGAGCCGGTTCCTCAATAGCTTTTCCGCCGGCTGCCCGTCCTTCTCATACATGGCAAAGAAGAAAAAGGGCATCATCAGGCCGATCATAAGGAGCACCGCCGCTGAATTGCCGATGGCGCCGCGGGTAAGGAAATATACCGGCAGCCCCACCAGTGCGGCCAGACTGAAACAAATAAGCTGGCGCTTCGTCAGGCCAGCGGCTACTTTGGTCTTGACTGTAGTTAAGTCTTTGGGTACGGGTACATAGGGCATTTCGTTGTCACCTCCGATCTGCGAGAATCTTTTCTATCCATTCTGCGGCATCGTGATACTGCAATCCACTTCGTTGCCCCACACATCCCATCCGGGCATCTGCTGCCTGGCAAAGAGCTCCACCCTGGGCTGATCGCCCATGAGCTTTACGATCTTGTCCCGCACTTCATCGGGCTTCTTGCTGTGCTGCTCGATATGGGAGATCACAAACTGGTGGATTCCCGCGCACTGGCGTTTCGGGTGCCCGCGTGTTGCAAGCAGGCACACCTCCGCGTTAGAGCGGGTCCAGAAGCCCATCCCATAAAACCAGCTATCGGCTTTCCGGTTCTGCTTCAGCCACAGAAACGCCAGGGTCTTATACTGGAAACCCCATGCCTCCATCACCCGGAACGCCTCATTGAGCTGCGGGAAGGTGGCCCATAGAAAAAGCGCACTGTCTTTGGCTGCAAGGTCTGCAACCGGCAGTGCGCATATTTCATCAATGCTCATGGTAGGATAATGGTTTTCCGCCACGCCTTTTCCGCGCTTCATGTCATAGCGCCAGGGCGGGTCTGCGTACACAATGCCATATTTTCCGGTATCTGGCATCAGCGGGCCTGCTCACTCTTGGCAGTTGCGGGCTTTGCCGGCTGCGTCTTGACCTTCCCGGCATTTTCCTTCAGGGTGCCGGTCAGGGAAGGTTTCTCCGCTGCCCCTTTGGTCGCTTCAAGGGTGGCCTGCAAATTTTCAATCGCCTGGCCGTACCCTTCGATCAGGGCATCATTAAGCTGCCTGCGAAAATCCGCCGTCACAGGCCAGCAGACATCCCTCCATTTCCCCTGCTTATCCTGGGTGGAAGGCATGTTGACATACAGGCCGTTTTCGCCGGAGCAGATACGGAAGCCGTCGATCTTGAAGCAGTCGCCAATCGTCACGTTGGCAAAGGCCAAGAGGTTCCCCATCGGGGCAATCGGGCGCACGGTTACATCCAGCTTCAAGCCTTCGGACACCTGGGCCTCCGGCTGCATGGGTTCAGTGTTGGTTTTACTCATAATGAAAGTTCCTCCTTGTTAGAATATAGTTGTTACCCGCTAATGCGAGTTGAAAATACTTTTTGATAACGAGCCTGTCTTAAAGAGGGCGAAGGCCAGCAGGACGGTATATCCCGCCGTGCCCCAGATCGCACCGTGAATATCGCCGGACGAGGGGATCGACTGGACCAGCACCGCGTAGATTGCGACGCATACCAGGATCAGGAACCCCTGGAAACCCAGGGCGAACAGGGAACGAAGGTAATTCGTCCCCATCTGTCCCCATTCACGGTTTGCCATTGTGGAAAACGGTATGGGTGCCAGACTGACCGTGAGATATATTTCAATCATGCGGCCATAGACAATGACAAAGATTACAATAGACAGTACCCACATGCACAGGTTGATGATGTTGGTTTCCAGCCACAGGCCGATCAGCTCCCACATACCCATTGCTTCAAGCTGCGTTTCCAAATCAGCCAGCGCCGCCGTGACATCCAGATTCCCGTTTATTACGCCGGCGCTCTGCGATACCACATTTTGGGCGACATCAAACACCGCCATGACAATCGTAAAGCAGTTGGTGAGCAGGTAGGTGGCTACGAAAGTTTTGAAAATCCACTTAAAGATGTTGAAGGTATCAAAGTCGTGCATGTTGTTCTTTTCCAAAATCATCTGAATCAGCTCATATACCAGCACAAAGGTCAGGATAATGCCCGCAATGGGAATGACGACGGTTTCAGAAAGATTCTGGATCATACTGAACACGCCGCCATTCCAGCCCTGCGGGGTCTGTCCGACCTGCCCGGCCACATCTGCGACCTGGTTATTTACCGATTCAAAAATACTGGTGTACTGCCCGGTGATCGCTTCGATCAGGCCCTCTTTGATCCAGTCTGTTATCCAGTCAAACAGACTGCCCATCGGCTATTAACCGAACAGGCCGGACAGGAGCGGAATCAGCGTGGCACCCACCAGGGCGATACCGCCGCCCGCCATAAGCTGCTTCATTCCCTGTGATTTGGCCCCAGGGTTGTCATTTCCGTATCCTTCCAGAAGGTTGATGACGCCCCATGCGCCGAGGCCGGCGCCCAGAGCGATAACGAGAATCTTCAAAGTGTCAATCGCGCTTGCGAAAAATGCCATATATTTTAGTCCTCCTTAATATTTATAAAATTTGTTGTTGTGGCCGCATTGGCTCGGAAACGAAAAAAGCCGCCGCCATGCTCAAATAGAAAATCTACAAAAACATGACGGCGGCATAAGGGGCAGGGTAAGACCTGCGGGGATATTCAGTTGTCAGGGAGAATCACGAATCCGCAATAGGCACCTCCTTTCAAAAGGATATATAAAATCCCGCCATATAATAAGGAAATGATACGGCGGGATTTTATGCGGTTGTCTGTGCTGCCAGTTCTTCCGGCGTGATCTCATAGTTGGGGTACAGCTCTCCGGGACGTACAGGCAGCCTTGTAGACAGGTATTTCTCTATGTCAAAGACGTTCTTTTCGTCAAAATCCGAAAGGTATTTGTAATTCGGGTGTTTGGTAATATCATACTTACGGGACAGGAAGGGACGCACACCCCTAATCTGCAAGAGGCATTTGCCGCCGTCCATTACCGCAAGCTCGTCAACGGACATCAAATCTTTCCCCAATTTTTGAAAGTTCTGCCCGTGGGATTCCTGGGTGCCCTTCGTGACGCTGGTGTTATACATATCAATGGTTTCTTTCCCCAGCAGGGAGTTCCAGCTTTTCAAGGTGGTTTCCTCCTTACCGCCTAAGAAAAGAGAAGAATCACAGTTGCCTATGATCGTGTCCATGTTGTCCTTATAAAGTGCTTTGAGCTGGCTCTGCGCCTGCAATACCAGGCAGGCCGAAATTTCACGGCTTCGGATCGTTGCCATCAGCTTTTCCAGGTTCGGGATTTGCCCGATATTGGCCGCCTCGTCGATTAGGCACCGCACATGGACCGGGAGCCTGCCCCCGAATTTATCATCCGCCCGCTCACAGAGCAGGTTAAATAGCTGGGTATAAGCCATGCTGACAAGAAAATTAAAGGTCGCATCCGTATCACTGATGATAAAAAACAGCGCCGTTTTCCTGTCGCCCACCAGGTCAAGCTCCAGCTCGTCATACATGGTGATCTCCCGGACTTCCTTAATGTCAAAGGGGGCAAGTCTGGCGCCGCAGCTAATCAATATGGATTTTGCGGTCTTACCGGCGGCCAGCTTGTATTTTTTATACTGCCGGAGAGCAAAGTGGTCCGGCTCCTTCTGTTCCAGGGCGTCAAAGAGCAGGTCAACCGCGTTCTTGAAAGTCTCGTCATCCTCCCGGACCTCCATAGCGTTTATCATTTCTACCAGCGTGGAAAAGTTCTGTTCATTGGAGGGCGCTTCATAGTAGATGTAGCCGATCAGCGCCGTATAGAGCAGCGTTTCGGCCTTGACCCAAAAGTCATCCCCGGATTTTCCTTCTCCTTTGGTATTTGCGATCAACACCGTTACCAGTTTAAGAATATCTTTCTCATTGTGGATATACGCAAAAGGGTTATAGTGCATACTCTTTGAGAAATTGATGGTGTTGAATACCTTGATTTTATAAGGCTCATACACAATCTTCCCATTTTTGCCCCGGACCGGCTTTCCGTCCTTATCCAGTTTCGCGGTTCCCCGGCTTAACAGCTTTCCAACCTCAATCAAGACCGTGCCCTTCGGGTCGGTAACGACATAGGAGCTGTGCATCTGCATGAGATTGGGCTTGATAAAAAATCTTGTTTTGCCGGAACCGGAACCGCCCACCACCAGCACATTTTTATTCCGGGCATTGGCCGGATTCTTCGGCCTGCCGGACATCATAAGCCCCTCTGTCTGCGTCAGAATGATGTTGTTTTCCGGCTTTTGGTCCATAAACGGTGCAATATCCGTTTTGCTGCCCCAGCGGGCAGAACCGTATTCCACGTTTTTGCGGTACTTTTTGGCGTCCTTTCCTTTGAGATAGACCGCCAGCCGCACAATGGCCGCACCGCAAAGACCAATCAGCCAGTCGATCCCAGCACCGGGCCACATGCTCTGAAAGGCATAGGTGAATCCTTCACTTAACCCCAGCATTTTTTGCGAAGCATCTGCTCCGGGAGCCAACCGCACCGCCTGGCCCAGCTTCGCGAATACCAAAAGGAACAGAAGGTAAGGCAGGTGGAGGATCACCTGCTTTTTCAGGGTATCGGTATCTATCTTCAACGCTCCGGCCCTCCATGCTCCTTGTTCTTTACCTTGTCACGACCAAGCGCCTGCGCCAGTTCCTTAAATTTGGCAAGCTGGGAAAGCAGCGACGACCTGGTGCTGTGGGCAAGGTCTTTTCTTGTATATTCCTTAAATGCCGCGGTCAGAGCGTCCGCCTGGTTCGCCTTGAAATACACCGTCCATTTGGGCGGGTCTGTGCCGGGGTCCTTTTCAATGTGATAGCGGACCTCATGCTTTTTGGCGATCCGTTCAAAAGAGCGAATCCGCCCGGTCACTTCAATGGTATTCGCGCCGGGGTCCCTGGCCGTCAGCCGCTTCATGCTGTTGCGGCCAACCTTTGGGGTATTGCGTTCCTGCTCTATCTTTTGAAGTGCGGCGGCAATGGCCGCTTTCAGCACCCGTCCGGTCAGCTTTGACGCCTGGACGGTGATGGAAACAGTTCTTTGTTCAATATCTTCCTGCACCTGCATCCTCCTTCCTGAAAAAATGTAGTTTGTTCATTACCGCGCCTCGCTTAGCACCTGCTGGCGCGGGGCGTGTTCATGGGCCTTCGCCGCCTGTTCAATCTGAATACGGGCGTGCCGAAGGAGCGTCTTAATCATGGAAGCCGGCTCTTTCACTTCCGAAAGGTGCTCCGTCATGCCTTTGCACTCGTCCGGCAGATAATCCGCCATTGCTTTACAGGCATCTTCCAGATTCCCAATGAAGCCCCAGCAGCTATCCGAAAGCTCACCGTTTTTATACAGCTCAAAGCCATAGCACTCACCCCGGAGATAGGCATCATACTCGGCAACCTCGCTCCGCAGCAAATCCTCGGCTTTCTTTCGGAGGGCACCGGTCATTTTCTCCGCGCCAAATTCTTTCAGCACATTCTCTTTGGAAACATACACCCATCCTACCTGCCCGCTGTCCCAGGGATCGTTGAAACTGGTGGTCTGCATGGCAAGGCCGCTGTGATCCAGGAGATACAGGGGCATCACTATGTATTTTTCAGAGATCACCCGGAGCATGGTATCATCCACGGCGCGGGGATCGGGGTGGTCGCCGGTCATTTTCCGGCTCCAGACCATATTTACCATGCGCTCATAGCGTTCCATGCCGCGCTCGTTGTTGCCAACGGTGTTTAAGTACATTTCCCGCAGGAAATCGTCTTTGTCCATATAATTGTGATGGTCGCCCAGGGCATAACGGGGGTGGAAGCATACTATTGTCCCGAAGTTGTCATTTACCTCACGGGGACTAATCAGCATATCGTCCGGCTGCACCATTAAGGCATAGGGTTCCTGTTCTGCCATCAGCATAAGCTATCAGCTCCTTTCTGGTTCTTTCTTTTTCTCCGGCGTCTTAGGTTCCGCTTTTGCCGCCTGTTTCTTTGCGTCGTCAAGCTGCTCCCGCAGCGAACCGTCCCGTTTTGCCTCCTGCTGCCGGGTGCCGCCGAAGAAATCCGGCAGCTCCTTAAATCCAATGCTGTCCACATAGTAGGCGCTGTCGCTGCCTTTTTCATGGAGCACAACCACATCAGAGACAGAAAGAGAATGACCCTTAAAGTCCTCCGGGTGGTCGATATTAAAGCGTGTATAAATATCCTCCAGCGTTTCGCCGGGCGAAAGCTGTGCCGCATAGACCATTTGGTAATTGTCCCTGTCTACCGGGAGCCCTTTCTTTTCCAGCCAGTCAAGAGACATAAAACGGAGGTTATCCGCATTGTCCGATAAGTCAAGCTGGTAAATGGAATAAGTGCTGATCCCATACTCCTTTTCATAGGAAGAAATACGCTCCAGAAGCAGTGCCGTTTCTCCCTCCATGTGTTCCTCACGCTCAAATGCCGCCAGCCTCATGCGGATTTTTCCGGTATCGCCTGAAAGCAGTTCGTCCGCCATGCGTTCCTTTTCTGCATGGAAATCCGGGTACAGCTCTGCATAGGCCCCGCTGTTCTGTCTGAAAAATTCATCCAGGTCAAAGGCCAAATCCGTGGTATCGTCAAGCCTTATGTCATCCCTGTCAGGTTCCTCCATGACAGGAGCCGGTTGCTGCTTTTCCTCTGGCGGGAGGGGCTGCTTCACCGCAACGATCTCACCCGCCAGCCGGAAGAACTTCTCTGGGTATTTGAACTGCTCACTGAATTTCTCCATCAAGTCGGGGGAAAGGCCGATAAAATCTTCCTCGCCAAGCCCAACGATCAAAAAGTTTCCGGCAACAATATCATACATACGCCCGCCATCGTCATAAAGAGCCCGGTTTAAGGGCATCCCTATGAGCTTGCCTTCGTCATTACAGATCAGCGCCACCGGGTCCTCATAGGGATAAGTTGCCTGAATGTCTCCGCCAACGGCAGCCTGCAGTGATTCCAGCCCGCTCTCAATTTCAGTTTCAGAGGGAGATTTGCCCGGCTCTACCATTAACACTTTCATAGCTGCATATCCTCCTTCTTTTTATTTGCCGCACCGGGGGCAGCAGGTGTTTTCTCCTGCGTTTTGGCCGCAGACAGCTTTCCCAGCACGGAAGGTTTCTCCGGCTTTTCGGGCATAGAAATACCGCCCTCCGAAATGTCGGCGGCGGTGCGGTCCGTTTTTACCGGTTCCTGGCCTTCCACTGTGTACCCCGGCAGGAGTGCTCCATATACGGTAAAATGGCGCTCATACTGTTTGGGTATCTGCGGGGAAATTTCCGTGAATAAATGGGAGTAGGCTTTCTTCCGTCCTTCCAGGTACTTTTCCGCAGCGGCTTTGTCCGTATAGCGTTTCTGATTTTGCCCGGCAATCTTTTCGCCATAACCCTGTTTTGGGGAGTTCACATAGACATCCCAGGTCACATACCAGGCAACCGGTACGCTCTGTTTGGTTTCCCGGTCATATTTGGTATCTTCCCAAATACCACAGGTCATACGGTAGACGCGGTTACTGATTTCCTCG
This sequence comes from Neglectibacter caecimuris, assembly GCF_034335015.1. Lineage (NCBI taxonomy): Bacteria > Bacillati > Bacillota > Clostridia > Eubacteriales > Oscillospiraceae > Neglectibacter > Neglectibacter caecimuris. Next base: position 26,749 of record NZ_JAWXXK010000008.1, on the reverse strand, counting down.
TCATTCCGCCAGTTGTCGGTTTTGCGCCATTCATTTGCGGTATGCGTCACCTCCGGGGTCCGCAGGTAAGAAAGCGCCCGGTTAATCATTTGCGTGGCGGCTGCCTGCTTTTCCCATTGCTTTGCCGCAGCAACCACAATCTCATAGGCTTTCTGCTCGCCGTCAATGCTGCCCTGGCGCATGGCCTCCAGATTTTCAGCGCCCATTGTAATCAGGGAAGAAATATCTACATCTTCACAAAAAATACTGTGCTCGATTTTCAACTCTGCACCTGGTTCCAAATGATCGCCGTACCGGTAAGCGCGGTAATCTTTATTTTCTTCCAAAATCTTTCACACCTCCTATATCTCCGGCACATGGCTCTTTTTCGGAACCGCCTGTGCCGGGGTGGTTTTTTCTGCCGGCTTCGCCGTTGCAAGCTGTGCCATGACCGAAGGCCGATCCATCGTAAATATGGAAATCTGCTCATTCTCCGCCAGTGGCCGCGTTGGTAGGGGCAGTGTTTCGTCCGAATGGGTTAGTATCTGCTCCCGTTTCAGGTCTGCCACGATCTCGTCAAATACCGCATTGATGGCTCTGCGTTCCTCACCCTCAGGATAGGCTTTCAAAACTTCCATTTCTCCGCTTTTATCTGTCACGAAGGTAACGGCGCAATCTGCGTGACCCGCCAGATAATCGGAGCTGTAAGGCAGCTTATCCTTGATGTAACAGGCAAAGGCCCTGGCAGTCATTTCCACGTTGCTGTCCCAATAGCCGCCGTCCTTTTCGCATTCCTTGCCCATGCGCACGGAATTCCGGTAGAAATCGGTTTCCACCCGCCCAATCTGCGGCGCCTCCTGCACCTGCATCCCGGACAGCATGTGCTCGAATATTTCCAGCCGTTCCCGCTCACTTTTGGGGATCACCCGCCCAGTGACAGACTTCTTAAAAGCGCTGATCTGTTCCACGGAGCCGTCCTCGCCGGACAAAAAAGCCTCCCTGAGAACTGCGTATGTTTCCATCTGTGCCTCATTACCGTGCCGTTTCAGGGAACCGAGCACCGCAGAATCCAGCCAGCTTGCCGCATTTTTCCGGGTACGCTCTGTCTGTGCTTCGGTACGGGCTGCCGCCTGCTCCGGTGTTTCCGGCTTATATTTCATGGTTTCAATCAGCTTCTGGAATGGGGCATAGAGGCGGGGCTGTTCAGAGAGAAAACCCTTGGCACCTATTTTTACGCCAAGGTAATCGTCAAGTCCATGCCACCATTCATGTGCCAGGGAACCGGCCCCATGCATCTTCGTAAGGTTAATGACTTTGCGCAAAGGCTCATAATGAGCCACAGCGTTGCCGCTGCCCCTGGCGCCGAAAGCGATCGCAAGCGTTCCCTGATAGGCAATATCCTTGTCGCTGACCTGCAGGGCTGCCGCCAAATCTTTGAGCGCTTCAAAACCCATGTTGAGGGAAGCCTGCCGGTCATTCTGGTTCATCCAGTTCCCAAATTCACCGCCGCGGAATCCGAAGGTATCAAGGTAGTGCTGCCCGGTAATCTCCACGCCGTTTCTGTAATCCGGCCCGGTTCGCTGCACATGGGCGAGCTGGGGAGGCACAAACCGCGTCTTTCCGCTTTTGCTACGGCTTTTTGCCAGCTCTTGCACCCATTTCAGGGCAGCCTCCCGCGATTCAAAATTTGTCTTTATAATGGAATAGCCCTTCGTCACATAGTAGGTATCAGGTTTCCAGTCATTATTTTTAGAATAAGTATTCTTCCCGTCGTTGAAATGGATCACATAGCCCTTTGGTACCTTCTGGTCTTTGGAAACGCCAAACTGTTCTTTCTGCGCTTTCTGTGTAAAGTTCCGCTCAAAATATCCTGCCGAGCGGACCATCAGGGTATTGGACAGCTTGTTTGTAATGGCCGGGTTCTCCCGGCCCTTCTCCGTCACCTGGTAATGGGTGCCGCTGCCCCAGCCCTGCACCTGTTCCAAATACCCGTTTTCCACAAAGAAACGGTCATAGACCTTCATTGCGTCCTCCGCGGTGCGGACCTCCGAGACCACGCTCTGCAGCTCCCGTACCGTCTGGATATATTCTTTCTGTCTTGCAAGGTGTTTCTCCGGTGTGTCGTCCCTGCGGTAATACTGCGGGGAGGCATTTAATCCGTCCCGTGCCTTTTTAATGAAATAGACCACGCCAAGAGGAATCCCATCCTCCAGCATGGTCTCATAATCCGGTTTCTTCCAGATATTATCCTTTTTTACAAATTTCTCGGCTTCACGCTCATTCATGGCGTCCAGGTCGTTCACATAGAGCCCACGGTCCTTCCATAAGTCTTTTTTGGCGCCGCCGATCTTTTCCCCAAAATCTTCATGCTGTATGTTATCTGCCAATCATTATCACCTCCAATCTATGCAAAAATTTACCGCTCCGGGTTGGAACGGTCTTTCTCTGATTGATGAAGTTTCGGGCGGTTCCCTGCGAGCCGGTCCGTTTCCCTGCGTACCAGGGCATCTACCGCACCCAAATCCTCCGGGGTAACGGCAAATTCACGGTAGTTCTCGTACCACAAGCCTGTTGTTACCGCCGCAATAGGGGGTATCTTTTCCGGGCCGAAAGGGAGAAGCCGGTAAACCGGCGCTTCGTCATAAAGAAGCATCTGCCTGGCCGTACCCAACGGTATGCGGTACATATCTGTATCAGGATTTTGTGCCGTCTCCATGTAGCCGACATTCAGAAGTTCCTCCAAATCCTGGGGCATATAGGAAAATGCCTGCTCCTTCCACTGGCCGAACATACCGGAATAGTGGTGCTGCCATTCTGTGACCTGCTCCGGCCTGTAGCAGAACCCCCAGCTTTTCAGGGCGTCTTTTTCGTAGAGCTCCATAGAGTGCCATTTTTCAAGGCTGACTGTTTCCATGCGTCCATTCGGATGATATACATCAACACCATAAGGAGAAAGGATATTTCTTTTCACGTCCTTGCGCAGCGTATCTAAGTCCAACATCATAACATCACCGTACAGGCGGCCATCCTCTTTCCGGTTCGTGTGAAATAAGAAAGCTCTTGCCCCGATATATTCCGTTGTGAAGATCATTTGGTGAAGGTCTGCCGTGGAACAGTAGGCGTGCAGGGCATCCGACAGCCACATGTGGTTTTTCCCCATAATGGCAATCGAATCCGCCCCGGTATTTGTCACCAGGGAATGGAGATTAAATTCTGATTCCCGCAGGAAGTCGCCCGCAAGGATATGGAGCTCATAAGCAAATGTAATAAGGTCCGTGTCGCGGATCAAATGAATCTGCGGAAGAGCTTCATTATTCAATCAAGTTCCTCCCATCCTCCGGGCGCTGTCCGCCGGCGATCTTGCTCACGATTTCCGGCCCGGTCTCATAAATCTGCATCAGGCGTTTTGCCGTGCCGCTGGGCTGTACGGCGCCGCTGGTCCAGAGCCGGACAGTGGAGGGCGTAACGTTCATCAGAAGCGCAAAGCCCTTTTCGTTCATATCCAGCTTTTCCATCAGTGCCTTAACCATATCCGGGCCGTATTCCGGGCACCGGGCGGCTTCGGCGATCATCTGCAAAGCGGTATTTTCTGTTTTCGTCATGTTATAATCCTCCTGTTATTCTGGCCCCATTGTTAAGCTGGGGTAAAACTGATTTTGTTGTGTTCCATTCTCCGGGCAAATTCCCGGAGAGAATATTTCACGCCGTCAATCTCCGCATGGGTTTGGTTCAGACGACGGCAAAGAGAAAAATGCCGGTCTCCATTCCCATAGCGCAGACAGAGAAGGTCATCATCAGGAATTGAAAACAACGCCTTTCCAGTGCTGTCCGTAAAGCAAATCTGCTGTGTTTCATTCATACCAAAATCCCCCTTAAATTGAAACTGCCGCCTGTTTCTGGCGGCATAGTAGTTGGCGGTCCTTGATCTGTTCCCTGGTATGTAACAGCTTTTCGTTATAGTCCTTTCCGATGCGGGGCGGGTTGATGCCTACTCGGATATGTTTAAAACGCTGATCCTCATGGAGCATGGCTTTGATTTTCCGGGCATTGATAAGACCCCCAAAATCATTGTCCATGTAAAGCGTGACCCGCTTTATTTCCGGGTGGCGTTCCAGAAATGCGGTCAGAGCCACATGGGAAGTGCCTCCCAAGGATAAGCGGTAGCCATCCCATTTCCAGCTTTCAAGCTCCTGCAGCGTGGCATGGGAAAGGGCGTCAATGGGAGCCTCAAAAACAGCCACATGGCGGCTGCCCGGATTCCGCGGCGGGTAACAGAAGCTAAATTCCTTGTCGCTACCGTAAACATCCTTTTTGAGATTGCCGGTGATACTGCGCATACAGGCAAACTTCGCTTTCCCCGCGTTGTCCTTACCGACAAACACACAGACCGGTTCGCCATGATACCGGGCCTCATAGAAAAGCCCGTTCCGAAAGCACCGGCTGATCACATCCGAGCTGATTCCGCGCCGCTGCAAATACGAAATAGTAGCGGTGGCGCACCGGCTGGCCCAGGGCAGCGTAAACGTTTTCTTTTCCGGCTCTTTTCGCATCTGCTTTGCCGCCGCACTTTGATAAGCCGGCATCTGCCGGATTTCTCCGCCTGCCAGTGTTTGAACCGCATCCACCAGACCATAGCCCCGAATCTGGATCAGGTAATCCAGGGCGTTGATACTCCGGCCCCGGCTGTTCCAGTACCAGTACCGCTTCCCGGTCACATAGACCAGGCTGTCATGCTCCTTGTGCCGGTAATTGGGGCCGTCCCGTTTGAGCACACCGGGCTCATGGGATTGCAAATAAGCGAACAGGTCTGCCTCCCGTGCCGCCTGAATCTGCTCTTTAGTTACGCCGGGCATGGTGCCGGCACAGATTTTCGTTTCATCGTGCTTCGCCTCCTTCCTGTGATGATATGAAAAAAGATGCCCGAAAGCTCCTAACAGCCGTACAGGTCATGGTTGACCTCCGCACGGTAATAGCTGTCCATCGTTGCCAGAGCGTTATACAGCGCCGCCAGCAGATAAGCCTTGATATTGTTGACCTTCGTAACGTTCTTGTCGATACAGTCAAAAACATACTCCAAGTGGCCGGAATTGATCTTTAAGAACCGGCTCCTGACAACCTCCCGTGGGAAGTCATCGCCAGCAATGCGGATATATGGCCGTCTTGACAGCACCGTTTCCAGCATAAGCTCCACAGTCTCGTCTAAGCGTTCTTTCCCATACCGGGAAACCATACAGTCATACTCAATATTCTCTTTGATAATTTCACGGTATGCCTCTGCCATATCCATCCTATCAATTCCATCCTGACGGCCTGCCGTTTCCGGTTCTGCCGGATAGATTGATTGATGTGTTCTTGATATATCCGTTTTTGATTTTTTAGTCCTTTGTGGATTAGTATTTAATTGTGCGGGATTTTCCTGTTCAGGTTCCGCCTGTTCAGGTTTTGCCTGTCTTGGATTTACCTGTCTTGGATTTTCCCGTTTAGGTGAAACACCTTGTTTTACGCCGGTTACGGGCTTTTCGTGGATCGTATACTCGATGTCTCCGAGCTGTCCGTTTTCATAGCGGAGGCGCTGCCTGGTGAGATACCCGTACCGTTCCAGCTCCTTCAGGGCGGTGGTAATGGAATCCACGCCATCCCTGCAAATGCGGGCCAGACCTTTTGTGGTATAGTCCCAATCTTCCGGCAGCGACAGCATAAGGGAAAGAAGCCCCTTCGCCTTTAAGGACAGTTCCGTATTGCGCAGGTGGTGATTGCTCATAACCGTAAAGTCCTTCGTTTTCTCTACACGGAATACAGCCATTTCACAGCCTCCTTTCTTCGGTTATTCCGTTACAAAGCGCGGTCCCTGCGGTCATAATGGAGATAGCCGGCTGAGACCTTTGCATGGTTTTTCAGTTTGACTTCGCCCCGTTTCTGGCTCTCTAAGAATTTCTGATAGCCGGCCTCCGTAAGAAACAGGCGCATCTTATCGCCCTTATCCCCCACAGGGGAATCATAGGACAGCACATTAAAGACGATCATGTGCTTTACCTCCGGGTCAAATCGTTCCAGCCCCATGATGTCATGCCCCTTTAATTTCTCTGCGCCGGATTGCTGTCTGGCCTCGGCAATCTTTTCCCCAATCGTCCGAGCCGGGTAGGGCAGACGGTAATTCTTTTGAATATCCCGTACTATGGCCATGCACTCGGTGTCTGTCAGGGTGCGCAGCTTTGCCATCAGACTTTCTGCCGCCTCCTGTTGTTCAGGATTCTTTGTGTACCGGGCAGTCATGTAAAGCTCGTTCAGGATTTTGGATTGATAGTCACCTTCAACCTGAAACAGCAGCCGTTTTTCCATTTCGTTTAATTCCATGTGAATCTCCTTTCTTCTAAAAATGGGTATAATAAAACGCCATAGGATTCTGAAAGCCTATGGCGTTGAATGTTCATATCAAATTGTAATTAGGGGTGTTTACTCACGTTTCAATGCTTGACATAAGGTAGTCTCAAAAGGTATAATAATCGCAGTCAACAAGCGTGAACAGAAGAAAGATTTCCCTAGGTCGGCATAAGGAGTTTGCTAATAGCGTGCTAATTGGACGGTACAGAATTAGTAAAAAACGCGTTGTACAAGCGAGCACTCTGTAATGAGTGGAACGCCCCCAAAAGCCCGTGGTTGCAAGGTTTCTGGCGTATTGGAAGTCACGCATCCGTATGACGTACAAGGTGGTATGCCATACTCCTAAGGGGCAGTTATCGGTTCGATTCCGGTTGGGGGTGCCAAAAATCGGCAAGTCTCTTCAGTGACTTGCCGATTTTTTCTTCTTCACTTTTCACGAAACGGCAGGGCCGATTTTTGGGAAGCTAGAAGGTAGAGAGAATAGTGAAGAAGTCAATAGAAGTATCTGTTTTACGGCGGTGGAGAAACAGGAAAAATCAAAAAAAGCTTGCTTTTTTTAAGGTTCCGTGCTATGATTATTTCTGCGTTATTGGATAGCAAGGAGGTGTAACTCATGCCGAACATCAAATCAGCGAAAAAGCGTGTCAAGGTGATCGCTGCCAAGACCATGCAGAATAAGGCGATCAATTCTGAGCTCAAAACGGAGATCAAGAAGGCCAACGCCGCTATTGAGGGCAATGCCGAAAACAAGGCCGCCGCTGTACGCGTTGCGATCAAGAAGATCGATCAGGCTGCCGCCAAGGGTATCCTGCATAAGAATACCGCTTCCAGAAAGAAAGCTGCTCTGGATAAGAAGCTGAACGCCAGCGCGTAAAGGCCGATGCGTCTGTTATGCTCTTTGCTGAAAAATAGAATTCAGAAAACCGAAGGGATTTGCCCTTCGGTTTTTAGTTTGTCTTTTGTCACATTTTGCGTTGGATTTTCTGAGGAGAGTTCTTTTTTCTGTTGACTTTTCTCGGGAGATTGGGTATCATATTCTTAAAGTAGCACCGCAAATTTACGGCTATTGTCTTAAGCGATATATTTCGGTGCTGCCTTAAATAGAGAAACTGAAATCCTATTCGGAGGTGTTCGTATGAAAAAAGGAAGCAAGCTGGCTGTTTTTATCGGTGTGATCGCGGCGGTGGCGGCGGTAGTAGCCTCTTTGTCCGCACTGCTTCTGTATCTCGATAAAAAGCGGGACGAGGAAGAGTTGGAGCACTATCTGGATTGTTCTATTCAATAAAGCCGAAACCTGAAAAGCAGTGTGGACGAGAAGCGGCGGCAGGGAAGAAATGGTCTTTCGCTGCAGCTTTGTTGTGTCCACGCTGCTTTTTTATCAAACGGCGGTAAAGGCTGTGAAACGAGAGGAGCTTACCGAAATGAAAAGGATCGATCTGGGCGGATCCGGTATACAGGCCTCTGTGATCGGGCAGGGCTGTATGCGGATCGGCTCTCTGAGCGAAAAAGAGCTGAGTACATATTTGCACAGCGCACTGGAATGCGGTGTAAACTTTTTTGACCATGCCGATATTTACGGGGGCGGAGGCTGTGAAGAGCTTTTCGGAAAGGTGCTGGCCCGGGAGCCCGGTCTGCGGGAACAGCTTGTATTGCAGAGCAAATGCGCCATTCACGATGGCATGTATGATTTTTCCAAGGACTATATTTTGCAGAGCGTAGACGGTATTTTAAACCGCCTGCATACGGATCATCTGGATTTTCTGCTGCTGCACCGCCCGGACGCCCTGATGGAGCCGGAGGAGGTGGGAGAGGCCTTTGACCTTCTGGGATCCTCCGGAAAGGTGCGGCAGTTCGGCGTCAGTAATTTCAACGCCCGCCAGCTCATGCTGCTGCAATCGGGGCTCAGGCAGAAGCTTCGGGTGAATCAAATGCAGTTTGGCCTGATGTGCACAGGCATGATCGACCACGGGATCCAAACGAATACCCGCTTTGCGAACGCGGCAGATCACGACGGCGAGGTGCTGGACTATTGCCGCCTGAACGGCATCACCCTGCAGGCATGGTCCCCATTCCAATACGGCTTTTTTGAGGGCACCTTCCTGGAGAACGATCAATTTCCGGAGCTGAACAAGGCGCTTGGGGAGATGGGCGAAAAGTATCACGTATCGAAAACCGCTATGGCGGCTGCCTGGATCCTTCGCCACCCCGCTAAGCTGCAGGTCATTACCGGTACAACAAATATTCGCCGCCTTGCGGACATTTGCACCGCCGAATCGGTCGAGCTTACCCGCGCCGATTGGTACGCTTTGTACCGCGCCGCCGGGAATGAACTTCCATAAAACGAAAGAAACAGACGTGCTCCTTTTTTGAGGACGCGTCTGTTTCTTCATAGCAACCACCGGGCCTTAAGAATTTCTACTGATAGAACAAAGCACATATCGAGGATCTGTATGCGTATCTTATCGGTACAAGTTTTAAGATTTATCTCTGGGCTTTGCCAGCAGAGCCGCCAGGTATCCGAAGAAAACGGCGGCGGCGGTTCCGGCGGCTCCAGCGGTAAATCCGCCGGTAAAGATGCCGAGAAAGCCCTTTTGCTGTACGGCCTCTTTTACGCCCTCGGAAAGGGCCCAGCCAAAGCCGGAAAGGGGAACCGTAGCCCCGCAGCCCGCAAAGTCCACCAGCGGCTTATAGAGCCCCAGTGCCCCCAGGACCACTCCGGCAGTAACATACAGAACCATGATCCGGGCCGGGGTCAGCTTTGTCAGGTCGATCAGCAGCTGACCGATCACGCAGATCAGCCCGCCCACCCAAAAGGCATTTACGTATTCCATAACATTCACCATACCTTTTTCTTTTCTGTTCCCTAGTATGTTCCAACAAGAAAAGACTATACATCTGCTACGAGATGGATAGTCTTTGATATAGAAAGCCAAGAGTTCGCAATAGGGGAAATAAAATTCAACAAAGCAAAAGCAGCTTACTGAGTTCTTCCAAATCACGGAGAACAAAATCGGGCCTATACTTGCTGGCGGCAAGCAGCTCCGGCGTGGTTTCGCCGCTCATGACCAAAATAGAGGTAACGGCCGTACCGTCCGCCACGGCAATATCGGTATAAAGCCGGTCACCGATCACCGCCAGCTCCTCCGGCCGGCAGCCGGTGCGCTTCAGCAGGTAAGAAAGCGTGTGCCGGGAGGGCTTTCCGAAAAATTCGCATTCCACGCCGGTAGAGGCCTTGACCAGGGCGGCAATGGAACCGCAGTCCGGAAGAAAGCCGTCCTCCACAGGACAGTTGAGATCAGGGTTTACGCCGTAAACGGGTTTTCTCCGCCGGATCAGGGAGCAGGCCCGAGAAAGCTTTTCATAGGTCAGCGTGGTGTCAAAGCCCAGTACCACGTAATCCGGGTCCTCTTCCTTCAGCGGAATCCCGGCCTTGCGGAAATCCTCCAGCAAAAACGGCGTACCCACCACATAGCAGCTTTCTCCGGGGTGGTGTTCTCTGAGCCATTCTAAAATCACATCGTTTGAGAGCAGCATCTGCTCCGAAGCGGCGGAAATTCCCATGCCGCGCAGCTTTTGAAGATAGGCTTCCCGGTTTTTTGAGCTGTTGTTCGTAAAAAAACAGAAATCCTTTCCGGCGCTTTTTATATTCTCCAAAAATTTTTTGGTAAAGGGAAAAAGCCGGTCGCCCAAATAGATGGTGCCGTCCATATCCAATACGAACATTCGAATGCTCTTCAGGCGTTTTTTCAGATCGCTGTGGTCCATTCCCGTTTCCTTCCTTTTCCATTGCTGTTGGAGCCATTATACAGGCTTTCCGCCGATTTGTACAGGCTCAAAAAGTCACGATACAGAAGCCTGTTGGGTGCGGCCTTATAAAGAACGCCGGGAAAATTCAGAAAATTCAGAAAATAGGGGGTGTTATTTTTTTTCGAAATGCGGTATAATAAATGCTGAAAGCATAGAAACACCTGTCAGGCCTGTGCATGGCCGTTGGTGAAAAAATACATATCCGCGAAAAGGAGCTGTCAGCATGAAATTTTTAGAAAGCATCGGAAAAGCAGTAGGAGACGCCGCCGGCTTTTTGGGGGAAAAGAACCGCAAGGCTGCGTATCTCAACCGCATTCGCACGGTGATCCGCTGTGAGGAAGCGGCGGCGGAAAAGGAATATCTGGCCTTGGGACGTTATTATTACAACAATCTGCGGGATCAGAACAATCCGGTAACAGAAGCGCACTGCGCGGAGCTGGAGGCTATTGAGGGCCGCTTGGAAAAGGCGCTGGATCAGCTGGAGCAGTTTTATCAGGCGGACAGCAAAGAAGCGGCTTCTGTAGGGATCATCGTCGGCGCGGACGGTCCCACAGCTGTTTATGTGCGGGATGGCGAGGCCGAGGAGATCACCCTGGAGGATGTAAAGCGTTTTGACCACGATCCGACAAAGGCGGCGGAAGAGGCTCCCGTACCCGCGCAGCCGGACGAAAACGCCGGCCTGCCTTTTGAAGGCTGATCGAGCCGGGCTTTGGAGGGAATGCGGGAATGTCTACGGAAATTATCAAGGATATCATCTGTCCTCAATGCGGGGAGTCTCAGAAATATCAGCTGTTTTCCAGCATCAATGTCAGGGAGAACCCGGAATTCAAGCAGAAGATCCTGGAGGAAACCCTGTTTGACTGGCGCTGTAAACGCTGCAACTATTTTGCGGCCATGGCGTACCCTTTTATTTATACCGACCCGGTGGCCGGTTATGTGATCAGTACCGCTCCCATGGGCACCAACGGCGCGGTAGAGCCCACAGAGGCGGTAAAGGATTACGTCAAGCGCAGCGTAAAAAACCTGGCAGAGCTGAAGGAAAAGATCCTTACCTTTGATGCGGGCTATGACGATGTGGCGGTAGAGCTGGTGAAAAACGCTCTTTGCGGCATCATTAAAAATACGTATCAGGTCAGTAGGGTACACGCCTATTTCAGCCGGATCAATGAAAAGGAGGGGGAAATGGAGTTCGCCATTTTCCTGCCCAGAAAAACAGAGCCGGTGTATCATTCCACCAAGCTGGACGTGTATAAGCAGTCCCAAGAGGTACTGCGCACCCTGGATTTTGTAGACCCGGAGGGCTTTATCCGGGTAGACGCCAAGCTGGCCCGGCAGATCATTGAGGAATACCAAAATATTTGACGCAGAATAGCTGCGGGGGGATACAGCTTTCAAATGATAGAAATCGGGGCAAGGCAGACTTTTCAGTTTGCCTTGCCCTTTTTGTACACGGGCCGAAAACAGGGAGGCGTGCAAAGGGCAATTAGAAATGAGCAATGAGAAAGGGCAGAGCCCGGCGAATTGGAATTTAGCGGTTATCCGCTCACCTCCCACCTGTCATTCTGAACGAAGTGAAGAATCTCGTCCTTTGACCTTTTGCCCTGGAATTAAGGACGAGATTCTTCTTCACTTCGTTCCTCAGAATGACAGGAGGGGACTAATCGATAAATTAGAATTTAGCGGTTGCCCGCTTACCTTCCACCTGTCATTCTGAACGAAGTGAAGAATCTCGTCCTTTGCCCTTTTGCTCTGGAATTAAGGACGAGATTCTTCTTCACTTCGTTCCTCAGAATGACAAGAGGGGACTAATCGATAAATTAGAATTTAGCGGTTATCCGCTCACCTCCCACCTGTCATTCTGAACGAAGTGAAGAATCTCGTTCTTTGCCCTTTTGCCCCGGAATCAAGGACGAGATTCTTCTTCACTTCGTTCCTCAGAATGACAAGAGGGGACTAATTGATAAATTAGAATTTAGCGGTTATCCGCTCACCTCCCACCTGTCATTCTGAACGAAGTGAAGAATCTCGTCCTTTGCCCTTTTGCCCCGGAATCAAGGACGAGATTCTTCTTCACTTCGTTCCTCAGAATGACAGGAGGGGACTAATCGATAAATTAGAATTTAGCGGTTGCCCGCTTACCTTCCACCTGTCATTCTGAACGAAGTGAAGAATCTTGTCCTTTGCCCTTTTGCCCTGGAATTAAGGACGAGACCCTTCATCGAGAAAGCTATAGCTTTCCGTACTTTTTGCTCAGTAATGACAAAAGGGGGGGCTTGCCCTTTTCTAAACAACTAACATCTTACGACTAATGACTGGTCAGCCGCTCTACAAAAATACTTATAACAAGCTTGTCCCAGGTGTTTTTTCTGTGAAATGAAAAATAAACATAAAAAGGCACCCCGAGCGCAGACGCCTGAGGCGTCTTGAAAAATTTTTGCGCTCTTGATTTTTACTAGAATTTCTATTAGAATGAGAGAAATAGAAAAATAGAATAAAAAGCCGGTTTGATATTCTGGATTTTTATAAATATTGCCTTTTGAGTCCCGTAAACAACAAGAAATCAGACTTCGGGTATCAAAATGCACAATTTTTTGAAAAATTTTTTGATTCTGCTGTCAGAGCAGACAATTTACATTTCGAGAAAAGAATGTTAAAATATTATCAAAGTCAAAAAGGAGAATTTCACAGTCATTTCCGCTCCGAAAGGAAATGGCAAAATTGGTCTCCAGACAGCTGCTTTTATGATACGCTGCAATACCGTAACAGCTTTTTGAAGACTCGCTTTTGAAGTGTGATCCTTTTTGAAAAAGGGGGAGGAGGGGAAAACGGTATTTTCGTAATGGCTTTGCAGCTTTTCGGGAAGAAAGCGCTTCTTCCTGCCAAAAAGCTGGCCCTTGTGAAATTGCCAAAGGTCTCAAGCTATGGAGATTCAATCTGTTTCCAGACAGACTTTACAACGCCTTCCGAGATATTTGAGTTATCTGAAAAGCTTGCCGGACAGCGGCTCAAAATGTATTTCCGCCACGATCATCGCGGAAGCATTGCATTTGAATCATGTGGTGGTCCGAAAGGATCTGGCGGCTGTCAGCGGTTCCGGCAGACCGAAAATCGGGTATGTTCGGCTGGAATTGATCCGGGAGCTGGAGGCTTTTCTGGGGTACGATAATCTGGAGGACGCTGTATTGGTAGGAGCCGGAAGAATGGGAAAGGCGCTGCTTTCCTATGACGGCTTTCAGCAGTACGGGCTGAATATCGCGGCAGCTTTTGACAGCGATCCCGCGCTTGCGTATACCGAAGCGGAGGGAAAAAAGATCCTGCCCATGGAAAAACTGGGGGATCTATGCAGGCGGTTGGGGATCCACATGGGGATCATCACCGTGCCTGGCTCCAATGCGCAAGCCGTGTGCAGCCTGCTGGTCGACAGCGGTGTGCTGGCTATTTGGAATTTTTCCAATGTCCATTTGGACGTTCCTGAGGGAGTCCTGGTTCAAAATGAGAATTTGGCAGTTTCCCTTGCCCTTCTTTCCAATCACCTCAAGGAGCGGTTTCCTACAAAATAAATCAAGAAAAGGATGGATCATCTCATGGAAAGCAAGATGACTTACGAGATCGTGGAGAACGCGGAAACCTTTGAAAGAATGCTTGCCCGCGTTCGGGAAGCGCAGAAGATCTACGCTGCCTATACCCAGGAGCAGGTGGACGAGATCTTCCGGGCTGCGGCTATGGCCGCCAACCTGCAGCGCATTCCGCTGGCGAAGATGGCTGTGGAAGAAACCGGTATGGGTGTGGTGGAGGATAAGGTCATCAAAAACCACTATGCCGCCGAGTACATCTACAACACCTATAAAAACACAAAGACCTGCGGCGTGGTGGAGGAGGATCCGGCCTTTGGTATTCGGAAGGTAGCGGAGCCCATCGGTGTGATCGCAGCGGTCATTCCCACCACGAACCCCACCTCTACCGCGATCTTTAAAACCCTGCTCGCTTTGAAAACCAGAAACGGCATTATCATCAGCCCTCATCCCCGTGCCAAGAAATGCACCATTGAGGCTGCCAAGGTGGTACTGGAAGCTGCGGTAAAGGCCGGCGCGCCGGAAGGACTTTTCGGCTGGATCGATATTCCCTCTCTGGAGCTGACCAATCAGGTCATGGCGGAGGCGGATATTATTCTGGCTACCGGCGGCCCCGGCATGGTAAAGGCCGCTTATTCCTCCGGAACCCCTGCTTTGGGCGTGGGCGCGGGCAATACTCCCGCCATTATTGACGATACTGCCGATGTGATCCTGGCGGTGAACTCCATTATTCATTCCAAAACCTTCGATAACGGCATGATCTGTGCCTCCGAGCAGTCTGTGATCGTGCTGGATAAGGTTTATAAGGCCGTCAAGGAGGAATTCCAGAAGCGCGGCTGCTATTTCCTGAACAAGGCGGAAACGGAGAAGGTTCGGAAAACGATCCTGATAAACGGCGCCCTGAATGCGAAGATCGTAGGTCAGAAGGCCCATACGATCGCTGCTTTGGCAGGCGTGAATGTGCCGGAGGATACCAAGATCATCATCGGCGAGGTGGAGCGTGTGGATATCTCCGAGGAATTCGCCCATGAAAAACTCTCTCCTGTGCTTGCCATGTATAAGGCAAAAACCTTTGACGAGGCCATTGAAAAGGCGGAGCATTTGATCGCTGACGGTGGCTATGGCCATACGGCTTCCCTTTATATCGACCCCACCGAGGAAGAAAAGCGTGCAAAGCATCAGGAGGCTATGAAAACCTGCCGCATTTTGATCAATACCCCCTCCTCTCAGGGTGGCATCGGCGACCTTTATAACTTCAAGCTGGTTCCCTCTCTGACGCTGGGCTGCGGCTCCTGGGGCGGCAACTCTGTTTCGGAGAATGTGGGTGTGAAGCATCTGCTGAATATCAAAACCGTTGCCGAGAGGAGAGAGAATATGCTGTGGTTCCGGGTGCCTGAGAAGGTTTATTTCAAGAAGGGCTGTATGCCCGTGGCTCTGGATGAGCTGAGAACAGAATATCACAAGAAGAAAGCCTTTATCGTGACCGATACCTTCCTGTATCAAAACGGCTACACCAAGCCCATTACCGATAAGCTGGACGAAATGGGGATTCGCTATTCCTGCTTCTGGAATGTTCAGCCCGATCCTACCCTGGGCAACGCCCTGGAGGGCGTGGAGCAGATTCGCGCCTTTGAACCCGATGTGATCATTGCCCTGGGCGGCGGCTCCGCCATGGACGCGGCGAAGATCATGTGGGTGCTGTATGAGCACCCGGACGCCGACTTCCAGTCCATGGCCATGGACTTTATGGATATCCGCAAAAGAATCTACAAGTTCCCCAAAATGGGAGAAAAAGCCATGTTTGTGGCGATCCCCACCTCTGCCGGTACCGGCTCTGAGGTGACGCCTTTCGCCATTATCACCGATGAAAAAACGGGCACCAAGTGGCCTCTGGCCGATTATGAGCTGCTGCCCAACATGGCCATTGTGGACGTGGACAACATGATGAACGCCCCCAAGGGCCTGACCAGTGCTTCCGGTATCGATGTCATGACCCACGCCATTGAGGCCTATGTATCTATTATGGCCACACAGTTTACAGACGGCCTTGCCCTGAAGGCCATGAAAGCTGTATTTGATTATCTGCCCTCCGCCTATGAAAACGGCGCGAAGGATCCCGTTGCCCGGGAAAAAATGGCGGAAGCCTCCTGTATGGCGGGTATGGCCTTTGCCAACGCCTTCCTGGGGGTAAACCATTCCATGGCCCACAAGCTGGGCGCATATCACCACCTGCCCCACGGTGTGGCAAACGCCTTGATCCTCACAGAGGTCATGCGCTATAACGCGGCCGATGTTCCCGTAAAGATGGGCACCTTCTCCCAGTACCAGTATCCTCACGCCAAGGAGCGCTATGTGGAGGCCGCCCGGTTCTGCGGAATTCAAGGGAAAAACGATGATGAAGTCTTTGAAAACTTCCTGAAAGCTCTGGAAGAGCTGAAGAAAAAGATCGGGATTAAAAAGACCATCAAAGATTACGGCGTGGACGAGAAGTACTTCCTGGAAACCTTGGACGAAATGGTAGAGAACGCCTTTAACGATCAGTGCACCGGCGCCAATCCCAGATATCCGCTGATGAGCGAGATCAAGGAAATCTACCTGAAGTGCTACTATGGGAAATAATTGGAGGAGTTTATTATGAAGCTGGAAAAAATTATCGCGGTCAGAAATTCCAAAACCATCTATCGGGACGGAAAGTACGCCATCAAGGTATTCGATGAAGAGTATTCCAAAGCAGATATTCTGAACGAAGCACTGAACATTGCCAGGGTAGAGGAGACCGGCATGCCGATCCCCGGCGTGGAAGAGGTGGCGAAGATCGATGGAAAATGGGCGATCGTTACCGAGTTTGTAGAGGGAAAAACCATCGCGCAGCTGATGGAGGAAAATCCTGAGAAGAAAGAGGAATATCTGGAGCGTTTTGTGGATATTCAGCTGGAAATGCACCAAAAGACCGCGCCCCGCCTCAATAAGCTGAAGGATAAGATGAAGCGGAAAATTTCCGAAACCAAGCTGGACGCCACCACCCGCTATGAGCTGGACGCTCGTCTGGGCAGCATGCCGAAGCACAATAAGCTTTGCCATGGAGATTTCAATCCCACCAACGTGGTGATCCGGGCGGACGGCAGCTATGCCATACTGGACTGGGCCCACGCCACCCAGGGCAACGCCAGTGCCGATGCCGCCCGCACCTATCTGCTGTTCTGCCTGAACGGCGATACGGAAACAGCGGATCGGTATATGGACCTGTTCTGCAAAAAGAGCGATACCGCTAAGCAATATGTGCAGAAGTGGCTTCCCATTGTGGCGGCTTCCCAGTCTGTAAAGGGCAAACCGGAGGAGCAGGAATTTTTGATGCGCTGGGTCAACGTGGTAGAGTACGAATAAAGACAGCTTCCATTTGTTTGCCCAGCTAAAGAAAGGATCGTGGTGCTTACAATGAAGGTTACCATTTGTATTGGCAGCTCCTGCCACCTGAAGGGTTCCCGGCAGATCGTGGAGCGGCTTCAGGCGCTGGTGAAGGAAAATCATCTGGAAGACAAAGTGGAGCTGAGCGGTACGTTCTGTATGGGAAATTGCGTGAATGGCGTCAGTGTAACCGTGGACGGGCGGCTTTGCTCGCTGTCACCGGAGAATACGGAGGAGTTCTTTCAAAAAGAGATCCTTGCCGCCATATAAAGCCGCACGGCGGGCAGGCTCCATCGGGAAATTTCCTGTGATGGGGCCTGCCTCGCATACGGCAGTCTCCGGTTACTCTATCGGACACAAGAGAGGGGAAGGTCCATGGCCGACTATCTGAAGCTGAAAAAGTCAAACTGCGTAAATTGCTATAAGTGCATTCGCCATTGTCCGGTAAAGTCTATCAGGTTTTCTTCCGGGCAGGCCCATATCGTCAGTGATGAGTGCATTCTCTGTGGCAGCTGTTTTGTGGTTTGTCCTCAGAACGCCAAGGAGATCCGCAGCGATATCGGGCAGGCAAAGGAGTTGATCCAAAGCGGTAAAACTGTGGTAAGCCTGGCGCCGTCCTTTGTGGCAAATTATGAAGGCGCCACCATTGCCTCCATGGAAGCGGCGTTAAAGAAGCTGGGCTTTTCCGCGGTGGAGGAAACTGCTGTAGGCGCGTCCATTGTTAAAACCGAATATGAGAAGCTCATTCAGGAAGGAAAAATGGACGTGATCATTTCCTCCTGCTGTCATTCCCTGAATCTGCTGGTTCAGAAGTACTATCCCGAGGCGCTTCCGTACCTTGCTCCTGTGCTGTCTCCCATGCAGGCCCATTGCCGAAAGCTGAAAAAGGAAGACCCTCAGGTACATACGGTATTCATCGGCCCCTGTGTTTCCAAAAAGGCAGAGGCGGAGGAATATCCCGGCGATGTGGATTGTGTGCTCACCTTTGAGGAACTGTCCCAATGGCTGAATCAGGAGGGAATCGCGATCGAAAGCGGCGAAGATCATCAGGAGGAAAGCCGTTCCCGGTTGTTCCCAACCTCCGGCGGCATTTTGCGCAGCATGGAGCAGGATTCTCCAGACTACGCCTATTTGGTGGTGGACGGCGTGGAAAACTGCATGCACGCTCTGGAGGATATCAAGCAGGGCAAGCTGAAAAAGTGCTTTGTGGAAATGTCGATCTGCGCGGGAAGCTGTGTAGGCGGCCCGGCCATGGAGAAGAGCCGCCGTATGCCTATTACCGATTATATCGCGGTGAACCGGTATGCCGGAAAAAAAGATTTTCCGGTGGAGCAGCCTCCGGAGGAGGAGCTTTTCAAGAACCACAAATTCTTAGGGCTTCACCGGCAGATGCCGGGGCAGCGGGATATTGAAGAGATTCTGCGGAAAATGGGCAAGGAGAGCCCGGAAAAGGAATTGAACTGCGGGGCCTGCGGCTATAATACCTGCCGGGAAAAGGCCATGGCGGTCTATTTCGGAAAGGCCAGCATTGAAATGTGCCTGCCCTTCCTGAAGGATAAAGCGGAGTCCTTCTCCGACAACATCATCAACAATTCTCCCAACGGCATTATCGCGCTGAACGAGGCGCTGGAGGTACAGCAGATCAATTCCGCCGCCTGCCGGATCATGAATATCCGCCACCCCTCCGATGTGATGGGCGACCAGGTGATCCGCATTCTGGATCCCAAGGTGTTTCTGGACGTGATGCAGACGGGGCAAAGTGTGCGGGACGAAAAGGTGTACCTGGCGGAATACCGGAAATACGTGGAAGAAACCGTGATCTATGATAAAAATTATCATGTGGTCATGTGCATCATGCGGGACGTGACCGAGGAAGAAAACGAGCGAAAGAAGAAAGAAGAGCTGCACCGGTCCACCGTAGCGGTGACAGATCAGGTCATTGAAAAGCAAATGCGCGTCGTGCAGGAGATCGCCTCTCTTTTGGGCGAGACCACCGCGGAAACGAAGATCGCGCTGACAAATTTGAAGGATTCGCTGCATGATGAATGATCTTTGTACTGATATTGGCTATATGAGCCTGAATAAATGGGGCGAACAGCTCTGCGGCGACCGGGTGGAGGTCGTGGAGCAGGGTGAAAACTCCAGCGTGATCGTTCTGGCGGACGGTATGGGAAGCGGCGTGAAGGCCAATATCCTGTCTACGCTGACCTCCAAGATCATCTCTACCATGATGGCCGCCAATATGCGTTTGGAGGACTGTGTGGCCACCATAGCGGCCACTCTGCCGGTGTGCGCGGTGCGTGAGGTGGCCTATTCCACCTTTACCATTATTCACATCATTGAGAATGAGGAAGCGGAGATCATTCAGTACGATAACCCGCTGCTTATTCTGATTCGGGACGGGAAATTTGTGGAGATCCCAAAAACGGGAAACGAGATCGGCGGTAAAATGATCTACCGTTCCCGGATCCGCCTCCAGGAAAACGATTTTCTCTTCACCATGAGCGACGGCACGATCCACGCCGGGGTGGGGGAGAACCTGAATTTCGGCTGGCAGCGGGAAGACATCATTCAGTATCTGGAAATGATGTACGACAGCTCCTATACCGCCAAAACCTACGGTGCTCTGCTGCTGGAAGAGTGTAACCAGCTCTACGGCGGAAAACCGGGAGATGACACCACCGTGTGCGTGGTGAAGATCCGCAACCGTTCTCAGGTGAATTTGATGATTGGCCCGCCTTCGGACAGACGGGACGTAAACAAAATGCAGTCGCTGTTTTTCTCCAAGGAAGGAAAGCACATCGTCTGTGGAGGAACCACCTCCACCATCACTGCGGAATTTTTGGGAAAACCCATGATCGCCGATCTGGATTATCTGGATCCGGAGATCCCGCCCACAGCAAAGATAGAAGGGGTAGACTTGGTGACAGAGGGCGTGATCACCATCAGCAAGGTGTTGGATTACGCCAAGGACTACCTTCTGGAGAACGATTCCTACCGGGATTGGGGCTATAAGCGCGATGGCGCTTCCCTCATTGCCAGAATGCTGTTTGAGGAAGCCACCGATATCAATTTCTTTGTGGGCCGGGCGGTGAACCCCGCCCATCAAAACCCAAACCTTCCCATCAGTTTCAATATCAAAATGCGTTTGGTAGAGGAGCTCAGTGACTGCCTGAAAAAGATGGGAAAGCGGATCAAGGTCAGCTATTTTTAGGAGACACCGCTTCAAGCGGCCGCCGTGGATCGTGCGGTGCTGCCTCATATATTGGAAAAGGAGGGGGAACCCGTGCCAACAAAGCCCCTGCAGGACAGAAAATTTGATACCAAGGTACAGTACCTGAAATACAAGGTGCTGCGCGCCGTTGCCTATTACGCCTTTGAAGATAAGCTGATGGACGCTTACGCTGAGATCCCAAAGCTCATCGTACAGAAAAAGCCCACCATGCGCTGCTGCATCTATAAGGAGCGCGCCATTGTGGGGGAGCGTATCCGCATGGCGCTGGGGGGAGATAAGGAGAACCCCAATGTCATTGAGGTGATCGATATTGCCTGTGATGAATGCCCGGCCAGCGGCTACGTGGTCAGTGAGGCCTGCCGGGGCTGCCTTGCTCACCGCTGTGAGGACGTTTGCCCCAAGGGAGCCATTTCCTTTGATGAAAATCAGAAAGCGCATATTGATAAATCGAAATGTGTGAACTGCGGGAAATGTGCCAAGGTCTGTCCCTACAGCGCCATTATCGATCATAAGCGCCCCTGTGAACGGGCCTGCAAGATCGGCGCGATCAGCATGAGCGAAAGCGGAGAGGCCCATATCGACAACGATATCTGCATTTCCTGCGGCGCCTGCGTGTATCAGTGTCCCTTCGGCGCTATCGTGGATAAGTCCTTTATTCTGGACGTGGTAGATCTGATCAAAAAGAGCGAGCAGAACAAAAAGTATAAGCTCTATGCGGTGATCGCGCCCTCTGTTTCCAGCCAGTTTTCCTATGCCAAGCTGGGCCAGGTGATCACCGGCATCGAAAAGCTGGGCTTTTTCCATGTGGTGGAGGCGGCCTTGGGCGCGGATATGGTGGCCTATGCCGAATCGAAGGAGCTCTCGGAAAAGGGCTTTTTGACAAGCTCCTGCTGCCCGGCGTTTGTAAGCTATGTGGAGAAAAAATTTCCTCAGCTGAAGGAGCATGTTTCCCACAATCTGTCCCCTGCGGCCACCATTGCCAAGTATATCAAGGAAACCACGCCCGGGGCAAAGGTGGTGTTTATCGGCCCCTGCACCGCCAAAAAAATGGAGTTCCAGAAGGAAGAGGTACGTCCCTATATCGATAGCGCCATCACTTTTGAGGAACTGCAGGCGCTGTTTGACAGCCGGGAGATCGATCTTCCCTCACTGGAGGAGGGCGTGCTGGACAACGCCTCCTATTACGGCAGAATCTTTGCTCGCAGCGGTGGTCTCAGTGACGCTGTAGCCCAGGGTCTGAAGGAGCAGGGGCTGGAATTTGATCTGAAGGCTGTTCCCTGCGATGGGATAGAAGCCTGCCGCACCGCTCTGCTGAAGGCTTCTAAAAACCTTCTGCCCGGCAATTTTATAGAAGGCATGGCCTGTGTAGGCGGCTGTATCGGCGGCGCCGGCTGCCTGACCCATGGGGAAAAGAACAAGGCCGATGTAGATCAGTACGGTAAGGAAGCTTATGAAAAAACCATCAGCGAGGCCATCGGTCTTCTTCAGAAATAGAAGCGGTCAGCTGCCAAAAACTGGCTTTTTCAAATTTAATGGTTCGCCTTTTCGAAAATTATTGACAAATCCTCCTTTGCATGGTATGAATGATAGCAAATACCGGCAGAGGAGGATCTTTTTTGTGAAAGCTTCATTTTTCCTGGGAAATAAAACCTTCGAGGTACGGGAGCAGGGGCTGCCCCGTGCGGGAAAAGGGGAGGTCGTTGTTCAAAACGCCTTCTGCGGCGTGTGCGGTACCGATGTACATATCTATCACGGCGAACCCGGCTCCGCCGATGTGACCCCGCCGGTGGTGCTGGGCCATGAGTATTCCGGAGTTGTCACGGAGGTGGGAGAGGGTGTTTCCTCTTTGCGTCCGGGAGACCATGTGACCATCGACCCCAACATCTATTGCGGGAAATGCGAATACTGCCGGGCGGGGAAGAAACAGCTCTGTGAAAGCATGGAAGCCATCGGCGTAACCAGAAACGGAGGCTTCGCCCAGTACAGCCTGGTGCCGGAGTCCCAGGCTTTTCTGCTGTCTCCGGAGCTGCCGCTGGAATTCGGCGCCATGGCGGAGCCTGTGGCCTGCTGCCTGCACGGCGTCGACCGGGCGGAGATCAAAGAAGGCGATACCGTCTGCATTGTGGGCGGCGGAGCCATCGGTCTGATCATGGTGCAGCTGGCAAAACTGGCGGGTGCGGCGAAGATCGTTCTCAGCGAGCCCAACGGAAAGCGCCGGGAGGCAGGGCGAAAGCTGGGAGCTGATGAGGCGGTAGATCCCACCGCGGAAGGGGCCATGGAGCCTCTGCTGGAAACCGCCGATGTGGTGATCGAGTGCGTGGGCAATCTTCCGGCGGTGAAAAGCGCCTTCCGCTTTGCCAAAAAGGGGGCCAACATTGTGCTGTTCAGCGTGCCGAAGGTAGAGGCCCGGTTTGAACTGCCGCTGTTTGACGTGTATAAGAAGGAGCTGACCATCAAGGGCTCCTTTGTCAACCCCGATACCCACAGCCGCGCCGTGGCCCTGCTCAACGCCGGAAAGCTGGACTTCTCCCAGATCATCACCCACCGCTTTCCGTTAGAGCAAATGGATGAAGCCATCGCCATGCAGATGAGCGACCAGTCCATCAAGGTAGTGGTTTTCCCGTAGGACTGAGAAAACGATATTTTTATAAAAAACTGATCGGATAGCTTCTGGCAGGCTTGTCCGATCAGTTTTTATTGTCTATAGGAAGCTTCCCAATCACAGGTTACCTTTCTCCGTCCTTTGCTTTTCCAGCCTCTTGGAAAGAAAAACCGTCAAGAGCCCGCAGGCGATCCCCAATACTGCGCCTGCCAGTACATCTGTAGGCCAGTGTACAAACAAAAAGACGCGGGAAAAGGCAATGAGACAGGCCAGAACAAGAGCCGGGATCCCCCATTTTTTGGAGTGGCAGAAAAATACCGTGGCCGCGGCAAAGGAGGCGCAGGTGTGCCCGGAGGGAAAGGAAAAACCGGAGGGCGGAGAGATCAGCAGGGAAATGTAGTTTGGGAAGGCCTGAAAGGGCCGTTCCCGGCAAACGATATTTTTCAGCAAAATCTCTCCCAGTAAAAAGCCCGCCGCTATGGCGCAAAGCGCGAAAGCTCCCTGCCGCCTTGTCTTTTTCAGAATCAGGAAAAGCAGCGAGGCAATGATCCAAACAAGCCCGGCTTCTCCCAAATAAGTGAGAAAAGGAAATATTCTGTCTGTAACAGCGTTGTGAAAATGGTTTTGCACAAAAGCCATCACGATGCTGTCGAATCCATTGATCCCGTTCAAATGCTTCTCTCCCTTTCAAAAAGCGGAATTTTCTATAGATCCAGTATAGCATAGTTCCCGGAGATTTTCACCCTTTTCCGCAAAACATAAAACTCTTTTTTTCCGCGTATATATGCCAGAGACCTTGAAAACCGGGGAGGATGGAAAATGGAGCTTCATAGTGTAAGCTGGCGGGAAGCTGCTGAGCGGCTGGAAACAGACAGCGAGCGGGGCTTGAGCCGGGGAGAGGCCCAAAGAAGACTGCAAAAATTCGGAAAAAATGAGATCCGGCAAACCAGGCGGAAAAGCCTGATCGTTCGTTTTTTCAGCCAGTTTCAGGATTTTATGGTATTGATCCTGCTGGCCTCGGCAGCGGTTTCCTTTTTTGTTTCCCGTATGCGGGGAGACAATGAATTCATTGACTCTGTTATCATTCTCGCCATCGTGGTGTGCAACGCCATCATCGGCATGGTGCAGGAGCTTCGGGCGGATAAGGCCATAGAAGCTCTGAAAAAGCTTTCCTCGCCTCATGCCAGGGTGCTGCGGGAAGGAAGAAAGCATACGGTGGAAAGCTGGGAACTGGTGCCGGGGGATGTGGTGATCCTGAAGGCGGGAGACCTGGTCCCGGCGGATATTCGGCTGATCAAAAGTGTGGAGCTTCAGGCGGAGGAATCCGCCCTGACAGGAGAATCGGTTCCCTCCGAAAAGGACGCCAATGCCTTTTGCCCGGAAAACGCCACCCTGGCGGAGCGAAAGAACATGCTCTTTGCCTCTACCGGTATCGCCTCCGGCGCCGGTGTGGGGATCGTAACGGCTACCGGCATGGATACCAGCATGGGCCAGATCGCCAAAATGCTGGAAAATGAAAAAGCCCCCGCCACGCCGCTGCAGCAGAAGCTGAAGCAGACGGGGAAGGTGCTGGGCATCGGTGTGGTGGTGATCTGCGCCGTGATCTTTACCCTGGGGCTGATTCAGAAAATAGAGCCCCTGGAAATGTTTATGATCGCCATCAGCTTAGGCGTGGCGGCGATCCCGGAGGGCCTTACGGCGGTAGTGACCATCGTGCTCGCTATGGGGATCAAACGCATGGCGCAAAAACGGGCCATTGTGCGCCATATGCCCGCTGTGGAGACCCTTGGCAGCACGCAGGTGATCTGTTCGGACAAAACAGGCACCCTCACCCAGAACAAAATGACAGTAACGGCGTTTTCCGGCGCATACGGAGAAGAGCGGCTGGATACCCCTACCGCTCAGTTTGCCCTGGAGCTTGCCACCCTTTGCAACAACTCCGAGGAGCAGGAGGGAAAGCTTTTCGGAGACCCCACGGAAACGGCGTTTCTGCGGGCCTGCCACACGGCAAAGTCCGCCCTGGAGCAAAGCTTCCCCAGGGCGGGGGAGATCCCCTTTACCTCAGCGCGGAAAATGATGACCACCGCCCACCGTACCGCCCAGGGCTACCGCGTCATTTCCAAGGGCGCGCCCGATGTGCTGATCGCCCGGTGCGGCCAAATGCAAAAGGGCAGCACGATCGTTCCCTTAAGCGGTTCCCTGAAAGCAAAGCTGATGGCGGATAACAGCGCTCTGGCGGAGCGGGCCCTGCGGGTGCTGGCAGTGGCCTATAAAGATGTTTCCTCCCTGCCGGGCGATGATAACGAAACGGAAAGCGGCCTGATTTTCTGCGGCCTTATCGGCATGGAAGATCCGCCCCGCAGCGGGGTAAAGGCGGCGGTTTCCGAGTGTAAGCGGGCGGGAATTCTGCCGGTCATGATTACGGGCGACCACGCCGCCACGGCCCTTGCCATCGGAAAACGGATCGGCATCGCGGACGATTCCGGCGGCGTGATCACCGGTGCGGAGCTGGATCGCCTCAGCGAAGGAGAGCTGAGCCGGCAGATTTTTGACTACCGGATCTTTGCCAGGGTCTCTCCGGAGCACAAGGTGAAGATCGTGAAGGCCTTTCAGCGCCGGGGCATGGTGGTGGCCATGACCGGAGACGGCGTCAACGACGCGCCTGCCCTGAAAAGTGCCGATATCGGCTGTGCCATGGGGAAAAACGGCACCGAGGTGGCGAAATCCGCTGCCGATATGGTGCTGACGGACGATAATTTTTCCACCATCGTTTCGGCGGTGCGGGAGGGCAGGGGAATCTATAAAAATATCCGCAAAACCATTCACTTCCTGCTTTCCTGCAATATCGGGGAGATTCTGGTGGTATTTGTGGCCTTCCTGCTGCGGGCCCCGGCGCCGCTATTGGCCATTCAGCTGCTCTGGGTCAATTTGGTCACAGATTCCCTGCCCGCTCTGGCCTTGGGGGCTGACCCCATTGAGCGGGACGTTATGGAGGAGCCTCCTCACCGGAAAAATGAGGGGATCTTCTCCGGCGGCATGGGCTTTTCCGTGGCGGCGGAGGGCTGCCTGGTGGGCGCTCTGGCGCTGCTTGCCTACACCATCGGACGGGTCTGGTTCGATACCGACCCCATGGAGCCCTGGATCGGCCGCACCATGGGCTTCGCGGTGCTGAGCCTTTCCCAGCTGGTGCACAGCTTCAATATGCGCTCGGAGCATTCCGTGCTGAAGCTGGGTCTTTTTTCCAATAAAAAGCTGCTGGCCGCCTGCGCCCTGTGCTGCGCCATGATGGTCAGCGTGATCTTGGTGCCTGCGTTGTCCGCCATGTTCAAAACCGCCGCCCTGAACGGCCTTCAGTGGCTCATTGTGGCCGGGCTTTCTCTGTTCCCTCTTGTGGCGGTAGAAGGCGAAAAGCTTTTGCTGGAGCATATTCCTGCCAGAAAACAAAGCAAACGGAAATAAAGACCGCGCTGTAAATTAGATGATCAGTTGTGGAAAAGGGCAAAAAGAATGAGCAATTGGGAAGGGCACAAGCGTTGCAAGCAACACAAGCATTGTAACCAACGCTCGATAAATTGGATTTTATCTGCCCTTTGCCTCCCCTTATTTATAGAGGGGAAATAGACTGCTTCGCAGTCTGCGGGGACCGCCGAGGGGTGAGCGCGTCCCGGTGGGGGGAAGGTCTCCAGTGGAGAACTCAGCTGTCGCTTCAGACATTGCTGAACGTGCCCCACTGGGGCACAGCAACCGCTCTGACCCGTTCTCGTTTGT